>JAHHHP010000006.1 GCA_019359275.1 Myxacorys chilensis ATA2-1-KO14 | reverse complement strand
ATTTTACGCCTTGACGCAGCTTAAATGTATAGGTCTTACCGTCTGAAGAAGCATTCCAAGCGGTGGCTAAGCTCGGCTGTAGCTCTGTTGTTCCAGGTTTAAACTCCAGCAAACGGTTGTAAATTTGGTTGTGAACAATGAGCGAATTTCCATCAGTGACATTGCCCGCTTCTAAATTCACAGGTTGCCCGCCCGACCCATACACCAAAACACCAGATGAGCCAGCAGTCCCACTTGTAGCAGGATTCGAGGCGTTTTGGTTTTGAGTGCAGTTCGTCAGGATCACCGACAAGGCAAACAACGTTGCGAGAAATCCGATGCGCCAATGTCTAAACAGAGGAAGTGAGCGTTTACGCTGTGCCATTGCCGTGTGTATTGCTATTACAGCCGAGATAGTCGATTTCTAAGCATAGTATCAATTGCGTTTAGAAAGGGAGTTGACAGCTTTCGTGATGCTTCATGCGATTAGCGCAGAGCGCAACTCCGAAGGAACTGTGGGATTCATCGTAAATGACCTGAGATCGCTAGTTGATAACGAATTTTTAGCAGATGTTGCAGATGAAATTATTTCCGTCATCTGCTCATCCGCTACATCCGCTACCAAATCTGCTGCCAACACTCTTTAATCCCACTCTCCCGTACGCGCATCCAGCCCCATCCAAGATAAACACTTCAGCATTTCTTGGTGCATCGTTTTCTCGTCTGCATGAAAGCGTCGTCCGTGACCGGGAAGCACCCACTCAAACGAATAGTGGCTGAGTTTTTCCATCGATTTCTTCAACTCATCCCACGAATACCAACACGCTTCTCGGAACCCAACCAAGTGATTTTGCTTGGTAGACCACGCGAGATGATCGCCCGTGAACAAGAATCGATTTTGGTAAAGCAGAACCGTATGTCCTTTGGTATGTCCAGGAACCGGAATGATCAGCAATTCTGGATCGAGTTGGATCGGCTCAAGCCCAGTCAATTTGAGTTCAACGCTCTCAGTGCTGCGAGTAATTTCGTCGGTGTGAAGGATACGATCGCAGCCAAAATGATCATGAAATTTCTGGTGATCGGCAACATCATCACGATGGGTTAGGTACAGATAGCGCACGCCTCCCATTGCTTCGATTCGCTTCACAAGCGGCGGTGTAAATCGAGGGGAATCAACCAAAATGTTTCCTTCCGGTCGCTGGATCAGATAGCTTGCCGCCCCAAAGGAATTCTCAGCGTGATAGCCGCAGTGATATACATTCTCTGCCACCAGAATCGGAAAGCTCGCTTGAGCGATTTTAATATCGGTCGGTTTGTCAACGGTTCCAATCGATGCGGTAGGACAGGACAAAAGTGCCTGCATTGCGCTTAGGCGTTCGGGTTCGGTTTGAGGCTGATGATAGACGATCGATTGAGCGCGATCGCGAGAAAAAATGTCTGGAGCCATCCAACGACAGGTATCGCAATCAATGCAGGAGCGATCGACGTAAAAATCACCGTCTGCGTTCTCAGGTCTTCGTTCAGTGAGGTGAGCCATAGAACATTCAGCATTAAAAGGACAAATTTTAAACCGTATCTCTTTAATCATACTCATTACGAGTATGATTTAGCGCAATTTTTCATCATTCTCGATCCGTGTAGTGGGATCGCAAAAATCTTGTGCAAAGATCTGCTTCGAGAAATCGCAGATTTGGATGCGCTATTTCTGTATTCGCGCTATTTCTAGCTGCTTCTCGTGCTGATACACCCCTTTTCAGAAGAAATTCTGATAATCTTCTTTACCAAGGGATTGCTTGATAGTTTGACGGTTAGCACATCGATCGGGGGCTTGCATGACAGCAGCACTGCTTATTGGGGTTGGTCAGTACGAAGACAAAAGTTTTAGCGCGTTGCCTGCCGCGACAGAAGACGTAAAGAAACTGCAAGACGTTCTGCAACATCCACACATTGGCGCGGTTCGTGCATCAGAAGTGGCGTCGCTGCTCGATCCAGATTTGCAACAGGTGCGCTCTGCCCTGAAAATGCTGACCAACTGCTCATCAAATGAAGTTGTTCTGGTTTACTTTTCTGGATATGGCATTGTCGATGACTCTGGGCAATTATTTTTAGCAAGCCGCACGACTCGACGCGATACCCTAAACGAAACCGCGCTCTCGATGGCAGAGGTGCAAGAGAGCTTAGAGAACTGTCGATCGCAGCAGCAGGTTCTCATTCTCGACGGCTGTTTTAGTGGTGCCTATGCTCAAGGTATGGTTGCAGACAGCGATATTGACAAAATCGGACAACAGCTTAGCGGTAAACGCCGCGTCCTGCTCACATCGCCGTGGTCACTCGACTACTCGCCTCAAGAGAAATCTGACCTCTCTACCTACACTCAATGTCTGATCGAGGGTTTATCGACGGGGATGGCAGACGGAATCGGGCATCGAACTCTTGACGGACAAATTTCGATCATCGAGTTGCACGACTATATTTGCGATCGCATTGCCACAAAGCTGCCTGCTGCCAAACCTAGGCTCTACACAACGGGTCATGGCTACGAAATTCCGATCGCTCAAGCTCCGTATCTTGACTTCCGCAAAGAAGCGCTGAGTTTAGCCAGTCAAGGAGGAATTTCTCCGGTCGGAAACAAAATTTTGGATGCACTACAAATTAAGCACAGTGTTCCAGATGCGATCGCGAATCAAATCAAAGCAGAAGCAGTTCAGCCGTTTGAGATCCAACGGGACAAGCGCAAGCAGCTAGAAGACCTCCGCACCAACATTGCCCAAGGTGGACAAATTAGCGACAACACTCAAACCGAGTTGATGCGATTGCAAGAAGTCTACGATCTAAGCCCAGACTCTGGTTCTCGATACGCTCTACAACCCGACTCTAATGCTAAAAGGGATACTCCTACTCTCGCTCCTTACCCTATGGCAGGCATGGCAGCCGCAGGAGTGGCTGATCCGGGTCAACAAACTATAGCTCCCCCACCCGAAACGTCTCTTAACAATCCTGATCCTCCAGTTGCCCCAACAGAACTCGACAATCGCCCTTCCACTCGTTTAGAGCGGATGAACCAGTTCATTCAAGAGCGAAATTTGCCGCGCGATTTTTCTTCGGATGGCTGGCTGATTGCACTCGCAGGACTCGCCGTTCTAGCATTGCTCGGAGCCGTTCTATTTGCTGTGTTTCAGCCGCTGCTTCCCCGCTCCGCCAATAATTTCTCTAACGCTGAAGAATTTTTTCAAGATGGCTATCGCAAAAGTCAGGGGATCGATCGCCAAGGTGCGATCGATGCCTATACTCAGGCGATCGATCTTGATTCTAATAATTCCAACTTCTATTACAACCGGGGCATTGAGCATGCGAAAGCGGGCAATCGACCGCAGGCGATCGCAGACTACAATCGCGCAATTAGCCTCGACCCTGCGTTTGCTGATGCCTATTTCAATCGTGCTAACACCTCCCTTGCTTCTGGAGACAATAGCGCAGCGCTTCGGGACTATCAGCAAGCCGCAAAACTGTACGGGGAGCAGAAACTGACTGATGAACAGAAACGCGCTCAGAATGCGGCTACAAGGCTACAAGGGCAGTAAGCTTGTACGGAACCCGTCAGTAAAGCTACGTGAATGGGAATTAATCCAGAAAGGATGCAAAATTTGGCTTAATCGTTCAGTTAGAGCGCCCTAAAATCAAATCGATCAGCGTATTAATCAAGCGATCGCTCTCCAACGGCATCAATTCTCGACCGTGCATGATGTTTTGAAACATCACATGAGAGACGAGGGAGCCAAAGAAAATGTGAGCGATCGCTTCTGGATCAGAAATATTTAGCTCTGGGTGAGCCTTGAGATACTCAATGAGCAGCGATTTTCCACGCAGAATCACAGTTTGAGAAAACAACTTTGCAAGGTCTGGAAATCGCTCTGATTCAGCAATCGTTATCCGCATCAGAGAAATGTATTCTGGGTTGCCTGCAACCTTCGTTAGATACGTCGTTGCAAGTTCTCGTAGCAGCGTTTCAGGCGCTTTTGCGTGAGACTCAGACCCGATCAGATCCCGAAATCGCCCAATTGTGATGCGTTCAATCAACGCAATGAACAAATTTTCCTTATCGCCAAAGTGACTGTAGATCGTCTGCTTAGAAACGCCTGCTTCGGCTGCTACCCGATCCATACTGGTTCGGGCATACCCAAAGGTCAAGAAAATTCGCGTTGCCCCTTGAAGAATCTGTTCTTGCTTTTGAGTGAGGGGCGGATCTGATTTAGTCTCTGATTTAGTCATAGTGAGAAACCCGAATCGAGATTAATTTTTTCAAATCAGACTTGTTTAATCATACTAGACCGTCTAGTATGATTCGTATAAATCATCAGAAACGTTCGCGATTTGCCGCGATCGCAAGGTGTACTGATTATGACTCAGACTCTTCCTCAACCGGCTGACAGCCCTGCTGCGGCTGCACCTCAGAAATCTGCGAGACGCAAGCCAAATCCTAGACTACTCATTCCAGTGGTGCTAGCGATCGCGGCGATCAGTTACGGCATTTGGTTGCTGATTCCGCGCCCGGCTGCCACAAGTCTCAAGTTGAGCGGACGCATCGAAGCGAATGAAACCGACATTGGCGCGAAAACTGCTGGACGCATCACCTCAATGAAATTTCGGGAAGGAGATGAAGTACAGCCAGGGCAAGTTGTGGCTCAACTAACCGATGAAGAAGTCAATGCTCAACTGCTAGCGGCAACGTCAGAGGTTGCCGCGGCAAGGCAGGCAGAACAGCAAGCCAAACTCGACATTGCCGTCGTCGATAGTCGGATTCAAGAAGCGCAACTCAATCTGGTGCAGTCTAGAGGAGATGCACGAGGTCGGATTGAGCAAGCGTCTTCTACCGTGTCGTCTGCGCGGGCACAACTGTCGCAGGCAGAGGCACAGGTGAAACAGGCACAAGCGCAGGTAAAAGAAGCCGAGTCGCGATTGAAATTTGCTCAGAAAGACCGCGATCGCTATGCTCAACTCGTCGCTCAAGGCGCAATTGATCGCCAGCAGTTTGAGCAGTCGCAAACCAATCTTGAAGTCGCTCAAGCCTCCGTTGGAACGGCTCAAGCCACTCTGCAAGCTCGTCAAGATGCCGCTAGAGCCGCCCGTGATCAGCTTAATGCTGCCTCTGGCAGTCTGACTCAAGTTGAAACCACGCGACTCAATCCTCAAATCCGAGATGCTCAGCTAGAAGGACTTTCTCAACAACGTCAGCAAGCTCAAGCAAAACTCGCGGCGGCTCAAGCCAACGTTAAAACTGCGATCGCCAATCAGCAGCAATATCAGAAACGCTTAGATTCATTCGAGATTAAAAGCCCCATTCATGGAGTCGTAACGGCGCGACCTGTGGAGCCTGGAGCCGTTGTTGCAACAGGTCGAACACTACTAACAGTCATCGATTTGAACACGGTTTATTTACGCGGATTCGTTCCAGAAGGAGACATCGGAAAGATTCGAGTAGGGCAGCAAGCGAGTGTCTTTCTCGATTCCAATCCGTCTCAGCCATTGACTGCTAGAGTCGCTGCGATCGATCCCAAAGCGTCGTTCACGCCAGAGAACATTTATTTTCGCGACGATCGCGTGAAACAAGTTTTTGGAATCAAACTATCGATTGACGATCCATCGGGGTTTGCAAAACCTGGAATGCCTGCGGATGGAGAGATTAGGTTGAGGGATGAAGGATGAGGGATGAGGGATGAAACACTAGGAGTAGAGCCATTTGGGAGGACAACCGTATGAGTCAGAGTGCCACAACATATTCTCAAAACCCAATTCATCCCTCATCCTTCATCCCTCATCCCTCCAACTGCGTTCTCCACGTCCACGATCTTCACAAACACTACGGACGAGTTGCCGCTGTTCGAGGAATCGACTTTACAGTGCAGCAGGGCGAAATTTTTGGCTTGATTGGTCCTGATGGTGCTGGAAAAACGACAACCTTTCATATTCTTGGCGGCGTTTTAGAAGCGACGGCGGGAGAGGTTCAGGTCTTGGGGCAACCTGCGCGAGATGCGCGGCTCAAAATTGGCTACCTGACACAGCAGTTTTCGCTGTACCTAGATTTGAGCCTTGATGAGAATTTGCGCTATGTGGCGGGCTTGCGCGAAGTCGATGCTCAGATTTTTCAAGAGCGGCGACGCAAGTATCTCCAGCTAATGAGTTTGGATTGGTTCAGCGATCGCTTAGCGGGGCAGCTCTCAGGCGGAATGAAGCAAAAGCTGGCGCTCTGCTGTGCCTTAGTGTCTCAACCCGAACTGCTGCTGCTCGACGAACCCACGACCGGTGTTGATCCGGTGTCTCGCCGGGAGTTTTGGGATGTTCTCGCGGCGCTTGCAGCAGAAGGGGTTACTGTCGTGGTTGCTACGCCTTATCTCGATGAAGCCGAACGCTGCGATCGCGTTGCCCTGATGTACGACGGTCAAATTCAAGAAATCGGAACGCCTGCCGAACTTAAGCGCAACTTAGGCTTGCATCGTCTAGAAGTTCACACGCCCGACCTCGCCAGCGCCGAACGCATTCTCACGAGTGCCCCATCCACGCACCTGATTGATACTCAAACCTTTGGCGATCGCTTAGATGTTCTCGTCAGCGATCCTCAAGCTGGGGAAGCTCAAGTCAAACAACTGTTTGCCCAACACAATTTAGACCTCTCCGCCCTTGAATCTGCTGAGCCGACGTTAGAAAACGTCTTCGTCACTCGTCTCCGTCAACAGGGTTCTGCTCCTGGATTTTTTGAATTTCCTAGAGCGCGAGGCGGGCAAAGACGAGCCACCGATCAAATTGCGATTTACGCGAACAAGCTCGATCGTAGGTTTGGCGAGTTTCAGGCGGTTAAAAACGTCAACATTGAGATCCGCTACGGCGAAATTTTTGGGTTACTTGGAGCCAACGGCGCAGGTAAAACCACAACGATTAAAATGCTGTGTGGGTTACTTCCTGCCAGCGCTGGCGATATCTCGTTAGGCGGAGAGCGTGGCAATCTACGCACAAGCGAACTGAGACGCAGAATCGGCTACATGAGCCAAAAATTTACGCTGTACGATGACCTCACCATTCTTCAGAACCTAGAGTTTTATAGCGGGGTCTACGGAGTGCCGCGTAAACTCCGCCGCGAGAAAATCGATTGGGTGATCGCCACGTGCGGACTCGAAGGACAAGAAAACATGCTGACCGGACAACTTCCCGGCGGTTGGAAGCAGCGCGTCGCCTTTGGGTCATCTGTAATGCACGAACCAGACATTCTGTTTCTTGATGAACCCACATCGGGTGTTGATCCGTTGGCGCGTCGCCAGTTTTGGCGACTCATCAACGACTTCGCCCGCAACGGAACCGCGATTCTTGTGACCACCCACTACCTCGAAGAAGCTGAGCAGTGTAATCGTATGAGCTTTATGGTGGCAGGAGAAACCGTGCTAGAAGGCTCTCCTAGCCAAATCAAAGCCGCACAGCCGGGACAACTCCTTGAAGTGGTTGTTACTGCTTCAGAGCGTCATGAACCAAATCCAACTCAAGCGGCGTCTAATGTGCTGAAACAGCAAATGGAGCCGTGGCGGGTGTCGATTTTTGCCGATCGCTTACATGTTGCGATCAATGATCCAGCAGAAATAGACGCGGTGCGATCGCGCCTCCAAGCAGCTCACCTGACGATTTCCTCAATTCGCCCGATCCCTTACTCTCTTGAAGATGCTTTTATCGGTGTGGTTCAACGCACGCAGGTCAAGCCATGAAGCGAATTTTAGCTCAATGCAGCAAAGAACTGGCTCAATTTCGGCGCGATCGCTTGACGTTAGCGTTAGCGTTCATCCTGCCTGTGATGACGCTATTTATCTTCGGCTTTGCAATTCGGTTAGAAGCCAAGAACATCACCCTGATTGTGCAAGATTTTGATCACAGTAATCTTAGCCAAAGTTATGTTGAACGCTTATACGCAACGAATCAATTTCTTCCCGTTCAATGGAGCGGCACTGATCCGGTTCGAGATGGAATTGAACGAGGATTGGCAAAAGCGGCTGTAATTATCTCTCCAGAGTTTAGCCGAGATGTTAAAGCTGGAAAAACTAGTGTTGTTCAAGTCTTGATTGACGGAACCGATGTCAACAATGCTCGTGTGATTAAAAATAGTATTCAAGCGTTCACAAATGCTTTTATCCAAGATCAAAATCTATTGCAGTCGCCTAGCAAAATTTTACCTCGCATTAGGCTTTGGTTTAATCCAGGGCGTCAAGAGTCGCTTTATATTGTTCCAGGGGTTTTTGGGGTAATTTTGGCGATTTATCCATCGTTGCTGGCCGCCCTGGCAATGTCTCGTGAGAAGGAGCAGGGAACGATTCTGCAAATCTATGCATCCAGCGTCAGCGCGGCTGAGCTACTGCTGGGGAAAGGGCTTGCCTATTTTATCGTTGCGATCGGACAAACGTTGTTTGTTATGGGATTAGGCTGTGCGATTTGGCAACTCGGATTTGTTGGAGATCCAACTCCGTTGCTGATTGGTTCGCTTGCGTTTTTGGCTGCTAGCGTCATGTTCGGATTGTTTATCGGCGTGCGTGCGAGTAATCGATCCGTTGCTGTTCAGGGAGTGGCTACCGTAGGCTTTCTGTTATCACTGTTGTTGTCTGGTTTTATCTATCCTCTCAACAACATTCCGTTTCCGCTATCACTGATCACAAACTTAGTTCCAGCCCGGTACTACATCGAGTTAACCCGTGATGCCTTTGTGCGAGGAACGGGTTGGTCAGGCGTATGGTCGGCTCCTTTGCTGTTGGCTCTACTAGCGTTTCTTCTATTTAGTATTGCTCGCAAAATTATTAGTCGAATGCAGCTATCTGGGTAGGAAACGGAGGTGAAAGCAGTAGATGGAGTTTAACAAGCACGATTTTTGGAAGCACAATTTTTGAACAAGCACACCTTTAAATACTCTAACTAAAGAACGAATGGTTCTTGTATCACTAATCTTTCGGTTTTTGCCAATCTTGTCCTATGCAGTCCTATGAAACTTTTTCGACGATTGATTGAGAGTCGGTTTTGGGTGCTGTCTGTCAAAGAAATTAGTCAAATTCTTCGCAACAAGCAACTCATCTTTCTCCTGGTGTTTCCTCCCACCATTCAATTGCTGATCTTTGGATTGGCACTCAATCCCGATGTGCAGCATCTCAAACTGGGCGTTACCGACTATTCCAATACACCCATGAGTCGTGAGTTAATTTCTGCCTTAACCGCCAACGAGGTCTTTGAGGTGAAATCAGTTACTCTCGACGAACATGCTCTAGGCGAACAAGTCCGACGAGGACAAATCACTGCTGGACTGGTCATTCCGCCAAATTTCAATCGTCTGTTGAAGAGCGATCAGCCCGCCGAAGTTCAGGTACTGATTGATGCGGTTGATGCAAATACAGCAGGAATCGCCAACGGATATATGAGCCAGATCATCAATCAGTTCGGTCGCCAATTCATGCCAAACGTTGTGCCGCCGATCCAAACGCAAGCGACAATTTTGTACAATCCTGGATTAGTTTCTAGCTGGTTTATTGTGCCGGGAGTGATTGGATTGGTTCTCAATTTAGGCAGTTCTCTTGTGTCTACGGCGGCAGTTGTGCGAGAAAAAGATACGGGTACGCTCGAACAGCTATTGATGACGCCTGCTGCCGCGTGGGAAATTATTTTAGCGAAAGTGGTTCCATTGTTTGTTTTGTTGCTAGGAGAAGTGATTTTAGCGCTGAGTGTTGCCACCTTCATCTTCCAAGTTCCCTTTAGAGGAAATATCTTTTTATACCTGTTTTTTGCGGGGCTGTATGCCTGCGTCGGTATCGGAATTGGCTTTCTACTCGCAACGGTGTGTCGGACGCAGCAGCAGGCGATTTTGACTTCATTCTTTATCAATCTGCCCCTGATTCAGCTATCAGGCGCGATCGCGCCTGTGGAAAGTATGCCAAAATTCTTCCAAATCTTCTCGCTCGCGAATCCCTTACGCCATTTTGTCACCATCTCACGCGGCGTTCTTCTAAAAGGAAACGGTCTCGATGTACTGTATCCTGAGGCACTTGCATTATTTGCGTTTGCGATCGTTCTCCTAACGATCAGTACTAATAAATTCCGCACACAGCTTAGTTAGACGCCTGATTAGACAACTGAATCCTTCTTATGCTAAGCAATGTACTTAAAGGGCGAATAATCATCCGTTCTAAGCAAATTACAAAAAGGTTTGGCGATTTTCTGCGTCAAACGGTATCCTGCTTAAGGTTGCTGACGTTCAAGGTAAAATCTGGACTGATTAAATCTGGACTTAAGGGGTGAGAGGTGAGTGCTTGACTTATAATCCTAAATCTCTAATCCTAAAGCCTCGGTTTCTCCTAGACGTTTCATTGTGGGCTAATCGAAATCGTATGAAAACGTGTCTTCATTTATTTGCATTCGGTGTAGGAGCGTTGATCGTCCTGGGTCATACGGAAATGACACACGCAAAGCCTGCTTCTAGTCGTGCTGCCCAAGATGAGCCAGAACCGCCCATCTCGCTTGCTCCTGTTGCAATGGCGACATTAGCGCCGTCTGCGATCGCTCAAATTGCGAATGAGTTTGGCGCTCCTCTGCCATTGGCTCAGTCTGTTAACCAGCCACGGGTAAATGCGGCGAACCCTGGTAACACGGCTAAGCCCGTTACAATCAGCCAAGCTGCCATCAGCCAAGCAACCCCCGCTCCAGCCCAAACCACTCCTTTTCCACCTGCTGGTACCTCCACTCCCCCATCCAGCACAACAGCCCCTACTCGACCCAGCCCTGCGCCCAGCCCAGCAACCGTAACGCCCACTCCTCAACCCGGTTCGGCTCCTTCAAGCGCCCCATCTACTCCACCGACTAAATCTGTTCCTGTTCCAGAACAACTCAATCCATCTGCAAATCCGCTTTCATTTCCCACCCGACCCAGCGAAGTCCAACTTCGTGATACTCGGCAAATTTCTTTACAGCAAGCCATTGAACTTGCCGAGCGCAACAACCGAGATATCGAAATCTCTCGCCTAGAGGTAGAACGCAGTCAGGCAACCTTACGGGAAGCGCGGTCATCCTTTCTGCCAACCTTGAGTTTCCGGGCAGGTCTAGGTCGCTCTGGTAGCAATGTGGGCGGCTCATCGTCGTCCTTTAATTCTTTGGGTTCCTCTAGAACAGGGTTGTCTACGGGTAGTACGGTTGGTGGTACTGGGGTTAGTGGTATTGTAGCAACGCCGCAAACCCAAACGCCGTCTCTCTCAGGTCAGACCACGGGCAACACAACAGGTAACACAACGGGTACTACTTCGGGAAATACAACAGGTACTACCACAAACAATACAGGTACCACAACTGGCGGCACGACAACAGGTACTACGACTGGCGCAACTGGCCCAACGAGTAGTGTAACCAGTGCTAGTCGGGTTGCCGCTCAGACGGTCGATGGTGGTGATACGAGCGGCACGGTGCAGCAACCTCAGACCTCCCCATCTACAGGCGTTACATCGCCAACTACTGTAAATGACTTCTCTAGTTTGGGCAGTACCAGTTCGGTGCGAACCTCCTTGAGCGGCTCACTGCAACTAAACTATGATCTGTATACGTCTGGCTTACGCAACGCGAATTTGCGAGCTGCCGAACGACAAGTGCGAGCGAGCGAGCTAGCCTTAGAACGCACTCGGCAACAACTCCGGCTCGATGTATCGGGTGACTACTACGATTTGCAAGATGCCGATGAGCAGGTGCGGATCAATCAGGCCGCCGTTGCCAATGCCCAAGCAAACGTGAATGATGCGCTTGCACAAGAAAGGGCTGGACTGGGAACTCGATTTGATGTTTTGCGTGCCCAAGTGAACCTTGCCAATGCTCAACAGCAGCTCACCAACGCGCAAGCCACTCAGGTGATTCGGCGGCGTCAGCTATCACAGCGATTGAGTTTACCTGAATATGCTAATGTGACGGCGGCTGATCCGGTGGAAGTGGCTGGAAGTTGGGCACTACCGCTTGAAGACAGCATTGTTTTAGCCTACAGAAATCGGTCTGAGTTAGAAGAGCAACTAGTGCAACGAGACATTAGCGAGCAACAGCGCCGCGCGGTTTTGTCGGCCAACGGTCCAACCCTCAGTGCAAGTGCTGATTACGGCTTTTCTCAAGGCTTTGGCAGCGATGCATCAACAGGCGATAACTACACCTTTGCTCTGCAAGCGCAGTGGAACCTGTTTGATGGGGGAGCAACGATCGCAAGAGCGAGACAACGAGAGAAAGATAAAGAAATTGCTGAAAGCCGGTTTGCTCAAAACCGCAATACGATTCGGTTTGAAGTTGAGCAATCCTATGCGAATCTCCAAGCGAACCTCGTTAACATTGCAACTACCGAGCAAGCCGTGACACAGGCGCTAGAAGCGTTACGATTAGCGGTTCTAAGATTGCAGGCGGGAGTCGGAACGCAAACCGAGCGAATTAACGCTGAAACGGATTTGACTCGTGCCCGTGGTAACCGAGTCAGCGCCATCATTGGCTACAACCGCTCTCTAGCGCAATTGCGGCGGGCCGTTAGCAATCTGGCTCAATAGTTCTAAGGGTGCAAGCTTGTTGACATCCGCGATCGCATCAATCGTGCCCCTCACCAATCGTGTCCCTCTAGAGAAATGGTACTGGCTAACCTGTACTCCGTTTAGAGCCTCAACATGACTGACTTTTGAGCAACTAGAAAATGTTCTGCTGAGTTAAGCCATTTTTTTGAATGGATTTTGAATGGATGAGGCAAAATAGACAATGTGAAGTTTTTATGACTTGCGTTGATCCATTCTCTGTTTCCCAGACGTTTATTTTTAGGTGCATATGTAGAGTCGCAGTTGGAAATAGAACGCTTGTAAGTATTTGCTTCTTTACGTTAAAGGACTTGATGACATGACTCTTCGCACTGCCGCTCAGACATTTCTGGCTCGACGTTTACTGTGGCTACAGGGTTTAGGATGGATCGTTGGGATAGTCGTATTGAGTACAAGCAGCGGCTTGGCACAAGAGGCGATCGATACTCTTCCTGCGGCGCAGCCTGACCTTGCTGTACCAACGGCTCCTGCTCCTTCTGCCCCCGCCGAGGCGTTACCAGAGCCATCTGTTGCTCCTAATGAGGCTAGCGGTGGAGATGCAGGTTCATTCATCGATCGCACCGATTACAGCTTAGGTGCAACGGAACGTTACGAAACACCTGCAATCAGTGCAGAACGGAACTCTGAAAGAACCATTTCCCGTCGATCGCAACCTGCTCCAGAATATAGCGCTCCCGCTTGGTCATCGAGAGACGCGGTGAGTGTGGCTCCAGTGCAAGTGGGACCCATTCGTTTATCCTCTAGTGGAATCGGCTGGAGTTCTGGGGAATCAGCACAGGTTGAAGCGCCCTACACTCCGTCAGTGGGACAAGCCTACAGTACGGTAAAAGCCTATTACAATCGCACGGTCAGACCGATCGGGCAAGTTGGTAATGGCGATATAAAGCTGCTGTTTCCGTTGTCGCTTCCCGCCTCGATCACGTCTTTATTTGGCTGGCGCATTCACCCCATCACCGGAAATAGCCGCTTCCATTCTGGAACGGATCTCGGTGCGCCAATGGGAACGCCTGTCTTAGCCGCTTTAACGGGTCGCGTGATTATGGCGGACTTTTTTGGCGGATATGGATTGGCAGTGGCGCTAGAGCATGGTCAGGGTAGCCAGCAGACTCTGTACGCTCACCTGTCTGAAGTGTTTGTGAAACCGGGTGAGGTGATTAAGCAGGGAAATGCGATCGGGCGAGTGGGAAGTACAGGAAATTCTACCGGGCCGCACCTCCACTTTGAGTTTCGACAAGAAACAACGGAAGGTTGGGTCGCGATGGATGCGGGGCTTGCGTTAGAGACAGCCGTGGCAGAATTAGCAAAGTCGCTTCAGGTGGCTCAGGCTCAACCGGGTTCGGCGACAAGCAAATAAGCTCTGTTTCCAATTAGAGTCGCATATCAACATCCCGTTAAGTTCAAGGCTGCATATTGCTTTGAGCTACAGAGTTTGGGGAAAATTAAGCTCTAGAAACTTGTCAGAATTCTAATGATCTTCTACAGCTTACGATTCCTTCGGAGTTGCTCTTTGCGTCGATCTCTTGTAGTTTGTCTGATTACCGCTATTTGTTTAGGGATTCCACCTTTAACTAAGGCTCAAGAACCATCTGTTCCAGCAACCACTCGACCCACTCCGCAAAGCTTTTACGAACTAGGATTGCGCAAGGTTCGAGCAAAAGACTTTAAGGACGCGATCGCAGATTTCACAACCGCCATTCGCCTAAAACCCGATTTTGCCGATGCTTATTATCAACGTGCTCTCGCAAAGTATCAGCCCGATGAGAAGGGCGAGTACGAAGGAGCAGATTTTGAGGGCGCGATCGCAGATCTTACAGAGGTGATCCGTTTACAGCCAAATTCTGCTGACGCTTACTACCAGCGTGGATGGATTCAGATGAACTCTGGTGAGGGAAGACAAGTAGCGCTCCGGGATTTCGATCAAGCCATTCGCCTCAATCCAAACCATGAAGAGGCTTACTTTAGCCGTGCTAACCTACGGCGTGATGAAGAGGACTTTAAGGGCGCGATCGCGGACTTCACTCAAGTCATTCGCATTAACCCAAAAAGCATTTACGCTTATTTCAATCGCGCTACTATCAAAGCCGAGCTAGGCGATCTCCAAGGTGCGACTCAAGATGAATTGCTAGCGGTACAAATAAATCCTAACGACAATGAAGCCTATGCCCACCGAGCTTACCTTCGTTCTCGTCGGAAAGACTTTCAAGGTGCGATCGCAGATTACACAAAAGCAATTCAATTGAATCCGAATGATGCTTTCCTGTATCACAGTCGTGCTTCAGCGCGAGGGGATATTCGTGACTTTCGAGGCGTGATCGCAGACTATGCTGAAATACGGCGCATCAAACGGTCTAATCCTGATAATACTTATCCTGACATCGTTGATACATATACATTACAAGCTGAAGTTCATGAGCAGATGGGATATCTGAAAGCTGCGATCGCAGCTTCTAGCGAGGCGATTCAGCTTAAGCCTGATGATGATGCTCTATATGCAATCCGAGCTAGATATCAAGCCGACATTGGAGACAAGCAAGGAGCATTAGCAGACTACACCCGAATCATTCAACTGCTTCCTTGTGACAGACAGGGGTATAGAAGTCGAGCAGGGTTACGCGCTAACCTAGCTGACAAGCAAGGCGCGATCGCTGATCTTACGCAAGCGATTCGATTTGAGGATTCAGACAAGTTGCTGTTCTGGGATTATTCGCAGCGTGGAAGTTTGCGTTTGGAGATGAAGGACTTTGAGGGTGCGATCGCTGACTTCACCGAAGCCATTCGCTTAGCGCCAGAAGAGCGCTTCGTCTATAAGCAGCGCAGCAAAGTCCGGACTCTAGTAGGAGACGCAGCAGGTGCGAGAGAAGATTTGCGTAAAGCCGCTACTCTTCCACCACCAGCTAACGAAGGAACTATTGAATATGTAAGAAGAGCAAATCGTCAATGCCCATCTTAGGCTTTCGATTGAGCCTAGATCGCCGTGCTTTGAGCATTGAGCGCATAGGCTCTAAAGCGCTCCAAGTCCGACTTTAGCGTTGCCTCGACTGCGCGACCGAGAAAAAGGTTGTCCATCAACTGACCGAGAAATCCAGGAATCGCATAGGCAATGCTCATTTTGACAATGCTGCCGCGATCGCCGCGATCGTAGAACCGAATTGCCCCCCGATTCGGCAATCCATCAACCGATTCCCATTGAATAATCTGATTCGGAATCTTCTTGGTAATCCGGGACTTCCAGCTAAATTCAAGTCCACCCGTCGCCAATTTCCAGCGCGACAGTTCTGGATCTTCCGGCAACACCGTTACTGACTCAATCCATTTCATCCACTTGGGCATTTGTTCTAAGTCCGACCAGAGACTCCAAACTTGATCGATCGGAGCCTCAACTTCAACTTGAACCGTGTGTTCCAACCAGTCAGACATAAAGCAAATCAGTTAGTGAGCAACTCAATTAGTACTTGAACAATCCTACACCCTGAACTTTATGACCTGTCGGTTCAAGAATGGCTTGTGCCGCTTGCTTACCGGAGATCGTCGCGCCTTCCATACTATCGATGTAGTCTTGTGCAGTGTAGCTACCTGCTAAGAAGAAGTTGGAAACGGGCGTTTTTTGAGTGGGGCGATAAGGCTCCATGCCCGGATTTTCGCGATACAGCGATTGTGCGAGTTTGACCACGTTAAACCAAGTCATATTTAGTTCACGAGAGGAAGGGAACAGATCGTGAATTTGCTTCAGAGCATGTTGCGCGATCGCGTCATTACTCATGGGCACAAACGGATCACCAGGCGTCAGCACAACCTGCATGAGTGAGCCTTGCCCTTCTCGGTAGTAGTCTTTCGGGCTTGAGAGCGCTAAATCTGCAAAACACGAGAAGTCGGCATCGGCACTATAGAGCAAGTTATCAATGCCCGCCGCATGGTCAACTTGTTGACGCGCTTCCGGATCGCTCAATTCTGTCACCCAACCATCAAATCGCATTTGAACCGTAGCCACCGGAACCGCTTCGAGCTTGTAGATGTTGTCGAAGGATTTGATGGTGCGCCATTCTTTGGGCAAAAGGCGCTGGATGCCAGGAACATCGCAGGCAGCAAGGTAAACGTCGGCAGTCACGATCGCTTCTGAGTCACCGTTGGCAATGGCTAATCCAGTTACTTTTGTATTCTCGCCTTCGCCCTCAAATAGAATTTTGCGCGTTTGGCGACGGGTATGAACCGTTGCCCCTTTTGACTCAATGTATTGAACAATTGGTTTGACCAGATATTCCGCAGGCGATCCAGCCAGCAGATTCAGCCGCGATGCCTCTGTTTTAGAGGCGAACATCATAAAGATCGTCAACATACATCGCGCCGAAATCTCTTCGGTATCAATGAAGCCAAGCGCTAGCGCGATCGGATCCCACATCCGCTTGAGACTATTCTGCGATCCACCGTGACGGCGAAACCAATCGGCAAAGCTAATATCGTCAAGGTCGCGAATCATTTTCATAGCGACATCAGCATTCACCAAACCCGGAACAATCGGACTTGTGCCCAGCGCGATCGCATTCTGTACTTTGTCTTGTAGCGTTAATTGTCCGGTGGTAAAAAATGCTTTCAGTCCATGAAACGGTGCACCGAGCAAAAACCGAAAATCGAGCGTACTAATCTCGCCGCCTCGATTAACGAAGGTATGCACATGCTCTTTGGGCAGCAAATTCTCAAATGCGCCAATTTTCTTTAGTAGAGCAAACAAGTTGTAGTAGTTGTTGAAGAAGACGTGCAGGCCCATTTCAATATGGTTGCCGTTGGCATCAACCCAGCTACCCACCTTACCGCCCACAAACGGACGAGCTTCAAAAAGTTCAACCTCGTGTCCTGCGTCTACCAGTTCTACCGCCGCCGCTAACCCTGCCAATCCTGCCCCAACGATCGCAACACGCATTCCGTAATCTCACCTACAACATCCTTTACAGATTTTAACGGTAATGCAGAACCAAGGGAAGCAGATGCGATCAAACCAGAAGATGAAGGCACAATAACGAGCAGTAGTGAAATGGTGTAATCGTCGATGTCTGCTTCTAACCGTACGATTAGCGCAAGGCGCAACTTCCAAAGAGACGGCTGGATCAAGCCTGCCAGCCTTGCGCTGATGGTGCTGATGGGAGGTTGTTCGACCTTGCCTACCGCTTACTCGTCGCCTCCGACTCCGCGCCCAGTGGAGCCGCTCCCGTTTGAGAAGAAAGGCTATACGATCGTAACTCCGAGTCCAGCGATCGCGCCGCTCACCAGTAATGGCGCTCCGGTTCGGACAGTCATTGCTGTCAAACTTGGAAAGAAGCTCTCTCAAGCGGATCTTGCCGCACTTCTGGAACAGGCAGATGATAAAGCGGTGAGTGCTTCAAGCTTGGCAGAATCGGCTCAATCTAAAGACGATTGGCTACTGGCCGTGAGCCAATGGCAAAAAGCGATCGCGCTCCTCAAACCGATCGCTAATCAAAACTCGACTGTCAGGCAAAAACTATCTCAATATCAGCGCAATCTCGCTGATGCTCAAACTCGCTCAACCACGAATCCCAGGCAACTCGTGACGGAAGGCACAAGCGGCGGATATGGAGTCCCTCTCGTCATTCAATCTGGAAATCAAACCCCATCTCCGAGTGCCTCTCCTTCTCCTGGTGCTTCTCCAGCAGCGTCAACGGCTCCAGCTTCCGATGGGCCGCCTCCTGCGTCTCCTGCGCCTTCTACAAAGCAGTGATGCCAGAAAAAATTAGTAGGCCAGTGTGATCAGCGCACAGTGCAATTTAAAGGAATGGCGTGATTCTTCGGAGCCTGCAAAGTCGTTTCCTCTAAAGTTGCGCGTTGTGCTAATTGCAGTTCAGATATTTTACTTTATTAGAAAATTTCCTCCGTATCTAGAGAGAGAAGCTCAATCTGAAAAGTCTTTCAAACGTTCACTGGCTTCTTATTACTTATGAAGGAAGAGTTAAGGGCAGCGTTTGACTACTGTGATATACGACAGTACAAGGTCGTGAACTTACTCAAACTAAGAGAACGACGTTGATTTTGAAGAAGCTTTCTCACTGACAGCTTTCTCACCAACGGCGAAGAAGCCACTCAGTAGTAAGTGCTTATTACAGTACGAAAGTGGTCAATACAATGAAAACAGATTCAGATCAAGTTAAAACTCCTGGAGTTCAGCATGACAGCGAAACTCCACTTCCCCAAAAGCCTTCATTGCTTTTTATCGTTAGCACTTCGATCGGAGTCCTCACTCTAATTGCTGTTGCTGCCGGTGCTTATTACGGTGTTGCTCAATAAGGTCGGGCTGTTATTGGATTCTAGTTTGGATTCATCAATCTGCTCAGATTGCTAGTGTCTAGCTCCTCTCAGTAAATTGCACGACCTGTGTAAGAGCCTTGAGCGGTTCACCGTTTTATAGCTTGTGTCAATCAATTGAAAAATGGATGGAATGTATTATGAAAGATTTGATTTCTAAGGCAGTTACTTACGTTGGTTCTTTACTTCAAACTCTTCAAGTTAAAAGTTTCTTGGCCGTTGCTCTTGTTGGTTTTCTATTGCTAACGACGAATCCCAATTTAGAGAGCGGTAGCAAGGCTGCAACCAAAGAGATCGACAAGATAGCTCATCAAAATAATTCTGATCGACCCAAAACGACCGGGGAATGGAACAAAGAAGCTCGCGAGACAAAAGGCGAGTCTGGGGACCGGCTGGGGCGAATTGGCAAAGAGTCCGTAGAAGCTGTCAAAGATTTTGGACAGATGTATTCTGATACGGCTGAGCGGAGCGTTGACGCGTTGAAGGATAACGCCGCACGATCAAACTAAGTAAGCTCGCCATTAGTTATAGTCTTTGATGAAAAGCGTCTGATACAGAATATCAGACGCTTTTTTATGTATGCCACAGAGTTCACTGAGGATTATGTTTCGGTCGATTAAACATGGGTACGGAGTTTTATCGATCGCATCATTTGATCACTCAAGCTATGAACGTGCGATCGCAGATCGGCATAAACACCTCCAAAACTTCTAACAGCCCCTAGAACCTATCCTAGAGGGTAGGATATCTCAGTCAGCTAACTCTAATCTTGAGTACAAGAGCATCTACGCTGCATAGAGTAACCTCTAAAGGATGCCAAAACTCCTAAACAGACTGAGAGGCAGAAAAGTTCTAATAGCCTTACTAGAAAGCTTTCAGCCACTGCGTAGCACTTCATCGCGGCTTGTACACTTCTAGACTTTAAAGGGAGTATCCATGTCCTCTACAACTCGTAAAGCTGGCACATACTATGTCATTTTGATCGCTGGGGCTGCGGCTCTCGGCGGTTTTTTGTTTGGGTTTGACACTGCTGTGGTCAACGGTGCGGTCGCTGCTTTGACAAAAGCCTACAATGCCACCAGTTGGCTCACAGGTCTTGCAGTGTCTTTAGCGCTATTAGCATCTGCGATCGGAGCCTTCTGTGCTGGACAAATCGCAGACCGTTATGGCCGAGTCAAGGCAATGGTCATCGCATCCGTGCTGTTTACCATTAGTGCCATTGGTTCTGGAATAGCCTTCACTATTTGGGATTTTATTCTTTGGAGGGCGTTAGGTGGGCTTGCCGTTGGAGCTGCCAGCGTGATTGCGCCCGCCTACATTGCCGAGTGTTCTCCCTCCAACTTGAGAGGACGGCTTGGATCACTTCAGCAACTCGCGATCGTTGTTGGGATCTTCATTGCCTTACTGACCGACTACTTTATTGCTGTATCAGCCGGTTCAGCAGAATTGCCATTCTTGTTCGGAGTTGCCGCTTGGCGCTGGATGTTTTGGACAGAAGCCTTTCCAGCCGTACTTTATGGAATGGCAGCCCTATCGATTCCCGAATCCCCCCGCTACTTGGTCGCCCAAGGACGGGAACAAGAAGCATCTTCCGTTCTTGGCAAGATTTTGGGAGGCAATGTCCAGTCAAAGATTGAGGAAATTCGGGAAACAGTCCTACGAGAGCGCAAGCCCAACTTTTCTGACTTGTTAGGCAGAAACAACAGGCTGTTACCGATCGTTTGGGTAGGTATCGGCTTATCGGTACTGCAGCAGTTCGTTGGCATTAATGTGATCTTCTACTACAGCAGCGTGTTGTGGAGAGCTGTTGGTTTCTCTGAACAAGACTCCCTCAAGCTCACTGTGCTGACCGGAGCCGTCAACATTATTACAACCCTGATTGCAATTTCTTCTATAGATAAATTTGGTCGCAAACCCTTGCTCCTGCTAGGCTCGGTTGGCATGACCATCACTCTAGGGATACTGACCGTTATTTTTGGGCAGGCTCAGGTGGATGCGGCAGGCAACCCTACGTTGGCTGGGTCGTCAGGCATTATCGCTCTTCTCGCCGCCAACCTCTACGTGTTCTGCTTCGGGTTCTCCTGGGGGCCTGTAGTCTGGGTGCTACTAGGAGAAATGTTTAATAACAAGATTCGCGCGGCGGCATTGTCGATCGCAGCGGCGGCTCAGTGGATAGCCAACTTTATTGTCTCTACAACGTTTCCTCCGCTATTGCAATATTTCGGCTTGGGTACTGCCTATGGTCTTTACACACTAGCTGCCGCAATCTCGATCTTTTTCGTTGCCTTTTTCATTAAGGAAACCAAAGGGATGGAGTTGGAAGAGATGTAATTAATCGGGGTGCAAAATTTCGACTGTAATCACTCTACTGGATCAATAGGATTGAGCCGTCGTCCGTGGCATTAGCAGTGTTCGTGCGGTATGCTCAAAAACTGAATTGCCTCATCGCACCAGTTCAACCATTCCATCTCCTGCCGAATGCCGTAGCGTAGCGTCATGTATTGAAACTTGCTCTGTGTAGAAAGGGCATCTGGGTTCTCAAAATAGCGTTGCTCGATTCCTTGATAGGTTGATAACTGTTGCAAGTGTTGCTGTCGATGTTGCTCTAGCTCCGCTACGATCGTCTGCGTAGGCACTAAATATCCAGCAAACAGCTTTACCAATAGATCATCTTTCAAGGAACTGACTTCAGACGGGTGAGTGATCCAATCCCTTAAATACTGCTTACCCGCTTCAGTGACCGAATAAATCTTCTTATCGGGGCGATTCTCCTGTTGGACAACTTGAGACTGTAATAGTCCCTGTTCTTCTAATTTGGTCAACTCTCGATAGATCTGTTGAAAGCTAGTTTTCCAAAAGAACCCGACCGAGCCTTCAAACCGCTTTCTCAAGTCATATCCGCTACAGGGCTGCTCGACTAAGACCGCCAAAATTGTATGTACTAATGCCATAGGTTCTTGCTTGACATCATCGGGGTGAGGTGAATGAACATTTAATTGAATATGCAACAAGCTGATTGGTTCTATTCAATCATTAAACTTGCATCAGAAAAATGTAGCCACTCCTCTATTCACTTCAATAGCAGTACGTCTTGTTGATCAATGCGTAGCGGTTGCTCGATGTAGTCCTGGCTGCGATCGCACCTTCGCTTACGATCGGATCAACGCTTGCCAGAGGCTGTTGACTTCCTGCAACGCTAACGGCAATTGATTAGGCTCGACATCTGTAAACTCGACTGCTAGTCCGCTTCTCGTACTGATCTGCGTAGTCGTTAAGTCCGCTCCTCGATTGAGAAGATACCGGAGACGATTCAAGTGGTTCAGTTTTTGTTGCTCGACTTGTTGTATAAATGCAGCTACTTGCCCAGGTGTGACGCGCTTGAGAATCACAGGTTGAGAACGAATGTTAGGGGTGATTGTTTGCTGAGACACAGTTCCTTCAGCCGTTAGCTTTGTAACGACTGTTCTTCCTGTAATGCCACCTTGGGTTACGGCTTGAAACACGACCGATTCATCTGAAATCGGCGTGATCTGATCGTCTGGCAAGAAGCTAGGAACAATTTCTGATCCTTGGGGGAGACTTGCCGTTTCATTGAGTCGGATCTGGGAGCCATCTTGAGTGGTGTGATAAACCCAACTCTGCTGTTGCCCAGTCACAACGACCTGCCATCCAGGAAGGGCAATCATGGTACAAAATGCAAGAGGATCGGGCAGTCCTAAACAGCCATTCCACGTCCGTGCTTGGGCGGCTGTAGTTCGCAGTTTTGCAACAGGAATGTTGAAGCTACGAGAAATTTCTCGTTTAACACGGCGAGCCACGATCGGGGGAAGAGCATTAGTCGAGCGCTCCAAGTCCGTTGGAGCTTGGCTGAGCCAATCGCTCTGTGATTCCTGTAAGGGCAAACGGCTTTGGAATTGCAAACGATTTGAAGCGTATGCTTCTGACACAGCTTGAGCGGGCATTGCTTTTGGCAAGGTTGCACCGATTGCGACTTGAGGCAATGCTGCACTCATCAAAAGGCTTCCGGTAAAGAGAAGAGTCGAATAACGACGAATTGAGAGTTTCATGGTCACAAATTTCTTGAGGTTGAGAGTCAGCTTGAGCCAATAGCCCAAAGATGTCTCTATCCTGGCTGAACTGTGACCCATGTTAGGGAACGGTTACAAAATCAGAAACTCTAATCATCCTAAGCTGCTGCAACTGACGCTGTTGTTTTCGGCAATGGATTAACGTTTAGCATTGAGTTAGCGGTGAATAGTGAATTGCGTATCAAATTTGTTATTAGAGCCTATTAAAAGGCTCAGCGCGATCGCTTGTTTAAGTGCGATCGCGCTGAGCTTTATCTTTACGTTCTATCTTCTGTTGACGGAAGTAGAATCATAGTCAATCAATGCGCATCCTTTCTTCAGATTTGAGTAGATGCAGTGATGAAACAACGTACATTGACTGTTTAAACTAGTGGCAATCTAGTTACCAAAAGCATCCTTGATACCTTCTACAGTTCGCTCAATAACGTTCTTGTTGTTATCGATCGCTTCCTGAGTCCGACTCGCATCTTCCTCTGCTCTCTTCTGAATTCGAGCCGCATCTCGCTTGGCTTTGCCTGCAATAGCGCTATCATCATCAGTTGCCCGATCAACTTTAGCGGCATTGCTCTTGGCCGCGTCCTGAACTTTATTTTTCACATCTCGGACAAAACTCTTGTTTTCTCCAGCAACTTCACTTGCTTTCCCTTCAGCCTTGCTGCCTGCATTTGCAATCAATGTTGAAGCAGGACTAGCCAAAGCTGAGGTGTTCGAGAAGAATGCACCCTGCCAAACAAATGCGATCGCGGATACACAGAACAAGGTTGTAGCGATCCAGCGTCCCATCATCGAAAGCGTTTTCGTTAAATAGTTCAGTTTCATAGAATACAATCTCCATAAGATTTATACTCTAACGTTCTACTGCATCTGGTTCATCAGCCAAATCGCCCCTTGGGCAGAGGTTCTGGCATAAAAATGCGCTAAACAAACTCATTCTTTAGATAGCTTAAAATGAACGGGCGTCATGCAACCGGTCTAAAGTATTCTCACCCTGTTTACTTTTGAATAGGTTGATCAGTTGTTTTCTGCGGCTGAATAGGCTTCAGTCCAAGACAGAATCTTGTGAAATTGATGCGCCGAACCAATCCCTCATACAAGCCGAGCGTTCCTATAAGCGAACCTGTACTGATGACGATAAACTTCTCCAAGATTCCTGCATTCCACTGCACAACATAAAATCCAATCATGACAACCACCGTCTGATGAAGGATGTAGAACGGGTAGGATGCTTCGTTCGCGTATTGCAGCAGCCGAGTCTTAACGTTTAGGTGCGATCGCGCTAGACTCAGCAGCAGCAGCACCCAACACCAGGAAGTGAAGCCCCGAAATACTTGGTAGCTCATATAAGCAGGGGAATAGCTTCGGTCTGGAACCGTGTCGGTGATCCACAATCCAACCAGAATCGACATGCTAGCGATCGCAATCCCCCTGATCCATACTCGCTGTCGATCGATAATATGCCCGAATCGGCGATCGCTGCAAAAAATGTAGCCATACCCAAAGTAAGTAAGATAGAGCAAAACATTTGCCCAATCATCGTAGAGATTCTGAAAGCCAATCCATCTAGGGCGAAGCAGTCCTTCAATCAACGCTAGAGGCAACGCAGGATAAGCGATCGCACCTGATTGTTCTAGCCTGGTTGCAATTGAGGTGTACCAACGCTGTGTAGATTGCTGCTTCAAATAAATAAAAATGGGAAGGGCAATGAGCGAAAACACAAAAAGATAAACAATAAACCACAGATGTGCCCATTCAAAATTTCCAGTTGGGCGAATGCCATTAAAAAACTGCGGATAAAACTGGAGGTAAGAAGTCTTATATTCGCGTGTATTCAACAATCGGTAGTAAACCTGGGGAGGAACCAAAACCAGCGTGCCAAATACAAAAGGAATAAACAATCGCCGGAATCGCTCCCCTGCATACTGGCTCGCTGTACGAGTTTCTAGAGAAAACCAAGCGGCGGCTCCCGATAGAAAGAAGAACATTGGCATATGCCACTGATGCACAAACGAGACAAAGACTCCCAATGCCGGACTCGGCACGGCATTTGTCACATAAAATTCTCCCAAGTTGCCCCGATAAAAAATGGTGGCGGTGTGGAAATAAATCAGGAGCAGCACTGCCAGTACTCTGAGCCAATCGAGGTCATAGCGTCTTTCAGGAATACTCTTCATAGCGGGTAATGCTTCCTCTCCGGCTACTACAGAGGATTCTACTGATTTCGGCATCAAGTTGAACAAGATGTTGCCCGCGATTAACAAAGAGTGCAACTCCTAGTGACTTCTTGCGGTTGCTTGAGATAGCGCCAACGTTGCACTGAATGAGCGCGATCGCATGGCTACGATCGCGCTCATTACACTTATCCAGACACAATTTGTGTGAGTATGTTCTACCTACAACTGGATTGTTTTGAACCGTGTTATCAGGGCTAGGCGGTTGTAGTGATCCGACTCTAGCATTTCAAAATGCTGGATCAACTCAGACGCTTGTCCTTAATAAATCACCCCAGGGTTTCTCTCAAAAACGCCCATTTATCAGCAATTTCTTCGATTACCTTTGCTGTCGGTTTGCCTGCACCATGTCCCGCTTTCGTCTCAATCCGAATTAGAACAGGATTCGTTCCGGTGTGCGCCGTTTGTAATGCCGCCGCAAATTTAAAGCTGTGGGCAGGAACAACGCGATCGTCATGATCTGCCGTCGTGATCAGCGTCGCCGGATAATTAGCAGACTTTAAATTGTGCAGTGGAGAATAGGCGTACAGTGCCTTGAATTCCTCTGGGTCTTCCGGCGAACCATACTCAGACATCCACGCCCAGCCAATTGTAAACTTGTGAAAGCGCAACATATCCATCACGCCCACAGCGGGTAGGGCGGCTCCAAATAAGTCAGGACGTTGCGTCATGCACGCGCCTACGAGCAAACCGCCATTACTGCCACCTGCGATCGCGAGTTTAGCAGAAGACGTATAGTTGTTTTGGATCAGCCATTCTGCAGCCGCAATAAAGTCATCAAACACATTCTGTTTTTTGAGCTTTGTGCCCGCCTGATGCCATTCTTCGCCATACTCGCCGCCACCGCGTAAGTTAGCGACCGCATAGATGCCGCCTAGTTCCATCCAGACGAGATTGCCAACCGAAAAGCTTGGCGTCAGAGGAATGTTAAAGCCGCCATAGGCATAGAGACAGGTGGGATTGCTTCCGTCTAGCACCAGTCCCTTTTTGTGGGTGATAAACATAGGAATCTGCGTGCCGTCTTTGCTGCTGTAGAAGACTTGCTGAGTTTCGTAATCATCCGGATTGAAATCTACTTGCGGCTGACGAAAGACAGTGCTTTCCCCGGTCTCTAAGTTGTAGCGATAGATCGTGTTTGGCGTAGTGAAACTCGTGAAACTATAAAAGGTTTCTGTATCCTCGCGTTTTCCATCAAATCCCCCGACAGAGCCAATGCCGGGTAGTTCGACTTCTCGCACGAATGCGCCGTTGAGGTCAAAGATTTTGATTTGACTGCGGGCATCTTTGAGGTAAGAAGCGACGAACTGATGGTTAAGAACGCTAATGCCTTGCAGGGTTTCAGCCGCTTGAGGAATGATTTCTTGCCAATGAGTACGATCGGGAGTGGTTGTTGGAATTGCGATCGCGCGTCCTCGCGGTGCATCCAAATCAGTTTGAAACCAAAACACACTGCCATCATTATCAATAAAGCTGAACTCCGCTTCAAACGTGTTGATCAGTTCAACAACCGGAGCCTCTGGGACAGACAGCTCTTTGTAAAACACTAGGTTGCGGGAATCTGTGCCCAGCCACACCGAGACGATGAGATAAAGCCCATCTTCAGTGACCCCGCCGCTAAAACCCCATTCTTTGTGGTCAGACCGTTCGTAAATCAGCAGATCTTCAGATTGCTCTGTGCCTAAGCGGTGGTAGTAGAGCTTCTGAAAATAGTTTGTATCTTCTAGCTTGGTGGCGGCGTTGGGTTCGTCGTAGCGCGAGTAGAAAAAGCCTTGACCATCATGTGTCCAGGATGCACCAGAAAATTTAATCCATTTCAAGCCGTCTTTTGCATGACCCGACTCGCGGCTGTCGTCTCCTGTTTCGATGTTGCGAATAAACCATTCTTGCCAGTCTGATCCAGACGTCGATAGACCATACGCCATCTGTTGCCCATCTTCACTAATGGCAAATCCAGATAGGGCAACGGTTCCATCGTCTGATAGTTTGTTTGGATCGAGTAAAACTTTCGGTTCATCGTCTAATGAAGTCAGCGTGTAGAGGACGCTTTGATTTTGCAAGCCGTCATTTTTGAAATAGAAATAGCGCTTGCCCTGCTTAAACGGAATGCCGTACTTTTCATAGTCCCATAGTTGGGTGAGACGTTGTTGGATCTGCGATCGCTCCGAAAGATTCTGCAAATAGCCAAACGTCAATTGATTTTGTGCCTCGATCCAAGCTTGGCTTTCGTCTGAATCTGGGTCTTCAAGCCACCGATAGGGATCTGCAACCGAGGTTTCGTGATAGGTGTCGGTTTGGTCGGCGGTACGGGTGACAGGATAACGCAGTGACCCAGCAGAATTCGTCATGGCACATCTTCAACGACTACAAACTCAGTTGTAGCGCAGTCGGAGAATTCTGAACATGAGCAACCCTTGCGCCTCTCCAATGCTCAAGATGAATGAAGGGCGTGGCTGAGTCCGGGTATGAATCGATGATGTGCCTTGATCTAAACAATATCAATTCCCTAAACCATCGGGATTGCACAGAGATGCTGAAGGGAACCAATCATCTCACCTCCTCGATCGCACGAACTGATCGCTTGAGAGGCCGAATTGACCCGCCAATAGAATGAATTGACCTATCAACAGAATGAATTGGCTCATCGAGAGAACAAATTGACCCGTCAACAGAATGAATCGACTCGCCAATAGAATGAATTGACCCGCCAATAGAATGAATTGACCCGCCAACAGAACGAATTGACTCGCCAACAGAATGAATTGACCTACTAACAGAATGAATCGACCCGTCAAAACGAAGTAATGGTAAGCTCTGTGCTTCTCTATCCCCTAGGTTCGACTGCTTTGTGAAGACTGGTGAAAGGGAATTGGGACAATTCATAGCTAGATTCAGCAAAGCCGAATGAAGAAGCCGCGATCGCGGGTTTAGTCGGTGTAAGAGTCGGTGCAAGAATAGCGCCTGTGAAATCTACGTTCTTAATTCAGAACTGGTACGAGTCTCACCATTCAACTTCATATCGCAAAGGTGCGCCAACTGATAGAGCGGTAAATTGAAGCATTTTAGATGAGAATAGAGATATGCAGTGCATTCGTTCTCATGTTAAGCCTTGAATCAGCCCTCTTCTAAAGCCAATCGGTCTAACCCTCAAGAAACGCATTTCAATCGGGCGCGGGGGAGCTTGCGACAGGCATTTACAAGCTACTCGCAGTATCTGCGATCGACAAAAAATGCTGTTTTGCAAGCCACGCTCAAACGCGAGCTAGACACACTTTCAGACAATTTAAATAAGCTCGATACGTTTGTCGTGCGTATTGCGGTGTTCGGCTTAGTCAGTCGCGGAAAATCGGCGGTGCTGAATGCGCTGATGGACGACAAGGTATTTGAAACAGGCCCAATCAATGGAGTCACGCAGCAGCCGCGCACGATTCGATGGTCGCCTACAGGTGGATGGGTGTCACAGCAGAGCGCGATCGCACCTCAGCAACTCGGCAACGTTCAAATTGAGTTGATTGATACTCCCGGACTCGATGAAGTAGACGGACAAGTGCGGGCAGAGATGGCGCAAGAGGTAGCAGAACGCGCTGATTTAATTCTGTTTGTTGTCGCTGGAGACATCACGCGCACAGAATATAAAGCGCTATGCGATTTGCGGCAGGCTCAGAAGCCAATCATCATTGTGTTTAACAAAATCGATCTCTATCCCGATCAAAGTCGTCAAGCGGTGTATGCCAATCTGCAAAAGCTAGGTGGCAGAACGGGCAGCAGCGAACGGTTAGAACAACTGCTGACGCCTGATGAAATTGTTATGGTCGCGGCAGAACCCGCACCGCTCCAAATGCGAGTGGAATATCCCGACGGTCGGATCGCGACTGAATGGGAAACCCCGCCGCCCGACATTGATCAACTGAAGTATAAAATCTTGACGATCTTGAATCGGGAAGGGCGATCGCTCCTAGCACTCAATGCGCTGTCTCAAGCGCGAACGGCTGAAACGCACATGGCACAGCGAATTGTAGAACTCCGCGACGGTGAAGCAGAGGCGCTGATTTGGAAATTTACACGCTACAAAGCCCTTGCGATCGCGCTCAACCCGATCGCCGTACTTGACCTCATTGGCGGCGCAATTTCGGACGTGGTCATGATTCGTGCCCTCGCCGATTTATACGGTCTACCAATGACGCGCTACGAAGCTGGAAAACTGCTGCAAACAATTTTAGTTAGTTCGGGCAGTTTGCTACTAGGAGAACTCGGTAGCGGACTTGTGTTTGGACTCGGCAAAAGCGCGTCGGCACTCGCTACCGGAATAGATGGATCAACCAGTCTGTCGGCAATGGCAGGAGCCGCGATCGCGCAAGCTGGAATCGCGGGATACGGTTCTTACTCGGTTGGTCGAGCCGCCCAAGTTTATTTAGAGCAGGGCTGCACGTGGGGAGCGCAAGGCGCAAATACAGTGATTCGCGAAATTCTCAGTCAAGTCGAACCCAACACGATCATCTACCGACTGCGCCAAGAACTGCTGTAAAACTGCGATCTCATCACCTCCAACAGCACTGATGCGCAGAGCGCAATGCAAGAACCGCTCCCCAATCTGCTCAATTCAGGGATGGGGCAATCTGGTGTAACCCCTACTGCTCTTTAAACTGGCAACAAATTCTAGAGCAGACGAGATGAATGGCTCTACTCATCTGCTACATCTGCTAAAAAAATCCGTTGCCAATGGAACTTACAAACTGAGACTTACAAACGGTCTGCACCCGCTTTACGCGGTTTCCCAAATGTGCCGAATTTCATCGGGAAGAAAGCCTGCAATTTCCTGAACTCGCTCTTGAGAAAGTTCCTCTTTGGTGGCTGAGAACACCGCCGCCACTACTTCCTCTGGAGGAATAGCGCGAGATAATCCTCCTTCTTGACGAACCCGGAACAGGAACGTATCTGCCTTGATTTTCAACGGCGGACGCACGCGGCTTAGGAAGTGAACAATTGGATTGGTGTCTTCCCACAAATCGGAAACTTCAGTCGCCAGCGGAGTGGCTGTGTAAAGCGTCTTATCGTCGGTGCCTTCCTCGATCGGCACGTGTAATTCTTCAGAAACCTTGTCTACGGCCTCGTTCGTCATCATGTCACGCATCGTGCGGAACACGACCTCGGTCAGGTCTCTTGCATCATACAAGTCAGAGAGTTCCGCCTTGATCTTGATTTTCTCTAAGAACGGCGTATCTTTCGTTGGGATTGGGGTCGCCTCGCCCTTCTTCTTCATTAGTGCTTTTGGCGGATTGGCAATCATATCTGCCAGCATCTCCCGCCCCCTCTCAGTCAATTCTGCTTTTTTAAACTCAATCAAATGGGGCAACGGGCCATCGGGCGCACCATAGGTATTCGCAATTCGGAATCCAGACCGTTCGGCATTGACCACATCGGGCACGTCATCTTGGTTAGCGTAGGCGTTCCCCGAGAATTCAGCATTAATATATTGACGCTGATTTAAGAAATCTAGATGTCCCAAAAACTGGGCTGGTGTCAGTTCAATGCTCGCAAAGTCACCTTCAGTAAATTTGACTGGATCAGCTCCAGGACCGCGATCGCTCTCGTCGATGCGCTTCAGCATGATGTACACGACATCATCACGAATGGAAATCGGCATACAAATCTCCTATAGAGTGTCTTTTAGTTGAGTCAATAGCTTTGCTAGCCCATGACTCTCAAAAACTATTGCGCACTGCCTCTATTAGCCTCATCTATCAGGGGGATCATTCCACTCAAAGGAAATTCTGTCAGCAGTCAGATTTATATTTTGCGATGTCAAAAATATAAATTTTGAATTCAAACTCTCCATTCTTTGCTACAAAGATGAAGAGAAGTGGGCTGAGCTGTCACCGCTAAAAGAAGCGCTACCGTAAATCTCAGTCCCCGCTCAGTCCCCACTGTAGACAACATATAAACAAGCGTACTTATGGTGAACTATCAATCTGATCCAGACATGACCGAATCATCATCAAGCGAATTGAACGTCATTGAGGTGATCGAAACTGTGATCGATAGCCTCGATCAGAGCGATAGCGCCATGGTGAACCAAACCGAGGGCGGACACCTCTGGAAGTTTAAATACGGCAGCGTTGAGGTGTTTGTTCAACTTACAGGCGAGACGGATGAAGACACGTTCACCGTTTGGTCTACGGTATTGGCTCTGCCTGCTCAGAACGAACCGCAGTTAATGAAAAAACTGCTAGAGATGAACTGGATGAGTACTTTTGAAGCGTGTTTTGGGATCTTTAACGATCAAATTGTTGTGCTGTCGAGTCGAACCGTTGCAGAACTATCGCCGGGTGAAGTTTCGCGCTTGATTACCGTCGTCGCAACGATCGCAGATGACAATGATGAATTACTGCAATCTGAATTTGGTATGAAATAGCACAAAGGCGGGGTTGTTCGGTGTCATATACAGACAACTGAACAACCCCGCCCTACGCTCATCTAATGATCTTGATCTAATGATCTATTAAATCATTACTCTATTATCCTGCTGGAGCACCCATTTCCATGACGGCGCTTCTCATGAAGTTGATCCGTTGCTCAAACGACAGCTTAGCAATAGCTTCCGTAAACTTGTTGGTTTCGCTGGGCAACTGGTAGTCAGAAGGCACTTGGATGATTGAGCCATCTTCCATTCCTTGTCCTAACAGCAGCCAAACTTCTAGTCTGCCACTCGAACTGAGGGAAGTATATTCACGTCCCCATTCGCTGCTTGCACCACTAAGAATGTCTTGCTGCGCTTGCAACTGTTGCTCTTTAGGGAGTTCACGAATGCGATCGCAGTAGGCGTGAGCCGCGACATCAGCGCTGTGAGCAGGGTCAGGAGATAGATCATCTTTGATATCTAAATAACCGAACCACAGCAATGCGAGTTGCGTATCGACATCGTATTGACGAAATTGCTCCAACGCTTGGGTTGTGTCTTGATCGGTTGCGTAAGTCATAGAGTCCTCCAAAAATCAATTAAAACTCTCAGTGATTAGTAACTCTGAAAGGTTCAATCGTTGTTTTTATTTTCTTTACATACCTTAATGACTGCATCTCAATCATTAACCTAGAAAAAGGTAGAGACACTACATCAAGCGTAAGATAGACGTATTCGTGGATAGCTGTTCAGAGTAAGGGTTCTAGCCGTCTCTACCAAAAGAATGAGTATTTTATTAAACGTGGACAAATAGCGAAAGATGGAAACGTGGCGGCTAATTCCTCTGATGCAAGCGTCGGGACAAGTGCAGATGGCGATCGATAGTTGGCTCTTAGAGCAACATCGATTGGGTCAACATCCACCCACCCTCCGGTTTTACACTTGGTCGCCTGTTACCCTGTCGCTGGGCTATCATCAGCGTCAATATCCAGCGTTCTGGAATCATTTATGGCAAGACTCAAGCATTGCCCTGGTTCGACGCCCCAGTGGAGGACGGGCGGTGCTGCATCAAGGCGACCTCACCTATGCGATCGTCACTTCTGGACTGTCCGGTAGCCGATTGCAAGCCTACCAAACGATTTCTAAATTTCTGATTCGAGGCTGGCATACGCTTGGTGTTGATCTCCACTATGGGCAGGCGGGACGCGATTATCGGCGCAACCCCAACTGCTTTGGAACAGCAACCGTCGCGGATCTAGTAACTTCGGACGGGGCAAAACTGATTGGCAGCGCCCAACTGCGAAAAGAATCGGCCATTTTGCAGCACGGCTCAATGCGCCTAGAACCGGATGCCCAGCTTTTCCAGCAGGTGTTTGAGGAAGAGATTACGCCATTGAATTTAGTGGATCTAGCCATAACAGGTGATGTGCTGGTTAACACAGTTATGGATGCTTTAATTGCTAGCGCGATCGCACAGTTTCAAATCGACCTCGTGGAGCAACCGTTGACCCCATCCGAATGGAATCAAATTGAGGAATCAACTTTCTCGTGGCGAAATCAGGCTATATTCAGCAACGCCAACTAGAATTTCAAAGGGCGACTGGTAGTTCTGGCGAACGGCGTTAATACTCGATGGATGCAGTACGGGAGCGAATGGGATGGTGATCGATTTTGGGCGCGAAATTTGCGGTGCATTAGAAACGGCGGAAACGCGAGAATGGTTAGTCACAAATGGAATTGGAGGATTTGCATCAGGGACGATCGCAGGTCTGCTGAACCGTCGCTACCACGGATTATTAATTGCCGCCCTCAAGCCACCTCTGCAACGCACCCTGCTGTTAGCCAAGCTAGAAGACTCAGTGCGCTATGGGGAAGATAGTTATCCGTTAACTACCAACCGTTGGTCTGATGGAACGGTTAGACCTGAAGGCTATCAGCATATTGAGCGATTTTATTTAACAGGAACGATTCCGGTTTGGCGCTATGCTTGCGGCGACGCGCTGCTCGAAAAGCGCATTTGGATGCAGCAAGGGGAAAACACAACGTATGTTCAGTATCATTTACATCGTTCAACGCAGCCGCTAACGCTGACGTTGAAAACCATGATCAATTATCGTGATTACCACGGTGATACATCAGCTAATGACTGGCAAATGGATGTTGAATCTGTGCCGCATGGTGTTCGCGTATCTGCTTTTCCTCAAGCTGTACCATTTTATCTGCTGTGTGGTGGCAATATTTCGCTATTCCACGATTGGTATTACGGGTTTGACCTAGCCGCAGAACGATCGCGGGGACTGCGCGATCGCGAGGATCATCTTCATGTTGCAACCTTTCAAGCTACGCTAGAACCCGGTCAATCGTTGACCTTGGTTGCGAGTACAGAGGCAACTCCAAATTTAGAGGGAGAGAGCGCCCTGCGATCTCAGCAAGTGTACGAACAGCGCTTGCACGATCGCTGGAAAATTGACTTACAGGGACGGCTGCAAAGCCCTCGCCTCAAACAAATTGAAAGTAGTCCTCCCTGGATTCGTCATCTCATTTCGGCAGCAGATCAGTTCATTGTGAATCGCCCTCAGCCTAACAATCCTAACGGTAAGACAATCATTGCGGGCTATCCCTGGTTCAGTGACTGGGGACGAGATACGATGATTAGTCTACCTGGGCTAACGCTGGCAACAGGACGCACCGAAATTGCGCGATCGATTATTCAAACCTTTGCTCAGTCTGTGGATCAAGGCATGTTGCCCAATCGCTTCCCCGATGCTGGAGAACTGCCCGACTACAATACCGCTGATGCCACCCTTTGGTATTTCGTTGCAATTTATCATTACTACATCGCTACTGACGACCAAGATCTGATCGAAGCGTTGTTTCCTGTGTTGGCAGATATTATTGATTGGCATTGTCGCGGCACTCGTTTTGGTATTCATCTTGACGCAGCAGATGGGTTACTATATGCCGGAAAACCAGGTACGCAACTGACGTGGATGGATGCCAAAGTCGGCGATTGGGTGGTAACGCCGCGTATTGGTAAACCAATTGAGGTGAATGCGCTGTGGTACAATGCGCTCCGCATTTTGGCGAAGTTTGCCCGTCAAATTGGCAAACCTCATCGCGAGTATGATGCGATGGCAGAGCGAACATTAGTACGATTTTCGCGCTTTTGGAATGAGTCGGTCGGCTACTGCTATGACCTGCTCGATAGCCCAGATGGGGATGATGCCGCGTTACGTCCGAATCAAATTTTTGCGGTGTCGTTGCCGGAAAGTCCGCTGTCTGCGCCTCAGCAAAAAGCCGTTGTAGATGCCTGTTCGCGATCGCTGCTAACCTCTTACGGGCTGCGATCGCTAGACCCGAAACATCCCAATTACAAAGGGCAATATGGCGGTGATCCGGTGCAGCGTGATGGAGCTTACCATCAGGGCACAGTCTGGGGCTGGTTGATTGGGCCGTATGCGATCGCGCACTATCGCGTGTATGACGATGCAATCAAAGCGCGTGAATTTTTAGAACCGATGGCAAATCATCTGTCATCTCATGGTTTGGGAAGCTTGAGTGAGATTTTTGATGGCGACGCGCCAATGATTCCGAATGGATGTTTTGCTCAAGCGTGGACGGTGGCTGAAGTGTTGCGGGCTTGGTTTGAGATCGGCAATTAATCCTGACTAATAAGGGCATAGCAGTGCCGTGCCCCTACACAAATCGGTCACATTAATTTAGGAAATTGACATAAGATCAGCGTGTGTATCACGGCTCTCAATGCGACGGTGTTAAGGGCAACGGTGTTAAGGGCAACGGTGTTAAAGATAGAGACACGGTATTGATTCGATTAGAGCTTCACGGACTTGATATGGCTGCGCGGATCGTAGCTGCGATGCGTGCGAATGGTTTCATAGGCTTCGCGCTCGATCGCGGTTAACTCTTTTGGAGGTGCGATCGTAATTTTCACCATTTGATCGCTGCGCTCTCCTTTAAGATTACGCCAGCCTTTCCCTCGCAGGCGTAACGATTGCCCTGAGCGAATTCCAGCAGGCACATTGACCTTGACGTTACCATCGGGTGTTGGCACATCGATTTGAGTTCCTAACACGGCTTCATCCGGTGCGATCGGGACTTCACACACCAAGTTGTCGCCATCAAACTGAAAGAATGCATGAGGAATCAGTTCAACGGTGAGGTAGAGATCTCCGCGTTGGCTTGTGTAGTGCGGGCTAAAGCGTCCTTTACCACGAACTCGAATTCGATTGCCGGCCTTGGTACCCGACGGAATGCGAACCGTGATGTTGTCTTCACTGCCAATTTGCAGTCGTTTCTCAACGCCGTTAAACGCTTCAGAAAATGTGAGCTTGATCGAGGCTTCGGTGTCAAGACTTGTGCCTGCTGGGGCGCGATTGGCTCTGCCAAAATCTGAGGGATCGCTGCGTGTCCCTCCATCAAATCCAGCACCGCCCGGAGTCCGAAATCCACCACCGAAGGGATCGGCAGTCCGTCCGTAGCCGCCTGCCGATTTACCGAGCAAATCGTTGATAAAATCCTCGAAGCTACCGTAGCGTCCAAACTCAAACTCATCAAATCCTGCCGAGCCTCCGGTGTTGAATGGCGATCGCCCGCCGGAGGGACGCCCTGCGCCTGCTTGTTCAGCTTGACGCCAGTATTGTCCAAACTGATCGTATTTCTTCCGCTTGTCGGGATCAGAGAGGACTTCGTTGGCTTCGTTGATTTCTTTAAAGCGAGCTTCTGCGACCTTATCCCCTGGATTGACGTCAGGGTGATACTGCCGCGCCAGTTTCCGAAATGCCTTTTTGATTTCATCGGCACTGGCGGTTTTACTCACACCCAGAAGGGAATAGTAATCTTTGAAATTGGTTGCAGCCACTCGCTCATCCCCTCGCAAAATTAGTCATTTTTTAAAGTCACGCACTCTAAGTTTAGAAGCTAATTTAGAATGCTCAACCTGATTGCTTCTCTAGGCTATCAAAATGTCTCTGTGACTAGGGTAGGTTAGATAGCGAAAATACCGTAATTTCGGGTGGTGTTGATAACCCATCACTCGACGATACTATTCGTCTGCTTATGTCGCGTTTCCTGTAGAGTTGCGTTTGCGCTAATCGCTCAATTTAGTCAAGCCTAAAATCACCAATCCTAAAACTAACCCATAACGACCCGCTTCACCTGCCGCTAGTAACCTCTCAGACTTAACGAAGAGGCTGTGCCTTTGGGGCAAACCGAACGTGATGAAACGCTGCTCTCTGTGGCTGTAGCGCGTTCTCAACCGTCACCGTATCTCCATCGAACACTGCTAAAACGTCAATAAAATCAATCCCATGCTTGCGGAGATTGACAAGGCGCTTATCTTTCAACTCAGCACCAATGATCGCCGTCAATCTGCTGCACTAACCTTAAGTTGGCTGCCTCCTTAACTACCTCCAACCAATATCTCCTCATTTTTCTCGTCTGCTGAAAGATATAATCCTCTCCACCGCTCTAAGTGGTTAAGGCACCATCCTTCCCAACCTTCGTCTCTTGCGAACAGCGTTGCGGGATTGATCTGTCGAAAAATGCTGGCTCCTCCACTCACTAGCTCACGGGATATCAGCCCCAATGATTCCTTTGCTGGCAATAGAGTTGGGGCGAGAGTTTGATCTCCGAATATGAGCCTTTTAACAATCCTATCAGCATTCGCAATCTGTCTTCTCGATAACTCATGCACTAAACGTTTCTCAATCTCAACAGATGAGCTTTCTAATAATGCACTTCTATCTTCAATCCCCGGATAGGCTTGACGAGTCTGCCTCAACTCAGACCGAAACTCAGCAATTGCCTGACTTGCTTCTAGTTCAGATCCAAATGTCTCGTGATGTCTTTCGATAACATCTGCAAGGATTTCATCAATCTCGTACTCAATTTCAAAAACGCGAAAGATGCCACAACCATGAGGGAAAAGAGAAACCATGAGGACGCTGAGTGCCTTTTCACGCTGAAGCCGTGCGTACAGCGTACTGTTAGGAGGAATTGCGCTATAGAGTATGGAAATGCTCATAATAGGATCGCTCGATTGCTTCGACAACTTTTCAGTATTCCGAATGGTAGCCTAGATAATTCAGTACACAGATACTCAGCATCTTTTCCAATCTTCGATCGCACGTCTCATCCTTACGATCGCTCTCCTCTACAAAGTTCGCCCTTCGCTTGTCGAGATCCAAATGCGGCTATCTCAATCTCACCATTCTGTATCAAGCTTTGCATTGACCCAACTCGATTTTCTCAATCTCACATCGAGTTTGCACAAAACCTTCCTTGATACAGCTTCGCGGTATCGAGTTCACGCAAAAATTTTCTCGATACAGCTTGGTGATATTGAGTTCGCGATACTCTTTCTCGATACAGCATCTCGGTACTTGATAACACGTTCACACGTCACAACCGCAAGCTAAAACTCCCCTTTACCGTTAATTAAGTTGAAGAACGGCTCAGTTTTCTTGATACTGCAATCATTTTTCAGCGGTCGCAGTAACAAATCTCCATCTTTCAAACAAGCCGAATTGCAGAACACGCGCTAGTGTTGGAGAGTACGTCATTTAAGGGTCGGACAAATGGCAACAAAGCAGCAATTTAATAGCTTCCAGGAGCTAATCGCCAGTTCGGACATGCCAATTCTGGTAGACTTTTATGCTCCGTGGTGCGGTCCCTGTCAAATGATGGCAGGCTTTTTAGACCAAGCCAACGAGCAGTTGAAAGACAAAATTAAAGTTGTCAAGATCAACGTCGATAACTATCCTGATTTAGCCTCTCAGTACCAGATTTTTGCGTTGCCTACTTTAGTCTTATTCAAAAAAGGGCAACCTGCTCATCGGATTGAAGGCGTCATCCGACCTCAACAGCTAGTCGAACGGATACAAACACATCTATAAGGTGGTTGTAATTCGCAATTCAGTCAGAATCGAACCCAAATCCTAGCGATCGCTACGATTGATTGCGAATTACCTCCTTAAAACCGAGTCTCATATTCAAAAATGGCCCGACTGTCGCCAGAAAAATCGGTTGAACCTCGAAAAAGCAGACCATCGTTGATGCGATAGCGAATTCCAAACTGGGTGGGTTGATCGGACGTGAGAATGCGAAGCGCCGACGCCGACAGACGACCTGTGATATCAACGCCGACCTCTGCGGCTAAACCAAGAGTCGATTCGCGACGACGATCGCTGCGCTGGAGAGTTGGAAAGAGTCGAAATTCGCTCAGCCCGATCGCGTTACCAATAAAGCCTTGAATGTTGGTTAGTAGCGCAGAACCCGCAAGATTCGCAATGCCCAACGTACTATCGCCGCGACCAAGAGTATTGACAAAGCCACCGCCAATCAAGCCAATGATCTCGCCACGGCTTCGACCGGGACTGCTCGTAAGGTCTAAGTTTTCAAATAGTTGACTCGCCCGCCCGGTCGCTTTTGCTTGAATTCGCACCGTTTGCAGTGATCCTAAGCCAGTGGCTAACAGCGAATCATCTCTAACTTCAGAAGAAATATTAGTGGTGGAAATGCGGTTTCGCGTCACTTCGGGAACGGACGCAATGAGGCGGACATCGAGTGTAGGATCCAGCCCCTGCGATCGCGTGAACGTTGCTGTCTGCGGATAGCCCCGCGCCAACACAAATTGGGTTGTAAATAGATTGACCTGTCCGGCTTTCAGTGCAATTGTCCCTTCGGGTTCAGGATTGCTAAGCGTGCCGTTGACGAATAGGTTTCCTCGCGCCAAAAAATTGATGATGGGAGGACTGACAACGCGGACGCGATCGCCTAACACCAGCTTGAGATTGTTAAATTCTAACGGCTGTTGTAATGAGGCTCCGCTTGCTCCATCGCCGCTTGCTTCATCAGGAGAGGAGCCGCCTGCGGTGAGAGAGGCAGTATTGTCGGGAATTAAAACCTGTCCATCCGTCAACCGGACTTCCCCGCTCAATTGAGGCGCAAAGGCAGTCCCTCCTACGGAAACATTACCGTTAACTGCGCCTCGATAAAGTCCTTTAAGGTTAATTGCCAAGCGATCCAGCGAAACCCCTAAGAGATTGGCAGCGTCAGGATCAGACGAATCTAATGTGCCAAATATGGGAAGCACACCTTGAGCCGATACTTCACCCTGGCTATACTGTCCCTTGAGCGATTGAACCCGGATGCGATCGCGATCAAATTGAATCGAACCCGTCACGCCAGTTAATGGATCGGGTAATGCTTGAGCCGCGATGGTGGCATTGCTAAAGGTAGCGGTTCCAGTTGCCACAGGTTGAAGCAAACGACCCGTGACTTGCAGTTGAACTGCGCCCTGTCCGCCTTGCCATGCGACTTGCGGTGTCAACAGATTGAGAAACGCTAACCCTTCATTCTTGACATCAAGTTTGAGATCGATTTGATCGCTTTCGGGAAACGTTGTTGCAAACGGTAAACGATAGGGAATGCTACCCTCAATTTGTATGGGTTCCGGCCCTGCAATGGCAATAGTACTGCTCACACTTAAGCGAGCATTTGTGTAGTTGAAATTGCCCGTGGCAGATTGAATTTGAGTTCCATTGAGAAAGCCATCCGTGAGGTTTACTTCTCCTAGAGCAAAGGGATTATCGCGCCGTCCTTGAATAAACGCAGAAGCATTGAGCTTACCGCTAATGCCTAAGGGCAAAGGATAAATTCGATTAATCTCATCAACGGGCAGATTTGCGATCGTCAATTGTCCTGACTGCTGTTCGCCGCCAAACTGTCCGCGCAGCGTGATGGCTGCTTCACCTGACCGCAGTTGCAAGGGCGATAAGTTGACGACACCATTTTCTAACGTGCCTTTTGCGATCGCTTGTTCAGCCGTGAAAATGCGGTTTGGATCGCGTTGCACTTGCCCGTTTACTACGTCAGCAAAAGACGGGTAGGGACGCCACTCAATGTTTTTTCCACTCAGATCAAACTCCGCCTGGACTCCCGATTGCAACGAGGCAGAAAAATCAATCGTGCCGTTAAATTCGCCGCGAACGTCGGCCAGTTCTGGAATGGTCTGTTCTTGGCGAACCGTTGCCCGTTGTCTGAGCAACGCGATAATTTCCGAAAACCGTTTGATCTGGTCGTCTAGCGATCGTTCTGGTGTTCCTACAGCAGCGGTTTTCAAGTCGGCAGCACTGCCATAGGTCGGCGATTGCATCCCACGAGACAGATCGCTAATTTGAGAGATTTGTAACGTTTGCAGAATGTCTTCGAGTCTGCCCTGAGAGACCACAACCTGTCCATCAAATCGGGGTTGCGATCGCAGATCTAGATTTCCTGACAACGCATATTGGCTGTTGTCTCTTCTGACGATGGTTTCATCAAACTGAAACACATTGTTGCGATTGACAAAGCGAGTGCTAATTCGCTCTCCTCTAAACGTTCCGAGGCGAGGATTGTCTACGGCTAACGCTCCATTCACCACACGCAGTCGATCTAAATCAATGTTGAAATTTCCTGAGAGCTGTCCACCAAAACCGCCCAAAGCCGCCGTATTAACTCCTGGAAGAATAAATCCATTCAGTTCTAGTTGTCGAACGTTAACCGCAAACAAATTATTTGCCGTCGCTCTGCCGATGACCGTTGCGCCACCCCGCTGCACATCGAGCGAAATCGGTCGATACGCCGGATTCAGCGCTAGCGCAATGCGATCCGGAGCTTCGCGGAGCGAATCGCGAGTGCCTGCTACCTGGACGTTAAATCCTCCAGTTGAATTCAGTTGTAAATTGCCGCGCAAGATCGGATCAAAAGCAATCCCATTTAGCGATAGTCCCCGCACCGTTGTACTTCCCACCACTCTAGGAGCCGCAGGCGTTCCGGTCAGGCGTCCAGTCAGGTCAACGACTCCGCTCAGTTGGGTGACAGGGGGACGAGGAATCGGGAGATTCGCGAGAGCATAGCCTGTAGTACGGATGTTGAGATCGAGCGCGGTGATATCAAGACGTGGCTCGAGGCGGGTAAAGAGCGTGCCGTTAGCGCTAAATCCGGGAGCTGTGGCTTGCTGAACATTAATGTTGCGACCATTCCAGGCGATTTGAGCCGCGATCGGGTCAGTGATCAGCGAAATGCCTTCAGACAGTTGCACTCGTCCATTAGCGCGAATATTTGAGGGACTGAAAGAATTCACAGTTCCGGTCACGTTCAGATTTCCGGTTAACTGACCGCGCAAGTCTGGAGAAAATTGTTTTAGCCCAATTCCTGCGATTTGCGTATCGGCTTTCCACTGTCCTCGAATGGCACTGATCTTAGCGTTGATGTTGCCAATGCCTTCAGTGAGTCTAGCTTGTCCATTAATTTGAATATCAGCTAGGTTAAATGAACTCAATTGCCCTGATAACTTAAAGTTGCCGCTTACCCGCCCTGCTACAGATCGAACAAACTGAGCCGCTCGAATACCCGATGCTCCAACCGTTGCTTCCCAGCGCTGTCCAACGGTTTGTCCGGTTGCGATTACGGTTCCGCCTGCCACTTGCAAAACGGTGTTGCGCAGCGTTGCGTTTCCGTTCGCGATCGCAACTTCTCCAGTGCCCGGATAGGTTGCTTCGGGGGCTTGCCACTGCGCGATTGTTTGCACATTATCTAACGTGCCGCTAATTCGCGCTTGAGTGTTGACACGACCGACGGTAATTGCAGGAGCCGCATTATAGAGTTTTGCAATTTGATCTCCCGGTAATTTCTCACCCCGGACGCTGAACGCGATTGTTCGAGACGTGCCCAGATTCAGAGCACCATCTCCACTGATCTGTCCGCCTACCGTAGGCGTTGCTCGCAGGTTAGAAATGGCGAGATTCTGAGTTCGGGTATTGAGTCGAAAGTCTGCGATCGCTTGACTCAAGGTGAACCTATCCATTTTGGTGAGTTTTGCAGTGCGAACATTGCCGGACACAATTGGTTGATCGATCGCTCCAGTCAATTTTACGTCTGCATTGACTACTCCAGAGGTCGCCACCGGAAGCTGAACCTTAAAGGTGTTTACGAAATCTGCGATCGCTAAGTTTCTGACGGTCGCGGCGAGATCAAATCCTTTTTGAGTATCTATCTTTCCATTAGCAATGAATGGAATTTTTCCTAACGTTCCTGTTGTTTTCTCTAAAGTAATTACTGTATCGTTAACTTGTAGATTTCCTGTTGCCCTGGTCAATGTTTGTGGCAATTGAGGAACTTGTAGCGCTACATCTTTAAACTCAGCCGTGCCTTTTACAACAGAGCGAACATTTGGACGGAGAATAACGTCGAAGTTTCCGTTTCCTCGCCCTTGCGTTAGATCAATCGGCAACTTCACTAATCGATCGATCTCTGCGACTAAAAAGTTTTGTCCTCTAACGTTGAAATTAAAATTTGCGCCCTTATTATTGAGCAGTTCACCCTTGAGATTAAAATTACCGCCTGTGGTCGATTGTCCGGCTAAGTCAAACGCGATTCGGCGGCTGCGATCGAAGATGTCGGCGTCACCGTTTATGCGGTTTAGATTGACAGAAACTCTCTTTTTCCCCAGTTTTGGAAACGGGGCTAATTCCAGCGTGGCATCTTCAAATCGAAGTGATTTCAGTTCTGTGGTGACAGTTCCAGTGTCCGTTTGGGCAGAAATTTGTGTTCTGATCCACGCTCCGTCTTTATCTTGATCCAGATAAAGATTTGGTTTACTTAGCGTGACATCTAGATCTAATTTACGGGTCAACATCACTTGCCATAAATTAAACCCAACCTTGACTGACTCAATCGCCGCGCGATCGCGATCGGTCGCTGTTGCTGGAATGTCGCTTTTGCCAAATCGCAGACTTGCCAGCGAAACGCCCTCGATCTTACCTAACCGAACCGGACGATCGAGCGATTTACTCAGACTCTCTTCGACTAACGGCGCAAGTTTCTGAGTGATAAAAAACCACCCGTAGATCATACCCCCTACGATCGCAAGCAATCCAACGAGGACAAGCGGAACGCCGACGCGGCTGAGCAACACGAGCCACAAGCGTTTACTAGAGGGGGTTCGGGGATTATTTTGAGGTTCGGGCGATGGAGTCATCTACACGAGGACACAAAAGAGCCAATATATAGTTAGCACACCCCCGAATTTCTGAGCCGAAGAATTTCTAAAAAGATGTCAAAAATAAAGCATGTGGACAAGTATCCAACAGAGTATAAACCGTGATCATCATCTCCGACACGGCAATCACAGTCTCTACTGGCACAAAAATCTAGATCGATGAAGCGCGATCGCTTAGCTGTTAAAATTGTTACCTTTCCAGCTGTGTTCCGATCTGCCCCTCGTCATTCCTCCACACTTCCATCGGGCAGTGTTGCCCCTGTTAAGATCGCTTCTCCTAGTAGAGCACTACTGAGTTCTGCTTTGGCAAGATTGGCTCGCGTGAGGTTTGCACCTTGAAGATTTGCCCGACCCAAGTACGCTTCAATTAAAACCGCTTCGACTAAGTAGGCATTTTTCAAGTTGGCGCGGCTCAGGTCAGCTTGGTTCAGCCGGACTCGGTAAAGATTGGCATGCTGCAAGCTTGCTTTGTGCAGGTTGACAGCGTTGAGGGTCGCATCTGCTAAATCTGCGTCATTTAGATTGGCGTCACTCAGCCTTGCGCGATTCAGCTTTGCGTCCCGCAAACTCGCTTGGCTAAGATTTGCTCCGCTCAAGTTGGCGTCAGTTAGAAACGCGCCGTTCAAGCGAGTTTCACTCAGATTGGCTTGGCTCAGATCGACTTCTCGCAAATTGGCCTCATTCAAATTCGCACCTGCAAGATTGGCTCGACTGAGATCGGCTCCTGCCAAGTTGGCCCCGCGCAAATCAGCCCCGCGCAAATCCGTTCCTCGCAAGTTTGAGCCGTCGTAGCAGCGTTTCTCTTCCCGGAAGTTTGCCCCCTTTAAACAGGCTCCCCGCAAGTCGGCTCCGCTCAAATTGACGTTACGCAAGTCTGCCCCGATCAAATTTGCATCTAGTAGTACGGCTAGACCTAAATCAGCCCCTCGTAAATCGGCATTGTAGAGAACAGCTCCTTGCAAGTCAGCATCTCGCAAGTTTGCGTTTAGTAAGTCGGCTTGGCTCAGGTTTGCCCCACATAGCTTTGTGCCCAGCAAATTTGCCGAGGTTAAGTTCGATCGGTTGAGGTAGGCCAAGACCAGAGTCGCGTTGTGGAGATCAGCATGGCTCAAATCTACTCCAATGAGGTCTGCTCCCATCAAGTTTGCGCTACTTAGATTTTGTTTAGAGAAATTAGTTTCTCCTGCTTCATAGCGTTGTAGTAATTCTTCAGCGTTCATGGAGTTCTCCCCGAAATTTCCTGGCGATCCTTCGGATCTGCACGGAGCGAATCGCGGTTTTGATGCGATTCTGGAGACGCAGAAGGCTGGGTCACAACTTGAGTGGGACTGGCACAAGTGGTATCGGCAGCGCTACCTGACTGTAAAGTGTGCTGAATCTGCTGCTGTAGCACACTATAGTTTGGCTTTAGCGCCTTGATTAGCGCCTGTCCAACGTCGAGATACTCGTTGCCATTGCTGCCTCCTAGTTCAGACGGATCACTAAACTGTTGTGCCATCTCTTGGAGCCTGTGTTGCAGATCTTCTAGTGCAGTTCGGTCTAGGTTGCGCTCTACGCTAACCGCTTGACTCAATATCGTTCGCAGTAACCCTTCTAAACTGTAGAGCTTAAGGTTTGACCAATCTTGCGATCGAAACTCAAACCGATAGTAAGCCAGCGAAAACAGCAAAATTTTAGCGCGGAGTGGATTGGTGTACTTGAAAATCTCTAACCTCAGATCAAATAAATCGATGGGAAGCGGCTTTGATGGGGAATAGGCTGCCGCTGTTGGCACTAAATTCGTTGCTGTCGGCTTGAGCGGCTTCGCAGCAGGGATCTCAATAGAATACAACGGCTCGATCACCTGCAAAATGGCTTCTGCAATCAGGGCATACTCGATCGGCTTATTCAAAGTTTTGACCGCAGCGGCTAATCCAACTCGGAGGCAGTCAAGCGTGGCGTATGCTTTTGTTAGCTCCTGAAGCAAATCTGTTAGCAACGTTTGCTCAATTACATAAGGATTCGCTTCCCAATATTTTCGACACACACAAATCAATAGTTTCTTGATGCGGCTGAGATTGGCATCAGATTCTAAAAGGTGTGCAATTTTTGCGTGAGGGGTTACAGGCTGCGATGGGTTGACAATCTGAGTCATTGCTTCACCATCAGAACCGCTCGTCACGTAAAGCACGGATAGCCCAGTGGTGATGAACTGTGCAACAACCTGGTATTCAGCGGATTTGTTCAGCATGCCGACTAAATGGTTGAGACGCGATCGCAGTCGCTCTAAAGTCGGGTAGCGCTGGTGAAGTTCGTCTACTAATTCTTCTAAATCAATAGTACTTAAACGGGCAGAATCATTCTCCCACCAGTCTTTGCAGGCATAGAGCATTAATTTCTTAATCCGAACGGCATGGGTGTCGCGTTCAAATTGATGAGCAATTAGGGCAGATGCATCCGACATCAAACCATACGGAAACTACAGGCGTAGAGTGCCCTTTTAGAGGAAGGTTCTCACGGAGGGAGAAAATTGAGGGATGCAGACTGGAGCCACGACAGCTTGGCGAGGAACTGCGTAAAGGGCAGAGCGACAACCTCACTCGCCGCCGCTTAATTGTTGAACTATCTACGTTGGGAGGAGCGATGGGACAAATCTTTACGCTCTATCAAACTGGAGTGGTCAGTGACTTACTTGCGCCCCCCATCCCCATTTTTGATTCAAGCAAAGTTGATGCTTCTAACTACGCCTACAGCTGCTTTAATTCGCCAGATCGTCCGCTGATGATACTCAATTACGCAATCACCGCTTGGCTTGCGAGTGCAGGTGGCAAGAATCGAGCGCAGAACAGTCCCTGGCTACCGATCGCGATCGCAGGCAAAATGATGGACTCGTTGCTGTCTGCGGAGCTAGCGCGCGAGGAGTGGAGCGAGAACGAAGCCCTCTGCGCCTACTGCCAAGTCGCAACGTTGGGTCCTTTGCCTCCTTCGTCTCGGTACCCGAAGCATTGGCAGCAACTCGGTATTGGCTTGGAAAGCGCAATTCAGTCAAAAATTCGTAAGCGATCAGTGAGGGATGAAATCAGCTCTGATCCTTTTTTCATCCCTCGTCTTTGACTTGACGCAGCACTAGATTAAGCAACGCCCACTATTCCTCAGGGAATTGAAGGGATTCGTTTTCGACGATCGGTTCAATAACAGGTTCGGCGATAGGTTCAGCAACAGGCTCGGCTGTTGGCTCAGGGAATTCTACTGCTCGTGCTTCGGGGAGTTGTTTGTCTTGAGAAAGAGGAGCCGCTAAGGGGATAGGCGCTTTCTGAAGCTCTGGAAGGGCGACTAGCTCTCGTTCTACTTCGCGAACTTGAATTGGAATTTGGAGTGGCTGTAGTTCTTCGAGCCAGCATTTCGCAAGTGGTAAGGTCTGATCTAAATCTTCTAGTGCGCGGGGAATCACCATCACAGAGTGCAGTTCTCCGATGCGATCGGCTTCTTGCATACCCACATCAACCGCCATCGCCACATTCGCAACCGTGCCTCGAATAATCGCAGTACATAGCCCCGCGCCAATCGAGTGGTACGCTGTGAACGTTACATCAGCAGATTTGAGCATCGCATCTGCCGCACCGACCATCGCTGGAAATCCGCGCGTTTCTAGGAGTCCCACTGCTAAGTTTCGGAACCGATTACCTTCTTGCCCCAACGCGAGTTGTGCAAGCCTACTACCAATCGGCAACACGGCTTCTAAATTTGCCATTGGTCGAGCAATCACAATCGTTGAAACCTCTTGCCCAAATTGCTCGGCAGTGTCTTTGCCCACGTCGATCGCTAATCGCACATCAGAAATGCCACCCCGAACAACGGCAGTACAAAAGCCGCCGCCAATCATTTCATAGCCGACAAGCGTTACCCCGGCTGACTTCAGCATCATGTCTGCCGTCCCTACGATCGCAGGGAAACTTTGGGTCGAAATGAGACCAAGGGCGGTATCGGTAAAGCGGTCTGAGCGATTCATCAGCAAGGGAGAGGTGAGGGTGATCTAATCTTAACGTTGGATCTTCTCAAAAATCCGACCCAAGATTTTTAGGGCTTCGGAAGTTCGCGTCTGAGCCGAGGTATGAACGCAGGCTAAAGTACTCTATTGAAGGATTGGAATATTTAGATATTGTGCAACCAATGAGTCTCCAGAAATGATGAAATTGTGACCTATCGTAACGGGGATTGCCACACCCCATCTCGCACAGTGTCACTCTAGAACGATGCGAACCGCTAGAGAAGCCCTCAAATACGTCAACACCTCCTCAATTCTATGGGCATTATTGTCGCTGCCTAACTAACGATGAGAGCTTAATCCCTTGAAACAGAGCGTTGAAACAAAGCAATGACCCAAGCTTCCGTTTTACCGATTGTTACTCAACGAGTTTGTTTTCTTACTCAGCGGATTCAAGCTGCCATCTCGATCGCCTCTATTTTCCTTGTCGTCTGAAGTTTCGTGGAGTGAGAAAATCTGCTGCGGTACTCCGATTTCAATCCCTTCTGAATCTAAAGCCAACTTCAAGCGACGGCGAAACTCGCGTCCTACGTTCCACTGTTGTAGTGGCTGCGTTTTAATCCAGACCCGAATCGTGATGCCATTACTACTGAAATCTTCTACTCCTAGTACCTCTGGTGGCTCTACAATCTTCTCCTGCCAGTCCTGAGATCGGCTCAATTCAGTACCGATCTTTTGAATCAATTGCATGGCACGATCCAAGTTCGTATCAGATGAAATTACGATCGACAAATCTACCCGTGACCAATCTTTCGACAAATTTTCTACAACAGTGATAGTACTATTTGGAATAGTAATCAAGCGCCCTTCTGCATTGCGTAACTGCGTGATTCTCAAGTTAAGAGATTCAACTAAACCACTAACTTTACCAACCTGAATAATGTCACCTACAGCGTACTGATCTTCTAATAAAATTAAGAACCCATTAATTATATCTTTGATTAAACTTTGAGAAGCTAGCGAAATTCCTAAACCAACAATTCCTGCTCCTGCTAGTAGTGGAATAATTTGGATGCCGATCGAAGATAAAACTAGTAGAATCGCAATACTAACAAGTACAATTGCAGCTAGACTTTTCGCCACTCTAGAAAAGGTAGACAATCGTAGAAAAACTCGCTGAGAGTCTTCTAGAGAGATGAATTCTCCTTTCTCTAATACGCGAAATAATCGATCGATCAATACATCACTAACTCGCATCAAAACATAGGTCACTAATATAATCGTGACCACTCTTAAGGGCGTCGATAGCACAATTGGCTGTAGCCAGCGAGTGTAAGGAAACAATCCCAACAGCACGAACCCGCCGCTACTCCAAATCATTGCTTGTCCAAGTCTTAGGAGACGACGTTGGACATCCTTGAAGTTACGCTGCTGCCGCTTCATCATCTGTTGCTGCACAATCAGATGCGTTTCATGAGGAGATAATTCTTGAGTCGGCGGAACAGGTGGGATCTCCGAGGCAATGCGATCGCGCTGCTCTTTGAGCCGTCGCTGAACGTGAGCCAACGCTCGACTCGCAATAGCTAGGCTAAGCAGAATCCCCAGCGCCACAAGAACCTGTCGACCCAAAAACTCGGACTGTCGTTCTTGCCGCGATCGCAGCAACGCCGACCGAATGATTTGGGTTAACTCTTCGGCATAAGCAGATGGCTCTTGCCCTTGCAATTGAGCATCTAGGGTTGTTACCGTCATCAGATACTGGCCATTCACCGAAATGACCGGCAGATTGCTGCTCGAATCGATCGTTGAACTCACCTTCAAGTCGGCTTCGTCGAGGTTCCGTTTCGCAATTCGGTTGAGTGTCGCTTCAATTCCTTCAATGCGGACTTGCAGCGGCATTGCTGAATTATTTTGAGTTGAATTATTTTGAGTCGGGCTATTTTGAGGCGAATCGCGAACAACGGACGATGCGATCGTAAATAACCGATAACCATCTAAGCGCACCTCTCCCTTCTGTACTTCGGCATCAGGGGTCAGCGAACTACTGAGACGTTTTTGTAACTCTAGTGGCGACGCCAGTTTAGGCAGACTTAGAATAGGCGAGGCAGGTTCTTGTGCAGCAGTCTCTTGTGCAAGAGTAGGCTGGCTCAGGAATAATACTAGACTTAGCCCAATTGAGAGACCAACCGCGAGGTTGTTCTGTCGTACTTTTCTAGTGAAGCTCCTGCAAAACCGCACATCCATTCCTCCTAACTTAGCCAATATTAGTCAACGCTGTTCTGTCACAATTACGAATCGGAAGACCGAATCGTCTTCATTGTTACCGTACATTCACTTTGTCTGCAACTCAAAAAAACGTCTGCAAGCCCAAAAAAAGGAAGCCGGACTGAAGAATCTTCAATCCGGCAAAACTCGATAGACTTTAGATGATGGACCCAAACGCTCTGCTAGAGCGCTTCTTGGTCAAACTTAAGGATCAGATTGCAGTACCTGAGGCTGAAGCAATCCGACCATCTGCTGAATGCCGCGATGAATGCGACGAGTCACTGTCATTGGGCTGACTCCGATCTGTTCAGCGACTTCTTTACGCGACAAGTCGTGCAGAAAAACATATTCGATCGCTTGCCGAGTTTTATCTTCTAGCTGGTTCATGGCCTTCTGCAACTGCTGACGATCTTCTTCGAGATGTTGCAGAGCCTGATAGCGAGCATCGGGCAAGGTATCACCAAGCGTCATGGGAGAATCAAGCTGTTGACACACGGTTGCGTCCAAACTCAAGGGCAAGCGATTCTTGGCAGCTAACTTGCTCTCTCGCCATTCGTTGAGCGATACACCCAATACTGTTGCAATTTCGTCGTCGGTCGGTTGGCGACCATGCGCTTCGGATAGCTGTTCACGAACGCGCTGTCCTTCTTTATTGAGTTGTTGCCAACGACGGGGAATCTTAACAGTACCTGCGCGATCACGCAGGAAGTGCAGCATTTCACCCCGAATGTAAGGAACGGCAAAGGAGCTAAAAGCGCAGCCTTGATTGGGGTTAAATCGCTCGATAGCGCGAATCAAACCGAGATAGCCAATCTGCTCTAGATCTTCGTAGGGTTCTGCACATTGGTGACTAACCCGGTGAGCAATTTTCCGAACTAAGCCAGCATTCATCTGAACTAACTGGTTTCTGACTCGAACCGAGGGGTTTTGGTGATAGGAGACCAGTAATTCCATACCACGAGAGCGGAGAGAAGATTGAGTTGCCATCATCTGTACAAAGGTCCGTCGTTCACATCAGCGTTGAGTTTATTGTCGATTTAAGCCCTAGAAGAAACCATCGTCGATTTACGGTACTGAGCAAAGTTTCTTCTAGGTATGGTCGGCAGAAACACGGAAAGCCGTTTGCCTTTGTAGTGAGATGTTTTCAACTTTCTCTGTGTGTGATACAGATCATTGAAATCCTTTGAAAGTATGGTTAAATATGGGGCTAATTTAAGCAGGCTAAAGGGTTTTGAGCTTCGGACTTGAAAAAAGTGAATGCAAAATATCGTCACCAAAATCCTCATCCGATTGAATGATTTTGAAGTTGCTCTCTAGAGGGAGGGAAAGCAATTTTGCCTTTTTTACTGTGTTGTGTAGTGTTCAAAAAGCAGAAAAAAGGAATTTGTAAATATGGCAACTCAAAGCGGAAGTAAAGCTCACCACGATGAGAATGTTTCTAAAGAAGCGAAGCAACATCAGGCGGAAACGACTGAGCAAAACAATGCGCCTGACCTCGAATCCGCTGCTGAACTTCTACATGGTGATGTTACTGAGATAGAATCCGACACGGCGATCGATGCGATCGAAGAGTGGGTGGACTTCCTCAAAGGTCACAAGGAAGACGGCATCAAAGACCTGTCGGCGAGCTTGAAGGAACTGAAAAAGCTTTTGAAGGGCAAGAAGTCAGAAGCAACCGAAATTGCTGAGGTGCTGCACAAATTGGGCGAGCAGACCAATGCGATCGGTGACGAAGCTGAGCGGGGCGTAAAAGGTCCTCTGCATAAGCTTGGCAAAGGGTTGATTGCAGCAGCTGGCAAGATCGAGAAAATCGCCGAAAAAGCGGGCCAAGGATCTGAAACAAAATAAGTCGGTCTTCTAATTGTTGAACCGCTTGGAACAGTGCTTAGTTGCTCCAAGCGGTTCAGTTTTAGTGAACTCTTTGTCTACACCGTTGCTTGACTGCAAGCGGCGAGCTGATCATCGATCGTTTGGATTCCCCCATTTCTTCGCTGTTTAAACAGCACACAGAATTTTCTAACGAGTTTAATGAGAAAGTTGACCTACATCTGAAACTTCCCTACACCTTAAACTTCTCTGTGATTCGCTTCATTGCTTCATTTACATTCTCGCGACTGTTAAACGCTGAAATGCGGAAGTACCCTTCACCCGCTGCGCCAAAGCCCGAACCTGGAGTGCCAACAACATTGCAAGCATTGAGCAACTTATCGAAGAAATCCCAACTTGACAAACCGTTAGGTGTTTGTACCCAGACATAAGGCGCATTTGTACCGCCGTAAACTTTAATTCCCGCGGCTGTTAGTTGTTCGCGAATAATTTTGGCGTTCTCCATGTAGAAGTTTACCAGTGCTTTTGTTTGGGTTTGACCTTCAGGAGAGTAAACGGCTCCGGCTCCGCGTTGCACGATGTAAGACACGCCATTAAATTTGGTGGATTGACGGCGGTTCCAGAGTTTCCACAGTTCAACATCCGACCCGTCGGCAGCTTTAGCAGTGAGAGTCTTTGGTACGACGGTCAAGGCACAGCGCGTTCCGGTAAAGCCTGCATTTTTAGAGAACGATCGAAACTCGATCGCACAATCTCTTGCACCTTCAATCTCATAGATCGAGTGCGGCAAACTTGGATCAGTGATAAACGCTTCGTAAGCCGCATCGAAGAAGATAATTGAGCCGTTTGCGTTGGCGTAGTCAACCCACGCTTTGAGATGCTCTTTAGTTGCCGTTGCGCCTGTCGGATTGTTGGGGAAGCAGAGGTAAATCAAATCCACTTTCTGTGAGGGAATTTGCGCCGTAAACTGGTTCTCCGCCGTGATCGGTAAATAGACTAAGCCACCAAACTCACCTTTCTCGTTTGCCTCGCCCGTATGTCCTGCCATTACATTCGTATCGACATACACCGGATAAACCGGATCGGTGACAGCAATGGTGTTGCGATCGCCAAAGATGTCGAGCATATTTCCGGTATCGCATTTCGAACCATCGGAAATAAAAATTTCTGACGCATCAATGTCGCAACCACGAGCCTGAAAATCGTGGGTTGCGATCGCGCTTCTCAGCCATTCATACCCCTGCTCTGGGCCGTAGCCTTTAAAGTTAGTGCGATCGCCCATTTCTTCGACTGCCTTGATCATCGCCGTGCGGCAGGCTTCGGGCAGTGGCTCAGTTACGTCACCAATTCCTAACCGAATGATTGGCGCATCGGGATGGTCGGCGGCAAAGGCGTTAACACGACGGGCAATCTCAGGAAAAAGATAGCCCGCTTTGAGCTTCAGGTAATTGTCGTTGATGGTTGCCATAGATTGTGATTTGCGAGGTCGTTAGACAGTTTACTGCGAAAGCCCTTTCTCTGTAGGGCTAACTCAGCGGCAGCGGATTTATAGCGAATATTAATGAAATACTTAAGCGATCGCGGAGGAACCGAAGTCTGGTGGAATGTCTTGCCAACGTCCTTGACCTACTGCCCGCACGGCTTCTTTTAGCGATACATCCCCTGTGTAGATGGCTCGACCGACGATCACGCCCGTCACGCCTTGCGGTTCTAGCGCTAATAGACTCAGTAAATCGGTCATCGAACTGACGCCGCCCGATGCAATGACTGGAATGTCTACCACAGAAGCGATTTCTCGGAGTGCCTCTAGATTGGGGCCTTGAAGTGTGCCATCGCGGTGAATGTCGGTGTAGATGATGGCGGCAGCCCCCAGCTTTGCCATGCGATCGCTGAGATCGGTTGCCAACACTTCTGAGGTTTCTAGCCAACCTTTGGTCGCCACTTTGCCGTTGCGGGCATCAATGCCGACGATGATCTGTTCTGGAAATTGAGTGCAAAGCTCGGTGACTAGTCCGGGTTGCTCAACGGCAACCGTTCCGAGAATCGCCCAACGCACTCCAGTGGCAAGCAGATCGGCAACACTGCTGCGATCGCGCAACCCGCCGCCGACTTCTACGGGAATATCCACCGCTTGCACAATCGCTCGAATTGCGTCTAAATTGACTGGACGCCCCACCTTTGCGCCATCGAGGTCAACCAGATGTAACCGAGTCGCCCCGTCTTCTACCCACTGCCGCGCTACCGCCACAGGGTCGTCGTGAAAGACCTGTGACTGATTGTAATCTCCTTGATATAACCGTACACATTTACTGTCTAGTAGATCGATCGCAGGAATAACGTCCATAGAATGAGCAATTATAAAATGAGCAATTAGGGTATAGCGTACAAGGAATTATGGTTCGTGTTGAGTTGCGGTTCCTGCGAAGCTGCGCTCTGCGCTAATCGAAAGTCTTCTGACAAAAATGCTAAATTGAGATGAAATAAAGCTAGCTCTAGGGTGTAGGGTTTAGAGATAGAGCGATCTGAGGAAACACACATGGTAGCGCGTCGGCAGCAAAAACCGTTGGCAAATCTCTCCAAGCAAGCGCCTAAAGAGCAAGCGCCCAAAGAGAAAGCCCCTAAAGAAGCACCTGAAGATCAAGTGATTGAGGCAGAAGTCGTTCCAGAAAAAGAAGGTGCTCCGACCCCAGAAACGCTTGCCATAAAAGATGCTTCACCCCAAAAAGAAACCTCAACAAAAAACGTTTCAGCAAAAGATGTTTCAGAACTCGAATCAAAAATTGCTGAATTAAAAAGTTCTTTAGAAAAAGCTCAAACAACAGAAAAAGCGCTTCAGGATGCGATCGAACAGTTGCAAACACAATCAGATGCGCAAACGAAGACAACTGAAAAACTACAAAAAAGTTTAGAGAAGTCTAGCGCAGTTCAGACAGAGCTAGAGGAGGCACAAAAAGCGGCAGTGCGCCTCGCAGAAGCAAATCAAAAGCTGATTGACGAAAACAAAGCGCTTAAGGAAGCTCAACTCGCTGAGCAAACAAAAACTGGGAAACTACAGAAAAGTTTAGAGAAGTCTAGCGCAGTTCAGACAGAGCTAGAGGAGGCACAAAAAGCAGCAGTGCGCCTCGCAGAAGCAAATCAAAAGTTGATCGACGAGAACAAAGCGCTTAAGGAAGCGCAAAAGCCAGAACCAAAATCAGAAAAACTAGCAACATCGCAATCTAGGTCATTCCAATCAGCTTTAAGTCCTCAAGAGGACGTTCTTCGTCGTCGGCAAACGGCGGCGCTCTCTCATCCAGTATTTCCGGGCAGCCCACAGCAGACTGATTTAGATATTGGTTGGGCAGATTGAAATGCGATCGTTCTGCTAGTTGCTAAGCTTTTTTTATCAAACGCTGGGCAAACCTGAATTCTATCTCTATTGAGATAGAATTACTACCGTTATGGCAATTCCGGTAGAGTATTTTTAAGCGAAGAAATCAAAGGTTTGCCATTAGCAGTAAAGCTAAAGAGACATTCGAGGTGAACGCTGCGGAGACGTCAGAATCACAGAACAGATGTTACTAAAAGCAACCCTATGCCTCCAGCGTTATATCTGTAGTCCTGAAAAATTAAGCCGCGTAAGATTGCATCGCGAAGCGATCGCGGTTGTGTTGCTCTTCAAAATCAATTATTGGACCTTTCGGCACAATCTGGTTTGGGTTTACTTGGGTCTGATCGCGAAGCGATCACGGTTGTGTTGCTCTTCAAAATCAATTATTGGACCTTTCGGCACAATCTGGTTTGGGTTTACTTGGGTCTGACTGATGTAATAGTGGCGCTTAATGTGGTCTAAGTTGCACGTCACTTTGATGTCTGGATGCTGATACAGATCTTTTAGATAGTTCCACAGATTCGAGTAATCAACAAGCCGTCGTAAATTGCATTTGAAGTGACCGTGATACACCGAGTCAAATCGGTAGAGAGTTGTGAACATACAGATATCTGCCTCGGTCATTTGGTCGCCACACAAATAACGCTGTTGATCGAGGACGGTTTCCCACCGATCTAGATTTTCAAATAGTTCTGTCACTGCTTTTTCATAGGCTTCCTGAGATGTAGCAAATCCCGATCGATAAACACCATTGTTAATTGGAGTATAAATTGCGTCTATCGTCTCATCTATTTTCTGTTGAAGTTCACGTGGATAAAGATCTATTTTTTTCGTTGCTAATTCTGTAAACTCCACGTCAAACATCCGAATAATTTCACGAGATTCGTTATTGACGATCGTTTGTTTTTGCTTGTCCCACAATACCGGAACTGTAATGCGCCCTGTGTATTTTGGATCGGCTTTGAGATAAATCTCTTGCAAATATTGGGCGTGATTGACCGAATCAGGAATTGCGCCTGCCTCGTCAGAAAACATCCAGCCCTTGTCGCTTAGAATTGGATCAACGATCGACACGCCAATCGCCTCAGTTAAGCCTTTTAGCGATCGCATAATCAGGGTGCGATGCGCCCACGGACAAGCCAACGCGACATAGAGATGATATCGTCCTGCCTCTGGCTTAAATTCGCTAAAGCCGTCGGCTGTTACCTGATCCCGAAACATGGTTGGAGTGCGGTTAAATGCGCCCCCTTGATCTCGTTCATTCCACTCGGTCGTCCACTTCCCTTCGATCATTCTGCCTAATGCCATAATTTCCCCTTGTAGTAGTAATAACAACCGTGATTTTGCTACGTCAGTAATAAAAATCTTTTAAGTAAGGAGCGGCAGAGAAGTTAACTCCTCTGCCGCAACTGCGTTATGCCAGGTCAAACACTAAAACCTCTGCGTCTTCTTGACCCACGAGTTCTAGTGTTTCTTCGTCATCTAGCGCCGCTCCATCACCTTGATTCAGCAGATGACCGTTCAATGAAACCGAACCGCGTGCCACCTGAACCCACGCGTGACGATGATCAAGCGCATGATTGACCTGTTCATCATCTTGCAAAATAGTGCTGTAAAGATTGACATCCTGGTGAATTGTGACCGAGTCATCCCGTCCGTCCTGAGATGCAATCAGCCGTAGTTTGCCGCTCTTTTCCGCTTGGCTATACTCTTTCTGCTCGTACCCAGGCTCTAAATCGCGTTGAGATGGCAGCAGCCAAATTTGTAGCAGGTGAACATTTTCAGATTTGGAGTGATTGTACTCGCTGTGGGTCACTCCCGTTCCAGCGGTCATACGCTGCACTTCGCCAGGGCGAATGATGGAACTGTTGCCCATGCTGTCGCGATGCTCTAACGCGCCTTCCAAGACATAAGTGATGATCTCCATATCGCGGTGAGCATGTGTCGGAAATCCTTTGCTTGGTGTGACGCGGTCTTCGTTGATCACGCGCAAGCTCCGAAATCCCATGTGATTTGGGTCGTAGTAATTGGCAAACGAAAAGGTGTGGTAAGTGTTCAACCAGCCGTGATCTGCGTGTCCCCGCGCGATCGCTTTTCGTAGAGTAATCATAAGTGAACCCTATGTTTGGATATAGAATGTACTAACTCGTACTTTCTGATCTAAAGATAGCATCTAGATTGTTCTAGTGCAAACAATCAATCGAGCAATGTTAAGATTTCATGACAATTATCCGACAGCCCCTTAAACTCCGCAAAGCTGATGCTTCTAGAGCCAGCGTTAACCCAAATAACGAAAACTGACTGAAAGATACGACTTGCTTTTGACGTTCCGTAGAATCGCGTAAGGGTTCAAAGCACTTCCCTGTCATTTCGGGATTAGTACCGACAGAATTCGCGATTTGGGAAGGCAACATTAGCCATTTGAATGAATTTTTGCTTAACCAATATTTTTCTCAAAATTGAAGCCTATTACTCCAAACAAAAATCGTGCAATCACGTATTCTATCTATGGTTCCCGTGTGGTTTAATTTGACGAAATAAGCGATTCATTTAATAAAGATTTTACAAAGCATCCGCAAAACAACGGAATTAGTGATATCGGAAACGCAGGAAATCACGGGGGTTTTAGAAAAAGTCTGTGGTTAAATTAGGCGATGGTTAAGTTGCTACAGAAGTTGATCTTTGTATCCTGCTATACCACTTAGACCCACTTCTACAGCAGTCCAGTAGTTCTACCCGAATATCCTTAACGATGGGAAGTAAGATGAAGCCAGTTAAACCGTCTCTGATCCAATTTGGCGCTGTAGTTAAACGTCTGATGTTGCTTGCAGGAATTAGCTGTTTAAGCTCAGTTGCTCTAGGATCGAGTCAAAATATCGTTGCTGCTCTAGAAACTGGATCGCAGGGTCTAGCGTGGCAGGGTGCTTCGTTTCCGGTGGAGAATTTTCAGGGGTATACCTCTCCATTTGGGTATCGTCAGTCTCCTGATGGGTCTTACAATCAGGAGTTTCACCGGGGTTTAGATATGGCAGCCCCCCAAGGCAGTTATGTTCGCAGTTGGTGGGCGGGCAAGGTCATCGAGATTTCTGACAATAGTGCCTGTGGAACCTCGGTTGTGGTTCAGTCTGGCGATTGGATGCATATCTACTGCCACATGCAGGGGCGCATCGAACGAGATAGTCAAGGCGGACGCTATATCAGCGATCGCGCAGGCGGTCTTCAGATTCGGGAAAACCAAGCGATCGCGGCTGGTGCACGAATTGGTCGAGTTGGTATGACTGGTCGTACTACTGGACCTCATTTGCATTGGGGCTTGAAATATACAGGTCAATGGGTTGATCCTGCTATGGTGCTGCGAGCGATGTATGCAGAACAGGGCAGCCAATCTGTGTCGAGCAGACCTCGGTAATTGAAATCAAACCGCTTCATTAGTAAACGCCTAAATGCCTCTCCTACCAAAACGGTGGGAGAGGCATTTCTGTCGTTACTCTTAATCCAGAGTTTGTTGATTAAGGGTTTGTTTGAGTTGGCTGCAAATTAGGAGTCGGAAGATTTACATCTGCATTCACTTTCACAGCAGGCAGGGTTTCAACTGTAATAGGAACGATCGGAAGTTGTGAACTAGGTGTCTCTACAGGTTGACTGGGCAAAGCCTGAGTCGGGGCTAGATTCGGAGATGTGACAGGTTGCGGATTAGCGGCAGGAGTAACTGGATTAACAGCAGGAGTAACCGGATTAGCAGCAGGGGTAACTGGATTAGCAGCAGGGGTAACTGGATTAGCAGCAGGAGTAACCGGATTAGGATCTTTTGTGGCTGCTTGTCCGCCAGTAGATTCTAGTTGCTGACGCGGATTAGGAGGAGATGTGACAGGGGTGGAAGGGGGAGTAACCAAATTCGGAGCATTACCTCCTGCGCCGGGGTTAGCATTGCCTCCTGCATTAGGGTTAGCTCCACTAGGATCTTTTGTGGCTGCTTGTCCGCCAGTAGATTCTAGTTGCTGACGCGGAGGAGTTTGAACTGGGTTAGGACTTGGATTTACGACAGGATTAGGACTTGGATTTACGACAGGATTAGGACTTGGATTTACGACAGGATTAGGACTTGGATTTACGACAGGATTAGGACTTGGATTTACGACAGGGCTAGGACTTGGATTTACGGCAGGAGGTTGAGGAGATGGTGAAGGGCTAACTATCGGCTGTGGAGTTGGATCACCTGGGTTAGGCTGAATTAATGTAGGTGGTGATGCAGAAGAACCCGGCTTAGCTTCCTGAGTCGGGGTTTGAGTGGGCTGTGGGCTTGCTGATGTAGTAGGTGGTGTTTTATCCGTCGGCTGAGTCGGTTCGCTGGGTGGCGTTTTTCCGACCGTTGCATTCGGAGCCTGCGGCACGTTTGTATTTGCAACGGTACTCAAATTGCCATTATTAAACAGTGGTGTTGAACTAGGCGATAGTTTCGTATTGCTAGGATTCTCGATCGTCGCGATCGGGTCAAGCGGCTTTTGCTGCCGTAAGGCATCTGCGGTCTCTCGCTGAACTGCCGCGATCGCAGGATCAGGACTAATTTTTTCTTTAAGCGGTAAATCTAGACCGCGCACCATATCACTGGTTTCATAAAACGTTGGAATATCAAATTTGTAGCGACGAATAAATCCAGTCTGATCGATAATAGCCATCTGTCCGGCTTCCAACGCCTGCTTCTCCCCATTAGCCGCCGTGATCTCCATCGGCCCAGCAGGATTGTTAGTGAGCGCTCCAACTAACGTGGTTTTGGTTTTCTCGTCATAGCGCACAAACAGGGCTGATCCCCTGATGCCCGCCGACGCATTGGGCGTATCAATTCGAGTACTGCCTTGACCAGGCTTAATCAATAACAGTACGGTGCCATTATTTAAGCGGAAGTTTCGCGTTCCTGGCGTAAATCTAAATAGCGCAAGTTCGCCAACTCTAGCGTAAGATCCATCATTGAAGCGTAGTCCTGCCCGCGATCGCTTAGATGTCCAAAGTGCATCTTCGGGAAGCATCTTGTCTCTTACTGAGGCATTCCGCAACCCCTGGTTTCTAGGCTGCAAGCGTACTTGACGAATAACCTCACGGATCTCAGCAGATTTGAGCGTTGTCTCAGCACGAACTGGCAGCGAAAATAAGGCGGCACTCATTCCATAAAAGGCAGCCGTGACGGTTAGGAACAGTTTGGAGGACATAGACGCTCCTATGACAGAAAAAGGACAAAGCAAACCGAAAGTGGACTCATTCAGCGCAGGTTTGCCGATTAAACTTTACAGGAACTCGGCATAGAGCGAGTAACCTATTTGGGTGAGAATACAGAACTGCATCTTTACGGATACTTTACATCTGATTCTAGAGCCTTGGGTGCCTGACTATATAGCTTTAAGAACTCTTCATAAAGAATTAGGTGAACGTACTCTGTATCACTCGTATATGCAAGAGTTATAGAAATGTTCCGGAAATCGTTCATTATTCCTTGCTGAAGTAAAGCAAGAGTGCTCCATGACAGGCTGTGATCAAATCTCTCATAATAAGCTCCTCCCGTTTCTACGGCTCTCGCACAGCGTCTCTCGGGGGCGGAGACAACAGCAAGTGAACCAATTTGGCTTTCATAGCTTAGGACAATTTGTATTTTGGGTCAGTCTAGGAGCTACAACCCCTGTTTGGTCTGCACCAATACCGCTGTCTCAGCAAATTCCACAAAATCATGCAGAGAAGCTAGGCACGCTTGAAGTGCACCTAGCGCCAAAGGCGCAAGCTCCGAAGGACATAGCGCAAAGCCCAACTTCCAAAAAGCTGGAGTTGTTCAACTCTGAGGCGAATCCCGTAGGAGGGGCTAAAGAGCCGGTTGAGAAGACGCAGGGTGAGGAGGTACAGAGCCAAATTCCCAGTTCATTTAGCCAGACTAGAATTGTTTCGCAAGGAATTCTGAATCAGCCACTACAGAATCCGCTTCAGCCTTCACCGTGTTGGCAATCCTTAAGTCGATCGCGCTGCTCGTTTCAACCGAGCCTGGCTCGATTTAAGCAAACCAATCCTGACGTTGCAGAAATTCCCTCTGATCTAGAGTTAGGAGTTTTGCGAGTTGCGCCAGAAACTCAGCGATCGCAAACCGAACTGGGAACGTTGCAAGTTGAGCCAGAGACGGCACAAAACAACGAGCTAGGAACGTTGCGAGTTGAGCCAGGGAAGGACGAGCTAGGAACGTTGCGAGTCGCACCAGAGACGACACAGCCAGATGAATTGGGAACCATTGCGTCACCCGATCTGAACGCTCAGTCAATTGACGGAGCCGCCGATCCAGAATTAGGAACATTAAGGCTGCAAGAAGACGTCGTTCCTCAACTTCCAGAGTTGCCATCTCCTACCAAGCAAGCCTCTGTTTTCTTGCTATCACGAATCGATTATTTTCGTACCACCAACGTTTTCTCGGGCATCGATCCCACCGACGATGGACTAATTCGTTCAGGGGTAACGCTGTTTTATGCTCCCCGATTGGGGCCTAAGACATTTTTGGTTACATCGATCGATGCAAACTTGATTCGCTACACGACTCTTGGATCTACTCGCTCTGGTAGGCAAGGTCTTAATTATGACGAACTGCGATTTCGGGCAGGCGTTTTCCATCAACTGACGCCTCGCATGTCTGGGGAAATTGGCTGGAGCAATCAGCAACTCTTTAATGCAAAAGAAGGATTACAAACATTTTTTAGCGGAGATCGCCTCTTGGGTGAAAATGCCCTCCGCATTGAGTTAAGCCGCCAAGATTCAATTGCCCGAAAGCTGACGCTAAATACGTATTATCAGTTTCGCCTGAATTTTTCTGACCCTAACGATCGCAGCCGCCTGATTAATTCCCTGACAACATCTTTGAGCTACGACATTACCCCAAAGCTCCAAACCGCGATCGATTATCAAGTTGCGTGGTCACACTTCACCCAGCAATCGCGGAATGATGTATTTAACCAGCTTGTGGGGCGTCTGAGCTATACGCTCAATCGGAGCAGTCAAATCAATGTGTTTACAGGATTTAGCTTTGGCAATTCCTCTAATCCTGATATTGATTTTGATGGGTTTGTTTTTGGGGCAGGGCTGGTGTTTAACGCACCACTGTTCTAGGGTGAGATTCTAACGTTGGGAAGACAAGTATGCAGAACGGAGGGTAGATCAAGCGTTTGTCTACCCTCCGTTCATCAATAGTTCAGTCAAGTTTTATGAACTACTCCCCACCTCTAGCACAGGGCTTTGGGCATCACGACCCATAAGGATTTAATGTTAACGACGAGTTGAGGCGCACACGCAGATCCCGTGGATTGATGACAACCACCTCATTTCGGTTGCGTCCAAGGAGCAGACCACCTAATGCACCTGCACCCGTTCCGAGCAAGACTTTACCCAGCGTAATTCTCTTGTTGCCAGTGATACCCGAAATGATGGCAGCCGCACCAGAACCAAGTGCTGCCCCTTTTAGAAGAGAATCGGTACTCACTCCTCGCTGGATCGTTTCTCGGCGAGTTTCGACATTAGAAATCGCATCAATTTCTTGACGAGTTCCATTCGGGAAAATTAAGGTTCTAGCGAAAAATTGCGTTCCGTCCCCAGTCGGTCGGAATTCGCCTTCTACTTTGCTGCCTGAAGGAATCAAGATCGTGCGATCGCGGTCATTGCCACGAACATTCACCGGCAGGGTCAAGGTTGCCTTCAGCGTTTCGTTCGGAGCAACCAAAATTTTCTCCTGGTCATAGCTCATCGGCAGCGTTGTCCCCGCAGGAATGGTGACTCTTCCAGAGTAAACAGGTGAGGGTGAGCTTGGAGAGGATGGGAAGAGTTGTGCCAGCGTCATGGGTGCGGGCGCGGCGGCAGCAGAACCCATCAGCGCGATCGGGGCAACAGCAGTAGAAGACATGCCGACGGTCAACGCAAGAGCAGTAGTGGTTTGAAGTTTTTTCAGGTTCAGCATATAGATCCTTAAGTCAGTCTGGTGGCGATCAGATCTATTGACTCTGGGGAAGAGACAGGAGTTCCTTATTATTCTAAAGAAATGAAAAGTTGGATCTTCCTAAATTGAAGGGATGAGGGATAAAGGAGAAGAGACGCTTGCAGCAACGCTACGCCAACAAGCAAGAAGCCAGACTGAATTTATTCCTGCTGCGTGTCTTGACAAAGTAGTAGAAGCAAGTAGCAAAAGACCAGGCACAATTAAAAATACTATTTCAGTCAAATCTAATATTGAAAGGCAAATCCAAAATCTCTTACAAATCAACCCTTTTAGCGATTACACTCAATAAATAAGAGTGCTGGTGTACTTTCGTGCATCTGTACTGAGTCTCGTCCTCCAAGGACATCGGCACTGGGGTTTTGGTCAAGGGTGACTGGATTCTCCACATCCCCCACTCTACACTCCATCTCGCATCTCTCTCTTATGATTCCGCAGTCCCTCACGCTGAGAAATTTCCTGAGTTATCTCGACGCAACGCTCGATTTTCGAGGGCTGCACACAGCGTGCGTTTGCGGTGCGAATGGAGCAGGCAAGTCGTCTCTGCTAGAGGCGATTTCTTGGGCAATTTGGGGCGAGAGCCGGGCAACTTCAGAAGACGATGTTATTCACGTTGGGGCAAAAGAAGCAAAGGTCGAGTTCATTTTTAGCATTCATCAGCAGACCTATCGCATCTTGCGATCGCGTCACCGCTCCCAAGGTGTTTCTCTAGAATTTCAGTCTCAAGATTCCACAGGCACCCACTTTCGCTCTCTCACCGCTAAAACAATTCGCGCCACCCAGCAACTCATTTTTGATCATCTCAAGCTGGATTACGACACCTTCGTCAACTCAGCCTATCTTCGTCAAGGACGCGCTGACGAATTCATGCTCAAGCGCCCTGCTGAACGCAAACAAATTTTGGCAGACCTACTAAAGCTGCAGCAGTACGACGATCTGGCTGAACAAGCGAAAGATCAGTCGCGCCAGTTTAAAGGACAAGTCGAACTGCTGGAGCGAAATTTAGCTCGCGTTGAAGACCAGTTGCAGCAGCGAGACGCGATCGCGCAAGAACGCACCCAGCTAGAACTCGCGCTCCAGCACCTCCAGGCAGAACAAGCTGCGAGAGCAGAACACCTCCAGCACCTACAAGCGCGTCAGCATCAGCGGCAGCACTATCAACAGCAATTGACGTGGCAACAGCAGCAGCAACGCCACCTGACGCAAGATTGCCAACGATTGCAAAAAGAGCTTGCTCAAGCCGAGCAGCAACGGCAGAGTTTAGGGACGCTGTTAGGTCAAGAAGGCGCGATCGTAGCGGGTCACGAACACTGGCAAACCCTACAAGCTCAAGAAGAAACTCTCGCCGCTAAATCGCAAGCCCATCAAGTTGCTCAGTCTCAACGGCAACACTACCAGCAGCAGCAAACCGAAAAATTAAATACGTTGCACAGCCAGCTTCAGCAGCTTCAAACCCAGGATGCTGCCCTTGAAGAGCAACTCCAAGACATTGAACGTACGCTGACCAAAGAAGCAGATATTGCCGCCGGAGTAGAGCAGCTACAGCAGGCAAGAGCGCAACTGCAAACGCTCGATCAGCGTCAACTGCAAGCCATGCCCCTGATACAACGGCGACAGCAATTGCAGGCAACACTCGATCGCGCCTCAACCCGGCTGGCAACTCGGTTAGAAGAACTCCGAACCTCCCTCCAGCACCTGCAAGCTCAGCAGCAGCGCCAACCCAACCTACAACGGGCGGCTGTGGAAGTTGCCACTCGCATTGAAGCGTTAGAAAAATTGCAGGCGTATCAAGATCAAGTCCGCGATAAAGGACTAGAGCGACGTGCGTTCATGGAGCGACTTCAAGCGCAACAACGGGGCTACGAAACTCAGATTGCCGAAATTGACCACAAAATTCGACTGTTGCAAGCAGAAAATGTCATTGCTGAAACGTTTGTCTCTCGATCTGGTGAGGCGGGTGAGAGCGAATTGCTAGAGTTGCGCTCTGAGCTAACTTCGACGTTAACTCAGACCGCAACAGTCACGAAATCTAAGCCGTCATCCTTCGTTCAATCTCAATTTCCGCCTTGCCCATTGTGCAGTCGCCCTTTGGATGAGCATCACTGGCAGCTCGTTCAACAAAAGCATCAGGAGGAGAAACAGGAGGTGTTGGCGCAATTGTGGGTGGTTCGCGAACAACTCACCGTTTCTGAACGAGAAATTCAAGTGTTGCGGCAAGAGTACTTGGAGATCGATCAAAAGCTGAAACAGTATGGGCAAAATTTAGAACGGCGCGGACAACTGCAAGAGCAATTGCAAACCACAGTAGAAGCCCAAAAAAAATTAGAACAACTGAATGCAGAAGCAATTCAAGTTGACTCAGCCTTAAAGTCTAGGGCGTTTGAGCAGGAGTTACAGCAAGAGCTAGAATTGCTCGATCAAAGCCTGCACCAGATTAGCTACGATGAGCGCGACCATGCTTTAGCTCGTGGAGCGGTTGATCGCTGGCGATGGGCAGAAATCAAATTTGTTGAGATTAAGCAGGCGCGAAAACGCCAGGAACAGATTGCCAAGCGGCAGCCCGAACTGCGATCGCAAATTTCCATCCTCGAACAGCAGATCGAGGCGCTAAACCATCATCTCGCAATCGCGCTGGCTGATCGCGATCGACAGCTTGCGGAAATTGGCTACAACCTCAACCAACACAATGCGATTCGCACGGCATTGCGTAACGCTCAATCGTGGCAGCTTCGCTACCAAGAACTGCGCCAAGCCCAACAGCACTATCCTCAAATGCAGCAACGACTTCAAGAACTCGCTCAAACGCTGCATGTCCGCAGAACTGATTTGACGACCATCGTCCACCAGTGTCAAGAATTGGTTCACCTTTTAGAGCAGACACCCGATCTGACACCCCACATTCAAACGTTGGAACAGCAAATTCAACAACAGCGACTTCAGCTTGACCAACAGATTGTTCAACTCGGGCGAGTTCAGCAGCAACAACAGCAGCAAGAGGCGCTGAGTCAGGAGTATGAAACGCTAGTTGCTCAACTGCAAACTGCTCGTCAGCAGAGCCGCGTTTACGGAGAACTCGCGCAAGCATTCGGCAAAAACGGGATTCAGGCGTTGATGATTGAGAACGTTTTGCCGCAGCTCGAAGCGGCCACCAATCAAATTTTGTCTCGCCTTAGTGCCAATCAGTTACATGTCCAGTTTGTGACTCAGCGTGCCCGAAATGCCAAGTCTAAAATTACGAAGGCAATGGAGACACTCGATATTTTGATTGCGGATGCTCACGGAACTCGGCCCTATGAAACCTATTCGGGTGGTGAAGCGTTTCGAGTTAATTTTGCGGTGCGGCTAGCGTTGGCGCGGTTATTGTCGCAGCGATCAGGGACAGCGCTACAAATGCTGATTGTCGATGAAGGGTTTGGCAATCAAGACCAAGACGGCTGCGATCGCTTGATTGCCGCCATCAATGCGATCGCGCCTGAATTCGCCTGTATTCTCACCATTACTCACATGCCCTACTTCCGCGAAGCCTTTCAAGCTCGCATCGAAGTCACAAAAACTCAAAACGGCTCACAGATTGCTTTGTGCTTGTAAACCTACTCAAGCTTAAAAGACGAGTTTTAGAGCGATCTTTTGAGGCTTGAAGAGATCGCAACTACTTCTATAGTCCTGAACCATCTGCTCTGCCCCACCTTCACGTAGATCGCGATCACAAGCAAAGCAACCTTTAACTAAAAAAGGCAACTCCATACTGGAATTGCCTGTAATGTCTGGAACAGTAAATCGATAAAAATTCAGAAGAAACTAAACTGCCTCAAAGTTCTTCTCTCCCGTCCGAATCCGAACGACTTGATCAACTGGACTAATGAAGATCTTTCCATCTCCAATTTCTCCAGTTCTTGCCGCCACGATGATCTTGTCTACCACCATGTCTACTTGTTCATCTTCGATCACAATTTCAACTTTAAGTTTCTGTAAAAACTCGACCGTATACTCCGAGCCACGATAACGCTCCGTTTGACCTTTCTGCCGTCCGAATCCTCGGACTTCAGAAACCGTCATACCCACGATTCCGGCATTGACTAGAGCAATCTTGACTTCATCAAGTTTAAACGGGCGAATAATAGCCTCAACCTTTTTCAAGCGCCTACACTCCTTATGTTTCCGCTATATCGACAGCATGACTCTATCTATCATCGTTACATAGATTAAGTTTGTAACAAGTAATACATTTTATGCCAATGCAGAAGTCACGCTGTCACACCTAATCCAAAGTGTCCCACAATCGCACCGCGATTTGCTTAAAAAGCTATTTCAGGGTCACTACTCCGTATCTCGTTTTATCACGAAATCATTGAGATACTTCGCAATTCTCTTCAACAGAGGTGATCCCTGAAAGTTTCGCAAAACCAATCGCGGCACTTTAACCTATTCGTTATTTTGAAGCCGGGGACGGCAGCAGCGGACGGACGATCAAGAAGCCTGCACCAAAGGCAGTCACCACAATGAGCGCGATCGCAACCCCTAACCACCATCCACTTAACTGATTACCTGATGACTCCGACTCTGGCAAAAGCTTGCGGCGGGGCTTGCTGTCTTGCTCAATTACCAGCGTTTCAGGAGGAAACGGAGAATCGAGATTGGGTAACTTGGATAGCATCGGCGCGCGGGGAGTTGCTGGCACAGCGATTGGAGCAATCTCTAATTGAGGTAGGGCTTCAAAGCGAGACGGCGTTAAACGTTCATCAACAACCGAGTTTTCAGCAGAGGTGCGCGAAACACTTTGAGCCACTTGACGCAAATTCAGCGCGGACTGGACGGCTTTCTCAATTTCTTGATGCAAGTGCCGATTTTGCTGGGTCAACTGCTGATTTTGCTGCTTTATCGCGTCTAAAGCGGCTTTGGTCGCTTGCAGTTCGGCAGTCACTTCTCGGTAGAGCGAGATTGGAACTGAAGGAGCATAGGAAGGTGAGGACGAGGGAACTGCCTGTCCAGCGTTAGTCACGTTTCGCATGGGATTTGAATTCATTGGGTTCGGATCAACGTAGAAGTGAAGTTCAAAGTTGGGTTAAATCGCTAGAGGCAGTTCCACAATCGTTATGCCTGGTGATGTCTTACGTTTTTCTGCCATAAGAATAGCTGCAATTACATCAAGCAATGCGCTAATAGTCAAGGTTTTTCTGAGAAAAGTTATGTTTCTCCGTAAAACTGAGGATTTTGAGGTCGCTAGTCTGATAAGAGGGGATCACTATCGGGGATCTAGAGAAGAAAATCGGTTGGGTTCTGTAGATTCAGATTGGTTTTTACTCAACGTCTTGCCAGTGAACAAGGGCTTACAGCTTCGCTTATGGCTAGATTTTTATGGTTAGAGCAGAATTGATAGAATCAAAACACTGAACTATATAGACCAGGCTGGCTAGACATGTCTCAAACTCAAGAAACGCAGGTAAAGTACGGAGAACGGCTGATCGCAGAGGGCAACCTAATTACCTTCCCTAATCCTCGACCAGGACGCCGCTACACCATCAACATTACGCTGCCCGAATTTACCTGTAAGTGCCCGTTTTCTGGCTATCCTGATTTTGCGACAATCTATGTCACCTACATGCCCGATCAGCGCGTGGTTGAACTGAAAGCGATTAAGCTGTACATCAATAGCTACCGCGATCGCTGTATCTCCCACGAAGAAGCCGCAAACCAAATTTTAGATGACATCGTAGCGGCTTGCGATCCGCTCGAAATCACCGTGAAAGCAGACTATACGCCGCGAGGAAACGTTCACACCGTCGTTGAAGTGACGCACAGCAAAGCGGTCTAAGCCATCCTTCGCCAGCGGCGCAGTCCCTCTAGCCACAGCCACCCAATCGTGCTACCGATAAAGTAGGGCGGAAAATCCGACCAGGAAAAGGTATTGCCAAGCACAAGCCGTCCGGGAAGGGTGGCGCGAATGGTTTGAAGCCAGAGTGGTTGCCAGAGTTGCAGCACCTCGATCGCACAGGTGGCAAGACTGACTGCGATCGCAATTCTCAACGGCGGTATTTTGGGATAGAGAAGCTGCACCAGCAAAATCCAGAATACTTCATAAGCAAAGCTGCCTAGAGGGTCGTGAAGACCGTTAGGCAGCCAACCTTGAGAAAATCGAACCCCATATCCAAGCGGAATAATGAACAGAATGCTGACCAGCAATGCAACGCGATAGGGCATAAGACGCGCAATTAGAAACGTAGAGTCGGCGTTCGTCCTTAATTAAAGGTCAGTGATTAAAGTTAAGCCACGATCAGCCGCTCTAAATCACAACGTGCCCTCTTTCAATCCTTTTGTGATCCGCGCCAAATCTGATTTTTCGTCCACCGCAACTCGTGTCGGGGAGCCGCTAATGATGCGCTCGAAGTTGCGGAACGAATCTTTAATCTCAGGGCCTTGAGCGCTAATCGTGTACTCGCGAATGCCCTTGTCGTGCCAAGAGCCACGCATCTTAAACACATTCAGCGCCCGCGACATTTCCCCTCGAATTTCGACATATTGCAGCATCAAAATTGTGTCGGTGATCGTCGAAATGTGGGTGTTGGTGATCGAATGCGATCCCATGAATTGATCGGTTGTGTTGGTAAAGAATCCTGTAATCTCTTCTTGTTTGGCAAAGCCAGTCACACCAATCACGAACTGACGAAAGGCATTGTTGCTTACTCCTCGTGCTAAGGCAGACAACGAATCGATCGCAATCCGGGACGGCTTAAACTCAGCAATCTCTGACTTGATAATCTGCAAATGATCCTCTAATCCCGCCGATTCAGGATAGGCGCAAATGATCTTGAGCAACCCTTTCTGCTCTAAGTCTTCAAAATCAATGCCCCACGAGTAGGCGTTACGCGACAGTTGAGCGCGCGATTCTTCGTAGGCAAACAGAATTGCGCGATCGCCGCGTTGACAGGCTTCTTGCAAAAACTTGCTCACCAGCAGGGTTTTGCCAGTCCCAGTTGCGCCCGTTGCCAAAATAATCGAGTCTTTAAAGAATCCGCCGCCACACATCTGATCTAGGGTTGCGACTCCCGACGACACCCGCACGTTTGACGATCGCTGTGTCAATCTCATCGCGCCTAGCGGGAAGATATTGATGCCGTCGTTGGTGATCGTGAATGGATACTCCCCTTTCATGTGGGTCGTTCCGCGCAGTTTGAGAATTTCAATCGTGCGGCGACGACGTTCTCCTTCTAAAACATTTCGCACGATCGCAACATTATCAGAGACAAATTCTTCTACGCCAAACCGAGCGACCGGACCATACTCTTCCACCCGCTCGGTTGTCATGATCGTAGTTGCACCAACTTGCTTCAGGCGTGCTACCAAGCGAAAAATTTCCCGGCGCACCACCGATGCGGCATCATACTGCTGAAACACGGCTGTAACCGAGTCGATCGATACTCGCCGCGCTTTGTACTTGCGAATTGCGTATTGAATCCGTTCAATCAGGGCAGACAGATCAAAACTGCCGACTACATCTTGCCCTTCTGGGTCAGGAGACGCATCTAAAATAAACAGCTTACCTTCATCGATCAACTGTTGCAGATCCCATCCAAAGCTAAGTGCGTTTTTAATCACGTCGGCTGGAGACTCTTCAAACGTGACAAAGATTCCCGGCTCATCAAATTGAGTAATTCCGTGATAGAGGAACTGAACGGCAAACAAGGTTTTTCCAGTTCCAGATGTGCCGCTAACGAGAGTTGTTCGTCCAACGGGCAAACCTCCATGACTGATGTCATCGAAGCCCTCAATCATTGTCTGGATCTTTTGAACGCCTACCATTTCTAACGAACTGCGAGGATCGGTCTGATTAATCGAATTCATAAGAGTAGTTATCAAACATGCGGAGCGAAGCTCCTGAAATTGAAGGCTAGACCTGTTACATTTTTACACTGAATTACCTAAAAAAACTTGATAAAGCAGGGCTTCGCTTCCAATATATCGGCAGTACATTACCGTTCCATTTCCTCTTCGCGCAATTCTTCATACAAGAGATCAAGACCAATCAATACTTTTTCTCGATCAGAGAGGTCTCCAATGATTCTGCGCACAGGTGGGGGCAAAATTTTGGCTAATGTGGGCGTTGCCAGGATCTTATCTTCTTCGGCAAGTTGAGGGTTTTTAAGTACATCAATGACTTTCAGGGCGTAGACGCCTTGAAACTCTTTTTCAAGGATGTTGTTTAGGGTTTTTAAGGCACGAATTGAGTTCGGCGTGTTCCCTGCAACGTACAGTTTTAGAACGTAGGTTTTCCGTAGTGAACTCATAATTGACCCTTATATTTTGAGCGCTTTAGAAGATACGCAAAAAATCGTTTTGGAGGATAGATAGTAAATAAAAATCACTAAGAATTGTAGGTTAATTTACCTCCAGTGCATCAGATGTGCTGAGCAAAAGTCTTGAATTTAAGTTGAGTTGCGATCGACGATGTGATCGACATAAAAATACAAACTCTGAATTAAAGGCTTGGTAGGCACTAATTCGGAATTGCATTATTAAGCTCGAAGATACAGAAATTTACGATTCTTGGGGAACCGATCGTCGATACATCTCACACAAATGCGCGATCGTATCGATCAGCGTTAACCGATAATCGAGCAACACTTCCTCACTCCGGCCTTCTAATTTTAGCTGCTTAGACAACTCGTCCATAAAGTCCATGTGAATCTCTACAATTTGCGCCACTGGAATGTCCGCAAAAAAGGCAGCATTAACAAAATTATCAACCTTTTGGTTCAGATCAACGTCTTCTGTAAAATACGTCAAAATGATTTCTCGATAGTCTTTTCGCAACTGAGCTAACAGCGCATGGCGCTCTGTCGGAGGTAGATGACGCAAAAAATCTTGGGGATTCCGCTTGTAGTAGACGCCCAAATATCCCAGTCGCTCTTTCAGTTTGTCGGTAAGCCGCCGCTGTTGTAACATGAGAAAATTTTGGGTCGTTAACTCTCGAGTCAGGTCAAAGTCTGCGGTGCTATCGGGTAAACGACAGGACGGAGAGAGATTCAAAAATGCTGCGATCGCTGGATCGATGTACTCCGTGATCTGCTTGAGCTGAGCGAGCGGCACTCGAATCTCCGCCGTGTGATAGAGCGGGTCAACAGTCGTCACTCCGGTCTTACTAGCTTCCGGGTCAGTGGCGGTGTCGGGGTCAAGAATCACCGTTGGCAAGAGCGTTGCCTGAGCTTGCAGCCAGTCAATTAGCTGGGGAAGGGGCTGTCCATCTTGCAAAATCAAACAGTCAAGCTGCTGTTTCTCGCGCTCGATTAAGTCAAAAAAGGCGGCTTGCGAGTCGGGTTGCACAACCTTGTAGCGCTCATCATCGAACATTGACACCAGCGATTGCGCCAATGCTAAAGAGTTAACAAAAATACAGATAAATAGTCGCGGACGAATGCCGGAAGGAGATGAAGCGGTCAAGGCTGACTAACCCTGCGAAATGACATAAAACAATCTAAGAACAAATCTTAAACAGTGAGAGTAAGGAATGCAATGGAACAAACTTAAGCACTCAGGTCAAGGAGCATCTTAATGATTGGCCCCACAAGGATTCGGACTATGCTTTGATGGAGAGCCTCGAAAACAAAATGCTGAAAGACTTAATGATTATTTAAACCTTATCGTACATTGTTCATTATAATGACAAGAGGACATATCCTCTCGATCAGAAGTTCGGAACTAAGCGGTTCTCCTAACACATAAGAAACTAAGAAACTACATGAAGGCAAAGGCTGAAATGAAGTTTCTGCAACAAGGTTCTGCAAAAGGCATAGTATTTAGGGCTTAATAAATTGTCTTAAATCATTGTATTTCTGGTAACAATACCTAATTTTTCATTCGCACAGAGTTGACAACTGGCTAACATGTAGGCGTTGGCGCTCTCGATGTTTAGCTCCACGGCAGGTCTCAATGGTTATACTCAATGCTAAGTTCCGTGAGTTTATTGAACCTGCCCCCGTTTGTTCCGCCTCGGCAGGCATTTCGATCGCGGCTGAAATAGTTCACCAGCAGGCGTACGATCGCGTCGTGGTGATTGACGACTCGAATTATCCTGTTGGTTTAGTTCATTTCCGCCAACTGCTGCCTTTCTTGGGAGCAGATTACGCCCACCAACCCCTTTCAACGTTACTGAAGACTGACTCGCTGCCCTGTGTTGTGCAGGATCAGAGGCTGAGCGATTACATGGCAGAACTGGAGTATTCTCCAGTGCGATTTTGGGCAGTCATTGATTGCGATCGCAACTATTTGGGCGTTGTCGATATTTTCTACCTGCGAAAGTTCTTAGCGATCGCGACCTCAAACGACCGAGACGGTAGCTTGAGAACTAGTCTTGACACGGTGCGAACCCGCGACCTTGAAAGAATATCCTTAGAGTTCAATGAAGACAATGGAGCGGGTGCAAAATTAACGACGCTGACCAACATCTCTAAGCGGCATCCGGTTCAACCAGAAGGCCTACCAGAAGGCCTACCAGAAGCCGCTGAATTGCCCGCTGATATGGTGCGCATGAAGCGGCAGTTGCGCTGGCAAATCGATCAGCTCCGGACTCAGGTTCAATCGCATTCTTTGGTCGCTTCGACTAAACCAGCGCTTCCGAGGAGCTTAGCAGAGCCAGTCGCGGCGCTGCGATCGCTAATGCAATTTCTAGAGCGGTTACCGTTGCCGCTCATGCTGCAAACGACAGCAGGCGATGTCGTGGCTCGAAACATACACTGGCAACAGCAGTTGGGCGATTTAGTCGATCCGGGCTGGCTGCAACGCGAAGCCGCCGCCGTTTTAGAATATACGATGCCGCCGCCCGAAGCCGACGTCAACCGGCAGTCGTTAGAAAATACGGTCGGGCATTCGGATGAGGAGCCGCCTCTGGCGGTGGGTTCGTGCCAGGTAGGTGCCACTCCCAATACCTGTATTTGCGTTTGCCCATTAAAGAGTGGACAAGAACGGACTCTACAGTTTATCAAGATTCCGCTAGGTGACTTACTATTGGGGCGGGAGTTAGAGATATTCTCAGCTGTCCCATCGTGGTCAAAGTCGCCGTTTAAGCTGGCAACGCTAGATGGAGTGCCACCCGGAATGCGCCTGCCATCTCCCTCCTTGCCCGAAGAAGATTTGTGGCTTGTGCTAGCGCAGGATGTCACCGAGCAGCATCATCTGGCTAGAGAATTAGCGGCTAAAAATGCAGATTTAGTTCACCTCAATCGGTTGAAGGATGAGTTTTTAGCCTGCATCAGCCACGAGTTGAGAACGCCGCTCACGGCAGTACTGGGCTTATCGGGTTTGCTCAAAGACCAGTTGTCCGGTTCGCTGAATGAGCGACAGGTGCGCTATGCCAACCTGATTCACAAAAGCGGGCGGCATTTGATGACGATCGTGAATGACATTCTCGATCTAACCCGCATGGAAAGTGGGCAATTAGAGTTAGCCCTAGAGCCAGTGACTATCGCAACCGTGTGCGATCGCGCCTTTGAGCAAGCCCAGAACCTCTGTTTTGAAGAACACGAATCAGACACGGATTCAGGGAGTCCTGCCTTTAGCTACACGATCGAACCAGGGCTAGAAACATTGGTGGCAGATGAATTGCGGCTGCGTCAAATGCTGGTTCACCTCCTCTCCAATGCGTTGAAGTTCACCGAGGCTTCGGGAGTCATCGGGCTGGATGTGAGCTTATGGGAAGGCTGGATCGCTTTTACTGTGTGGGATACAGGAATTGGAATTCCAGCAGAAAAACAACATCTTATTTTTCAGAAATTCCAGCAGCTTGAGAACCCGTTGACGCGACGGTTTGAAGGGGCGGGACTCGGACTTGTGCTGACGCAACGCTTAGCGCGGCTTCACGGTGGCGATATTTCCTTTACATCTGAAGAACATCAGGGCAGCCAATTTACTCTGTTGCTGCCGCCGACGCACCCGCAGCCAACTCGAACCATTGGTGGAATGATTCATCGCCCGACTCAAAATCGGTTGGTGCTGATTGTAGAAGCCGTGGTGCGATCGCTCGAAAGCCTGGCTCAGCAACTGGGTGAACTCGGCTATCGCTTCGTCGTCGCTCGCTCAGGAACCGAAGCGGTCGAAAAAGCTCGTCGCTTGCAGCCCTGCGCAGTGTTTCTCAATCCGCTTTTACCGACTCTATCGGGGTGGGATGTGCTGACGCTTTTAAAGGCCGATGCCCAAACGCGAGGCATTCCTGTGATTGTGATGGGGACTCGCAACGATCGCACCTCTGCCTACCGCAATCAGGCGGATGGGTTTTTAAGCTTGCCCATTGCTAAAAAGCCGCTTAAGCAGATTCTCAGCCAATTTACTGAAGCAGCGTCTATTGAGTCCTCTGAGCCTGAGTCAAACTTAGTTGTGCTGCGAATCAGTCCGACCCGGTATGCCGATCTACATCGCTCAAGCCCCAAAGCGGCGATCGATCTGAATGCGCTGCTGCATAGCCACAACTACCGCGTTCTCGAAGCCGATGATCTAGAGCAAGCGGAGCTACTCGCCCAGGTTTGGAAGCCTAATGTCGTTGTGCTTGATCCAGCGATGCCCGATCCGGCTGCATATTTAAAGCGGTTGGGAGAGCAATCGTTTCTTTCCTCCCTGCCCCTCGTGACGCTCGATATTGCTACCACTCAAGCGGCGAACCAAGTGTCTGGCTTGACCGTCTTTCCGTGCCTAGCGCCCCTCGTGGAGCCATCGGTTTCTGCTGAACAGTCAGAAACATCGGCATTACTTCAGGTGATTCAGGTTGCGGCAGGGTTTGCGTGGCGTCCGTTGGTGTTGGCGCTCGATGCGGCGAAGTTAGGCAATGTGAAGGACGCCCATCTCCAAGAGTCGGAATGGCTGCAAGCGCTGATACAGTACCTGCAAACGGCTGGGTTTCGGGGAATGGTGGCGCGATCGCACGCCGAAGCGCTGCAAAAACTTCAAACTAGAAGCGTCGATTTGCTGCTGGTCTATTGGCATGAAACTGATTTGGACGACTCTAGCCGAGATGTCTTGAATGCGATCGAACAGTTGCCTCACAAGCCGCCTGTTCTCGTGATTGACCATTACTCAACGGCAAATGGCGCTCGGTCGAGCCAGTTAGAGGATGAGGTTTTTGCGGTGCTGAATAGCCTTTCTACCCATACTCTTCCGCCGTTGCCGATGGAGGAATTGCTCAGCCAAATTAACCAAATTTTGACGAATTGAGCTTGGCTCTACGCAGATTTTACTCTCTGCCTGCTTGGAGACGGTAGTGTTATGGACATGTTGATCATGACAACACTTGATCACGACAACACTACCGGGCGCTAAATTATGCGGCGGCCAAAAACTTGAAGTAGGCTTCACTCATTTCCTCAACCGCTAACTGGTAGAACTGCTGCCCGTGTTCTGGAGTCGCTAGGGCAGGATTTGACCCCATTCGTCCATCGGGGTATCGCTGACGAAAATCGACGGCGCTATAAATTTGGTGGTCTTTTGATACAGCTTCACTAAGGGGCGCGTGTTTAATGAATGCTGGATAAACGTACTGCGTTAGCGCTACTTCACTCGGCGTTGCGTGAGAGCCTTCCTGGTCGCCGTATAATTCTTTTGCTAATTTATAGACCGAACTGCCCATATACCAATTACTCACTTGACAATGAATTAGGTGGCTGTGAGGAATGCCGATTTCTGCCAGATGAGCGTAGGTTTCAGAAAAGGCGGCTTTTAGGGTCGCGACATTTCCACCGTGTCCGTTGATGAAGAAGAATTTGCGAAATCCAGCTTTTGCTAGAGAAGTGAGGTAGTCACGAATGAGCAGAATCATCGTGCTGGGGCGGAGGCTAATACTTCCCGGAAAAGCGGTATGATGGAGCGCCATGCCGACCTGAATGGTCGGCGCAACGAGGGCTTGGGTGACGTCTCCAACTCCATGCGCGATCGCTTCTGCACAAATTGCATCCGTTCCTATCAGTCCGGTAGGGCCATGCTGTTCAGTTGATCCGATCGGAAAAATAATTCCTCTGGAGTGTTCGAGATAGGTCTCGACTTCTTGCCAGGTACTGAGGTGGAGTAACATAATCAACGTGTCTAAAATCAGAGGTTAGCAGTTTATGAAGATGGTGGGGTCTCCTCGGGTGCGCTAAGACGTTATCATTTTCAGTAGTGATGTTGCTCAGAAAGCCGATTGTTTAGGCATTCTACTATTTAGGCATTGTTTAGGCATTGTGGACTTAAACCAAGTATTCAAAACTCCGAATCCCGTCATTGGCGTCGTGCATTTGCTGCCGTTGCCCACGTCTCCGCGTTGGGGAGGCAGTCTCAAAGCGGTGATCGATCGAGCAGAGCAAGAAGCAACGGCTCTCGCGGCAGGTGGCGTCGATGGCATGATTGTCGAAAATTTTTTTGATGCGCCCTTTCCAAAGGATCAAGTTGACCCTGCGGTGGTGAGCGCGATGACGGTTGTGGTGCAACGGCTGATGAACCTCGTGACGCTGCCCATTGGGCTGAATGTGCTACGGAATGATGCCCGCAGTGCGCTTGCGATCGCGTCCTGTGTGCAGGCTCAATTCATCCGCGTTAACGTTTGGACGGGCATTATGGCGACCGATCAGGGCTTGATCGAGGGTCGCGCTCACGAGCTAATGCGCTATCGTCGTGAGTTGGGCAGCGATGTCAAAATTATGGCAGATGTGCTAGTCAAACATGCTCGCCCTCTGGGGTCGGTGAATTTGACGACAGCAGTACAAGATACGATCGAACGCGGCTTAGCCGATGCGGTGATTCTGTCTGGATGGGCGACGGGTAACCCGACGAGCCGAGAGGATCTTGAACTCGCTAGTGCTGCTGCCAACGGAACTCCGGTGTTTATCGGCAGTGGAGCCGACTGGGAAAATATTTCTGACCTGATGCACGCAGCAGATGGGGTGATTGTGTCGAGTTCGCTCAAGCGTCAAGGCAAGCGCGAAAACCCGATCGATCCAATTCGAGTCAGTCGGTTTGTCGAAGCGGCGCGGCGGAGTGTCCCGTTAGAGAACCCTAAGAAGTCTATTCCTTCGGTCAAGATGCATTCGTAAGGTTTAAGAAGTAGGTAAAACTAGAGTAAATCCCGCTTCCTTTTTATGCATCTTGAACTCCTAGAGCGATTCCTCAATCAGCCTGATTCAGAAGATACGGCGCAGTGCCATATCTTTACAGATATTAGCTGGCAGCAATACGAAGCGCTACTTGAAGACATAGGAGACGATTTTCCGGGACTGCATGTGACTTATTTAGAAGGAACTCTAGAACTGATGTCTCCAAGCCGAAGGCACGAATCGAACAAATCTGCGATCGGCTCGTTATTGGAAGCTTATTTTCAAGAGAATCAGATTCGATATTATCCGTTGGGTTCTACGACGTTTCGGAAAAAGGCAAAATCAAGAGGGGCTGAGCCTGACGAGTGTTACTGCATTGGAACTGAAAAAGAGTTTCCCGATATTGCAATCGAGGTTGTCAAGACAAGTGGTGGCATTAATAAGCTTGAAGTCTATCAGGGACTAGAAGTACCGGAAGTATGGTTCTGGAGAAATAATAAATTTTCAGTTTACTGTCTTAGAGGCAATCACTATGAGCAAATGATTCGCAGCGAGTTTTTGCCAAATTTAGACTTGGAGTTACTGGCATCGTTCGTGCTTAACCCGGAACCTTTAGATGCTGTTTTACAGTTTAGAGAAGCGATTCGAGCTAGCTATTAGAGTGTTTAGGATGGTTATACCCAGCCTCGCAACTGATAAACAAAAATACCAATGTATTCTTTCAACGCTCGCGTCGTGCGACGGAGCTGATCAGCATCGGGCAACGCATCTAGAATGGCAGCTTCTGTACTGTTTTTACTGGCTTGATCGAGCGTCAGTGCGGTGTAGTCCGTGGGGGCAGGAATAGCATCAATGCCTAATTTCTGAAAAATTAAGAGCGATCGCGGCATGTGCATTGCAGAGGTCACAAGCAACACTCGTCGAATGCCTTGAGCGTCTATAATTTTCTTCACATTTACTGCATTCTCGCGGGTATTGAGAGACGTTGGATCTTGCAGCATTGCCGATCGCGGTACGCCCATTGTTTCCATCAGAACTGCCATATCTTCCGACTCAGACGCGCTGCCCGCTCGCCAATCGACCCGTCCGCCACTGAGAATAACCTTCGGCGCTTTGCCATCGCGGTAGAGTTTCGCCCCATATAACACGCGATCGCCTTCTTCACGCAACTCAACCCACGGTCTGGGCGCGATCGCAGATTCTGTTGCCCCGCCAAGCACTACGATCGCTTCGGCTTTTGGCAACTGGCCCTGAGGAATCGTTTGGAATTCGAGAGATTTCACAAGGGCGTCGCTAAACCGCGCACTGCCGCTCAACGTCAGCAACCCTAGCACCACAATCAGGGGAATGAGCGCGAGGCGCGATCGCTTCTGAAGAATCAAAACAAACGTGATAACGAGCAGCAGGCAACTTAGTCCGAGCGGGTAGAGGAAGATCGGCAGCAACTTCGAGAGAAATAGAAACATAAAGCGCTCTAGGGGAAGGACACTCAGCAAGCGATTTAGCTCAGGTCAAAAGGCGTCGTTGATCAAGGCGACGAGCGTCTATTTCGCCAACTCTTTCTCGATCGCATCCACCAATTCTGGACTATCTGGAGTCACACCACTGCGATAGCGAACCACCACTTCACCTTTTTTGTCGATCAAAAATTTCTCAAAGTTCCAGCTAACTGCGCCAGAGGGAGTCACGGAATCCGTCAAGGTTTTGTACAGCAGATGCTGATTTGCGCCTTTGGCATGAACTTTATCGAATAGCTCGAAGGTGACACCGTAGTTAAGGTCGCAAAACTGCTGAATTTCTGCATTTGTGCCCGGTTCTTGTGCCCCAAAATCATTACAGGGAAATCCCAGTACACGCAACCCTTGGTCTTTATACTGCTGGCTCAGTTGCTCCAAGCCCTTGTACTGAGGCGTGTACCCACACTGAGATGCCACGTTCACGATCAGAAGAACGTCGCCTGCGTAGTCACCTAGTTTTTTGTCTACGCCGTCGATGGTTTTAACTGTAATGTCAGAAATGCCCATAGCCGTACTTGCCTAATCCGTCCGGCTTGCACTATATCATTTACTCTCATTCAGTCGCTTTTCTAAGCGAGTCTAAGCGCGAAGCACTTCCTTTGCGATCGCTAAGTACTCTTGCCGCTCTGCAAATCCGTTCAGACCTCCATTAATCGTCCGAGTGACCATCTCTATATCATCGGCATCCGCATACTCATTCAGATTATTTTTCTGCCAAAACCAGCCTGCACTAAGGCAAGCTAAATCATCATTCTTTAACAAGACGGGATTGTTAATCAAATCAACTCCTAGATCTTGTCCGCACGCTTCGTAGTTTGTTCTACCCGTAATCTGAATCAAGCCTCTGCCTTTGTAGCGCCGACCATCTCCCCGTTGAGTGTTGCCAATATCGGTACGACCTTCAAGGTAGTCGCCTGGATCAATCTCTTCAACATAATGGAAGGAACCGGACTCATGAATGAGTTGCGACAGAAAGTGAGTTTCTCTAAGAGGGGTCGTGATGTCATACTCCGCCATTGTTAGAAGCAGATGAGGATACAAGCGTTTGACGCGATCTGGATCAGCGTAGAGCGCCATTTTTAACAATTGATTGAAGCTAATCGACGGCAGAGGGGTTGCTGGAATAATGTCTGCATAAGGTGGGTTGCCTCCTCTAAGGGGCAGCGTGAGTAGCGATCGCAAGGCATCGTCCACCCAGCCATCTTGGGGTTGCAGACTGTCGCCTTTAATATTGATGATGAGTTGTTTGAGTCGATTCGCAGTTTTGACTCGTCCAACGCTGATGCTCACATCGGGAAAACTGCCTTTGTAGGGAGCGCGATCGCTGGGTCGCTCAGGCAAATTGCTCAGCCGTCGTAACAACGTGTCGGCATGTGAATCAGTCGGTTGAAGTGCTTCTCCGGTATAGCCTGTAATCAATTGGTAGATGCGGTTGGCCGCTTGTTTGCGCCAAATGATGAGTTGCTGCGTCGATGGCATAGTCTGACCCTGAACGTAATTCCTCTAAAGTGCCCGCTCAAAACATGAACTGATCAGAACACTTGGGCAATTCATGAGCTACAATAGCCGTGTTTCTACGTACAGCAGCGTCAGATCACGCCAAATCGTGAATTCGGTGGCTTAAATTTTGGCTCAATCGGCTGATACTCTAATCCTGGTAATCTAACCCTTTTGGATGATACGAAGTCGATAGGAAGCTGCTAAAACAGTTAAACAATTCTTTTAACATTTCTCATTTTTTATATAAGGGTGCGATTTTGAAATGGAAACAAAAAGACGGCGGGATTTTATTAGGTTTTTGAAAGAAGAGTTAGCGCTACCGACCTCTGCGATCGACTTGGCAGTGCGTCACGGTGATTCTAGCAGCGCTCATTTACCGCATCTACCGATGATTCTTTGGCAGTATGGGCTGATTACGATCGCTCAACTCGATCAAATTTTCGATTGGATGGAGCAAGCGTAGGGTAAACTCCGGCCTCCCGATTTGGTCTAACGATAGAGTCTACCGTTCCGAATCTGCACGACAGGATGATTAGACAAGCGAATCAGATTCTCATCGTGGGTTGTGATTACCACGGTAGTGCCAAGCTGGTTGAGCTTCTTTAGAATTTTAATAACTTGCCAGGAGTTATCGGGATCTAGGTTTCCGGTAGGTTCGTCTGCTAGTAAGATCGGCGGAGTAGCCACGATCGCACGAGCAATGCCGACTCGCTGTTGCTCTCCACCAGAGAGTTCTTCCGGGAAGCGATTGGCTTTGTCAGTCAGTCCTACGATCTTGAGAGCAGGCTGTAAGCGGCGCGCGATCTCTTGACGGTTATAGCCCTGCGCCCACAGCACAAACGAAACGTTTTCTGCTACAGTCCGGCGCGGAATTAGCTTGTAATCCTGAAACACAATCCCGATACGGCGGCGCAGCATCGATAATTTGTTACCCCGCAACTGATGTGGAAACTCTTTATCGACAATAATTTCTCCGTCCGATGGGCGTTCATCGCCATATAGCATCTTTAATAGCGTTGACTTCCCTGAGCCAGACGGGCCTGTGATAAACAGAAAATCGCCTTTTCTAATGTCTAAATTAATGTTAACTAGGGCATGGCTACCGTTGTCATAGACCTTACTGACCCGCCGTAGTTGAATGATGCTTGGGGCGAGTTGATTGCTTGAGGGTTGCTCTAGAGGAACCCCTACCTGTACCGCAGCAGCAGGACGAGCATCAGTTGTAGGGGGATGGGGTAGAACTTGCGTCATGGTGGGGTAGAAAAGAAGGGTTAGCGAATCAGAAGCTAGCAATAGAACGCCCTGAAAGCGCTATAAACTAACTGTTACCCATCTTTTACATCAATTTTTTTTAGCAGGCGTCTGGGTACCTACTGAGGTCTGTCACCCCCTCACCCTCCGGTTTGTCTCAGAATTTACTGACAATCACCGGATTTCGTTTTGTGAGGCGGTAGATCAGCGATCGCCAAGCAAATTTGGGCAGCGCTGACATCCGTTTCCAGCGCCACGGCTCTTGATAGAGGCGATAAACCCACTCTAGATGATTGTCACAAAACCATTTTGGGGCGCGGGTTTTCGTCCCTGCCCAAATATCAAAACTGCCGCCCACGCCGATCCAAATTGAGTTTGGACAACAATGCCAATGCTGAGCAATCCACAATTCTTGCCGAGGAACCCCTAAGCCAACGTAGATGATTTGAGGTTGCAGTGTCTTTAGCCTATGTAGAAAGGCAGGCTCCTCATCGGGCGTGAGGTAGCCGTTTTGAGTGCCTACGATCGCAATTCCTGGTGCGTTCTGTTGCCAAACCTCAGCCGCTTTTGCCGCCACTCCGGGCGCACCGCCAAAAAAGAAAATTGACCAAGGCGGATTGGACTGCGGCGATCGCGCCAGTAAAGTTGCCGAAAGCTCAATGCCGGGACAGCGATTGACATGCCGACCGTGCAACTTGAGGTAAAGCACGATTCCGGCTCCATCGGGAATCACCAGTTCAGCGTTTTGAATAATGCGAGCTAGTGCTGGGCTATGTTCTGCCTGCATCGTCATTTCAGCATTTAGGGTGACAACGTGACAGCCCAGCCTTTGCTCAATGCGATCGGCTAACCAACTCGGATAGTCATTCAGGAGATGAACGGGTAAGCCGAGAACAGAGAACTGGTCTGACTGAGATGGAGTTAAATAAGTCACAGGAAAATTTTTGATTCACGAGCATTGAGTAACGCTTAGGGTATCGCTATCGTATTTCCATTGCAAGTCGTGATCTGCTTAATTTAGCCAAAAGGGCATTCTCTGTAAGCTGATTCAGACGGAATGAGAGGTAAATGCTACGCACATCAGTTTTTGAACTTTTGAAACCTGTCTGAGCTGCTACAGACCGAGATCGATCAGGAATTCAGAACAAGATTATCTCGATGCACAACGGTTTCAGCACCCGCATAGCCTAGAATCGTTGCAATTTCGTCTGAGCGCCGACCTCGAATCTTTTGCAGTTCGGCGCTAGTGTAGTTAACTAACCCCCTCCCGATTTCTTGTCCAGCGCGATCGCAGAGCCTCACCGCATCCTGACTCTCAAATTCTCCTTCAATCCCAATAATGCCAGCCGCTAGAAGAGAGCGTCCTAATTGCCGCACCGCATTTACGGCTCCTTCGTCTAAAGTTATCGTTCCAGTTGGAATTAGGCCGTGAGCAATCCAGCGCTGGCGCGCATTAATCGGGCGGGGCTGGGGTTCAAACTGAGTTCCAATCGATTCTCCAGCCAAAATTTTGAGCAGATTTTCGGGTGAGCGTCCTTGGGTAATCACGGTTCTCACGCCTGCATCCGTTGCAATTCGGGCAGCGGAAATCTTGGTAATCATGCCTCCTGTACCCCAAGCTGTCCCTGATGTCCCGGTGTTCACGCCAGCTAGTTCTTCAATGCGCTGGACTCGAATAATTGGTTCAGCATTGGGATTGCGACGCGGATCGGCAGAATATAAGCGATCGACATCGGTGAGCAAAAAGAGCCAATCTGCGCCGACTAAACCTGCTACGAGTGCCGATAGGCTGTCATTGTCGCCAAACTTGAGTTCTTCAACGGCAACGGTGTCATTTTCATTCACAATCGGCACAACGCCCAACTGCAGTAGAGCTTGAAACGTTTGATAGGCATTGATGTAGCGATTTCGCTCGACCAAATCGCCACGGGTGAGGAGGACTTGCGCGATCGGCTGCTGCATGGCGGTAAACAGGTCGTCATAAATTCGCATCAACCGCCCTTGACCCACGGCAGCGACGGCTTGTTTGAGCGCGATCGCTTTCGGACGCTCGGTTAAGCCTAGTCGCGCACAGCCAACCCCAACGGCTCCCGACGACACCAGAATCACGCGATGTCCTTGCCGCCGCAGTTCACACAGAACTTCGATCAGCGATGCGATCGTAGAGAGGGCTAACTGTCCTGAATCCGGTTGCGTCAGGCTAGACGTACCAATTTTAATGACTAATGTTTGAGCTATCACAGTTTGAACCATCACCCGCTACATCACAATATAGTCGCGTTAATCATGATGCCTGAAAATAGAATCAAGTGTCTCCCACAATTGAGCATGAGTGAAGAACAAGATATTTTAGCCGTTAATCATGCGTTTTATCGAGCCTTTGAGAAGAAAGATCTGGACGCCATGAATGCAGTTTGGTCAAAGGGTGCGGGAAGTATTTGCATTCATCCAGGGAGAGAAGCATTACGAGGATGGGAACGCATTTCTGATTCCTGGCAACAGATCTTTCGCAATACAAACTATATCGAGATTAATACAGAAATAATCACAGTTGAAATCAACGGCGATCTAGCTTATGTTGTGCTGATCGAAACAGTATTGCAAGTGGTAGGGCGGCGGCAACTTCAAGTGCGATCGATGGCAACCAACGTGTTTGAGCGAACGGCAAAGCAATGGTATCTAGTGCATCATCATGGCAGTCCTGTTGGTGGGATGAGGGAGATCTTCGACCCGCTTCGTGGTGAAAGACGCTTATGACAACACTAACTCAAGAAGAAATAGTTACTGAAATTGATGGGCTAGAGAGCCTTTCAGCCGATTACGCCTCATCGATTAATTCGCGTACCTTTTGAGCGATCGCAGCTTTATCAAATAGCTCTAAACACCGCTTACGCAACCATGCACCATCACATCGTTGATCCATTGATTGGAGCATTTCAACACACGCTGTCGCCACTGCCACCGGATCGCGATGGGGCACGCGCCACCCTAACGCGCCATCCTGCAACGGATCAGCAGAACCGTCAGCATCACCTGACAGAACGGGAACGCCGCATGCCATCGCTTCAAGGTAGACAATTCCAAATCCTTCTTGAGAGGGCATCACATAGGCATCGGCGAGGCAATAGTGCGGCGGCAAATCTTCGGTGGCGACAAAGCCCGCGAAAATAACGCGATCGCGGACTCCCAAATCTTCTGCTAAATGCGCTAGTCGGGGTTGGTCATCGCCGCGACCAATCACCAGATATTTCACATTCGGAAAACGCTGTGCGATCGCGGGCAAGGCGCGGATCGTCACATCAACACCCTTATACGGATCGCCTGACCACAACCGTGCGACCGTCATCAAAACTTTAGCGTCCCGTAGTCCATACTTCTCTAGCAGTTCCGGTGATTTGGCTTGAGGAGTAAACACCGCTCCGTCAACCGCACAGAACAGAAATTGGAACCGCTGAGGATCAATTTGGTTGGACGCACAAGCGCGATCGCGAGAATAGCGGCTAATCGTCCAAATTTGCTCCGCTTTGCGAAGCGCGTTTTGCTTGGTGGGTGAAAGCGGTTCCCAGACTTCTTTGCCGTAGGTCAGCACCGTGTATGGAATTCCTAAGGGTTGACACAAGGTTTGAACCAACGGAGTGAGTAGAATGTGACCGCAGAACACTCGATCAGGACGATGGTTCAGCAGATGCACAAAGAGCGCGATCGCCAGTCTCGTCCGTCCTAACAGGGCTGACTTTGATTTGAAGTAGTGAAACTTCAGATTTGAATGCTCTGACGAGTTCTCGACCTCTGCGCCGTCCCGCAGAAGAAAGACATCTCCGCGCGCGGGTAGCGCGGCATAAGCGTTCAAGATGTCTTTGACATAAGACTGAATTCCTCCCTCACGCGAAAAAATTTCTAAAAAGACGAAAACATGACGGGGAGATTGAGCGTTCATATTGGCATCAATAGGAAGCATGGAAAAAGGGCGAACGTACTGTTCGCCCTACCAAATATTCAAGAGCATCTACTGCTCTTTGTAATTCCCATTTCAGAGCGCGATCGCACAGCGAGCTTCGGAGAATCGCACAGCGAGCTTCGGAGAATCGCACAGCGAGCTTCGGAGAATCGCACAGCGAGCTTCGGAGAATTACTACGAGGCTTGAGGCACTTCCTTTAACATTTCAACAAGCGTCGTGTGAGCGTCTTTTGCATCTTCCAACACATGATCAAACTTAACTCTCACCGGAACAGCTTGCCCGTTCACTTGGGCAGACAGATCCATTCCTTCGGCATCGATCGCGACCATCTCAGCAGCACTCGCCTCATCTGCTTTGCCAAAAACTTTTGCATAGACCAACACCGCATCCGCATGGTCTTTATTCATGTGGTTGCAGATGCGATCGCTAATTGCTTGGGTAAATACCTCATCAGGCATCGTTTCATCTCCTGTCTTATCTGTTACGCATCATAACAAACAGGAGCTGGCGGCAAAGAATGAATCAAGGCGTGAAAATTCTTTTATGCCTTTATTCATAGATGGCTCTAGCCATAGATGGATGAAACACCCATCCCAAATCTGGTTGTTTCATTGATGTAGTTTTCTTCCCAAAAATTGATGCTGAAGTTAGTTGTTCGGCAAGCTCAATGGCTTATTGCCGTGTTTCCTATAGGAGCTTGTATCGCAGTCACCCCCTCTGCTTTGGCTCAAACGACTCCTACATCAGCGGTTGAATCAACGGTTGAATCGTTGGCTGAACCGTTGACTACTCAATCTGCAACTACTCCATCTACAAAAGCTGCAACCTTACCTATTCGACTAGAAATTCAGCTAAAACAGCGGCGTGTCACGCTATATCAGGGAGAAACCAAAGTTAAAAGTTATCCGATCGCGGTGGGTCGTCCTGGCTGGGAGACGCCCAAAGGAAGCTATAAAGTTCAGCAGAGAATTGAGAAACCAACTTGGGTTCATCCCCTAACTGGAGAAGTAGTGAAGGGCGGCGATCCAGAAAATCCGTTAGGAAAATATTGGCTTGGATTCTGGACAGACGGGAAGAACTGGATTGGGTTTCATGGCACGCCAACTCCCAAATCGGTTGGTACAGCTGCGTCTCATGGTTGTATCCGCATGTACAACAAAGATATTTCCGAACTATTTGCCAAAATTCCGATTGGTACAGAAGTGACCGTTCGTGACTAAAGACAAGTATTCATTTTGGATTTGAAAAATCAAACCATTGGGGGAGAGCCTAGCGATCGCTAATCCTTACACTTCAAAGCTGTGGTGACGATTTGACTTAATTTCTCACTGGCAGCAAAAAATAATCGCAGCCTGTAGCCCACCAATCCATTCGGGCATGTAGATTCAGTACATCAAGGAGAACCAAATGAACGGAAAGAAGCGTGTGTTTAGTAACTTATTCAACATAAAAGGCGTTGCGAAATTAGCAGGTACATTAGGAATCGCAGGTGTGGGTTCCTTTTTGGCGCTTCCTGCACTAGCACAGTCCTCTCCCCTCAATCCTAGACCTAGCATTTTTAACGAAGCTCCCTATAACAAGAGTCTTGCTCAGGCAACGCCAGATCAAACTACGCCGGGTATGATGTCGGCTCCTACAAGCGGCACAAGCGAAGAAACGCCCCGCAATTCATCACCTTCTTTAGCAAAAGTTAATCCGAACCCCAGCATTTTTAACGAAGCTCCCTATAATCGAGCACTCTCATCTAGCAGCACCACGGCTCCAGATAGCAGCGCTATGCCGGGTATGTCTGGCTCTTCGAACAACAGCATGCAGGCTCCTGGCAGTTCTTCGTCAGACTCGACTCAAAACTTGCCGTCTGGGTCAGGACTTTCTCAGCAGAATCTAGGTCAGTCGGGACCTGGAAGCTCCACCTTGCAGCAGACTGCTCCTAACACTCCCAACAATGGCACGAATACAGGTGACGCTGCTCAGCCAGGAATGTCTCAGCAGAATCTGTCTCAGCCGGGATCTGGAAGCTCCACCCTGCAGCAAACTGCTCCTAACACTCCTAATAACGGGTCTACTCCTGCTTCCCCCTCTAACGTAGGTCCAGGCAGCAATACGGATGGCAGTACCCCAGACACCAACTCGACTACCGAAACAACTACTCCTGGCGGTTCTTCAGGAACTCAAGTTACGCCTGGTTCAGGCAGTGGAACGGGCGATGTGATCGTGCCGACTACGCCTAGTGGGTCTGTAACTCCTGGCGGATCTGTAACACCTGGAAGCCCCAGCAACACAGTTCCAACAGCGCCTGATTCAACCATTCCTTCGACAACAACGCCTGATAACACAACAACGCCTGATACAACGATTCCTGATGATTCAACGACTCCTGGAGCAACTCCTTCTCAGGGGGGAACTGAGTCTGGTGGCGGTGTGCGGGCGCTTTGGTAAAGTTGCTCAAGCGCTAAGGTTGCCTAGACTGAGCGATTTCTACTGGGTCTGCTGACCTTTTTAAGCAGAACGCTGAATTGATAAGTAAAGGGACGCTTCTTCAAAAAGAGCGTCCCTTTTTCAGGTTTGGCTAGGTTAGTAACTTCTCTAGCGTCTCGCTAATGCTAATTAATCCATTTCCAGAGCGGATGATTCGCTCCTTGATGGCGAATTTTGAGTACTTTAGCTTCAAGCCTCTTCTGCTCAACTTTTGAAAGACCAAAGAGAATATTTCGGCTTTGCCAAACAAGAGTACTTACGGTCATGCCAACGCAGAGACCTAACCCGATTGCCGCGATGGGCTGACGAGCAAGTCCGTGACGCACGGCGGCCCAGGTAAAATACTGTTGCAGCAGAGAAATAGACCCTCGTAAGCTCCACAAGCTTAACAGGCCAACCGTGAGCCATAACCCAGTCACAACGATCCATCTCCCAAGTACCGTTAATCGGTGCAACTTGCGCACCAAGGTTTGAAACGTTGGATCAGAAGGTGACGAGTCGGATGAGCGCGGGTCGTGCATATTGTAGACGCTACCCTAGTGGATCTTTAGAGACATTCGCTTCGGTTGCTGTTGCGTTGACAGGCGCGATCGCGTTTCCAGTCCGTTCTCGCCACAGGGCAAGCAATGTACTAGCAACGAAAATACTGGAGTACGCGCCCATCGTGAATCCAACAATTAACGCCAGGGCAAAGTTCTTCAGCGTCTCTCCCCCAAATAAGAAGAGGGCAGTTAAGGTCAGCAATGCTGTCATCGTCGTGTTAATTGATCGCGTCAACGTTTGGTTTACAGCATCGTCAACAATATCGTCAATGTGACGACCGGGATTAAGCGCAATCGTTTCCCGGACGCGATCGTAAATCACAACTGTGTCATTCACCGAGAAACCGACGATCGTTAACAACGCCACGATGAATAAACTATCGACTTCTGTACCGTTGATCAGACCCAGAATGGCAAAGAATCCAACGGTGATCAGCACATCATGGAGAAGGGCGACGATCGCAAAGATGGCATAATCGAACTGATACCGAATGGTTAAATACAGCGCGATGCCGGCAAAGGCGACAATCAGCGAGAGTAAGCCCGATGAGAAGAGTTGACGACCGATCGTGGGTCCAACCGTATCGATTTGAGTTTTCTTAACATCAAACGTTCCGATTTTTGACTCTAAAGCAGATTGCAATTTGGATCGCTGATCCACATCCAGATTCGTCGTCCGAATCGTGACCGCATGTTGCTCTTGTCCGAGAACTTGAATGGTACTGCCAGCCAGTCCTTGAGCATCTACCACATCGCGAACCGCCGCCGTCTGAATCGGGCGATCGCAATTATTTGGTTTTGTGCAATCTAATTCAAATTGGAGGCGAGTTCCTCCGACGAAATCTAGGCTAGGACGCAAGGGTGCGTGAATTTGAGTCCAGAGAATCGCCATTGCGGCCAATCCCGCCAGAATTAATGCTGAAGAAATAGCCCACCAAAGTCCCCGTTGACGAATAACACTTAGTTTCATGAGGTTGCCTCCGCCGACGGTTTGTTAGGAATGTTGGGGCAAAAGAGTTCTGGCTTTCGCAAACTTTGAATGCTCAGCACGTAGAGCATGAGTGTCCGGCTACAGGTGATGGCTGTAAACATACTAATGACAACTCCCAAAGCCAGCGTTAGCGCAAAGCCTCGAACGAGACCTGCGCCGAGCCAAAACAGAGCGGCACATGCAATCAGCGTCGTGACGTTGCTATCGAGAATGCTAGAGAAGGCGCGAAAGAATCCAGATTCAACCGAGCGATAGAGCGTCTTGCCCGCTTTAATTTCTTCGCGGGTGCGCTCAAAGATCAGCACGTTGGCATCGACGGCCATCCCAATACTGAGAATGAAGCCTGCAATTCCAGGCAAGGTTAGGGTGACGCCAAGCAGATTAAATGCGGCAAAGGTAAGCAAGGCATAGATGACCAGCGCGATCGCGGCAATGACGCCGGGCAATCGATAGTAGACAACCATAAACACCAGTACAAGCGTCAAACCACCGATACCCGCAATAATGCTGCTTCTGATACTGTCTTGACCCAATGTTGCACCTACGGTTCGGTTCTCGACAATTTGAATCGGAACCGGAAGCGAACCGCCGCGAAGCTGTAGCTCTAACTCTCTAGCTGATTCTGCCGTAAAGTTTCCGGTAATGACAGCATTACCTCCGGTGATGCCTGTTTGAGCGAATTGAGCAGGATCAACACTGGGAGAGCTAAGCAGCTTGTCATCGAGAAAGATTCCCAAACGGGTGTTGGTTTGCGCCGCTTTCTTGGTGAGGGCTGCAAATAAATCGGCTCCTTTTTGGTCGAAGGAAATGCCGACTGCCCAAACGTTGCCTTGGAGTTCGGTGCGGGCGTCTTTAAGGTAGCGTCCGTCTAGCCCCGTTTTCTCATAAACCTGTTTGACTGCATCCTCGACCTGCTTTTCTTTCGCGACGATCGCGGCTTGGTTGGCCGCGATCGCGGCTTGGTCGCCCGCTTTTTCTAAGGCGGGTTGCTTTGTCTGCAATTCTTGCAGTTCTTCTTGCCGGACTCGTAAAAATGCGATTTGAGTCGGATTTTCTGAACGGAAGTCTAGCTGCGCTGTTCCGCCCAAGACTCGTTCCGCTTGTTGAGGATTATCAACTCCTGGAAGTTGAACGAGTACTTGATCTTCGCCTGCGGTTTGAATCACAGGTTCAGACACTCCTAATCCGTTGATCCGCCCTTCAATTACTTTTTGAACGGCTTCGAGTTCTCGCTCTGTAATTTTCTTAATTTCTTCGGTGGGTTTTACCTGAATGGTAAGTTGAGACCCTCCCCGCAAGTCTAGTCCTAAGCGAGTTGGCACTTTAACAATAACGACGATTGAGGCGATCACCAGTGCCAAGATTAATAGCAATAATCCGCGTTGCCTTCCCATAGCCAAACCTGATACAGACAAAGGCTATGATAGCTCTTTCTTCAGGGTTTAAGGCTGATAAAGGGATGTGGAGCTAGAGCGAAGGTATAGAAAGTGGGTTCTTGTTCAGCAAGGATTCTAGGTCACGTGAGCAAGAACGATGAAGGGCTGAGATGCTAGACCTCTAGGGATCGAAACTTCCATGCGTTTGCCCCATAGCATCCTTGTTTGAGGCCTAACGTTCATGTTCAACGGCGGCTAGTAACCTTCGCGTCACCACCGAGGTGTCTGAACTATCCGTTGCGACACGGTTGTTGTGCTGCCGTCCGCTACGAGGTTCTCGGTTTTGTTAGAGAGCAGTTCAAATTGAGACAAGAACTATCACTTTCTGTAAACATTTTTCCGGTGTTTGCATTGGAGTAGGAGAATGAGCAACCCTTTATCGTCGATTTCATAACGAACGCGATAATCACCGATACGAATACGGTACTCATTGTCAGTACCTTTCATTTTGACCACTCCATCGGGACGTGGGTCTTCAGCAAGTTGTTGGATGTTAACAGCAATGCGATCGTAAACGTCATTAGGCAAAGCATCTAGCTGTTTTTGCACAGCTTTAGGCGTGATTATGGTGTAGGTCATGCCGATCGATTTGCTCGCTGTGCTACGTAGTGGTCAAATGTGGTGTAGTCACCCGCTTTGTAGTCAGCATGGGCAGCTTGAATTTCAGCGATGTCTTCTGGAGAGTCTTCATCATCGGAGAATAATTCAGCTTCTAAAAGTTCCCAAAGCTTATGCTTTTCATTAATTTCCAGTGATGAAATTGCTTCTAAAAGTGATTGAAATGAAATATCTACTTTCACAGTATTCTCAGCCATTAGAGTTTTCCTCCGTTGTTGATTTTACATTGCGTTCTTTAATTGCTCCTGTGCCCATTCTTGCAGTTGCTCATCGAGATCGTTAGTGGCTCTATCGCGCAGCAGTTCAAGAATTTTGGGATGAGTGAGATAGGTGCTTACGATGAGATTGAAGCAGCTTGAAGTTGTTTTTCAATCTCATCACATGCCACACCAACCCCATTTTCTGTTCGGATAATACCTTCAACTTCTGAAGCTTTAGCTGCATAACTGGGATTTTCTAATAACTGACGTAATTGCTTGGCTACTCGTTCTTCTGTGTACTGATTTCGAGGAATTGTCCGCGATGTTCCCAATCGTTCAACTCTTGCCGCATTATCTGGTTGATCGTGGCTGTAAGGCATTACAAGCGTTGGACGACCTGCCCGTAATGCCTGCGCTGTTGTGCCGATGCCACCTTGATGCACGATCGCACAAGCACGCGGAAAAATTTGAGAATATGGAACATAACTCATGGCAAATATGTTCTTTGGCAGATCCTCTGGAGGAGTATTTTTACCCATCAATAAAACAGCACGGCGGTTCAGTTGCTTTGTGGCTTGAACACTTTCTTGATAAAAACGACCAGGAGCCATCACTGCGGCTGAACCTAAAGTAAAAACAACTGGGGGATCGCCCCGATCCAAAAACTGCTGGAGTTCTAGTGCAAGTTCTGTCTCACCTTCGCTGCCGTCATAGAATGCAAATCCGGTGAGCACTGTATTCTTTGCCCAATCGGGTTGAGGCTTTGCGAATACTGAAGAAAATAGTCCTAACACAAGATAAGGCGAGTACTTATCATCGATGAATGGATTTCCTGTGAGAGGTGGCAAGCCAAGCTCGCGTCGCAATTGATGGATTGGCTCTGCCCAGGATTTAGACAACACTTTCGACAGTTGAATAATGCCTCGGTTAGCGAGAGAACCTAGCCCCCGTAATTTGGCAAGAAATGGCAGAACAGGTAAGACGGATGGATCATAAACCGAAAGAAATGAGGCAGGCTGTAGGACAGCGAATGCCCACGGAATTCCTAATTTCTCTGCTACTAATCGAGCCGCTACAACTCCTTCACCTGTAATGATGAAGTCTGCATTTTCGGCACTGACCATTAAGTCGGTGTAAGTCTCACGTAGATTCGCGCAAACCCAATTTTTGATGACATATTCTGTACCTGTTTTCAGATCCATCATCCGCGCCATTTCTTGTGGATCATTAAGCGCAGTGTTGTCAGGACGTATTCGATGAAACTCGAAACCGAGAGCCTTAATTTTGTCTTGATATTCTTTGTGAGTTGCAAACACGACATCATGACCACGCTTCCGTAATTCAAGCGCGATCGCAAGTTTGGGATGCAAATCACCCAAAGATCCAATAGTGGTTAAAACAATTCGGCTCACTACTTCGCTCCTCGGTTAACGAGACTGTATAGATATACTTGCTCGATCCTAAAGCCTCGCTTCCCCAACAGTGAAATTGGGTTACTGTCCTTACCGAGATATGAAGCAGCCCAACTCTTGTTTAGACAGATTCATTCCATCTTATTCTGTAATATCTCCTCTGAATTGGAATCTTAGACGGACAGAGATTCGTATAACACCTCTATGCAGCATGTCATACGGTGAAATGTCAGCCTGATAACCTCAGAGATAAGAATACTCTTTATCTTTCTAGGAAATCTTTACTATTAATCCCTGAGCCAGAGTTCATACTGAGTCCTTTCATACTCAAATGGTGATTTCTTGTTGATAGAAACCCGTTCCAGAAAACTGTGCATTCAATGCGCGATCGCTTGGATAGAGTCAATCGTATTTACCCAAAGCATTTTTCCTACTACTCCAGTTGTTCAATTAAGGAATGCTTTGGTTATATCGACTTACGCTACGGCATTACCAAGGAACGCTGTTATTATACCGACTTGCGCTACGGCATTACTAAGGAGCACTTCCGTGATATCGACTTACGCTACGGCATTACTAAGGAATGCTTCCGTGATACCGACTTAGGCTTCAGCATTACCAAGGAATGCTGTTGTTATATCGACTTGCGCTACGGCATTACTAAGGAACGCTTCCGTGATACCGACTTGCGCAATCGCATTCCCGATGAATAGGCTGACAGAGTGCAGCATCTCTACCCAACATAGAGAGATAAGCTGCCTCGTTCTTCACATCTGTTGTTCAACTGACATTTGGAACAGTGGGAACGTCTTGCGCCTGTCCTAAACTGCTCATGTTGCCAATGTTAGCTCGACCTTGGGTTAAAAATCGGAATGTTTCCTGATACAAGCTCTGCCAAAAATGGTTGCTCATGTTCTGACTCACTTCGGTCGGGTCAACCATCGGATGGGGAACTTGGTCTTTTGAAGGGTAAAGATAAAAAGCATTCCTGCCTTCATCGCCACTGATATCTTGATAAAACGCCTTGTTCGTTTCAATGTCTGCCGCGTCTTCATTCTCGGTTAGCACCATAAAAGTTGGAATGTTTTGCAGCGATCGCACAGACGAGTCACTCATCACAACGCTACTGCCAAAGCGATCGACAGCGGTCAACGCCCCAACTGGAAAGCGTAAGTTCGGGTCCCATCCCGACTCACTAATATCTAACGGCCCCGCTAGATTCACATATTGCCTCCGCTCTTTACCCTGAATTCTGATCAACGGCGCATAGGCAACAACACCCCGGACGCGATCGGGTCGCGACGCTGCCAGTCCTAGCGCGACGGCTCCACCAACCGATAAGCCAACCGTATAAATAGCTCCCGGCATCGCCTGAAGTTCTTCGAGTCTGGCTTGAGCTTCGTTGAGGTAGCCAAGATGGGATGAAGTAAAGTACTTGTCAAAATCTGGATCGTCAGGGGACTCGATCGCTTTGATAATATCGAGCAACCGAGGCTCAATTGCCACCAATCGAGCCATCAGTGCAACCTGTTGCAGAAAGCCGGGACGAGCCGCATTTGGGCTATTGGCAAAGTTTCTAAAGAAGTCTTGCAGAATCGGATCGCGCTCAATCTTGGCTTTCAACGGATCGGCATAGGGAGGCTTGAGATCGACTTGACACCAGTTTTTAGCAGGATTGATCAGAACATGTCCTGCGATCGCGCACTGATATACATTGAAGCCGTTCTGAAACAGATAATCTGCCAGCCTCCACATTTGATGCGGTTTGGCACTAAAGCCATGAAACATCATCACTGTGCCGCGAATCGGCTGTCCTGCGTCGTGAAACAGATAGTACGGATACGCTCCCTCGCGCCGCTCAGGATTGCGATCGAGACTTTGAATGTAACCCTCAATCGATCGCTTAGTCTGATCGATCTGTTCTCTAGTCGGTGTAACGTTAGGAGCATTCATATAGAAATCCGCAAGAAAAACTTACAATTTACAATTCTCGTATCACTTAAAACGATGAACCTCGCTGCTTCAGAAACTCAAGCTCCTCAACGGTAGATGAGCGTCCCAAAATCATATTGCGATGGGGAAAGCGCCCAAACTGTTCAATAGTTTTCCGATGTCTCAGAGCAAATTGATAGCTATCGCTTAACGCCGGATCATCTTTAAATTGCTCAAATAGCTTCACGGACTGATGTTGAAATTCCAGATCTTCAGTGTGCTCTAACGGAAAATAAAAGAATTGTCGCTGCACGGGCGGAAGCTGCTGATCGAATTGGTGGGCGATGCCGTGCTTTGCCGCCTCTAATGCAACTGGATCGCTGGCAAATGCTGCTGGCTGACCGCGAAACATGTTGCGAGAGAATTGATCAAGCACGATCACCAGCGCTAAGCAGCTTTCGGCAGAGTTCTTCCAATCTGCCAGTTCTCCCGCTGCCGCTTGAGTGTGAAGGGACAGAAAGCGCGACCTAATTTCTTGATCAAACTGCAAGTTTTTAGCAAACCAAGCCTTGCGTGGCTTCAACTCCTCGCCAAACCAAAACTCTAGAACGGCTTGAACGGCTTGAACGGCTCTCATATAAAAATTTTCCTCGCCAGTCACGGAAGTTCTAACACAAACTCCTGCGACTAGCGAGGAAAACACGAGTATTTAGTTGTCTAACTGGTCTTGGCTCTATGACATCGCTTGAATAATGTAATCGAAGTAAGGAGCCGCTTCAGCCGCATCTGGCTGACTGAGTAAACCAGTCGCTGCCTCTTTGAGACATGCGATCGCTTCTGCCATGCCCGGAACCGGAACACCTAGCGCGTTATACATTTCCCGCGCTCCCACAACACCAATCTTCTCAATCGGATCGGTGGTTCCCGACAACACACCATAGGTCACAAGGCGCAAATACCAGCCATAATCGCGCAGGCAAAGTGCCCGTTGTTTGTTTCCATAAGCGTTGCCGCCCGGAGAAATAAAGTCAGGACGCTTCTTCCAGAGGGATTTGCTGGCTTCTTCTACAATCTTCTTCTCATTTTCAGACAAGACTGCAGCGATGCGGGTGCGCTGTACTCCCGTCGTGAAAAAGTCCTTTATACCATTGAGTTCACCCCTCGTTGGATAACGAAGTTCGTCGTCGGCTTGTAAGATAACTTGGCTAACTACGCTCATATTTAATTGCGGTATCTCAGAATTCATTTAGTAGTTTAGCTATTTTCGGCCACTTAAAGGAAGAGAGTTTTCTCATTTGCCTTGACAAAACGTAACAAATAGCTTGAGAAACAGGATTCGAGAATGCCACACTAAGGGTTGTAGAGATATGCTGAGTTGCTGCGATCGGTTAGCTCTAAGCGCAGAGCGTACACTTCAGAAAGACCCGCTCAAACGGTCATTCGTTCCGCTAATCATTTCATAGCAAAATACTGGAGAGCTAGAAATGGTCACACTGCACCTTCGACAAATCGAACTTTTGCCAGGACAACGAGTTGTATTGAGCGATGTGAACTGGCAAGACTTTGAAGCGATCGCAGATGAACTGGGAGAACATCGTAATACGCGCTTGGCATACAGCAAAGGAATGTTAGAAATTGTGGCTCCACTGCCAGAACATGAGGTTAGCAAAGAGATCATCGGAGATTTGGTAAAAATTCTTCTAGAAGAGTTAGATATCGATCGTGAGTGTTTTGGCTCTACAACCTTCAAACGACAAGACATGGAGTATGGGATTGAGCCAGATAATTGCTTCTATATTCGGCAACCTGAACTGATGCGAGGAAAATCTAGAGTCGATTTAGCAGTTGATCCGCCACCAGATCTAGCCATTGAAATTGATGTTACGTCTAAAACTCAGCTAGAGGCTTATCAAGCGTTAGGCGTTTCTGAATTGTGGCGCTACGACAATGGCAAATTAAGGATTGACGTTCTTCAAAACGGTCGATATATTCAATCCCAGCTTAGCCCTACATTTCCGACTCTTCCTGTGAGTGATGCTATTCCTCGGTTCGTTCGTCAAAGCAAATTGGAAGGGCAAAGTGCAGCGCTTAAAGCATTTCGCAAATGGGTGAAAGAGCAGATTCAAAAGAACGAACCTTAATTGGATACGGTTACGTCGTAGTCAACTGTTCCTAACCAAGGCGCTTGAGTTAACTTGTAGGGTTTAAACTTCAAAGAATCTAACTCGCCTTTTTTAGTTAAATGTCGTAGAAAATGAAGCGCTCCTTGCAGTAAATCTGCGCTTAAAGAATCACGCTCAAGCTGCACATCTCGACCTATTCTCTGGCTAACCACGTCCTTAAGGGATTTCAAGACTCCAGTATTGGGCGATAATTCCAAATATCGATACACTTGATTACGAACATCGGCTTCTAATTTGGCAGGATTTTTTAATTCATTTCCGTTGATTGAAAGCGCAAATCGAGTTTTCAGAAATGTCCTAACGTGATCTGAATAGCGGCTCGAATCGTAGTGTTGAATCGCTTGAGAAATTGAAGATTCATTGACCATTTTACCGACTACAAACGCTGCTACATCCGCCACATAGTCCGAATCGGAAGCAAACCGATTTAACGCCTCTTCAAGATTTGTAAATTTATTCGATTGAGTTTGATAGAGAGCAATCGCAGATCCAACATCCCCCGCCCAAGACGTATGATCACCCGTCCACTCAGAAAAATTAAGTCCAGGCTGAATCACTTGATCGGACAATGACGCAATGAAATGCCCAAAATCTGTCAGTTCACCCGCTAAAACAACAGTCTGATTCAGCGTTCCATCAATGAAAGATTGCTGATAGCCCGTCGCGATCGTCCATCCTCGTGTGGTGTAGTCTGGCTTCGTATAGCCGCGCAACCGATTCGCAATTTCGTACACCGATTGGCCTGGATTAGCCTGCTCGATCGTCTCAATAAATTTCAGAATAGACTCTAACTCAGCCATAGTGTGAATAGACAAGCGACAATGGAATCTGTTCATTTTATTCAACGGGATCTCCTGTGACTCAAAATTTAGAATTCCATCCCGCCGAGTCCCCAGAAGATCGCTGGAGACAAGGAGAATTGGTTGAAATCACCATCACCGATCTGAGCGACAGCGGCGATGGAGTAGGGCGCTCTGGCGAGCGTGTAGTGTTTGTGCCTGACACAGTGACCGGCGATCGCGTAGTGGTGCGATTGCTGCGCGTGAAGCCACAATACGCTCAAGGCAAACTGCACGACATTATCGAAGCATCTCCGCATCGGGTTCGTCCGAGTTGCATCGTGGCGGACAAATGCGGCGGCTGTCAGTGGCAGCACGTAGACTACGACTATCAGCGCGTGGCTAAGCGCAATCAAATTATTCAGGCACTAGAGCGAATTGGCGGATTCAGTCAGCCTCCAGTCGGTGAAGTGTTGCAGGCTGAATCGTTGGGATATCGCAACAAAGTGACGTATCCACTCTCGCGATCGCAATCAGGCCAACTCCAGGCGGGCTACTACCAGAAAGGAACGCATCAGATTGTTAATTTGAATCAATGCCCGATTCAGGATCAGCGACTGAATCCCCTGTTGGCAGAGGTTAAGCAAGACCTCTACGATCGCGGTTGGGGCATCTATGACGAGAAACTGCATCGCGGCAAGTTGCGTCATCTCGGTTTGCGAATTGGGCGTCGAACTGGAGAAATGCTGCTGATTTTGGTAGCAACCGATACGAACCTAGCCGGACTTGAAGAGCAAGCGCAGCAATGGTTAGAGCGCTATCCCGATTTAGTCGGCGTCTCACTCAATGTCAACCGCGATCGCACCAACGCCATCTTTGGATCAGACACTCACATCATCGCGGGACGATCTTACTTAGAAGAAAAATTTTCAGATTTAACCTTTCAGATTCGGGCTGACACGTTCTTTCAAGTTCACACCGAATCGGCAGAAGCCCTGTTTCAAGTGATTGTCGATGAGTTGAACTTGCAGGGAACAGAGATCGTAGCGGATTTGTACTGCGGAGTGGGGACGTTGACGCTGCCGATCGCGCGAAAAGTCAAATACGCCGTTGGGCTTGAAATCCAGCCAGAAGCGATCGACCAAGCCAAAGCAAACGCTCGTCTCAATCACATTGAAAACGTTAAGTTTCACATTGGCCCAGTTGAACGAGTTTTTTCTACTTTAGATGTCGATCCAGACATTGTTCTCCTCGACCCGCCGAGAAAGGGATGTGATGCTTCTATCATCGAGACGCTGCGAGATACGAAACCTAAGCGCATTGTTTACGTCAGTTGTAACCCAGCGACCTTAGCACGAGATCTAAAACTCTTGTGTGCTGATGCACAATATCAGCTCATGAGAGTTCAACCAGCGGATTTCTTTCCACAAACCGCGCATGTCGAGTGTGCTGCATTCTTGGAGATTAGAGAGGGTTGAATGAAATTTAGCGACCTCGTTCATAAATTGGGCAATGCGGCTACGAATAGTAGTCTCAGCATAAATGACAACGATCCAGATATCGCTGGAGTTGCCGCGATCGACAAAGCAACACGCCACCAATTGAGTTATGTAGATGGTGGAAAACATGCGGCTAAAGTTTCAACCACTGGAGCGATCGCGCTGATTTTGCCTGCGAATCCAACTCTCCAGACCAATGCTACAGAACGAGGGATTGCTTGGGTTGAGGTTGGCAACCCAAGACTGGCCTTTGCCCAAGCGATCGCGCTGTTCTATCAACCCTTCAAACCTTCTCCTAGCGTCCATCCTACCGCCGTCATTGATCCATCTGCCCAGCTTGGTCAAAACGTTGCGATTGGCGCTCATGTTGCGATTGGCGCAAACGTTAAGCTGGGCAATGATGTCATCATTCATCCGAATGTAGTGATTTATCCAGAGTCGCAAATCGGCGATCGCACAGTATTACATGCAAACTGTTCCATTCAGGAACGGACTCAAATCGGGGCAGACTGCGTGATTCACTGCGGTGCGGTGATCGGTTCTGAAGGGTTTGGGTTTGTGCCTACCCGCGAGGGCTGGCTCAAGATGGAGCAATCGGGTTACACCGTGTTAGAAGATGGGGTTGAAGTTGGGGCAAATTCAAACGTCGATCGACCTGCGGTGGGTGAAACGCGCGTCGGTCGCAACACCAAAATTGATAACTTAGTGCAGATTGGTCACGGTTGTCAGATTGGTCATGGCTGCGCGTTTGCGGCTCACGTCGGACTCGCTGGCGGAACCACAATCGGAAACCGCGTGATTCTGGCAGGACAGGTGGGGGTAGGAAATGAAATCACCATTGGGGACGGCGCGATCGTATCTGCAAAAGCAGGTGTCACACAAGACGTTCCGGCGGGTCGAACCGTATCTGGCTATCCTGCGGTAGACCACAAGGTTTTTCTAAAATCATCCATCCTTTACAGCCGATTGTCTGAGATGTATCAAGCGATCAAGCAATTACAAAAACGGATTGATGAAAAATGATCTCTTGATGAAAGGACTGCTTTCAAGACACCAGGTAGCCAAGTAGCCTCGTGTTATTGTCATGCAAACGGAGGTTCTGTCACTTAGCTACTATTAAGATTTTGGTCGTTCTCTGCTACAAATTCTCATGCTCTCTAGATTCTTGCACCAGTACTGGGTTTGAATTATACGTTCCCCTGCCGTCACAAAATCATTCCAATTCTTTAGCAGAATTTGTTTTTGAGCCTCCCTTGGCCAAAAGTTAGGTGCTTCCTCCAAACGCACAAATTTTCTATCAACAACAAGGGTCGGTGCTGTTTTGGCACAGTCAAGAATATGCCTAAGCTTTTCAGGAGAGTACCAAGCATATTGATGGAAGTCCGGGCACATAAGTCTGTCATTGGCTGCTCCATGTGGCATTACATTGGTGTTCTGACCAAGGCTCGCAAATCCTGTTCCATTTGGATACATAGATCTAAACGCCTTCAAGTCAACTGAGGGTTGAGTCAAGGCTGCAATCCTTGGGATTATTTGCATTGGGTTGTCAGCATAATGGCTAGTAACACGTGGTGTCCCACTAAGCAGGATGGCCGAAACTACTATTACAATTCCGAATAATGAACCAGCAAAGATCCTCTTTGAATTAATGCTTATTGCTATGCAGATAAGCATTAGAGTTTGCGAGAAGTATATCAGCGACAGGTGATGCTCCCATATGCCTGTCAGCCCTAATACGATTATCGAAATAATGCATGTTGCGAGTGTACCAATCAAAAAAGCCTTAATTTTTCTCTCAATCCTGGATTGAATTGCTATGTATTCAGAGAAACCCATGCTTGCGATTAATGAAAATAGCAGAAGCAATGTCTTAGGGGATCTTAGGAACATCGTCCGAAGATGTGAAGCAAAAGAGTTTACAAAGGAACTGTTGTCTGTCAGTAGACTTTGAGAATAGAAGAAGTTATTTTGCTGAGTTTGCAGATAGCCAAGTAATTCATGCCTAGTGAGAAGTATGACGATGACTATCGCAGAAACAGACGTGAATCCTGTAATTAAGCGCTTGAGATTTTCGCGGCTAACTTGTTTATCCCAAAGAATAAGCTCATAGGTAAGGCAGAAGACAGCCGGCAGAGGAAACGCGATTAATTTCGTGAAAGCCACTAATCCTATGCATCCACCAGCAAGTAGCATCTTTTTTCTAAGAAAGAAAGAGCAGGCCAATAAGCTGAGCGCTGTACCAGGCAGAGTAGTATATCCTGGAAGCCAGAAAGCCCCTGTTACAAGCAGAGGTACTGCAATCAGCAAAATTCTTTTACGCATCGTGTGAGTGCACTCAATCATGCACGAGATGTCGTATGCAGATACTGTTGCTATAACTACCATTAGCAACTCAAATAGGTATTCACCTATCCCTCCAAACACTCGCTGCAGCGACACAGCGTAAAAAAACAAAGGATCTTTATTGTCGTAGACATCTATGTAGAGCTGATTTCCTGAAAGTAGATACTCGGCTACAGAAACAAAAATAGCCCTGTCGCTTGTGGGGCTTGGGACTAGCCTAGCTGTAAAGCAGAGAGTGAAGAAAGTTGCTATCAGTACTCCAAGGGCAAAATGACGCTTTGAAACTCTTCTTTTGGCATCAGTAATAGATGTCTTAGTCATGCCGTTAGGGGTGAAATGATAGTTTTATCGCCAAATTTTAATGATTTCAGCGTTGATTGTCAGCTTCCAGACCTACTAACTCCGTTGTCATTCTCATCGGTCGTGTTTATGGAAGAGGTCTAAAGATGATCTTCTGCAAGTTGGGCTGGATGAATTGGGATCGACGGGCATTGTCGATCGCTGGACAATGCCCTCAGTCCTACAACCAGTGTTTCTAAAAGGTGGATGTCGTCATACTTGCAATCACTCGCTCAATCCGAACATCCGATTCAAATACCATCTCCTCTGGTTTATATAGCATTGTCAGTTTATTTCCACTCACTTTCAGCGCTGTGGAAAGCTTGATCGAGCGTTGATCTGGAATGGTAAAGAGTCGGTCTTTGCCTCGTGATAGCGCTGCCACAAACTGCTTCAATGTTTTGTCGCGGTTAGAAGGACGTTGATAAAACGATTCCAGCCGCCGCCACAACTTCGGAAAAATAGGTGGTAATTCTGCCAAATTAGGAGGAATGTCAATCTCAACGCCTTGATTTGAGCGATCCGCCTTCCAAATTCCTGCCTTCTCTGCTCGTGCCTTCTCCGTTGCCGCAGCCATCACATCGCGCAACTCTTTGTAAAGCGTCTCGTAAAACATGGGGTAAACAAATCCTTCTTGAAGGAGCTTGTAGTTAATGCTTTCCCGCAACAAATCGGCGGTTAGCTCCTCTCCTCGATCGGAATTGTCCCATTTTGGAGGTTTGCCAACGAAGACAAAGCAAACAGGACGCCCATTTCCATCGGCATTGCCAGAAAGAATATATCCTGGCAACCCAGCCTTTTTGCCTCCAAGTAGCTCGATGTTGCGGTCGGTGGCGTCTGACGAAAAGGGTTTTTTCGCCGCTTTTTCAAGCGCATCAATGCCTTCGTAGCGTAGTTGCACTTGTCCTTCGCTCTTGAACTCGACTCTTCCACCTAACTTGTCGAATAGCGTATCGTCATCTGCCTTGAAACGGACTGAATCTCCATCTGGTATTCCACTCGATGGCTCAAACGTACCTTGAATGAGTGTAAATGGCATAACATCTCGTTCCTCATCGCTAAAGAGTTAGTAGCTTCACAGTCAGTTCAAGAGTACAGGCACAGCGATCGCGATTTATACAATGCTAAATCAGTGTGACTGAGCTTAAAGCAACTGCTCGATCCTGATAGATTCACTACAAATTCACACAAGCGTGACAGAAGATCCGACATAACGAAAGTGCTATACAACACATTGCGTTTATCGTTTTACAGCGCGATGAGTTCAGGTTCCGCTTCGGCTTGCCACCCAGATTGATTGAGACGAGTAATCGCGGTATCAATCAAGTCCAACCCTTGATGAACATTCTCAATTACACTCAACTGTCCGCGCAAATCTGCCGCGCCCATAAAGCCTTTGGAATACCACGTCATGTGTTTGCGGGCTTGCCGAACGCCGCGATCGCCCTTATATTCCCACAGCATTTGCAAATGCTCACGAGCGCACTCTAGCCGCTCAACGGGCGTGAGGGGAAGTCTTTCCTCTCCTGTTTTGAGAAAGTGATCAATCTCGCCCACCAAAAACGGATAGCCCAGCGTGCCCCGTGAACACATGATGCCATCGGCTCCGGTTAGCTCTAGACATCGCACCGCCGACTCGACCGAGAAGATGTCACCGTTACCAATGACCGGAATTGAGAGGACTTCTTTGACTTTGGCGATCCATTCCCACTTGGCAGAGCCGTTATAGCCTTGGGCACGAGTTCGTCCATGCACAGTGATCATTTTTGCGCCTGCATCTTCCATGCGGCGAGCAAAGTCAAGAATGTTGATTTCTTTTTCTGTCCAGCCGATGCGCGTTTTGACTGTCACCGGAACCTCAACGGCTTCAACCACCGATCGCACAATTTCTGCGGCTAATTCAGGTTGCCTGAGCAATGACGAGCCGCCGCCATTCTTAGTGATTTTATTGACCGGACAACCCATATTGATATCGACCGTATCGGCTCCTTCAGCAACCGCTTTCTGGGCGGCTTCTGCCAAAAAATCGGGACGGCAATCAAATAGCTGAATGCTAATGGGACGCTCATTCGGATCGACTTCCATAATGATCGGAAGCTGCTTGACATAATGCAATCCGGTCGCATTGACCATTTCGGTATACATCATCGACTCGGGCGCATAGCGGCGCACCAACCGTCGAAACACTAAATCTGTCACTCCAGAAAGGGGCGATTGCAGCACTCGGCTGTTGACCTCAACATGTCCTATCTTGAGAGGCTGAGAGAGACGGGCTTTGAGTTCGGGCGAGAGCGTCACCATAGCAGAGGCAATATTTTCTAGACTCCATCATTCTACTACTGAGCTAGGGGAGGGATGAGGGATGAGGGATGAAGTAAAAACTTCAACATTCCTCATTTCTTGTGTCAGCACTGCTGTAGGTAATTCCTGCTCGCACAGCGCTATCAAGCCATCTTTCATCCCTCATCCCTTCAGCTAGATCGAGTAGTAGAGCGGGAAAGACTTTGCATCTTTGGGTTTGACGTATACCCGTTGTTGAGGCGCTAAGTTCAACTGATCGAAGCGATCGCGGGTCAAATGCGCTGTGACAATCTGACCGTCATCAAGAGATAATTCTGCCTGGACCTCCCAGCCCAGATGAATCAGACGAGTGACTCTAGCGGAAACCGTGCTGCCATTGGGAGAGGTTTCGATCAACACATCTTGAGGACGCAAGAACATTTCTGGATGGGCAGAGTCAAACCCGTTGTTCTGAAAAATGTGTGACGAACTGGGCAGCACGTTGACCGGTCCGATAAAGCTCATGACAAAAGCGCTGGCGGGATGATCGTAAATATTGGCAGGCGTTCCAATTTGCTCGACTTTGCCTTTGTTCATCACCACTAGTTCGTCTGAGACTTCCATCGCCTCCTCTTGGTCGTGGGTGACAAACACGGTTGTCACGTGGACTTCATCGTGCAGTCGCCGCAGCCATGCCCGCAAATCTTTACGCACTTTGGCATCGAGTGCGCCAAACGGTTCGTCGAGCAAGAGAACCTGAGGTTCCACCGCTAAGGCTCGCGCTAGGGCAACCCGTTGGCGCTGTCCTCCAGAGAGTTGAGACGGGTAGCGATCGCCCAGTCCACTCAATTGCACTAACTCCAGCAATTCTTCAACTTTCTTCTTTACTTTGCTGGCTGACGCTTTGCGGATTTCTAGCCCAAAGGCAATATTTTTACGCACGGTCAAATGCTTAAACAGCGCGTAATGCTGAAACACAAATCCAATATTGCGCTCTTGCACACTGCGATCGGTGGCGTCTTCTCCCGTCAGCCAAATCTTTCCAGAATCTGGCATCTCTAAACCCGCAATCAGTCTCAGTAATGTCGATTTGCCCGACCCGGACGGACCTAATAGCGCCACTAGAGAACCGCTTTTAATTTCTAGCGAGACTCGATCAAGGGCTTGAAAACTGCCAAACTGCTTAGAAACGTCTTGAACTGTGATGGCCACGGCGATCTCTTAAGGGATGAAGGATGAGGGATGAGGGATGAGGGATAACCAGAATTGGGATACAAGCAGGCGAGAAACGCTATCAACAGTTCACAACGACTTTGACTACTTTCCATTCCTCATCCTTCATCCCTGATCTTTAATCTCCGGTTTCTCGACAAGATTACTGTAGTTTATAGCATAGAGTGGACGAGGATGTCTGGATGAGAAAAATTCTGCGATCCTTTTTAGAGCTTCGGTTGCTGGGAATTTTCAAACAAAATTTAAAAAGACGCCCTTTTGAGACGCCTTTCTAGAACCCGATCACCTGCCGTAGCACGTGCAAAATCGTGTGGATTCGCGGCATTCGCGGCTACGAAAGCGGCTGATTAGAGGCCTCTGAAACATGTACTGTTGAAGCAGGAAGAGTGTGATGTCCAGCGGAGGAAATAGCTGAGTTTGCAGCGGCTGAGTTTGCATAGTCCGGATTGCTATAGTCCGAATTAGCGTAGGGATTTGGCACTGCACCTTTGACTTGACGCATCAGACTGGCCATTTCTAAAGCGCTCATGCCATATTCCCAGCCTAAATTGCTCTTGATGCCGGCTCGTTCTAAGGCTTGCTGCATGGTGTCTGTCGTCAATACGCCAAAGACGACAGGAACGCCCGTTTGAAATCCAGCCGCTGCAATGCCTTTAGACACTTCAGCCGAGACATAATCAAAGTGAGGCGTTTGCCCTTTGATCACTGCGCCCAGGCAAATGACAGCATCATACCGACCGGACATGGCAAGCTGACGCGCGACTAAAGGCAACTCAAACGCGCCGGGAACCCAGGCATAGTCGGTTTGAGTTCCTTGAGGGTTGACATCAATTCCGTGCCGTTTGAGACAGTCTTGACAGCCCTCTAAGAGCTTTCCCGTCACTAAATCATTAAAGCGACCTACAACGATCGCAAACCGTAACCCATCGGTTTGAGCAAATGTTCCTTCAAAAATAGCCATTGTTTAATTTGAGTACCAACGTGATGCACACCGATAGCTTAAACAGATTTTCTGCCTTTGGGGGTGAGAACCTGCTTCAGGATGCCTCCTCAAACCTAGCGAGATCCGTCGGCTTTGGTAGGATTAATCCGGTTTACTAATTTAGACCTTAACATTTAGCAAAGAAAGTTTAGAAAAACTTATCTTAGCAGGACGGAAGAATAGAGGGGTGGGGTTGAAATACTAAAATCTCTTCCCCACGACCGCAACCCTGCACACGCAAATTTACACCACGAGGTAGTTTAGAACCCCGACAGTAATCACCAAAATAAACCAGATTCCTGACCCCAGCAGAATCAAGCGCTTCGATTGATCCCAGTTGCTTGGTGAAGCGTAGGCAACAGGAACGCCAATCACCATGACAAACGAGAAGAGAACCAGCGCAGTTAATGCAATTTGAAATACGATCGACATTTCCTTCTCCCTAAACAGCAAATTAAATCCAGTTATGGCAGTTATTGAAACTGCGTTTTCACTATCACTAAGTAACTTATCAGAAATGATGGACTTGATTCTATGTCACACCACAGCAGATTTTGATACCCTAGGTGCTGCCGTTGGGGTCAGCCGCTTGCGTCCGGGATCGCGGATTGTCCTTTCAGGAGGTGCCCATCCTGCTGTGCGGGACTTTTTGGCGCTCCACCGCGATGAATATCCTTTGATCGAGCCGCGATCAGTGAATCCAGATTTAATTCGCTCGATCGCGATCGTTGATGCCCAAAGCCGCGATCGCATCGGTGCTACTGCAAAGTGGATCGATCTGCCCAACATTGACATTATTATTTACGACCATCACAAAAGCGTTGACAGTGATATTCCCGCAACAGAAGTTCATTTTGATTCGGTTGGAGCAATCACCACGCTGATTGCGGAGATCGTGCAAGCTCAGTCGATTTCACTCACACCCAGCGAAGCAACGGTGATGGCACTCGGCATTCACACCGATACTGGCTCGCTGACCTACGATCACACAACAGCTAGGGATGCAGCGGCATTAGCGTGGCTCATGACTCAAGATGCAAGTCTAAGCGCGATCGCAGAGTACGTCGATCCCGGTCTTTCTCCTCAACTGCAAGAGCTTTTGGGTCAGGCGCTAGAGCAGTTACAGTCCGAAACCATTCGCGGGCAAACGATCGCCTGGGTCGTGCTTCAGACTGAGGACTATGTGCCGGGACTCTCAAGCCTTGCCTCCCGAATTATGGAACTGACAGATATGGACGCCCTATTTTTGGCGCATCACTATTGTCGGGGGGCGGCGTGCCGAGACGGTGGAAATGTGCTGGCGGTGATTGCGCGATCGCACATTTCAGGAACGGATCTCAATGCGGTGCTTAGCCCGTTTGGGGGAGGTGGACATCCCAAAGCAGCAGCATTAACGAGTCGAGAAGAAGATCCCCAGCCGCTTCTGGATCAGATTTTGGCTCAATTTAGAGATCAGATTCCCCAACCACCGACCGCGCGAGATTTGATGTCCTCGCCGGTGAGAACCATTCGACCAGAAACGACAATTGATGAAGCTCAGCGAATTTTACTGAGGTACGGACATTCTGGCTTATCGGTTGTGGATGCTGATCGTCTAGTGGGTATGATTTCTCGTCGCGATTTAGATATTGCGTTGCATCACGGATTCTCTCATGCACCCGTTAAGGGCTATATGACGACGAATTTGAAAACGATCGCACCCGAAACCCTGCTTCCCGAGATCGAATCGTTAATGGTCACTTACGATATCGGTCGGCTTCCCGTCTTGGAGCAAGAGCAACTCGTTGGAATTGTGACTCGAACCGATGTTTTACGGCAGTTGCACGAAGCGGGAAGCCAACACTCCAAATCCTCTGACCCATCGACTGGGCGATCGCCTGGACGCTCACACACGGCGCGGCTCGATCTCGGCCGATTGACTCCACCTTTGCAGAAAATTCTGGCGATCGCATCTGAGCAAGCCCAACAGCGCGGATGGCATCTGTATCTCGTCGGTGGCGGTGTCCGCGATCTGTTACTTGCCGAGCCAGATCAGCCTGTGATGCTAAATGACATTGATCTCGTTGTCGATGGCTTTCACCAGTCTGCCGATGTCGGAGCGGGAGTCGAATTAGCGCGATCGCTGCAAGCCCTCTACCCTCAAGCGCGATTAGAGATTCACGGAAAATTTCAAACAGCAGCGCTGCTGTGGCACAACGATCCCACTCTCGATTCGCTCTGGATCGACATTGCCACCGCTCGGACGGAGTTCTATCCCTATCCCGCCGCCAACCCAGAAGTTGAGGCAAGTTCGGTTCGTCAAGACCTCTATCGTCGGGATTTCACGATCAACGCGTTGGCACTGCGGTTAACCCATCCTCGTGCGAATGAATTGCTCGATTTTTTCGGCGGCGTGTTGGATTTGCAGAAAAAGCACATTCGCGTGCTACACACCAATAGTTTTATTGAAGACCCGACCCGAATCTTTAGAGCCGTACGATTTGCCGTGCGGCTTGGATTTGAGATCGAGTCGCAAACTGAAGGATTCATTCGCTATGCGATCGCTAGTGGCATTTACACGCAATTTCAATCGGGCCAGTCCGAACGAGTCATTGCGCCTGCTCTGCAAACTCGCCTCAAAGCCGAACTGAAGCACATCTTGCAAGCGCCTTATTGGAAGCCCGCCCTCAAGAAGCTGTCAGAGCTAGGAGCGTTAAGCTGCATTCACCCCACATTAGAACTAGATGACGAATTGTGGTGGCAGTTGCGGCTGGTCGATCGCTGGCTCCGTCGTTTTGATCCGCAGCAGATGTTGATTCACTGGCAACTGCTGCTCGAAGTTCTCCTAGCGCAATTAGCCCCTGAAGAACGCGGATTTGTTGCTCAAACGCTCCAGCTTCCTCATGACAGCATCGAGCGTCTCACTAGCCTCTGCCAAGTGCAAGCGCAACTGATAGCAACGCTGCCCCAAGCAACTCGACCCAGCGAAGTGGTGAAACTGCTCAAGCCCTATGATGTCCCGATGTTGACCCTAGTAGCCGTGCGATCCGGTGGAGCTTGGCGAAGCCAATCGCCTCGGCAACGCATCTGGCAATACCTCACCTGTTGGTCGCGGGTAAAAGCGCCGTTAGATGGAAATGACCTCAAGCAACTGGGTTACAAGCAAGGTCGGCAGTTTAAAGAAATCTTGGATCACCTATTGATGGCAACCTTGGATGGGGATATCCACGATCGCGACACCGCCAAACGCTATTTAGCCGAGCATTTCCCCTTAGAATAATCAATGCAGCCGCCCGTTAGGTTTTTTGAAGTTAGATTTTTTGAATGCTATGTCTTCTGAACTCATCTCCGCGCAATCAATTCCCGTTGAAACGATCAAATATGACGATCGCGGCTTAGTACCTGCGATCGTGCAAGACTATCTCGACGGCACTGTGTTGATGATGGCCTGGATGAATCAAGACTCGCTTCAGAAAACCTTGGAAACGGGTGAAACGTGGTTTTGGAGCCGATCGCGGCAAGAATTTTGGCACAAAGGCACAACGTCTGGACATACTCAAAAGGTCAAAGCGATCCGCTATGACTGCGATAGCGATGCGCTGCTAGTCACCGTCGAACAGAGCGGCGATATTGCCTGCCATACCGGAGAACGCAGTTGTTTTCACCAAGTGAATAGCGGGGTAACACCGCCACCTGCCGATACCTTGTCACAAGTGTTTTCGATCATCTGCGATCGCAGAGATACTCCGAGCGAAGGCTCTTACACTCGCAAACTGCTCGACGGCGGCGACAACAAGATTCTCAAGAAGATTGGCGAAGAAGCGGCAGAAGTGGTGATGGCCTGTAAGGACGATGACGCAGAGGCGATCGCGGGAGAAGTCGCAGATTTGTTCTATCACACCCTCGTTGCGATCGCCTATCACCGTGTGGATCTGAGCGCCGTCTATCGCAAATTACAAGAGCGCAAGCGATAGGCGAATTGCGGGCAGGGCGTCATTACATCGGTTTCATGACAAACCAATAAAACCCATAAGGGGAAAGATTGAGCCGATAAGGATCATCCGTGATCGGGGGAAACTCGGTCTGCCCAAACATTTCAGTCAACGTGTAGTCTGTGAACAGCGACAGATCAAATGTTGCCGACTGTGCCGCCGCAGAAAGATTTGCAACGACTAAAATTCTGCTCTCCTGATCCGCGCGAATAAACGATAAAACTTTGTGATTAGAAGAGGGCAAAAACTTAAAGTCACCGCTTCCGAAGACAGCATACTGTTTGCGAAGGTCAATAACCTGCTTCATCCACGACAAGAGCGAGTATTGATTTGCACTCTGCACTTCAACGTTAGTCGTGACGTAATGATATTCTGCATCAATAATCACGGGGAAATACAGTTTTTGAGACGCCGCCCGACTAAATCCAGCATTGCGATCGCTCGTCCACTGCATTGGGGTTCTGACACCATTGCGATCGCCTAGATACACGTTGTCGCCCATGCCAATTTCATCGCCGTAGTAAATCACAGGCGTTCCGGGCAAGGAGAACAGCAGGCTATTGAGCAACTCAACTTGACGCCGATCGTTCCCCAACAACGGAGCCAAACGCCGCCGAATGCCGACATTCACCCGCATCATCGGATCTTGAGCATAGACGTTGTACATATAATCGCGATCTTCGTCCGTGACCATTTCTAGGGTCAATTCGTCGTGGTTGCGTAAAAAGATCGCCCACTGGCAGTTCTCAGGAATTGGCGGCGTGTGTTGGAGAATGTCGATAATCGGGAGACTATCTTCCATTCGCACCGACATAAACAATCGAGGCATGAGCGGAAAGTGAAAATTCATGTGGCACTCATCACCGTCACCATAATATTTCACCGCATCTTCTGCCCACTGATTCGCTTCCGCGAGCAGCATTCGGTCGGGGTATTTTGAATCGATGTGCGATCGTAGGGCTTTTAGGTAAGCGTGCGTTTCGGGCAAGTTCTCGCAGTTCGTGCCTTCTCGCTCATAAAGGTATGGCACGGCATCCAGCCGTAACCCATCGACTCCCAAATCCATCCAAAAATCTAAAATCTCAAATACCGCTTCTTGAACGTCGGGATTGTCGTAATTGAGATCAGGCTGATGATGGTAAAAGCGATGCCAATAAAATGCCTTGGCAATCCCATCCCATGACCAATTTGACGTTTCAAAATCTTGAAAGATAATTCGCGTGTCCGAGTATTTCTCAGCCGTGTCGCTCCAGACATAAAAATTCCGTTCTGAGCTACCTTCAGGGGCACGCCGCGCCCGATCAAACCAGGGATGTTGATCGGAGGTGTGATTGATAATTAGTTCAATAATGACCCGAATGCCGCGATCGTGAGCCGCTTTTAGAAACGCTTTGAAGTCGTCGAGCGTTCCATAAATCGGATTGACGCTGGTGTAATGGGCGATGTCATAGCCATCATCTCGAAGCGGTGATGGGAAAAATGGCAGCAGCCAAAGGGCAGTCACGCCCAATTCTTCTAAGTAATCAAGCTTTTGGGTTAATCCGACAAAATCGCCGATTCCGTCTCCATTGCTATCGGCAAATGCTCGAACCGATAATTCATAAATAATGGCGTTTTTGTACCACAACGGATTGGCTGTCATAAATCAAGGGGTGCGAAATTTCTTATACATTGTAGTTGCCAAGCTCTACAGGAACACGGGCAAAGAGGCTGAAAACGCGGGATGAGGGAGGAAAGAGTAAGCAGGATTTATCTCTCTTTGCATAATGTTTTTGCATAACGTTATGCAGGTACCCTTCGTCTCTGTTCAGAACCACTGATTTACAAAAACAAGCCCTGCTCATACAAAGACAGGGCTTATTCATCACTGTAATTATTGGCTGTGTTCACTCGTTTGAAGCAGCAAAACCGAGAGGATTACGCTTGACCCAACAAGCTGTTATTCTTGGCCTACGGTTTTCTTCACTGCCTTCGCTGTATTCTCGATAACCTTGTCTGCGTTTGGAGTCTCTTTCTTAAAGATTTTTAAGTCTTTCTCGTATTCTTTCTCTGCACCTTTCGGATCTTTGATTGCTTGCACAGCTTTGTCATATGCTTCTTCGCGGGAGCCATACTTCTGGCTGTCCGGGCTGATCACTTCTTGCTGTCCGCTCACATCGTCAACGGTCGGCGCTGCGATCGCGTTAGCTGAGATTGCACTCATGCCAACCCAGCTTAGCAGTCCCACGAATGCGATAACCATGCCGCGCAGTAGGCTTTGGCGCAATGATGATAGTAAACCTTTCATATAGAAATTCCTCCATGAACATAATGCGATCGCGATGCAATTACGCAAACCGCAACCGCAGCTATCTTAGGGGATCGCTTCAAGAGAATCCTTCTATCAGAAGTTATATTCACGAAGCGGGGGGCTGTGTCCCGCTGTAGGGTTTGGGTTGAAGCTGGAGTTGTTTTGAAATCGCGTCAAACAAGCGGTTTGCTAGAGCAGTGTTGGCATCGTCCGTCAGGTGAATCGCGTCTTGAAACGCATCGCCCTTAAAGCCAGCGTAAGCATTGTAGAAATTAAACGTAGTGACCTGCGGCACTTCTTTTTTGACTTGATCCAGCGATCGCTGCAACTCTGAATATCCCGCTTTCACCTGTTGCGGATACTGCGAGCCGAGTTGCTCCAAAATCTCTTTCTCGCGGGGCGTTTGGCTCGCACCCCGACTGGTAATTTCGGGCTGCATTGCCACAATCAACGGAACTTTTGAGGCACTCGTGAGCCGCGCCAGTTGACCCATATTTTGGCGATAGCGCTCTGCTCGGCGGTTGAGTTCATCTGCCTCGGTAGGCATCCGTTGCGTCAACGACGCATCTCCTTCACTGGGAGGAATGACTTGTTTGAGCGAAGTTTGAGGCTGTAGCACCCAATATTGAAAGGCTTTAACCAGAAACAGCTGCGAGAATAAATTTTTGACCTGCTGCGTTAATCCGACAAGTAAATGACGAGGAGCGCTCTCTAACAAACTTTCTGTACCCGGAATATCGCTGCCTTCTTGAGTGCTTGGCACGAGCAAATCAGCATAGCCATTGAGAACGACAATGAGATCGGGCTGATAAGGCAACACATCAAACGCCAGCTTAGACAGTTCGTTGCCAGAAATATAGCCCGGTACAGCCGCGTTAATCACGTTGTAGCGATTTTCCCGAATTTGCGGCGGGAGCGCTAGAGCTTTGTCTAACTCATCGGCAAAATAAGGCAGAACAGCCGGACGAAATTTACCAGGATTGGCTTTTTGAGCCGCCACTTGCTGGTTTAGACGAGCTTCTAGTTTTTGGGTAAACGTCGCTTCATTGCTAGAACTGAGTTGCCCAAAAGCGGTTGAGCCGCCCAAAACAAAAATTCGGACTTCGCCTTTTGGTTTATCGAGCGCGATCGCTTGATCACTCCGAAACCCTTGTTCATTAATTTTCCAGTCTTGACTTTCCTGGTTGCCCACCAACCGATAGCCCATCACCGGACTTTGCTTCACCGTCAGTTGTCCTTGGTTGGGAAGCCCGTCAAACATCTTGCCCGCGCGATCGAGATACTTTAATCGATAGGCGGTGACGTTCAGCGGTTCGCCCTGAAACGCTGATAGCTCATCTGTTTTTCCGGAAACTCCAACAATCAGCCGCACCAGCAACTCTAACCCAATCAAAGCGAGTGGAATTGAGAGCAAAACCCACTTGCGGGGTAAGGGTTTTTTCTTTTGGTACAGCGAACGGCTAGACCTATAACTATAAGTTTTACGGCTAGACCTAAACATTCAGCTTGTCCTCAAACGATCGCGGCATAAAATCAAGTCGTCTTTCTCTATCAAGAAACACCCAGCTACACTTAGAATTCTGAGATTTCGGACTTGCAATATAATGGTTTGCAAAAGAATTTAAGTTGATTGCTCAACGTTTACAAATCAGTTTCGCATCTTACTACATAAATGGTTTTCAGTGTTGCATTTCAAACATGTTTCTCAACAATCAACAAAGCAACAGCGATCACTTCTACAGAACATGGAACTCCATTCTGCGGTTGCAAGTCCTACTGTAGATCTAAAGAGCTAAATTACTGTCAATCTAAATTATTCTGTAGAGCTGCATAGAATTTGGCAATCAAATGCTTACCGTTGATCTGCACGGCATTATGCGTAATATAATCGGGCTTAAACTCTTCTCATGACACAGGTACAGGGACTTAGCGATCGCGAAGTCAACGCACAAAAGCTTGCGGGCCACACCAATCAGGTAACGTTGCCGACAAGTCGTTCCTACTGGCGCATCTTTCGTGAGAATCTATTTACCTTTGTAAATGCCGTTTTTTTTGTGATCAGCGGCGTTTTTATTGTGCTAAAACGCCCAAGCGATGCCGTTTTCGTAGCGGTTGTAATTTTTAGCGGCGTCCTTATTGGCATTGTTCAGGAAATTTGGGCAAAACGTAAGCTAGACGAGATCGCGTTGCTCTCTCGCCCTCAAGCGACGATTATTCGCAATGGTGAAGCGCTCATCTCTGACCCGAACGAAATTGTTTTAGGCGATATTCTGCGGGTGAGTCCAGGAGATCAAATTTTGGTTGATGGTCAGATTGTTTGCGACGGGCAGATCGAAGTCGATGAATCGTTGCTGACCGGCGAATCGGATCTGATTCTTAAACGACTGGGCGATCCGGTCTATTCGGGCAGTTTTTGTGCGAGTGGACGCGCTCATTATGAAGCGCAAAAAGTGGGAACCGAAACAGTGGCTTATCAGCTTGTGGTGGGCGCAAGAGAATTTCGACAAATCTATACGCCATTGCAGCAAGAAATTAATTTAATCATTCGAGTGTTGTTGCTGGTTGCATTGTTTCTTTGGCTGTTAGTCGGGATTGGATTCATTAGTCGATCGCAGCCTTTTAATGAAGTGGTGCAGCGTGCGGCGGTTATTGCTGGACTCGTCCCCGCCGGATTGCTGATTGCAATCACGTTAGCGTATGCGACGGGTGCGGTGAGAATGTTGGGCGAAAACGTTTTGATTCAACAAACGAATGCGATCGAGTCGCTTAGTAATGTCGATGTCCTGTGTTTAGACAAAACTGGAACGCTGACCACAAATCAGATTGAATTAGGCGCAATTTATCCGATCGAGCGCTCTGAATCGGAGCTGCGAACCTTGCTGGGTGATTACGCCGCGAGTACACAAGCTGGAAATCGTACCAGCGAGGCGATTTTGCTTAGCTGTTCTGGCTATGCGCGATCGCTGCGATCGGAGGTTCCATTTTCATCGGAGCGCAAATGGAGCGCCATTTCCTTTCGTGACATTCCTGGAACGTATTTTCTCGGCGCATCAGAAGTGCTGACAAAATGCTTTTCGCTCAGTCCGTCTGCGTCAGACTACATTGAACAACTGACTGAGCAACTCACGCAACAAGGCTTGCGAGTGGTGTTGTTTGCGCATAGTCCAGACTTGCTTCAAACCGAGACTCCATTTTTACCCGCCGCGCTAACGCCTTTGGCTGTATTGAGTTTTAGTGATCAGTTGCGTCCGTCTGTTCAGGAGACGCTACAAGGATTTGTCAAAGCGGGAATTACGATCAAGATTATTTCGGGAGACAATCCGCAAACGGTAGCGGCATTGGCAAAGCAAGCCGGATTTAGCGATGAAATTAGACTCATTTCAGGAATGCAACTAGCTGGGTTAGACAACGCGCAATTTACCCAAGCCGCGCGTCAGTACAATGTGTTTGGACGCATTACGCCTCAGCAAAAAGCCAAACTTGTGAGGAGTTTGCGAGATGCAGGACATTATGTCGCGATGACCGGAGATGGGGTGAATGACGTGCTTTCCCTGAAACAAGCCAATTTAGGAATTGCGATGGAAAGTGGCAGTAAAGCAACTCGGGGAATCGCTGACATTGTGCTGCTAAAAGATTCGTTTGAAGCATTGCCGCATACGTTTTTGGAAGGACAGCGCATTCGCAACGGTGTATTAGACGCGCTGAAGTTATTTATGGTGCGATTATCCTGCGTGACGCTGCTAATTTTCGCAACCGCGATCGTCGCGGATAGTTTTCCGCTCATGAATAAACACAGCGCGATTATTACGTTGATTGGCGTTGGCATCCCGACGTTATTTATTCCGGTTTGGGCGCAGCCTGGAGAAAAACCAAAACGAAGCCTGGTTCGCTCGTTGCTTCATTTTGTGTTGCCTGCAACGTTGTCTATTACATTAGTCGCCCTGACAATTTATCTGTTTTATCTTGTCAGTGCAGCGCTCGATTTGCCGCTCAACGTCACCATGACCGAACTTGACTTTACGCTGCCGCGCACGGCGTTAGTAACCATTTTGGTATTCTGCGAACTGCTTTTAATTCCATTTCTCAAACCTCCAACGACAGCGTGGGTGGGGGGTGAACCATTGAGTGGAGATTGGCGCTATACGTTTGTGACGGTGGCACTTATTTTTGTATATTTGCTGATTTTATTCGTTCCGCCCGTTCGGATTTTCTTTGAATTGTCGGCACTCGAAACTGCCGATCTCATTTTTCTAGGATTTGCTGCGATAGAGTGGTGTTTTATTGTGCGTTGGGTTTGGCGATCGCGCTTTTTTGATCGATTTTTGGGAGTGAGTTTGGAATGACGCAAATTCCTCAGTACAAAGTCACGATTTGGGAATCCACTGCTGTGTTGCTCGGCGCGATCGCGCTGCTAGGAGTTGGGACGCTGGGGCTGACGATGAAATTTATCGCCAACGGGCAACGCCCACAGCAAGCAGACGCGATCGCGAACAATATTATTAAATACAACATTCCCAATGCTCAGAGTGTCTTGGGATTAAACTTTGTGGGCGCTAGAGTTGCGCTCATTACCAACAGTGCAGAGCAACCCGATATTCAGCTACTGGCCGCCCGCATGAAAGGGGTTCAAGAAGGCGAGAAACGCAGAATTGAGCGATTTTTAGACACAATTTCTTTGGGAGATGCGGGAGACTTTAAGGTAACAAGAGAACGCATCGAGCCAAAAGAGTTTTGTGGTGAAACAGTTCTGGTGACGATCGGAGAAGGACGGGCAAAACAATCTGCTTCTACGTCTAAAATCAGCGTGACGTATCGTGCCACTGTTACCTTGAATGCCGATCGATACATTATTAGTTTGCTCACGACTGGACAAGATGCACGAGAAAAAGCCGAGAGGGTGTTTGATTCGCTTCAGTGTCAGCAGTAGAGAATAGTGTGAAGACGGAGGTGTTTGCACACTATTCATTAGATTTACATCTTTACCAAGGTAGCCGACTGCCATCCCAAGAAAAGAATTCACCGCTATCGCTTTCTTGAAATCCATCGAGAACAGTTAATAGTTGTTTGACGGTGCGATCGCAGGAAAATAATTTTTCTGGCGGTACGTTGCGCTGAAATGGACGGGATAATTCAGTATCGGTTGTGCCCGGATGCAAGGTGACGACGATCGCACGTGGACAGGTTCGCTTGTATTCGATCGCGGTGGTTCGCATCAACATATTTAAAGCTGCTTTAGAGGCGCGATAGCCATACCATCCGCCTAAGTGATTGTCACCAATGCTGCCCACCTTTGCAGAAATCGTCGCGAAGACAGAACGATCGCGATGCTTTAACAACGGCTGCACGTGTTTTGCTAATAAAACGCCGCCAACACTATTAATTTGAAAATACCGCAGTAAGTTCTCTGCATTGATCTGACGCAAGCTTTTTTCAGGCTGCATGATCGAGTCGTGCAGAATGCCAACGCAGTTGATCACGTAATGCAGCGCGGATGTTTCGGTTTGAATCTCTGCGATCGCATCCGCGATCTGGGTTTCGTCGGTAATATCCATTGGCAAACAGCGCAGGCGTGGATCTGCGATCGTTACCAGGTCTGATTTCGGATTTCGATAGGTGGCGTAGAGGCGATCGGCGCGATTTGTGCTTAAAAATTGTTTGACAAACTCTAATCCAATGCCTTGACCCGCTCCGACGATCAGTACTGATCTTAAATTCACGTCGCGAGGTGAATCGGTCATAGTCATCAGACGGTAAAAAGCGCTTTGAGTATAGCATTCAATGCTTTACGGTAGACATGGATTGGTTTGCTGAAGTTTTTTCTGAGTATGCCCGACGCGAACCACAGTATTGATTAGACTATTTGCGATCGACCATTAGTTTTTTCACCGCATTCAGCATCACAGCATTTCCTTTGTTTCTCTCAGCTAACCACCATTCAGCACCCCAGAAATACAGCTTAGAGATCCCAGCTTGCATGGCGTATGTCCAAGTTTCAGTTAAGCGTTCAGGATTCATGGATAAATATGCATCTTCAGGATGCTCAAACTGATAAGGACCATCTGGACCCCACGGTTCTGCTTGCAGTTCTGCAATCCAAAATTGTTTTCCCTGATGTTCTGCAACTGCTTTTTGATAGGCCAACCGCAATGGCGAGATAAATCCTAGCTTAAACATCTCGACATATCCGTTAAACACCGGACTTCTAAAAAAAAGTTTGTTGAATAGGGTAACGGCAATAACATCACTATCAAACTTAAGAGTTTGTCGCAGTTGTGAAGCCATCCAAGGTGTTGTGGCAAACGTTACAACAGTTGGGTGAGTTGGATCAAGCGATCGTACAAATTTAATCTCCTCGGTCATGAATGGAGCGACCTCTCGGCACGTCTGCCCTCCCCAAATCTTGCCTAAAATCTTAGCTAACGGTTCATTCTCGATTTGCCACGCTTCAAGGGCGGGATAATCTTTTAGGTGAAGTACTGTTGCTTCTATCATGTTCAATAATGATTGCTTAAATTCCTGGTCATTAAAGTTTTGAGTCCATGCGGGTGCATAGCATTCTGGATAGCGGGGAACGCGGTGTCCCACAACTAAAAGCACGTTTGCGTTGGCTTTAGCAGCTTCTTTCATCTGCCAATCGATTGCGCTCCAGTTAAAAATACCGGGTGCGGATTCGATCTGATCCCAAAACACAGGAATCCGAACATGATTGATGCCGAGATCGTTAATAATTTCTTTATATGCAGCTTTCCAATCTAAATTCAACGCTTCAGCATTCATCTGAATAAATGTTGCACCGATTTCGACCCTGTTTGCCGGACCAGGATTTTGAACGGTGTATTGCAATAGAAAATCTTTAGAGAAGATCAGCAGCAGTGTCAATCCAAACGGTAACAATACTTTGATTAAGGTTTTCTTCAATGATTCACGTTTCATGCTTGTAGATGGATTTACAGGCGTGTCAACTTTGCCGACCTCAAAAGTTAGAATTTAAGGCTAAAGTCTATGGTTCGGTGCTACATCAAGCGGGCTAAGGGTCTACCTCATGCGAATATAGCTCTAAGTGTAGTTTGGCATCAATCAATAGACCCAACGGATGGATGCGCAACCCATCTTGCGGAACGAGAACCGTAAATAGCGGTTTCAGTTGTGAGATGCATAAAATTTAAGATCGATTCTGCTTTGTGCAACAAATTTGCTGCTCTAGTGTACTGATTAAACGATTGAAAACTTGCGATCGCGTCATTAAATTGCGCGATCTACTCAATCATGAGTGGAGATCCACGATTGAAATTGCAAAACTACCGCAGTAGATCCCGCAACTCACGACTTTGATTACTGTATTAAATAGGTAGGCGAGATTAAGACGGACCTACAACAGTGCCCAATTATCCGCCCTGCTGGAGCAAGAGCGCGTCATCAAGCTGAGTCCTGACCGAATCCGCCGGATTCTACAAAAAAGGGGTGCCAATGGAAGCGCACCCGTCATACTCAACCACAAAGTCCAGACCCAGAGCAGCAGCAGCGCAAACAGTCCGACCTCGCCACGCTAGAACTCGCCGCCCAGGAGGGGCACATTGACCTGAAGTACCTGGATGAAGCGGGATTCTGTTTGTACAGTCCGGTCAGCTACAGCGACAGTCGGGTCGCAGAAACAGTTGGAACAAGTGCCGACGAGAGGCAACCGCATCAGCATTCTGGGACTCTGGCAACCCGACAAAACCGTTGAGGATGCCCTCGCTCAAGGCGGATTTGCTGGCGAAAGTTACATCAAAGTGATGGACTGGATCGCTGAAAAAACCGCCCTGACCCTGAAAGAAACTGGGCGCTTGACGGTCGTCGTGCAGGATAACTGTTCGATTTCACAAGTGTGACCTCGTCCGAGAGCACTGGCAACGTTGGCAAGACCAGGGAGTGCTGCTCTTTTTCTTGCCGCCGTACAGTGCCAAGATGAATCGGATTGAAGACCAGTGGCATCAACTCAAAGCCCATGAGATTGCAGGGCAGATGTTTGAAGATGAGTATGATTTAGCCATGGCGGTAATCAGAGGAATGGAAGCACGGAGTCAACCGGGAGGATACTTACTTGAGCGTTTTCGGTTTAAATCCGCCTAGCTACTTACCAGGTCGGTAATGCTAATTTAGTAGACAAGACACAGAGATATATTTCTCCTCGATCTCTGCTCTAGCTCTTGGGTCTGTGTTTCCTACCCAAAGCCTCTACAACCTCAGATTACATTCGTTTAGTGCGTTGCTGGAATCTCAAGTTGTATTGCTACGAAAAGGAGGCAAGTGAACCGTTTCTCACATTTTCTTTCATATCGTAGGTTGTAGTGAATATTCACCTTATCGTACGCATATTTAACGAAATGGGTTTGGTCTTCTTAAGGCTAAACCCATTTCGTTTAAGAAGAAATGATAGAAAGCATTTTGATAAGTTTCTTGTGCTTTGTATTCAACTAAAAACCAGTTTTGTTAAGCTCAAGTCAGAACATTAGAAATGTAAGGTTCATCCAATGGCTGTGGTTTCACAGGTCGCTTCAAAACCCGTCATCTGGTACAAGGTTCTCATCTTTACCTTGGGCTTTTGGATCAGTAGTAGTTTGTTTTTAGACATGGTAATTATGCCTAGCCTCTATCAAGCTGGGATGTTATCACAACCTGACTTTGTGACTGCTGGCTATAGTCTTTTTGGAATCTTTAATCGCCTAGAACTGCTATGCGCGGCTCTTGTTTTAACCAGCGTTTTTGTGCAGTATCATTTAGGAATTCTTCGCAAATCAAGTTACGTGATGTTGTCGCTGCTGTTGCTAATTGCTAGCTTCACCTGCACGTATTTTCTCACTCCTCACATGAGCGCTTTAGGATTACAACTCAATTTATTTGAGCCAGCAAGTATTTCAACCGGCATGAATGAGCTTCATGTGAGCTACTGGCTAATCGAGGTTTTCAAATTGTCTGTGGGAGGAATGCTGTTGCTGTGGAACGTAAATCAGCTTTCCGAACCTACTTTTTCTGATTAAGCAGCTATTTGGATGCGGTGAACTCTAGTAAGCCTCCGGTTACTCCGGGGGCTTTTACTTTGCTTCTTTTACTTTGTCTTAGAGTCCAGCTTGCGTTTTCAAAGGGATTTTGTGAGATTAGAGCAAGTTGTTTGAGTCTGCGAAGGTTCCGATTCTTCAGCAGACGGGAAGCAGAGTAGACGAATTGCCATCCCTGCAAATCCGATCGCTGCGATAATCTTCGTCCAGCGCGTCGGTAAAAGCTGAGCGGTTCCTTCCCCAACCAAAACCCCGATCGCACTTGCCAAGATCAGGGCTGCGATCGTGCCCAAAAAGATTGCTTTAGGAGAATTTTTAGAGTTGCTGCTGAGCGCGATCGCAGCAAGCTGGCTTTTGTCTCCTAACTCGGCTAAAAAGACGGTGGCAAAGCTGATTCCCATTAATCGCCAATCCATGCCCTACATCCTCACAATATCAATTACTAACAGAATTGAGATTACCAGTAGCAAGCAGCCTGTCGCTTTCTCAAGAGTTTTTGGAGAAAGGTTTTGACATAACCAGCGCCCAATGATCACTCCAATTAGACTCGTCGCCACTAGAGCAGATGCGGCTCCCGCAAACACAATCCAAGGCGCGTGAGATTGAGCGCTCATTAGCAAGGTGGCAACTTGAGTTTTGTCACCCAATTCGGCTAAGAAAATAGTGGCGAATGTTGAACCAAATACGCTCAGGAAATGACCTTTGGTAGATAGCGCTGGGGTTTCTAGAGGCTGCTCGCTCATGATCCGCAAAGAAGGCTCAACCTCTATGTTTGATGTATCAGATGTAGGTAGGGGAGTTACTGTCATGCGAAAGACTTTTCATTTTCTTTTCATTATCTAGGAATTTACTTGCATTGGCAAGATTTCTCTACCCCACTCCGACTTCTCGCTCGAATCTTAGGAGTTCTAAGCTGCGATCGCCATAAACCCCTTCAATCTGCTCGTGACAACAGGCGATAGCAAACTCATCTAATTGATCTGGCTCAATGTCGTACATGTCCTGAAATGTCTCTGGCGTCACGCGGCAAAAGCGCGGACGGTCTTCGTAAATGCGACATTCGCGGTTAAACGGGTCATAATTCACGCACCAGCCATTCTCGCCTACCATGCTGAGGTAAAGCGCCAGTTCATCGGGCGTCAGATAGTCTTCCAGATCGGGGCGATCGCGCGGATCGAGGTTACAACATGCCCCGCACTGCTTCATACAATGCCAAGTCGCCATAGCTCTAAGTAGCTCTAATTAAGTTAAAAAGCCTCTCCATCTTCACCTTCTAAAGAAAAGATTGCAACTTTTGAACTTTGTGGTTATACTAGATGAGGCGACGCGGGGTAGAGCAGTCTGGTAGCTCGTCGGGCTCATAACCCGAAGGTCCATGGTTCAAATCCATGCCCCGCCACCAAGTTAAGTTAAAAAGCGCTCTGGTTCTAGATGTTCCAGAGCGCTTTTTTAATCACTTACGAATTCACTCATAAAAACTTTTACTCGCAGACACTCAGGGATGCAGCGCTGAGGCAATTTTTGTAGAGAGTAAATAAACGATTTCGCACATACAGAAGTTAGGCTGCACGAATCGTGAGACTTTGATTTATCCTGGGAGTCAGTAGTCAGCGAAGTGTATTGCAAATGGCTGTTCAGTGGCGTCGTCCGCTTATTTATGGCGGTGTGGGGGTAACACTGCTTGCTCTAGGATTTGATGGGTTAAATCAACTGTTGGGAGACTGGCTGCCTGCGATCGTACTGGGCAGTGGCATCGCTTGGGCGGTGATGAAATTCCAAAAAATCGAACCGCTTCAGCCTAAAGCGGCCCCTGTTACTTTAACCACGGTCAAGACGGCGCTTACCGAAGCGGAGAGCGTGATCAATCAGCTGGCGTTTGAAGTGACGGATCTAAGCAGTGACGGCAGTGCTCAGCAGTTATCGGACTTGCGATCGCAGATCAATCAGGTCACAAAAGAACTTCAGCGTGACGACATTCGCCTTGTTGCCATCGGTGGAAAATCGGTTGGTAAAACAACATTAGCTGGGCTGCTAGAAAGAAATTGGGCATCGCAGGTTTCGCACAAGCTGACGGTGAATGACACACCCGAATTATTTGCAGCGACGGAAGGCGGCATCATCGCAGAGCGGGATGCGTGGCAGCTAACGAGATCATCGGATCTTGTGCTGTTTGTCACCAATGGAGATCTGACGGCAACCGAACTTCAGGCCATTGAGCGGATTACAAAGGCTCAAAAGCGGCTGATTCTTCTATTCAACAAACAGGATCAGTACCGTCCTGAAGATCAGCAAGCTATTTTGACGCAGCTTCGACAACGGGTGCAAAAGTTGCTCCCCCCGCAAGATGTCCTTGCGATCGCAACTAACCCAACCCAGGTGAAAGTCCGCCAGCTGCTCGCGGATGGGATGACGAGAGAATGGCTGGAAAAACCCAATCCGCAGATTTCACCTTTAATTGAGCGGCTGAATCAGATTTTGATGCAGGAAGGGCAGCAGCTTATTCTTGCCAGTTCACTGAGCAACTTGAAAGAAGTTAAGTCTGAAGCGAAGACGGCTCTCAACCAAGTGTGGCGCGATCGTGCGATGCCGATCGTCGAGCAAGCCCAGTGGGTTGTGGCGGGAACGGCGTTTACAAATCCATTTCCAGCGCTAGATCTATTGGCAACGGCAGCGATTAACGCGCAGATGGTAATGGATTTGAGCAAGTTGTATCAGCGTAAGTTTTCCCTCGATCAAGCCAAGACGATTGCAGCGACGATCGCAGGGTTGATGCTGAAACTAGGATTGGTAGAAGTCTCGACGCAAGCGATCGCAGGGATTCTTAAAACCAATGCAGTTACCTTTATTGCGGGTGGTTTAATTCAAGGAGTCAGTGGCGCTTACTTAACCCGATTAGCAGGCTTAACCTTAATCGAATATTTTGAGGGTGAAGCGTCCAGCGAAATTAAGCGAGACCGACTCCAGCAAATCTTGCAGACCATTTTTGAGCAAAACCGACGATTGCCGTTTATGCAGATGTTTGTGAAGCAGGCACTAGATAAGCTGAGACCGACTTCACTCCCTGCGAAAGCAGTGATCATTACGCCTCCTGATGGCTTACCTGCACCCGCAGAAGCTCCCCTCCAGATCGGAGCTAAGTTAGACGAGCAACCGTTAGCGCTGGAAGAACTCGTGATAGAAGAAAAGCTAGCGATTAGCTCCGTTAAGATTCCAGAAATTGCGAGCCAAGAAATGGTTCTGTAAGACAAAGCGATCTCATCTAAAACTTGACTTTTGCTTTCGGGTCTGAGGAGCTAACGTTCCTGGTCAGCGGTGCCAAAACCTTGGCTATGCTAAAAGCGGATTGATACAAGCCGCTGCACCAGGGTTGTTAGCCTTACGGTGCTGATGCGTACTCCTCATCTAACTCCTTAGCAATTTCTTGTATTGATTTTAATTGAGCCGAGAGAAATGAAGCATAAATGTATGCATCTTTCTCATTTATAGAATCATTGCCCTTGAAATACGATTCCAGACGCTTTAAAGGGTAATCAATCAGTTCATAGTGATAATCTATTGACTCGTATACTCCCCATTCATCACGAATGGATAATTCATCTTTAAAGCTCTCAACACATTTAGCAATAATGGTTAAGTTAGGAGTTCCGAGAAAAAAGCTATCTCTGCTATATGTAGCTTCATAAATTTTACTAAAGTGATAACTAATTGTGGGCGGAAAGATATCTACTAATTTTTTGTCATTATGCATTGCTCGGTGTTCCATTTCTTGTTTTTCTAGCTCGGCAATAACTTTTGATAAAATTTCACCTAAATATACTTGCTGTTTTTCAATCAAAGATGGAATTGCTACATGACGCATTTCATACTCTTTATCACCCGAGTACACAGTCATTAATTCAAAACCTGTAGGCGATATTGACATCCTTGTAATAAAGCTAGATTTTGATAAACCATTTTCTCTCTGATAACTGGGATGACCCGCAGCATTATTTCTGATTACTCGTATTTCCTCTAAATCCTTTGAGAGCTTTACCTTGATATTCAAGGCATCTCCGATATGCTTTGCGGCATCTTGTTGTAACAAAAGTGTTTGCAAAATCCCATAAACAATCAAATAGCTTACCCCCTGTTCTTTCATACTGAAAAGCTGCGGGTATGCATCTATCGCTATTTGTGTATCTCCAATCAAATCTAGAGAGCTACATAATTTATTCCATGTAGCAGAGTCTCTGAGTGAATTAGATTGCCTTCTGCCGCTATTAATAAAATCTCTTATTCGATCTTCCAAGTCATGAATCTTTGTCATAAAAGATTACTGGCTAACGGCTCAAATCAGCGGCAGCATGGACCCTAGACAACCTCACTAGAATTTCTCAATCGTCCGCTGCATTTGAATTGTTAGGTGGAACTTCAGAGATTGGAAAATAGCTTTGCAAATAATCTAGCATCATTCGTTTCTGCGACTAGACGTTGCTGAAAACCTCCTTCTTGACTCAGCGATAACCATAGCAAGGTTCCAATAGCATTGACTAATAGGATTGTTGGGTAATAGCACTAAAAAGCCTCGAAACCCGCTTCAGACAAACAATTTAGTGATTTCTTCTAAAAACGCCTAAAGCCCATTACGTGTAAGCGTTTCAGCGTTTTTTCTCGCTATTACCCAACAGGTCTAATGTAAACGCGATCGACTCAAAGCTGCGAATGACACCCACAGCAACTTCTGACCGTTCGTGGTTTAGGAACAAAACTCAAATCACGCCCGGCGATTAAAATTGCGTCTACACGTGTGAAACCCGCCTGCATGGATTGAATCGCTCCCTTTCTCGGGTAGGGAAGGGGTATATCCGCTGCGGCAAGCGAGCCACAAGAAAGAGGGGATTGGGCAATTTTCACACTAGATACATAATGCTAAGTCCATGGCAAATCAGCAAAGGAGTGATAGATGATGAGTCTCACAGTTGCGTAAGATGTTCTTAACTCAACGGATAGGCATTTATTCTTATTCTTATCATGATGGAACAGTTCCCCTGGCTGACCGTGATCGTGCTACTGCCGTTGATGGCCGCTTTGTTCATTCCTTTGATCCCTGATAAAAGCGGCAAGACTGTCCGCTGGTATGCTTTGGGGGTTGGCCTGGCTGATTTTGTACTGATGTACTATACCTTTTGGCAGCATTACGACGCGAGCCAGGCGACATTTCAACTGGCGGAAAAGGTGATCTGGTTACCGCAGTTGGGCTTGAGTTGGGCACTGTCGGTGGACGGTATTTCGGCTCCGCTGGTGCTGTTAGCAGGCTTTGTGACGACGCTGTCAATGTTTGCCGCCTGGCAGGTGGATCGGCGATCGCGCCTGTTCTACGCACTGATGTTAATTCTGTATGCCGCCCAGGTCGGGGTGTTTGTGGCTCAAGACCTGATGCTATTTTTCATCATGTGGGAAGTGGAGCTGGTGCCGGTCTATCTGCTGGTGTGCATTTGGGGCGGGCAAAATCGGGGCTATGCAGCGACAAAATTCTTGATGTATACGGCTCTGGCTTCGATTTTCATTTTGGTGGCAGCCCTGGGGATGGGATTCTATGGTGATACGCTCACCTTTGATATTGCTGAATTAGGGTTAAAGCAGTTTCCCTTGGGGCTAGAATTGTTTTTGTATGCTGGTCTGCTGGTGGCCTTTGGGGTCAAATTGGCAATTTTTCCCTTTCATACTTGGCTGGCGGACACCCACGGCGAAGCGTCTTCTCCAGTGTCGATGATTTTGGCAGGGGTGTTACTGAAAATGGGGGGGTATGGGCTGATCCGGTTGAACTTGGAACTGTTGCCGCATGCCCATGTGTATTTTGCGCCGGTGTTGGCGATTTTAGGGGTGGTCAACATCGTCTATGGGGCGCTGAACTCCTTTGCACAGACCAATATGAAGCGGCGGTTGGCCTATTCCTCAGTTTCTCACATGGGGTTTGTGCTGCTGGGGATTGCTTCCTATAGTGACTTAGGTGTGAGTGGGGCGATGCTGCAAATGCTGTCTCACGGGCTGATTGCGTCGGTGTTATTTTTCTTGGCAGGCGTTACCTACGATCGCACCCGCACGATGATGATGAATCAGTTGGGTGGGTTGGGGCAGGCGATGCCCACGGTGTTTGCCCTGTTCACCATGGGGGCAATGGCATCCTTAGCTTTGCCCGGGATGAGTGGGTTTGTCGGAGAGCTGGAGGTCTTTGTCGGCTTGGCCACAACGGACATCTA
>JAHHHP010000117.1 GCA_019359275.1 Myxacorys chilensis ATA2-1-KO14 | reverse complement strand
CTTTCGCTTGGTGACCATTTTCCTGGCGGCAGTGGGGTTGATTCTGACGCCGATCTATCTGCTGTCGATGGTGCGGCAGGTGTTTCATGGAGCCAGCGCTGATCAAATGTGTGACCTGGTGCCTACCTGTGACCTGAATGATCTAGATTTGAAGGCCCAGGGCAACCAAGAGGCGAACTGTTTTGGCACGGACTGTGTTTTGCCAGAGGAGGCAGAGTTTAAGGATGCCAATTCCCGGGAGATTTTTATTGCGGTTTGTTTTCTGGGGCTGATTATTGCGATCGGGTGTTATCCCAAGGTGGCGACCCAGATGTATGACGTGAAAACGATGGCGGTCAATGCCCAGGTGCGGGCGGCCTATCATGAGGCCTTTCCAGAGGCGTTGCAGCTCTCGGCGCAGGGGCGATGGAGCCCTGCGATCTCAGCGGCTCAATCTGCGGATGTCTGGGGTGTTGCCAAATAATCGATGCCCGTCAATCACGCTAGCCAGGGTCAGCTCATGCCTAACGTTGCCCATCACCCGCCGCAAAGTAATCTCCCTACCGCACCGAAGAAACCTACGTGCAGTGGATTAGGCGCTACATCCTGTTTCATGACAAGCGACATCCCAATCAAATGGGACGAGTCGAGATTGAGGCATTTCTGACTCATCTAGCTGTGCAGGAGCAGGTTGCCGCTTCTACGCAAAATCAGGCACTCGATGCGCTGTTGTTTTTGTACCGAGAGGTGTTGAACTTGGAGGTGTCTGACGTGAATGCGATTCGGGCAAAACGTACCCAGTATCTTCCCACTGTCTTGACCCAGGCAGAGGCACGGCAGGTTATTCAAAACATCTGCGGCGTTCAGCAATTGGTAGTGAAGTTGCTCTACGGTTGTGGGCTGCGGTTGTGCGAAGGGTTGCGCTTGCGGGTCAAGGATGTCGATTTTGCTCAACATCAGATTCTGGTGCGAGATGGTAAAGGCAGTAAGAGTCGCATCACGATGCTGCCAACTAGCGTGACAGATGAACTACGTGACCATCTGGTGCGTGTCAAGCGTCAACATCAGCACATCAGCAGGACTTAGGGCGAGGCTTTGGAGTCGTGCCGTTGCCCTATGCACTCGATCGCAAGTACCCGAATGCAAATCGAGACTGGGTGTGGCAGTTTGTCTTCCCCTCCAGTCAGATCGCCAAAGAGCCGCATGGTGACTTGATGTGTCGCCATAATCTGCATGAAAGCGGTGTCCGAAAAGCGGTGAAGCAGGCAGTGAGATCTGCCGAGGTTCCGAAGCGGGTAGGCTGTCATACTTTTTGCCACAGCTTTGCAACTCATCTGTTGTAGAGCGGGTATGACATCCGCACCATTCAAGAGTTGTTGGGACATAAGGATGTGAAAACGACAATGATTTATACACATGTCCTGAATCGAGGCGGGCAAAGGGTCAGAAGCCCGCTTGATCTTTGACCCTCTATACAGTTGCCCAAAGTCTCTCAAAAATCAAAACCTGAGCACACTTTTGACACCGCAAAGCCAACGTTCACCACAGTTTGAACAGCTTCAACCTCCCAAAAATTCGCTCGTTGATAGGTTGTGAGAAATTTGATGCCGCGCTGTTCAGAGGAGTCGACGCAATCGCGATCGCACCATTCCGGGTGTGCTTTGATTGCTGCACTCAATTTCCGATGCGACCCCTTGCGAGTAACTCGAAGAGATCGCCTTGTGTTGTAAGGATCTCAACTTGTAATGGTTTCAACTCAAGTAGGGCAGCGATCGCTCTGCTTTGCACGGCGCTGATTGTCGCTTAATTGTGATCCATTCTGGCTGATTCTTAACTATTGTAAAGAACCTACACAATCTGTAAACTTACTAGAGCGACCACTTTAATTGTGGAGATGATGAGGGGAGTGAAATAATCCCTTCATCTATCGCTTTAGAGCTTTACAGAGAGAAAATATGATGAACCTTTCTCCTCAAATGGTCTATGACAATCTTGAGAGTTTAGAACTTGAGGGTTTAGAGCAAGTCGATGTGACCCGGAGTGCCTTTTATCGGGAACTAGCTCAAGCGGTGTTAGCGAGTTCAGAGATTAGCTTGTCTTGGCGAGAAGCGATCGCAGACCGACTGAATCAGGCAAATCATCGCTTAGCGACACGGACGGTTAATAGTAATGACAATTACTGAAAACCGGCGAACAACAGTTTATAGGTAGTAATTTAATAGTAATCTGTGGCGTTGAATAGCAACTGGCAATTGCATCAGCGCCACTTGATTGCAGACCTAAAATGCTTTGATCTTAGTGTTAAGAAAATATCTTAATGCTAGGAAAAGCATTATTTTTTCGCTCAAATTTATGTCTTAAATTATCTATGCCTTGAATCACAAATCTGGTTCGTGAAGCAATGCCGTGTGGGTTTACTGTGGCTCCATCTTTTAGAGGATAGAGTTGTAAACCTGTTGATCAGCCTCGATCCCGTGCTGTTAAGACACGATGAATTGCATCTTAACTAGAGCAATGCGATCGTCTAACCATACGTCCAACCACAGGTCTTCAATACCAGGCTCTTAAGCTCTAAAGGAACAAAATGAAACGCTACAGTTGAGATATGACAATTTCCTTAAGACTTGGACAAGGGAGCCGTTCTCGTTAGAGAATGGCTTGACTAACCGAAATGACGAGCATCCCGATCTTCTAAGCAATTTCTTCTCTGCAACGTTCAGACCACCTTTTTTCCATCAACACACAATGAATAGAAACGGATTACCGCCGAAACAGGGGCTATACGATCCACAGTTTGAGCATGATGCGTGCGGTGTTGGATTCATCGTGCATCGATCGGGGAAGAAGTCGCACTCGATTGTAGAGCAGGCGCTGACGATTCTCCTCAACATTGATCACCGAGGCGCGTGCGGGGCTGAAACGAATACCGGTGATGGAGCAGGCATTTTGCTGCAAGTGCCTCACACCTTTCTCAAAAAGGTCGCGGCGGCTGAAAACATTGCGTTGCCAGAGATCGGGCAGTACGGAGTCGGCATGATTTATGCGTCTCCTGATCCGGTTCAGCGTGAAGAGAGCCGACGCGTGTTTGAAGCGATCGTAGCTGAAGAAGGACAGCAAGTTCTTGGTTGGCGGGATGTTCCGACGGATCACTCGATGTTGGGCGACACGGCGAAGTCGAGTGAACCGTTTATGCAGCAGGTGTTCATTGCGCGATCGCTGGATTTGGCAGATGATTTGGCGTTTGAGCGCAAACTCTATGTGATTCGCAAGCAATCGCACCGGGCGATTCGAGAGCCGCAGATCGACCCCTACTGGTATCCGTCGAGTCTGTCGTGCCGCACGATTGTTTACAAAGGAATGCTGATGCCCGTGCAGGTGGGACAGTACTATCCTGATTTGTCCGATCTCGATATGGAGAGTGCTCTGGCACTCGTGCATTCGCGTTTTAGTACCAACACTTTTCCCAGTTGGGAGCGATCGCATCCCTATCGATACATTGCCCACAACGGTGAAATCAATACGATGCGGGGCAACATCAACTGGATGCACGCCCGACAATCGCTGTTTCAATCTGAGTTGTTCGGCGATGACATCGAGAAAATTCAGCCCGTCATTAACATTGACGGCAGCGACTCGACAATTTTTGATAACGCGTTAGAACTGCTAGTTTTGGCAGGGCGATCGCTGCCTCACGCCATGATGATGATGGTTCCAGAGCCGTGGACAGCGCACGAGTCGATGAGCGACGAGAAGAAGGCATTTTACGAATATCACTCGTGTCTCATGGAGCCGTGGGATGGTCCTGCCTCGATCGCGTTTACCGATGGAACCCAGATTGGAGCCATTCTCGATCGCAATGGATTGCGTCCGTCACGCTATTACGTGACTAAAGATGATCTTGTCATCATGGCATCGGAAGCGGGCGTGCTGCCGATTGAGCCAGAACGGATCGAATCGAAGGGTCGCTTGCAGCCAGGACGAATTTTTCTCGTCGATACGGCAGAAGGTCGGATCATCACCGACGACGAGATCAAAACGCGGATTGCCACCGAGCAGCCTTATCGCGAGTGGATTAACCAGCACATGGTTGAACTCGCTCAACTCAAGGATGCGCCTCCAAACGATATATCCGCGCCTGATCCTACGCCTGTGATTCAGCGTCAAACTGCGTTTGGCTATACCTTTGAGGATTTGCGAATTCTGCTGGCTCCCATGGCGCGAGACGGCGTTGAAGCGGTGGGTTCGATGGGCGCAGATACGCCGCTCGCTGTGCTTTCAGATCGTCCCAAACTGCTGTACGACTACTTCCAGCAGTTGTTTGCTCAAGTCACCAATCCGCCGATCGATTCGATTCGAGAAGAAATTATTACTTCAGCCGAAACCACGATTGGATCTGAGCGAAACTTACTGAAGCCAGAACCCGAAAGCTGCCACCTGATCGAGTTGAAAACGCCGATCTTGAGCAACCAGGAATTAGCGAAACTCAAGCATCTGTCGGAGAACGGGTTTGAGTCGATTACCATGCCGATTGTGTTCAATCCAAACGACGGAGTGACGGGGCTAGAAGCCGCGATCGCGTCGCTCTGTGCTCAAGCCGATGACGCGATCGCGAGCGGAAAGAACATTATTGTGCTGAGCGATCGGGAGATTAGCCGCGATCGTGCTCCGATTCCTGCTCTCCTTGCCGTTTCTAGCTTGCATCATCACTTGATCCGGGCGGGTACCCGGACGCGCGTTGGACTAGTCCTCGAATCGGGCGAACCCCGCGAAGTTCATCACTTTGCGACGCTGATCGGCTATGGCTGCGGCGCGATCAATCCCTACCTTGCCTTTGAAACGATCGACGATATGATTCGTCAACGCTTGATCGTCAATCTGGATTACGAAACGGCGTGCAAAAACTACGTGAAAGCCGCCACAAAAGGAGTGGTTAAAGTTGCGTCAAAGATCGGCATTTCGACACTGCAAAGTTATCGTGGTGCCCAAATTTTTGAAGCCATTGGGTTAAATCGCTCTGTAGTCGATCAGTACTTCAGTCGAACGGCCTCTCGAATTGAAGGCGTTGATCTGAGTGTGATTGCTGAAGAAGTCATTCTGCGTCATCGTCATGCGTTCCCCGATCGCGACGTCAACGGTCACACCTTAGATGTCGGCGGCGAGTATCAATGGCGCAAAGACGGGGAAGCCCATCTCTTTAGTCCAGAAACAATCCATACGCTGCAAAAAGCCGTCCGTTCTGGCAGCTACGATTTGTATAAGAAATACGCAGCGCTCGTTAACGAACAAAACCAAAAGCATTTTACGCTGCGGGGCTTGCTAGAGTTCAAGCTAACCCAATCGGCGATTCCGATTGAAGAAGTTGAACCGATTGAAGCGATTATGAAACGCTTTAAAACGGGTGCAATGAGCTACGGTTCGATTTCGCAAGAAGCTCACGAAGCACTAGCGATCGCGATGAATCGGGTCGGCGGCAAATCGAACACGGGTGAAGGCGGCGAAGATCCCGACCGTTACACCTGGACGAACGATCGCGGCGACTCGAAAAATAGCGCCATCAAACAGGTTGCCTCTGGTCGCTTTGGCGTCACCAGTTTGTATTTGTCGCAAGCGCGAGAAATACAGATCAAAATGGCGCAAGGCGCAAAGCCCGGAGAAGGCGGACAGCTTCCGGGTAAAAAGGTTTATCCGTGGATTGCTAAAGTTCGTCACTCAACCCCTGGTGTCGGGCTAATTTCGCCGCCGCCGCACCACGATATCTACTCGATCGAAGACCTAGCGGAATTGATTCACGACTTGAAAAACGCGAATCGAGACGCACGAATTAGCGTCAAGCTTGTGTCGGAAGTGGGCGTCGGAACGATCGCAGCAGGCGTTTCTAAAGCTCATGCTGATGTGGTGTTAATTTCGGGTTTTGATGGCGGCACAGGCGCATCACCCCAAACCTCGATCAAGCACGCAGGTTTACCGTGGGAGTTGGGACTGGCTGAAACTCATCAGACCTTGGTGTTGAATAACTTGCGATCGCGCATCGTTGTCGAAACCGACGGGCAGATGAAAACCGCTCGTGACGTGGTGATCGCTGCCTTACTCGGCGCTGAAGAGTTTGGGTTTGCCACTGCACCGCTCGTGACCCTCGGCTGCATTATGATGCGCGTGTGTCATCTCAACACTTGTCCTGCCGGAGTGGCAACTCAAGATCCCCAGTTGCGAAAGAGTTTTACAGGCGATCCAGAACACACGGCGAATTTCATGAGATTTATTGCTCAAGAAGTTCGTGAACTGATGGCAGAACTTGGATTCCGAACCCTTGATGAAATGGTGGGGCGCACCGATGTGCTGGAGGCAAAAGCTGCGATCGCGCACTGGAAAGCGAAAGGTCTTGATCTTTCCAACATTCTCTACCAGCCCGAAGCGGGGGCAGAAGTGGGTCGTTACTGTCAGATCGCTCAAGATCATGGGCTAGAAAAATCGCTTGACATGACCGTGTTACTCGATTTGTGCAAACCTGCGATCGAGAACGGCAATGCTGTAAGCGCCACTGTCCCGATCAGAAACGTAAATCGCGCTGTCGGAACCATTCTCGGTAACGAAATCACAAAACGCCACTGGGAGGGACTGCCCGAAGATACTGTGCAGCTTCATTTCCAAGGGAGCGCAGGTCAAAGCTTTGGGGCATTTGTGCCTAGCGGAGTCACGCTTGAGTTAGAGGGCGATGCCAATGACTATTTTGGCAAAGGGTTAAGCGGCGGCAAAATCATACTCTATCCACCTAAAAATTCAACTTTTGTTGCCTCCGAAAACATCATTGTCGGTAATGTTGCTCTTTACGGTGCAACATCGGGTGAAGTTTATATTTCTGGCATTGCAGGAGAGCGATTCTGCGTTCGGAACTCTGGTGTCAATACTGTTGTTGAAGCGGTTGGCGATCATGGGTGCGAATACATGACCGGAGGCAAGGTGGTTGTATTGGGCGAAACCGGACGCAATTTTGCTGCCGGAATGAGCGGCGGATGCGCCTACATTCTTGATGAGAAGGGCGACTTTGCAACGCGATGCAATACCCAGATGGTTGGACTCGAACCCCTCGAAGATGCGGAGGATATCGACACCCTCCAGCAATTGATTCAAAATCACGCCAAGTACACGGGAAGCCAAAAGGCCAAAGATGTGCTTGCCAACTGGGATGCGCTGCTACCGAAGTTTATCAAGGTGATGCCTAGAGACTACAAGCGCGTGCTAGAAGCCTTGCAAAAAGCGCTGGCAGACGGTCTGAGTGGTGATGAAGCTCTGAGTGCCGCATTTGAAGCGAATGTTCGCGACGTTGCCCGAATTGGAGGCAGCTAGAAAAAAGAGATGAAAGGCAGGAGAACACAGTAGAGGCTTCATTAAAGCCTTTCATCTCTTGATTTCTTGTCTTTTTCATTCCTGATCCCTTATCCCCTACCCTCAACACAACCGTTCTACTTTTTCAAAAACTAAATCAATCATGGGAAAACCAACTGGCTTTATCGAATACCTGCGTGAACTGCCCTCCGAATTGCCTCCTCGCGATCGCGTCCGCAATTGGGACGAATTTCATCTGCCGATGCCAGAGGAAAAACTCCGCAATCAGGGCGCACGCTGCATGGACTGCGGTACGCCATTTTGCCACACGGGAAGCTTAATTAGCGGCATGGCAAGCGGCTGTCCGATCAACAATTTAATTCCAGAATGGAACGATCTGGTCTATCGCGGACTCTGGCGAGAAGCCCTCGATCGTTTGCACAAAACAAACAATTTTCCAGAATTTACGGGTCGCGTCTGTCCTGCGCCGTGTGAAGGATCGTGTGTGTTGGGCATCAACAATCCGCCTGTAACGATCAAAAATATTGAACACGCGATCATCGATAAAGGCTGGGAGGAAGGCTGGATTGTTCCTGAGCCGCCAACCAAGCGCACTGGAAAAAAGGTGGCGGTGATTGGTTCTGGCCCAGCGGGTCTTGCGGCGGCGGCTCAACTGAACAAAGCAGGGCATTGGGTCACGGTTTACGAACGCGCCGATCGTCCGGGAGGACTGCTGATGTATGGCATTCCTAACATGAAGCTGGATAAGGAAGACGCTGTTCTGCGCCGCATCAAACTCCTCGAAGACGAAGGCATCACGTTTGTCTGCAACACCGAGGTGGGCAAAGATTTACCAACCGAGAAACTGCTGAGCGATTTCGATTCTGTCGTACTCGCGATCGGAGCAACTAAACCCCGTGATTTGCCTATCGAAGGACGTCATTTGACGGGAATTCACTTCGCCATGGATTTTCTGACCGCAAATACACAATCGGTATTGGACAAAAGCCCCCACAAGGACTTTATCTCTGCTGAAGGTAAAGATGTTGTGATCATTGGCGGTGGTGATACGGGAACTGATTGCGTAGGCACCTCGATTCGTCACGGCTGTAAGAGCTTAGTTCAGCTCGAAATTTTGCCAAAACCGCCGTCCGAGCGATCGCCCGATAATCCTTGGCCCGAATGGCCTAAAGTTTACCGTCTCGATTATGGACAAGAAGAAGCGGCTGCCACCTTTGGGGATGATCCGCGTGGATATCTCACCACGGCAACCCACTTTGAAGGCGATGAACACAGTCATGTGAAAGCTGTGCATACGGTGCAGGTGAAATGGGAGAAAAATGACAAAGGGCAGTTTATTCCCCAGCCGATTCCGGAAACCGAACAGGTGTTGCCTGCCCAACTCGTGCTGCTAGCGATGGGATTTTTAGGGCCAGAGCAACCTTTGGTTGAGACAATGGGACTTGATCGCGATGCTCGTAGCAACGTCAAAGCGGAACACGAGCAATACATAACCAGTATTCCGGGTGTGTTTGCGGCAGGAGATTGTCGTCGTGGTCAGAGCTTGGTCGTATGGGCAATCAATGAAGGGCGTGGCGTGGCGCGGGAGTGCGATCGCTACCTTATGGGCAGCACCGATTTACCCTAATCCGATGTAAAAATTCAACGTAAAAGTGCCAAGATCTCCAATTTTTTGAAGAAATCGGAGATCTTGATAGGCCGTTTTTTGGGTCTACGGACTTATTAACTTAGCGATAGTTGATCTAACATCCGAACTGCCCTCACCCTATCCCTCTCCTTCGGGAGAGGGAACAAGAGTTTGGCTCCCTTCTCCATGTGGGAGAAGGGTTGGGGATGAGGGCAACAGACTCAAGACGCCTGCTCCCCAGCATTCTTGTAATACAACGACGAGTGATAAAGCACTTGTTCTTGATGAGTCAACAGTGTGCAGTCAGCGCGTGGATAGGCAATGCACGGAAGCACATATCCCGCTTCTAGTTCTTGAGGGCGCAAAAACGACTGCTCAGACTGGTCAACTTCTCCCTCAACCAGTTTTGCCACGCACACCGAACAGTCTCCCTGCTGACATCCCGACGGCAGACGAATGCCCATTGCATCTGCCAAATCGAGAATATATTCATCTTCTGGAACTGAGATCGTTTGATCTAACTTGATGTCAGGGTTGATTAACCGAACCTGATATACCGCCATTCTTCATCACATATCCACGCCTAATCTTTAGAGTACGAGAATCAGAGTCGCGAAAATCGGTAAACATTTTCAATCTTATAAATGTTTAAGTCCAAAGCAAACTTGTAGCGAGTTTGTTTTAGCATGTGCTAGAACTAAAGCAGATGAGCCACATCCTTCTGAAGATCGCATTAATAAATAATGTTTGAACTTAAAAATGTTTGGACTTAAATTGTCGATTCTTTCATCACAAAAAATGGTTAAGCTCTAACATCATGCTTGAAGGATCGCTTGTTGTTATTAAACCCGTGAGCATCGCTGTCACCTGATGAATACTCAGACTCCCGACTCCAAACCTATTCGTTCCCTAGAAGACGCCCTAGAGCGGTGTCAGAACTTGGGAATGCGCCTGAGCCGCCAACGGAAATTTATTCTCGAACTGCTGTGGCAAGATCAAGAGCATCTTTCGGCCCGAGAAATCTACGATCGCTTAAATCGGCAAGGGAAAGAAATTGGGCACACCTCGGTTTATCAGAACCTGGAAGCGCTTTCAGAGCAGGGGATCATTGAGTGCATCGAGCGATCGGACGGTCGATTGTATGGCAATGTCAGCGACGCGCACAGCCACGTCAACTGCATGGATACTCAGCAAATTCTAGACATTCACATCGAGTTACCCGAAGAGTTACTCCGGCAGGTGGAAGCTCAAACAGGGGTGCGAATCACTGAGTATCACATCGATTTCTTTGGGTATCGCAACACCTAGTTCGCTCTTCTGACGGTGAAGCATCATTAAGTTGATGATTAAGTTAGGCGACCCTTTCGCATCTTTGGGAAAGGGTCGTTTTTTGGTGTACGTTTTTTGGTGTAATTGAGCGACCAACGACTTTTTTTGCGATCGCTGCCCCAGTTTTTGAAATTCGTGGTTCAATAGCGTCAAGCCCTCAGTCCTTCAAAGTGCTAGACGTTATTTGCTTGCTTGTCTTAGCGATTTATTCTACGATCGCTCACCGTTAATATCTCCCGGAATGCCTCGTTCTAATTGAGGATAATGAGTAATCAACGCAGACCGAGCTTAGTGGCGGCAAAATTGACCGCACCATAAGCTAAGAGTTGAACGTGTTTTGTATCTGTGCGGCTATTTCGCTTCGTAATGTTTCCCGCGATTCATGGCTAGAAAAACTTCTCCCCGCCCTTGGCTTCCTTTTCAGAAGCCTAATGACACAGAGCATCATCCTGATCATTCTGCCCCTAGTTCGTCTCTCATGGATGATGATGCGGAAACACCACCCGCGCCACCCCAGAAACGCACAGCTACTGTGGGTCGGGCTGTGTCTGCGCGCTCTAAAAGAGTGCTGACGCAGCTTCGTCCGTGGGCAGCAGAGTGGAAGTGGCCACTGATCTGTCTTGCGATCTTGACAAGCATTGGTGTAACCGGGGTCGGTGCCTTTATCTGGCTCTCGAAAGCGCCTCCTGCGGTAGACTGCAAGCAGATTTCTGATTGGTCGGTCGATTCAGAGCGGCTGTTTTGTGCCCAAGAATCGGCAGCAAGCGGTAAGCCCGAAGATCTGATTAGCGCGATCGCGCTGGTCAAAGGCTGGACAACTGAGAATCCGCTCTATGGTCAAGCGCAAATGTTGCTGCAAGATTGGTCGAATGCGCTGCTGATTGTGGCCCGCGATCGCGTTGCTCAGCGAGATGTGAAGGGCGGTATTGCTCTGGCGAAGCAGATTCCATCGACTAGCCTTAGCTACAAAGACGCTCAAGCCTCGATCGTGCGGTGGCAAGAAGAATTTAACAAAGGACAAGTTCTATTTACTAAAATTCAGACCGACCTTAAGAAACAAGACTGGAATCAAGCTTCACAACATTTAGCCCAACTGAGCTTAAATACTGATCCCGGCTGGCAAGATCGCATAACCGAGATTCGACAGCAAATTAACACCGAAAAGCTAGCCGCAAAACTGTTCAAGGACGCTCAAGCGTTTGCAGCAGCCAATCCGCCAGCGCTGCTAGGACAAGCGATCGCGTTGACTGATCCCATCGATCGCAAGACGTTTGTGTGGGGCAGAGCGAAAGCTGAAGTGGTGAAATGGCGAAATACGATTTTCTCTCTGGCACTAGCTGAGCTAGACAAATCGAATATTTCAAGCGCTAGTACCTTGATCAACTCGATTCCAAAGAGCGTTCAGTTGACTTCTGCGAACGTAGACTTTGTGCGGCTGATTCGCGGCCAAGAAGTCGATACCAACAAAGACTTCTCTTCCCCTTCGTTAGACAAAGCTGCGCCCGTGCTGCTGGCCATTCAACTCGTTCGACAGATCGACAGTAAGAGTCCGTTCTACAGTCGCGCTAAAACCTTGCTGCCTCGTCTAGAAGGGCAGCTTCAAGATACCCTGTCTCTGAACTGGTCGGGTGCGTTGGCGAATCTTCAGCAAGTGCCCACACTAAAAATGGCCGTCGATCAGGCAAAGTTGATTAAACCCAACCGTCCGGGTCGGATCTATGCTCAAACGCTGCTGGCTCAATGGCAAAAAGAATTGGAGTCGATGGAAGACCGTCCGGTGCTGAAGCAAGCGCGACAGATCGCAAAAGCGGGCAAGGTAGAGCCGTTGCGATCGGCAATCGCACTGGCGAGCGTGATCAAGCCCAAACGCGCTTTGCGTCAGGAAGCTCAGACCGATATTGCCCAGTGGACGTATCAGATTCAGGTGATTGAAGATACGCCGATTATTACGAATGCCAAAGCGATCGCGGGAGCAGGCAGATTGGGAGAAGCGATCGATGTAGCGTCGCAAATTCGTCCGGGTCGAGCCTTGTATGGAGAGGCTCAAAATCTGATTTCGGGCTGGGTGTACGAGATTCGACTGGCGGAAGACCGTTCGACGATCGCTCAAGCGAATCGACTGGCGAATATCGGATCGCTGACGCGCGCGATCGACCTTGCTTCGACGATTTATGCTGGAAGACCGCTTTATGGCGAGGCACGAAGTTCGATTTCGCAGTGGGCAGCTCAACGCGCCGAGATCTGGCGACAGCGTGAGCGGGACTACACGCCTCCAGCTTCAGATTCTGCCTCGGATTCTTACGATTCGTCGGAGTCATCGTCAGACTATTCGAGAGATGATTCGAGAGATTCAGATCCTGAGCCGTCTAAGCGGTCTGATGATTCCACGCCGTCTTCTAGCGATGATGCACCGCCGCCGCCTTAGTTCACGGAAGGTTAATTCACTGAAGGAATGAGAAGATTATCATTGGCTTATCATTCCTGAACACCGTTTCTTCATGAACACTGTGCCGATAACAATTCGAGTGATGGTGATTGACCCCGATCCGGTGTTTCGGGCAGGGCTGATCAACGGCTTGAGTCGATTTACAGACATACAGGTCGTGGTTGAGGCGGCAAATTCTGCGATCGGTCTTGCGAATCTTCAGCGGCTCGAATGGCGAGGACCCAGCGAGTCTTCAGACTTCGTGCTGCGTACCTCATCGGAGGTTAGCCGAACCGATCCTTCGGAGCTTGGCGGAGCCAATCGCGACCCGATTGACCTGATTGTGGTGGGAGCCAGTTTAGAAACCTGTCAATCTCTCAAGGCTCAGCATCCCCAAGTGCCGCTGCTCCTGATTGAGCGTCTGTCTGATGCGGAAGTGTTGAGCGCGTTTCAGATGGGGATCGAAGGCTACTGTCCTAAGGGAAGCGAGATCGCAGAGTTTGAAATTGCCATTCGAGATGTGGCGGCAGGTCAGCGCTACTGGCGTCCAGAGCGTTTAGAACAGTTAGCGATCGCGGCGGCGCAAATAGAACAGCCTGGACTGTTGGCGGTGATTCGCCAGCATTGGCGAGCGTCGAGTCTGAGGCAGATTGATGCTGCTTTAAGTCAAATCAATATTCAACTGCAAAATCCTCGGCTGCCGGCATTAGATCAGGTTTTTCTAGCGGGACGCCGCCGGGAGCTAAAAGCGGCTCGATGGATTGCAGAACGGTTATTTGCGACGGGTCGACCCATTCCATCCTCAGGAGTGCCGCTTCCAATGGATCAACTCCCGGCGTCCATTCCATCCCTGTCTATCCCTCCAAGGAATCTAAGTAGAGACATCAATAGAGACATAAGTTCGGTGGAAGTTGTAGAACCGTCTCCATCGGTAGCGGCCTTTAGCACTTCGCGCAATTCTTTTGGAGTTGCGTTCGATCAAATTGCAACTAAATTGCAATCTAGTCTAGAAAACTTGACCGATCTTCCTATAGAAATTGACATTCTGAAGCAGGAGAAGAAACGGGAGTTATTTTTTATTATTCTGCGCCAGTTAGAAGCTGTGCTAGATGAATTACGATTTTCTCAAGTTCAAATCACTCAATTAGATGAGAAGCGTTCTGCTGTATTACAAGATTTATGGCAAGCGGTAGTGATGAATTTTTTTGGTCGTTACTATACCTTGACGCTGAAGAATCGCGATATTGAAGTCGTTCCTGCGATTCTTCAAGAGGCCGAAACGGTGCGGACTGAAATTTTAGATCGAATTCCGTTAGTTCAGGAGGTCTTCAGTCATCTCTTGTTCCAAACGCCATTGATGATCGAGCAGGTCGCCTATCAGCCGGAAACTCCTGAAGCCATCAATCGAACGATTGACATTCTAGAAAACTTGATTATTCAAGTTGCTAACGCGGTGATTCAACCGTTGTTAAATCGATTTTCTAATCTAGAGGCAATTAAGCGAGGATTCTACGATCGCCGCTTGCTTTCGACGCGTGAAATTGAGCGATTTCGGAATGACTTATCGTGGCGATATCGCGTCGAGCGCTATGTCGCTGAGCCGAAAGCAATTTTTGAAAGTCGCTACCGACTTTGGATCTTTTCTGACTACGGAATTGAGCGTCTCGTAATTTATTCTCCTCGTAACGATGAGTTAGAAACACTTTCTGGAGTGCAACTCGCCCTTACGTTGGCACTAGAAACACGAGATGCGATCGCGCCTAGAGTAAGAGCCGCGATCGCGTTTCTTGGAAGTGGAATTGTCTATGTCCTAACTGAGGTAATTGGTCGGGGAATCGGCTTAGTGGGACGCGGAATTCTCAAAGGAATTGGGAAATCCGTCCGAGGATAAGCGAAAAAGTGCAAGGTCAGAGTTCTGATTGACAAAGAAGCAGTCATAATAGAGCTACTTGAAAACTAGGCGGCGAAAACCTCTTGATGCCTGATTCAACGGGTCTAAAGATGATTCAATGTTTAACTTTTCTTGCCTTTTAGTCTATGAGTAAGTCTAGAGTTTAACCGCAGCGATTAGACTCATTCAATGTCTATTTTAAGTTCATTACGTTAATGCGGGTCGAATAGGAGCATTGATATGCTGGAACTAGCTGGTGCATTCATCTTAATTGTCGTTGGCTATCTGCTAGGCGCGGTCAAGATCATCGAGCAAGGAGATACCGCGATCGTGCAGCGGCTAGGAAGGGCAAAGCGCGTGCTAGAACCTGGACTGAACATCGTTATTCCGTTTCTGGATACTGTTCTAGTTGAAACGCTGCGAGAACAGCTTTTAGAAATTGATCCACAGAATGCGATTACAAGCGATAGTGTGCCAATAAGAGTCGATACTGTGGTGTTTTGGCAGATTCGAGATATTCAACTGGCCTATTACGCCGTTGAAGATTTAGAAGAATCGCTGCGGCAGTTGGTGTTTACTAGTCTTCGGAATGAGATTGGTCAGCTTACCCTGGAGGATGTTGTTTCAAAACGCAACGTCATTAACCAGGCGCTCTCAGAAGAATTAGATAAGGCAACCAAAAACTGGGGTGTGAAGGTGATTCGGGTAGAGGTGCAAGATATTATTCTGTCCGATACGATTCGGGATTCGCTAGAGAGACAGCAGGCCGCTGAGAGCGACAAAAAAGCGACGCTGGCAAGAACCTCGGCTACCGTGGAGTCAATTAAGCAACTTGCAAAGGCATTACAAGGGCAAGCCAATTCTGAGGAAGTGTTGCGCTATCTGCTTGCTAGAGATTTTGTCAACGCTAATTTAGAGCTTGGAAAGAGCGATAATTCTAAGATTTTGTTTATGAATCCGGGTGCAATCAACGAGGCACTCACGGATCTGCTACACCAAGATCACCATGCAGATGGCACGACACAGAGTGGTTTTGGAGATACAAACATTAATTAAGAGCGATCGACTGCGCTGCGATCTCAAGTGCGGTTGCAGGACTTGGAAATTTACGACTAGCGAATAAAGAGAGCAGATGATGAGGCGTTGGCGCACCAACTGTTAGATCGATCGCGTCAGCTGGTGGGTTGATCGCGTCAACTCGTCGATCAATCGCGTCAACCGGTGGATTGATCACGTCAACTCTGTGATTGATCCTCATTCAAAAATTAACCTTGATTGGCTTGACGGCAGCTTGCTAAATCCTCTACGCTCACAAATTAAGTTGTCTCATCCATTGCTGTGAAGCGGAGACAACGGTTGTCCAAAAATCTAGCGTCGTCCAAAGCTGTTGGAGCAGCAATGAACGACTAACCGCCCAACGCTGAACAGACCAGCGCGGGGGCTAACGAGGGATCATAGCATCTCACTAGCCACCCCTGCTTTTCGCTGCGGTTCGGGGGTGGCTAGATTTTTGGGCTTTCTTCTCAT
>JAHHHP010000004.1 GCA_019359275.1 Myxacorys chilensis ATA2-1-KO14 | reverse complement strand
CAGGTTTGGCTGACGGAATCAGAGTCTCAATCAATTCAAACTGGGAGAGGGTTAGGTTACTGGAGTATGCTTTACTCATGGCTCTCAAGGTGCTGGATCTATCTATTCACAGCGTATACCGGGAGAGCTTTTTTACTGACTATCGGACTTTTAAAACAACCTCTGAGACAGATTACGCTTTCTCATGATATCGAAATAAAAGTCACGTTCCCAGTCACTTATCCAACCGTGCTCGTGTGCATGATTTATGGTTTCTCCGTTTAGCGCTTTTTTGTAGTCTTGGCGAACTCTTCTAATTGCCTGAAATATTTTGTCAGATGGAAGCCCAATAAATTTTTTGACGCAACAGTTTCCGACTATGACTGTACTTCCATTCTGTCCATTAAGGAGAACGCAAATCTCAATGATAGGAAAATGTCCACAAAGACAAGTTTCAGGCTCTTCCTCGTAGTAAACATCATTCAATCTCCACTCAAGTTTTGCCTCTTCCCAGGTTTTAGCAGTACTTAAAGCAATGATTCCTTGAGCGAGTCTATATTCAGACATCTCATTGATGATCCCGATGTATTGCCTTCACAGTGAACTTCAAAGTACCAACTGAACAATTGAAGAAAGCTAATGCTAACACTACACAAAAAAATGAGCGTAAGCTCTCACCAACAACTTAAGCCGCATAAATTATTTTTGGAGAGGAAGTTTCCGTATATGACCTTAAATCAGGTGGATCGGCAGAAACTTTTCGCATCTTTTCAGATTGAATCCGTTTGTCGGCGCACAGGTTCTCTGCACCGGAGGTGTTCGCCCCGGCATTGCTCGTGCTTTGATTGAGGCACACAATTTTCGACGCAATCTCTCCACCTAGAGTATCGACCGCAAGTTTAAGCAAAGGTGATGCTGGTACAATGAACAGCGATTCACAAATAAACCGCGTCATCCAAATCTCTCCTTACCAAATTCTCTGCCTGCCCCAACGTGTTATGAGCGACCCCAACGACACCATTTTTGGCAAAATTATTCGCAAAGAAATTCCTGCCGATATTGTTTATGAAGATAATTTGGCGCTTGCCTTTCGGGATGTAAATCCGCAGGCCCCTGTACATATTTTGGTGATTCCCAAGCAAGCGATCGCGAAACTTTCTGATGCAGAGTCCCAGGATCATGCGTTGATGGGGCATTTGTTACTGACCGCAAAACGGGTTGCCGAGCAAGCTGGACTCACGAACGGGTATCGCCTCGTCATCAACACCGGAAATGACGGCGGACAGACCGTTGATCACCTGCATTTACATATACTGGGAGGACGTCCAATGGCGTGGCCTCCAGGTTAACGAATCACTCGACTGAACATCGACTAAACTCTGCCAAGTGCTAACGGCTACGCTACGATCGAGTATAGAGATTTGGAGGAACGACAACGGTTTACACACGCCCCCTCGCTCGATTAATTGAGCATCTTCAACATTTACCTGGCATTGGCCCAAAATCGGCTCAGCGCTTAGCTCTGCACATTTTGAAGCGTCCCGAAGAAGAAGTCAAAGCTCTGGCAATGGCTTTGGTCGAAGCCAAACTGCAAGTGGGTTACTGCTCGGTCTGCGGTCATCTCTCCGCAGAGCCTGTTTGCGAAATTTGTCGTGCCCCTAATCGGGAGAGCAAAACGATCTGCGTTGTGGCGGATTCGAGAGATCTGATTGCATTAGAGAAAACACGGGAATATCGCGGCAAATACCATGTTTTGGGCGGCGTCCTTTCTCCGATCAATGGCATTGGTCCTGACCAGCTCAATATCAAAGCTCTGGTTCGTCGAGTCAGCCAGCAAAAGGTGGAAGAGGTCATCTTAGCCATTAGCCCTACCACAGAAGGTGATACGACATCCATGTACGTTGGTGGGCTTCTAAAACCCTTCACTCGCGTGACTCAGATTGCCTTTGGGTTGCCGATGGGAGGTGATTTAGAATATGCAGACGAAGTGACATTGGCACGTGCGTTAGAAGGTCGGCGCGAATTGGAGTAAAAAAAAGGACGCTCTTCAGAACGTCCTTCCTATCTCTAGAAGAGGTTGTATGACCAATAGCGATCGTTGGGCTACTTCATCTTTTGCTTGATAAACGTCAAGATTTGAGCCATTTGTTTCTTCATTGCATCCATTTCCGCCTGCATCTTGGCGATCTTGATGTTGAGCGCCTGAATTTCTGCGGCTCCTGCACCTTCTGTTGGCGGAACGGTTGGAGCGGCAGCAGGGCGACGTTTTGCTTTCGTCATCGCCGCTTTGATGGCTTCAATTAGCCCTTTTTGGTCAAACGGCTTTTGGACAAACTCAAAATAGTCGAACGGTTCTCGGAATTTTTCAGCCACTTCTTCCTTTCGACCGGACATCAGCACGAGAGGAATGGTCTGCAAATCGGCTTGACCCTGAATTTGCTGAAAAACTTCCCAACCGCTCATGCGAGGCAGCAAGAAATCTAACATAATAATAGTCGGGCGCTCCTGCCGAATTTTGTTAATGCCCTCAACGCCATCTTTGGCTTCTAGGACTTCAAAATTTCCTTTTGGCAGCATGTCTCGCACCATCGTGCGAATCACGGCGCTATCGTCGATAACTAAAATCTTGTGACCTGCCACAACTGGACTCCTGTTTAACGGTACTGAGAGAACAACTTTAATATCGTCAGGGAATAGTGTCGGGATCTGATGCGGGAATTTGGTGGGCCAAAGAGAAACGGACATCCTGAGCCTAGAACTCTTATAAGTAGAAATAAGATGTTCAGAAGGAGCTTGGCAGATGCCCTTCTTATTCACTCGGCAATGGTAAATTCGGTATTAAGATGTGCCAAACACGACTTAGTGTAGCTCCTAACTTTGGAATTGAACGAAAGGTTCTGCATTACTCTTAGAGTGATGAATCCCCGATCTAGCTCTGGTTTAGCCCCCAAGCCTAAATACCGCACTTGCCAGCAAATTTACTGAACTGAGTCCTAGTATTCCCACCTCTATGTCACCTGAAACGAATTCCAACCTTTCTTCGGAATCTTTTTCACGCCGCCCGCCTGAAATTGTTGCGATGCCCGATTGGTTAAGGCGTCCCATTGGCAGAGCAAGTGAGATTTCAACCGTTCAGAGAATTATCAAACAGCGCAACATTCATACGATCTGTGAAGAAGGACGTTGCCCGAATCGAGGCGAATGTTACGCCCAAGGAACGGCTAGTTTCTTACTCATGGGGCCGACCTGTACTCGGTCGTGTGGGTTTTGTCAGGTTGATAAGGGCCACGCTCCGATGCCGCTTGATCCCGATGAACCTCGTAAGGTTGCTGAGTCAGTGCGATCGCTGGGATTACGCTACGTTGTGCTAACCTCTGTGGCGCGAGATGACTTGCCCGATCAAGGAGCAGGTTGGTTTGCTCAAACCATGACGCAGATCCGTCAGGTGAATCCAGAGACGCAAATTGAGGTGTTGACGCCAGATTTTTGGGGTGGGCGAGACGATGGAATACCACCGGAAGACTTGCAGCAGCAGCGAATTGCGAGAGTTGTAGCGGCGAAACCTGCTTGCTATAACCATAATATTGAAACGGTGAAGCGATTGCAGGCTCCGGTGCGACGGGGAGCGAAGTACGATCGCACGCTCCGAGTTCTGCAATTGGTAAAAGAACTTGATCCGACCATTCCTACTAAGTCAGGCGTGATGTTGGGACACGGGGAAACCGAAGCAGAAGTGATCGAAACGCTAAGCGATCTGCGGGGAGTGGCGTGCGATCGCGTCACCCTCGGTCAATATATGCGTCCCTCATTGGCACATCTTCCCGTTCAGAAATACTGGCATCCTGATGAGTTTGAGAACCTAGGCGCGATCGCCCGCAAAATGGGATTTTCTCACGTGCGATCAGGCCCGTTAGTCAGAAGTTCTTACCATGCAGGGGAAGAAGGGTAGCAGAGCGACGTTGCCCAACATCGCTGATGCGCCTATTGCTGACGGGAAACAGCTTGCGATTGGCGTTGTCAAGCTCCGAACGGTTCCTTCGGAGTTGCGCTTTGCGCTAATCGCGGCTCAAGCGGGATGCGATCTTCACAGCTTAGCGAAGCTAATTGCGACCCATTCACCAGATCGCTCGTGATCAATTGCTTCAAATCCGGCTTTATCTAATGCTGTAGTCACTTCAGTTTCGTAGTCAGCAGTGAACCCAGAGGTAATCAGAAGCCCGGAGTGAGCCTCGGTTTGACGTAGCGATCGCCCGTAATCTTCTGCCAAATCAATGTGTACCCGCGCAAAGATATTGGCAACGATCAGATCAAAGCGGGCAGTCGGTTCAAGGGTGGTGACTGTATCAAGGGTTCCGCCCATCCAGTGACCCAACTGGCTGCCTCGACCCAAACTACCTTTCATTACAGTAACGCGGTCTTGAACGCCATTGCGATCGACAGCATCTTGCGTCGCTTCCACAGCGGTTGGATCGTTATCGAGGGCAAGAACCTGAGCGTTTAGGCCTGCGATCGCGACACTCAAGATGCCAGAGCCGCAGCCTAGATCTAACACCTGCATTGAAGGAGTAACGTGTCGCTCAATCAAGTGCAAACTCAGCACCGTCGCTGGATGCAGCCCACTGCCAAAGCTCAAACTTGTTTTCAGCCGGAGTGGAACATCCTTTGCCGTTGCTGTAAACGGCGCATTGGGGCTAAGGATTACAAATCGTCCGACTCGATGAATTAAAGCAGCTTCGGCGTCAGGCGCTATTTCGTCTACGATCGCGACTTCCAAAGCAGTGGTTTGTCCGGTTCGATGCAGTGGAGAGAGCAACTGACTAATTTTTGCCACCTGTGCTTTCGCCTGCATTCGGTCAGGTAGATAAAAACGAATCGTGAATGCCCAAGGTTTGTTCGCCTCGCTTGGGGCCTGACCTGCTCTGTTGTAATTTACAATGCGAAGATCATTCGTGTAATGATGTTCAGCCAGCAGCGTCCGAACCCAGTCAACCGCCTCAGCCGTTGCATCCAGGCTCAACTCAATCCATGACATAGCATTTCTTTTGGGGTTCTTTGCGATCCTACCCTTTTTTCTACACTGCTAGGAATTGTTGAATGACATCATTGCTCAATTGACTCGTTGGACCCGATGCAACCATGCTGCCTTTCTGCATGGCGTAGTACCAGTCTGCCTGCCGCACAAAATGCAAATGTTGCTCTACCAGCAGCACGGAAATACCTGTCGTTTCAATAATCCGTCGGACGGCAGCTTCAATTTCCAGAATGATTGAGGGTTGAATGCCTTCAGTTGGTTCGTCAAGAACCAGTAAGCGAGGACGACCCATCAGGGCACGGGCGATCGCAAGCTGCTGCTGCTGTCCACCACTCAAATCACCACCCATACGAGACAGCATCGTTTTCAGCACCGGAAAAAGCTCGAATATTTCTTCTGGAATCTCCTGCTTTTTCGGGCGCTCTAGCAACGCTTCTAGGCCTAAAATCAAATTCTCTTTAATGGTGAGCCGAGGAATCACTTCCCGGCCTTGAGGGACATAGCCAATGCCTAATCTTGCCCGTTGGTCGGTTGTTCTGGCAATAATCGAGTGTCCGTCTAGCTTCAGGTTGCCGCTCCGGGGTTTGAGGATGCCCATGAGCGTCTTTAACATTGTGGTTTTGCCAACTCCATTGCGACCAATTAGACAGACCATTTTGCCCGGAAAAACGGTCATATTCACATCACGGAGAATGTGGCTTTCTCCGTAATACACGTTGAGATCGTTGACTTCCAGCATTGGTAAGTCTGTATCTGGTTTCGTTGGCTCTAGCGTTGCATTAGCGTAACTCATGGTGTTGTAGTAGAGCGTTGTAATAGAGAGAATTATGAAGTTAGATAATCAAGCCGCAGCGTGATCGTCCTCTTGCTTACCGAGATACACTTCAATGACTCGCGGATCGTTCTGGACTTCATCCATTGAGCCTTCGCACAGAACTGTTCCTTGATGTAGAACCGTAACTTTCCGAGCAATCTGGCGCACAAATTCCATATCGTGTTCAATCACAATAATGGAATGGCTCTCGGCTAAGGCAAGCAGTAGATTACCGACGTTCTCGGTTTCCTCATCGGTTAGTCCGGCAACGGGTTCATCGACCAATAAAAGATCCGGTGACTGTGCGACCAACATGCCGATTTCTAAGCGCTGCTTTTCCCCATGAGAGAGCAATGCCGCTTTAAGGTCGGCTTTTGTCTCTAAGCCGATTGTCTCAATCAAGCCTGCTACCGTCCGCCGTTCTGCGCTAGACGGCTTACCAAACAAAGCATTCCAGACGTTCTTATAACGGTTGCAAGACAGTTCTAAATTTTCTCGCGGTGTCAGATTCAGATAGATCCGTGGCGTTTGGAACTTTCGTCCCACGCCTAACCGAGCGATTTGATACTCGACGTTGCCCTTGATTGATTTTCCCTTAAACGTCACCTGTCCGGTTGTGGGCTTTGTTTTTCCTGTAATCACATCTAGGAACGTTGTTTTGCCTGCGCCGTTGGGTCCAATAATCACCCGTAGCTCGCCTGTGTCTAAACTGAAGTTAAGGTTATTGAGTGCCCGAAAGCCATCAAAATTAACGGTCAGATTCTCGATTTGTAAGATTTTTTCGCTCATACTGCACGTCTGGGTCTTCTTCTAAACTGGGATAGGTTTGGAGCGGACGCCGCTTGTTGATCTGCGATCGCACGAGCCGGACGCCATCCTCTCGCAGCCAGCCAAGGATGCCGCCGGGTAACACCGTCACAACGATCAGAAACAGTCCGCCTTGGAAAAAGTACCAAATTTGCGCATACTGCTCGCTCAAAATACTTTTGGCGAAATTCACAATCAGTGTGCCAAGAATGGCACCCACGATCGTGGCGCGTCCGCCGACTGCCACCCAAATTACCATCTCGATCGAGAAGGCAATATTCATCGCTTGCGGTGTAATAATGCCCGACTGCACCGTGTAGAGTGCGCCCGCAATTCCGGCAAGTCCCGCAGAAATGGCAAACACCAACACCTTAAACATCGTGGGATCGTAGCCTGAAAACCGCATTCGGGCTTCATCGTCTCGCACAGCCACAAGTAGCCGTCCGGAGCGTCCACTTGTGAGCCAGCGGCTGAGCGCATAGCCGCCCACAAGCAGCAAAATGGTCAGTGTATAGAGAAATGCTTGAATGGGGGGCGAACTGACGGTCTGCCCAAAAATGGTAGCGGTATCCGTTTTCAGACCGTTGGTTCCGTTGATCAATTTTTGTTGACCATTAAAGAAGTTGAAGAATACGATCAGCGCTGCCTGAGTCAGAATCGAGAAATAAACGCCCCGGATTCGGTTTCGGAACACGAGATAGCCGAGAATCGCGGCCACGATCGTCGGAATGAAGACGATCGCAAATAGGGTAAATGGCAACGAATAGAATGGTTGCCACAACCACGGAAGCTCCGTCACGCCGTAGGGCGAGAAGAAATCGGGTAATTGACCATCGGGAAGCTGCAACAGCAGAAACATCGCCAAGCTGTAGCCGCCGAGGGCAAAGAAAACGCCGTGACCTAAACTCAGAATTCCGGTGAATCCCCAAATCAGGTCAATGCCCAGTGCTGCGATCGCCAGGGCTAAATATCTCCCCAGCAGATTCACGCGAAATCCTTGACCCGAACCGACTAAAATCGGTGGAATCACGAACAGCAGCAGCAGCGCGATCGCGGCGACGATGCCTGCTTCGAGCAAAAGCCTCTGTCGAGCTTTGGGTTTAGATTGTATTAGTGCATCCACTAGCTTTATTTCCAACTGAAGGGAGCCTGCCTCTAAGCTTCTATGAGCTAGGATCATCAAACTGTAGCGAGTGACGCAAACCGTTAGTCACCTTAGTGCCGTTCTAAAGAATTACCGTCAGTTTAAGCATCCACTGTTCGTCCTTTCTGCGGGAACAGCCCACCAGGACGAAACTGTAGAAACGCAATAATCAACGCGAACACCAATACCTTCGCCATGCTAATGGTTGAAAAGAAGGCAAACGTATCTGATAACGGTTTAATCGGGGCAGTCAGATCAACCAGCGTATTCGAGCCGATCAGATAGTTAGCGGTGCCGATCGCAAGGGCAGCAATAATGCTACCCGCCAGCTTACCGACACCCCCAACCACCACCACCATGAAGGTATCGACGATGTAGTTTTGTCCTGTATTCGGTCCAACTGATCCGAGCAAACTCACCGCACAGCCTGCCAGCCCTGCTAATCCTGAACCCAAGGCAAACGTTAGCGCATCGACTTTCTTAGTGGGAATGCCAAGACATGCACTCATGGTTCGATTCTGCGTCACAGAGCGAATTCGTAAACCCCACGACGTGTTATTCAAAAACCAATACACTCCGACGACACAAGCGATCGTCAGCACAATAATAAAAATTCGGGCATAGGAGAACTGCGTTCCGGCGATGGGAAATCCCCCTCTTAACCATTTCGGCGCAGTTACGTCCACATTGCGAGCGTCAAACCACAGTTTTGTAAAAGCAGGTTTGTAGAGTGTGCCGAGAACATTGCCCGTCGCGATCGCGGCAGCCGCCGATAATGGAATCATGATCGTTAGAAACCAACCGCGTGCCCGTTCAAAATCAGTACGACGGGCGACGATCCACATCGCTCCAAAGAACAGCAGGCAAAATAGAGCCACGATTGTCACGAGTTGCCAACTGACGCTGCGGACAAGCTGCTGCAAAATCAAGCTGACGCCCCAAGTTGCCAGCAAGGTTTCGAGCGGTCGCCCATAGAGATAGCGAATGACGCCTCGCTCTAAAACCAACCCAAAGATCGCCGTTACGATGAACGCGGCGATCAGCGCAATAAAAATGTAGATCCCAAACAGAGGTGTTCCTTTCAGTGCATTCTGCACCATGTAAGTGGTATATGCACCCAACATCATCAACTCACCGTGTGCCATATTGATCACACCCATGAGTCCGAATACGATCGCAAGACCCAACGCGGCAAGTAACAGCACTGATCCGAGGCTGATGCCGCTAAAAATTCCGTCTAGTAGTCCTGATAGCATGAGGCTTTCCTAAAGATGGGTAAGGGACGCTGAAAGGCGTCCCTTCTTCTTACGTCGTCTTGTACTTGCCGCCTTTGGCTGGATCAGACCAGTCGCACGCAAATCCTTTCGTATCGGCTACAAACTGATTCCACGGCACGGGCTTCACTGCTTCCTTGGTCTCGTAGACAATCTTAAACAGCGAGTCCTCACCTACTTCGCCAATGCGAACGAACTTAGACAAGTGATGGTTTGGATTCATCGTGATCCTGCCTTCTGGCGCATCAAAGGTCTGACCGTAGGCGGCGGTTTTCACCTTTTCTAAATCCTCATACGTTCCCGCCTTCTCAACCGATTGCTTCCACAGATACACCATGATGTAAGCAGCTTCCATTGGATCGTTAACCACGCGATCGCTGCCATACTTCGCCTTGAATGCATCTACAAACTTGGTACTAGCAGGCGAATTGACAGTTTGAAAATAGTTCCATGCGGCGTAGTGCCCTTGGAGATAATCCACCCCGATCGCTTTGACTTCTTCTTCGGCAATACTGACCGACATCGACGGATATTTATCAGGGTTCAAACCAGACGCTTGCAGTTCTTTAAAGAACGCAACGTTGCTATCGCCGTTCAAGCTGTTGTAGATCACGCCGCCATTCGGCAACGCCTGCTTGATCTTTTGAATTACCGATTTGACTTCTGTGCTGCCGAGCGGAATGTAGTCTTCGCCAACCGTATTGCCGCCTTTTGCCGCTAACTGCGCTTTGATAATGGTGTTGGCGGTGCGAGGGAAGACATAATCTGAGCCGACTAGGAAGAATTCTTTGCCTTTGTTCTCTAGCAGCCAATCGACTGAAGGCTCGATCTGTTGGTTTGGCGCTGCACCCGTGTAGAAGACATTTTTCGAGCATTCTTGCCCTTCATACTGCACCGGATACCACAGCAGGCTGTTTTTTGACTCAAACACAGGCAAGACGGCTTTGCGGCTTGCCGATGTCCAGCAGCCAAACACCGTTGCCACTTTGTCTTGATCGATCAGTTTCTTCGCCTTCTCTGCGAAGGTAGGCCAATCGGAGTTGCCGTCTTCGATAATCGCTTCGATTTGCTTACCGAGGACGCCACCCGCTTTGTTGATTTCTTCGATCGCTAGGTTCTCGGCATCCACGACGCTCTTTTCGCTAATCGCCATCGTGCCGCTCAGCGAGTGTAAAATTCCCACCTTAACGGTATTGCCCGCCGCTGATGTGGAGGCAGCAGTCGAAGCAGCAGGCGACGCTCCAGGACTAGCCGTTGTGGAAGGATTGCTCCCGCAGGCTTTAAGAAGAATGCTCCCAGCGGCAGTGGAGCCTAGAATCATAAATTCACGCCGACCGAACGATTTTGCCATATCTAGTGTTGCTCTCCACGGGAATAGTGCGTTTAACTCAATCTGGCTCTTCAAGCTATCTGTTCGTCATTAAGGCTGAGCGGTTCTTTCGGGAGGGTGCGCCGTGCTCGATCGCAAATAAAGCAATCTGAGACAGAGAACATTTGCTTTGCAGGCGAATTTCGCTTCAGCTTGGCAAATCAGACTCGCGTTCTAGTCCTCTTCAGACGTGTTTTAATCAATAGCTAAAAGTAGACTCAGTGATAACTCTGAGATATTAGGGCTTCGCTTCGCCGCGAAAATGTATTGAAAACTACAAACCGCTGTTTAGCCACTGCTCCGTGGTTCTAAAATCAGTCCTGAGTGGGTTTCTAAGAAACGAATTATTGTATTAAGCCCGTCCCCAGTTTTGAGGTTTGTAAAGACAAACGGTTTACTGCCTCGCATTTTTCGAGCATCGCGATCCATCACGGCTAGATCTGCTCCAACATAAGGTGCAAGATCGATCTTATTAATCACGAGCAAATCTGATTTTGTGATCCCCGGTCCACCTTTGCGAGGAATCTTGTCGCCTCCCGCGACATCGATCACATAAATATTGAGATCGACAAGTTCTGGGCTAAAGGTTGCAGCTAAGTTATCCCCTCCGCTTTCAACCAGGATTAAGTTGAGAGTTCGAAATCGCCCTTCGAGGTCATCGATCGCCGCTAAATTCATCGAAGCGTCTTCTCGGATCGCCGTGTGCGGACAGCCGCCCGTCTCAACACCAATGATGCGATCGCGCTCTAATGCCTGCGATCGCACGAGATACTGTGCGTCTTCTTGGGTGTAAATATCGTTTGTGACGACCGCAATGCTGTAGCGCGATCGCATCGCTTTGCACAACGCATCCACTAAAGCTGTTTTTCCCGACCCAACCGGGCCTGCGACTCCGACTCGAAACGCATTCATACCCTGCCCCAACTAAAAAAATTCGTAATTCACCATTGAGACCTTACCTCAATTCTGAATTACGAATCGTGAATCACAAACTAGTTTGAGGATTCGGGCTAAGTTTAGTATTCGGGCACAGAAGGATCAACATCGCGACTCCAAGCCGTAATGCCGCCCGTTACATTCGTGCCTTCAATTCCGGCTTCTTTAAGAATTGCCAACGCTTTCGCCGATCGCCCGCCCATTTTGCAGTGAGCAATTAACTTATGACCGTTGAGCAATTCTTTGACTTTTTCAACGCCTGATCCGTTCTCAATGTCGGGGAGTGGAACCAAGACAGAACCTGGAATTTTGGCAATCTCGACTTCGTTCGGATTGCGGACATCGAGCAGCACATATTCATTGCCGATCGCGCCACTATCAATCAGCTGTTTCAACTCAGTTGCAGACATTTCTTGCACGTTTTTACGCTCCTGTTCTTCAGCCGCTTTCGCTTGAGGAATGCCACAGAACTCCTCATAATCGATCAACTTTTCGATGACCGGACGCTCTGGATTTGGACGCAACTTTAGCTCTCGGAATTTCATCTCCAGCGCATTGTAGAGCAACAGTCTTCCGCTGAGAGTGTTTCCAGCTCCCAAAATAATTTTAATCGCCTCAGTCGCTTGAATCGTGCCGATAATGCCGCACAGCACACCCAAAACGCCCCCTTCTGCACAAGAAGGAACCAGTCCGGGTGGCGGGGGTTCTGGGTACAAATCGCGATAGTTGGGTCCACCCTCGTAGTTGAAGACCGTTGCCTGTCCTTCAAATCGGAAGATAGAACCGTATACGTTGGGTTTACCCAGCATGACACAGGCATCGTTGACTAGATATCGAGTGGGAAAGTTATCCGTTCCATCAATCACAATATCGTAGGGTTCAGCAATCTCTAAAGCGTTGTCAGATCTGAAACTCGTTTCGTAGAGATCGACTTGACAGTGAGGATTAATTTCTAGAATTCGATTCTTAGCAGACTCGATCTTAGGTTTACCCACCCAAGACGTTCCGTGAATGATTTGCCGTTGCAGATTAGAGCTATCGACAATATCAAAATCGACAATTCCGAGTCGCCCGATTCCCGCTGCTGCTAAATAGACCAACAGTGGAGAACCGAGTCCTCCGGTTCCGACACACAAAATACTGGCAGCTTTGAGCCGTTTTTGACCCTCAACGCCAACTTCCGGCAAAATCAAATGGCGTGAATAGCGCGCAATATCGTCTTGAGTTAACTGGATATCATCCAGATTGGGATTTAGCATGGTGCGTTTGCTGAGATGAACAGAGTGCTAGGGACTGTCTTGGAGAATCAACACGTCCTCTTCGTGAAAAACCTGTTGATCCTTGAGGCTCCAGCTACGGACATCGCCTGCTTTGCCTTGGGGTACAGAGACGATCAGATATGAATACTGCTGCCAAGCAGCTGCGCGATCGTACTCCGAGGGTTCAGCCGGACAATCAGGATGAGAGTGATAGATACCGATGATATCTAAACCAAGAGTTCGTCCGTGTTTCATTGCCACCAGCATTGCTTCGGGTGGAATCAAATAACGGCGCTTCTTCGTTAGGTCAGACTGGGCTTCCTCTCTCCAGATGTTCTTCGTCGCTCGAACTTCCATGACGGTTTTCCCAGTGGGGTCACTCGTGCCCAACAGCAAACCACAGCACTCTTCTGGATAGGTGCGGTTGGCATGAGCCTGAATGCTGGCCAAATGCTGAGAGTCGAGGCTGAGAACCACGGCAGGATGATCTTTGGATAAGACAGACACCTATTGTAAGACAGGATCGAACCGTCCGCGTCAACCATCTATAGGACTCTGAACCTAAAGGACTCTGAACGCCTTTTCTAGCTCAGCTCAAAACAGGCATGTCAAAACAAGCTATGAAACTGCCGCGAAACGTGTCACCCATCCTTCTGACTATCACGAATTACCGTCACAGGATTGTAGTGGGCGTCGCTCCCCTAGGCAGATAGAATAGAGAATGCAATTGCCGATCCTCTTTGGGAGAGAACACATTATGGTACAAGTTACCGCACAATCTACAAGCGGACTTGATATTCCTAGCCTCGATGCGGAACTTGAAAGCCAAAGTCCGCAAAAAATTCTCGAACGCGCCTTGAGTCAGTTCGATAACATTGCCATCTCTTTTAGTGGAGCGGAAGATGTTGTCTTGATCGACATGGCGCACAAAATCAGAAAAGATATTAAAGTCTTCAGCCTCGATACCGGACGCCTGCACGCAGAAACCTATCAGTTTATCGATCGCGTCAGAAAGCATTACGGCATTGCGATCGACATCATGACTCCCGATTCGGCTCAACTCGAAGCAATGGTTAATGCCAAAGGGCTCTTTAGCTTCTACGAAGACGGGCATCAAGAATGCTGCGGCATTCGTAAAGTCGCTCCTCTGCGGCGCAAGCTCTCAACCCTAGATGCCTGGATTACTGGACAGCGCAAAGATCAGAGCCCATCGACTCGTGCAAGCGTTCCAGTTGTACAAATCGATACGGCGTTTTCCACTGAGGATCACAACTTAATCAAATTCAACCCCCTCTCCAGCTGGTCATCAGCGGATGTCTGGATGTATATCCGCTCGTATGACGTGCCCTACAACTCTCTCCACGATCGCGGATTCATCAGCATTGGCTGCGAACCCTGTACTCGCGCTGTTCTTCCCAATCAGCACGAGCGAGAAGGACGCTGGTGGTGGGAAGAGGCGACCAAGAAAGAATGCGGTCTGCACGCGGTTAACCCATCTCAAGCTTGATGCACAGATCGCTCAGCAGGAAATAATGCCGTAGAATAGGAAGGTTGTCTACATACGATCGCAGGCGAAATCATGGCAGTTCCTAAGAAGAAAACATCAAAATCAAAGCGAGATAAGCGTAAAGCCACCTGGAAGCGCAAAGCTGATCTTCAGGCTCAACGGGCGCTCTCCCTCGGAAAATCCATCCTGACGGGACGGGCACAGGGCTTTGTTTACCCAACCAATGAGGAAGAGGAAGAAGAGTAAGAGTAGTGACACTCTATCAAAGTGGGGATTATTAAAGTTGAGATTCGGTTTTACATTGAGTCTGCTACTGTGATGATTAAGTGCTGTTGTAGGACAAGCGCATGGCAGGAAAATTTTTCAAAAAGCCAGGCTCAGAGTACGGCGATCGTGTCCCTAAAGGTCAGCATTTGACCAATGGCTTCCCAGTGCTGACCTACGGCGGAACTCCCCACGTTGATCGAGACACCTGGCAGTTTAGGGTCTGGGGCTTGGCAAAGGAAACTACCTTTAGCTGGGCAGAGTTGATGGCAATGCCTCAGACTGATTTTACGGCTGACTTTCACTGTGTTACCACTTGGTCAAAGCTAGACGTGCAGTGGACAGGTGTGAAAGTCGTCGATTTTATGAAGCATGTCGAGGTTGACCCCGCTGCTGTTCACATCATGGAGCACTGCTACGGGGACTACACCACCAATATTTCAATGGACGATTTTTTGCGTGAGGAAAATTTCTTTGCTCACACAGTGTTTGGCGAACCGCTTCCGCCCGATCATGGAGGGCCGCTTCGGCTCGTTGTTCCTCATCTTTACGCTTGGAAAAGCGCTAAGTGGATTAACGGCTTAGAGTTTCTGTCTAAAGAAGAGCTAGGCTTTTGGGAGCGAAACGGCTATCACCATCGCGGGGATCCCTGGAAAGAAGAACGGTATAGCGGCCGGTAATAACGCAGAAAGGTCGGGGTGTTATCACCTCGACCTTTTTTGTGTAAATAGCTTTTTTATGAACAGAAGTTACGACGGTTAGTAAATAGGTAGGAGAACTGTAAACGTGCTTCCCTCACCTGCGCCAGAGCGGACGCTGATCGTGCCGTTGTGAGCTTGAGCAATTCGGCGCGACAGATGCAGGCCGAGACCGCTTCCCGATCGCTTGTGTTTACCTGAATTAAAGCTCTCAAACAGCGTGCTTTGTTCTTCTAAAGGAATGCCGGGACCCGTGTCAATCACTTCAAGCTTAACGGCTGCCGTTGAAGACATATGGGCTTTAGATAAGCGCACCGTTACCGAACCTTGATCTGTAAATTTGATCGCGTTTCCGATTAGGTTGGTCAGAACGCGCCGCAATTCGATGCGATCGCCCTTGATCGAATAGTCTTCACCCGCCTTAGCGGATGGCTCAAACCTAAGTTCTAAGCTCTTGTCGATCGCCAGAGACGATAATTCCTCAATCACCTCTTGAGTTAGCTCTAGCAGGTTCACTGGCGAGAAGGTGAGAGTCTTACGTCCTGCTTCGTAGCGGTAGACCTCAAGCAGCATATTCACCATCGTCAGCAAATTTTGATTGCTGCGAACCATGATCGAGATCGCTTCTTGCACATCGTCGGGTAGCTCTCCCATGACACCTTGCGCCAGCAGATCTAACATGCGATCGGCAGCAACGAGCGGGGTACGCAAATCGTGGGTGAGACGAGAGACAAAATCTTCTCGCTGACGGGCAATTTGATCCCGCTCATCCACGCTGTGTTTTAGGCGTAGCAAGGCTCTGACTCGCGCCAGAAGCTCATCAAAGTGAACGGGCTTACGGATGAAATCGTCTGCTCCCGTATCTAGCCCCTGCGCTACACTTGGCTGGTCGTAAGCTGTTGTGAGCAGAATCGGCATAAACGGTAGCTTGGTATTGTCACGGATTCGACGAGTCACCTCATAGCCATCCATGCCAGGCATCATGACATCGAGCAGTACCAAGTCAGGTGGAGCCTGGTCGATCTTGTCTAGGGCTTCTCTACCGCTTTCTGCAAGTTCGACTTCGTAGCCTTCATCTTGGAGAATCGCTTGGATCAGCAGACAATTGTCGGGTGTGTCGTCTACAACGAGAATTCGATCCACGTTACGAGTTTGGGTAAGAGATCTGTAGTTCATGCGACTCTACAAAGAGGGCACGGTTTTTCTAATGTGAATTCATACATTATGTAATAAACACTACTTTCGCTAGATCTAACCTCATTCTTGCGAGTGATCTTTTGATTTTTCTTTCGTGTGGGAGTTGACGTACTCCACAGCAATCGGTGTAATATCCTGCACGACCTGATTTACGATTTGGCGTTCTGTTTCTGTCCAGTGACGCGATCGCGCCATTAAGCAAGGTTGCAGTACTCCCCAAAGGTGCTGATCTTGGCAAAGGTGAGCATGAATCAGGGCGCGATGACCAAAATTTTCTTGCTCAAACTGTCGATTTAATTGAGCAGAACTAGCGGTTTTAACGTCTTCAATAAATAGAGACGGTTCGGTTCTCAAAGCAGCAGCAAACATTGGATCTTCATCGGGTAACGAGGTTGGTTCGGGCTTCCATTCCTCGTCATAAACCGTGGGAACATCAGGCGAGCGAACCCAACAAAAGGGTACTTTACCCATGCGTGTCTCGGGCTGTCGCAGATACAAAAAGCAGCGATCGCACTGCAAAAATTCTGCGATCGCGCGCATCAGATCAGAAAAGCGCTCTTCTGACGACTGCTCACTCGCCAAAACTTCAGCAATTTGGCTCGGTAATTGGATAGTATCTGTCATTTCTTGCTATTGTTTTTGCTCTTAACAAATGTCCACTCTACTAATTGGCGCGGTGCTTCTTTGAGAGCGGCAGTGAGAGTGGCATTATTCTCAAACTTGATCTGGTTGAGATTAGAAACCTCGATATTGACGGTGAAGCGATCGTCCTCAAAACACCACGGTTCGATCGTGACGATTCCATCGCTAAACTGCCGAATGTCGTAGCGTTTGCCATCGTGGGCTTTGCTTACTTCAAGGGCGCGTTCGTCCTCTGGAAGCTGAGCTTGACAAAGAATGAGAGAGCAGCGATCGCACCACTGCAAAAAGTCATAGGCGCTAGAAGCATCCTCTTTGGAAATCTCTAGCTCTTGACACCACCGCTTCTGATCTTCGATCTGGTCATCTAAGAATTCATCGGCTTCTTTAGACGTTCCGCGCTGCGACTCCAGCAACCGAGACATATGCATCGACGTTAAGAGAGCAACCCATCGACCGCGATAAAGAGAATCTTGCAAATGCTTTCTCAATCGGGGAAAAGAAGTCTCTGGGTCTTGCGTAAAGTCCATCGGCGCACCCGCTTTTGTGAGATTGTTTTCTTCCCACTCTTTTTCTAAATCATCGTGGTGCGAAATTGCTGCCAGCGTCTCATACAGTCTTGGAGGAGCCTCTTTCCTGCGCCATTGACCTGCAATTTGGGCAGCCAGTAGAGCGTGGGCACGATGGTAAATCACCTGCCACCCCGTTTGAGTCGGATGTACGATCATAGAAGTAAAGTTAGAAACTCAAAAGTTAACACTTCTTCAAAGTGTATTGATATTAACAGAAGACTTAAATCTACCCTGCGATCGATAGACCGTGTTAAGCGCGATGTAATCGCGTGAGCTGATGTTGAATCAGCAGGAGCGCGATCGCAAGTCCAACCAGTACGACAGGAATGCTGGCTAAGCCGATTGAGGCCGCAATCCATCCTAATGCTGTCGGAATCGTCGCCGCGCCCAAGCTCGCCACACTCGTTACAAATCCGATCGCTGCCGGAACTAATGCGCTCGGCACTCGCTGCGGCATTAGCCAAATGGTGGCTGGAAAAATCGGTGCTAGAGCAAACCCAATTAGGGGCAGGCTGAGCCATTGGCCGGGCACTAACCACCAGAGGAGTAACCCAATTGTCAGAACCAAGAGTGAGAAATTAATGGTGCGGCTCGCCCCTAGCCTTGCTAGAAAGTAGCCCAAGCTAAACCGCCCTAACGTTAAGCCCAACCAATAAGCACTGACACTGTACCCAGCAATTAGCGTAGATGTCCCTCGACTGACCGCTTCAACCGTATATGCCCAATTGCCAACTGCGCTTTCTGTTCCTACATACACAAGTAAAAGCAATCCAGTGAGCAGTACGGCTGGAATTTGTAACGCCAACCGTAAATTAGAGGAAGTGCTGTCATGGGAAGTGGCTCTGCGAACACTCATAGGGCGGTAGTTGGATGATACAATCCACAATACAGCCAGCACAAATATGCCAACAATAGCGGCAATGACTAAATAAACTAATCGCCAATCGAATCCCAATGCTAATAGAGTTGTTGCGATCGCAGGCCCTAACAATGCTCCAACACCATAAAATCCGTGTAGAATGCCAATCAGATTAGCATTCTGCGAATCGCTCACAATATAGGTATTAATCCCGGCATCAATGAGTCCAATCCCCAATCCTAGCGCTACTCCTGTGACGATCATCAGCCACCAAAACGGAGACAGGGCGTAAATCATCACCGCGCTGGTTAAAAGGACGCCAGCGAGCAACAGCATTCGGGCAAGCCCGATACGAGCACTAAGCAGACTACTCGCGATCGCGGCAGTGACGTATCCCCCAATCTGGCTAATGAATAGGAAAGTGACTGTTGCCGGAGTGAGATTGTAGGTCTTCACAATGGACGGCAGCAACACGCCTAATCCTCCTTCTGTCACACCGATTGCAATGAACGCATAGAGGGAGAGAGCAATGCCAATCCAAGCTGGATGCTGAGAGCGGTGCGCATCATGAGGAATGAGCGATTGACTGATCCAAGCCGTAAATCGCTGCAACCATTGTTTGACCATGTTATTTAGCCTTAAAAGCTCAAAATCAGGATTGGTGGCTCCTGATTTCTGTGGCTGTGACTCCTCAGTGTGTCATCAAAAGTGTGTCATCAAAGTTTAGGTTTTATCTATCCCGTGAGTGATAGCGACTGCAAATACTTTGCTGATAGAGTATTAACTAATGTTTTGTTAAGTAATGTGACACTAACCATTAGCCCAACCTTAGCTTTGTGCCGCAACTCGAACAAGCATGTAATGTAAATTCTGATTTGCGTGTCAGAAAGAGTTCTAATCTTCAATAACCCTATCTGGAGAAAATAACGTGTCATATCAGAAAGGCGCGATGATGCAGTACTTCCATTGGTATCTTCCTAACGATGGGAAGCATTGGGATAGGCTCAAAGACGAGGCGCAAACGTTGGCAGAGAAAGGATTTACGTCTCTATGGCTGCCCCCTGCTTACAAAGGTGTGGGTGGAAAAAATGAAGTCGGCTATGGTGTTTATGACCTCTATGACTTGGGCGAATTCGACCAGAAGGGATCGATTCGGACTAAATATGGCACTCGCGAGCAGTATTTAGATGCCCTTAAAGCCCTTAAAGCGACTGGCATTCGTGCCTATGCAGATATTGTTCTGAACCATATGATGGGCGGGGATCAGGTCGAAGCTGTAAAAGCGGTTCCTTACCCCCGTGATAATCGGCTTAATCCGAAAGGAGAGCTATACGAGATCGAAGCCTACACGCACTTCAACTTTCCGGCTCGCCAAGGCAAGTACTCCTCCTTCGAGTGGCACTGGTGGCATTTCGACGCGGTGGATTACAACGCGAACAACCCAGACGATGACTCTACTATCTTCGTGTTTGAAGGAAAATCGTTTGATGATTATGTCGCGCTTGAGAAGGGTAATTTTGACTATTTGATGGGCTGCGACTTAGATTTTGGAGAAGAGTCCGTCCGCGATCAGCTAGTCGAATGGGGCAGGTGGTATGTTGAAACAACGAATGTAGATGGGTTTCGGATTGATGCGGCGAAACATATTTCTGCTTGGTTTTTCCCAGATTGGCTAGAGGCAATGAATCAGGTGGTTGAAGAGCCACTGTTTGCAGTCGCTGAATACTGGGAATTTAGCGTTGAAGCTCTAGAAGCTTATATTCACAACACCCAAGGTAAAGTAGCCCTCTTCGATGTGCCGCTTCACTTTAATTTTCACAGTGCGAGTCAGGCGGGCGATCGCTATGATATGCGGCAAATTTTAGACGGCACATTGGTGAAAAAACAGCCCGCGTTTGCGGTTACATTTGTTGCTAATCATGATTCTCAAGCGCTGCAAGCGTTAGAGTCGGTGGTCGAACCCTGGTTTAAGCCATTGGCATATGCAATTATTTTGCTGCGTCAAGATGGTTATCCGTGTGTGTTTTATCCAGACTATTACGGAACAGAGTATGAGGATGAGGGACAGGACGGGCAGGTACATAAAGTGATCATGCCGTCACACCAATGGCTGATCGATAAATTCTTGGATGCACGTCAGCGCTATACCTACGGTGCTCAGTACGATTACTTTGATCATCCCAACACAATTGGGTGGACGTGCCTAGGAGATGAAGAGCATCCTCAAGCAATGGCGGTGATCTTGAGCAATGGGGCAGAGGGTAAAAAATGGATGGAAGTAGGTAAGCCAAACACAACGTTCATTGATCTGACCGAACACGTTCCAGAGCCAGTGCAAACCAATGATAAAGGTTGGGGTGAATTTAGATGTGATGGCGGGTCTGTGTCCGTGTGGGTAGAGGCTGCTTAAGCCGCACGTACTGCTAGATCTTTGATAGCATTCGTTTTAGAGACAGTTTTCCAGACCGCCTCTATTTTCGTTAAAACTAATTCTCTATAAATCGACACAGAATCGCGGCCTGACTCATCGAATGAAGTCCAGCTTTGCGATTCTGTATCAACTCTTATCAAGTCGAGAGCGGCTCTATTTTCGGGGCAAGCTCTCTTCCGAACTCCGAACCGGGGATGAATCCGCTGGCTCGTGAACGGTTGGCTCTTCTGCATTGTCTTCAGAAATGAGCGGATCGCGATAAAGGCTTCGCTTATTCCTCTTCTTCCTGCCCAGCCCACCCAATCGACCAAACATCTCGTGGAGCAGTAGATAGAAGCAAGGAATGATAAACAACGTGAGAAATGTTGCCAACGACAATCCGGCAAAAACTACAATGCCAAGCGGCTGTAGAAACTCGCCCCCTTGACCTAAACCCAACGCCAGAGGAAACATCCCCAAAACGGTTGTGATGGTCGTCATTAGAATGGGACGCAGGCGCTGAGGTGCAGCTTGCAAAATAGCCGTTCGCCGTCCGACGCCATCCTTTTCTCGAATCTGGTTGGCTAACTCCACCATGATAATGGCGTTGTTCACCACAATTCCCACAAGTAGCACAGCCCCTACGACCACCGTCGCTCCGATCGCAGTGTTGGTGATAAACAGTCCCCAAATTCCACCTGCTAACGCTAAAGGAATTGTGAACATAATGACTAGCGGATCAACAAGAGAGTTGTATTGCACCGCCATCACGACAAATACGAGAAACGCAGCTAACCCTCCTAATAGTGGCAGTGCAGACTGAATCTGCTGATTACTTTGCGCCGCCGTACTTGGTAGCCGACTCACGCCCTCCGGTAGCTGAATCTGTTGGAATACACTCTCAATTTCTTCGAGCGCTCCTCCCAAACTTGCGCCCTCACTCAGCGTCCCTGCAATCTGGTAAACCTGACGTTGGTTAATTCGCTGAATTTCTCCCGGCGCTTGTCCAGTTTCGATTTGGGTGACATCACTGAGTCTGATGAGTTGTCTATCTTCTGTGAATAGCGGCAATTGAGCGAGTTGAGAAGCGTCCTGAATCACAGAATCATCTAATTCAACGCGCACATCGACCAACCGATTTCCCCGTTGAAGTTGAGTTGGAACTGAGCCTTCCAGCGCCGTTTGAATAGTTTCACCAATGTCTTGAATGTTCAGTCCGAGTTCTGACGCTCGTTCGCGATCGCGACGAATCTGAATTTCGGGCTGCCGCCGATCGGCATCTGGACGGTATCGCGCTTGTTTTGCTTGTTGGCTTAAGGCTGCCAAAACTTGGCGTCCGGCTTGTTCTAGCTGATCGGCGTTATTGCCTTGCAGCACTACGTCAACTTCTGCACCCCGTACCGGAGAGTTACTCAAAATCAAACCCCGGACTTGACCCGGACTCAAACGCAAGGTGATATCCACCAGATTGAGTTGGTTGAAGGATTGAGTGACGCGCTCTACAAATTTTTCTACATCGGTATTGGGCTTGAGCGTAATGTTACTCGAACTCCGCAAGGCATTTTCGCTCGTATTGCTGCCAAATAGAAATCCGCCCACTGTGGTGAAGACATATTCGGTTTCCGGTTGCTCAGTTAGAAGTTTATCCACCTCACTCATCACTTTACGGCTGGTTTCAATTGGCGTTCCGGGCGGAAATTGGGCAAACAGATTCGCTTGCCCTGTACTGATGCGCGGCAAGATTTCCTGCGGAATGCGACCCAAGACAAAGAGGCTACTGCCACCCAAAACCAGAAAGGTCAGCGCAACAACTAATACGCGGCGACGCAGCACTTTATTGAGCAGCGATCGATAGCTCTCAATGGCGGATTCAAAGCGCTGATTGAATCCGCCAATGAGCCAGGTTTGTCCCACTCGGCTCGACCACTGAATGGCTAAGAGCCGAGATGCCATCATCGGAACAATTGTGATGGCAACGAGAATGGAAGCGGCAACTGAAAAGCTAATGGTTAGAATCAACTCGTTAAACAGGAGTGCGATGAATCCACCAATGAGCAGAAATGGTAAAACAGCTACTAAGTTTGTACTCGTAGAAGCTAGTAATGCCGATTCAACCGATTGGCTGCTCTCAACTGACTTCTCTATCAATTTTTGCGAACTGAGGTTTGTGTTGGTCTGTTGACCTAGCTTAATACCAACACCATCAGCGATCGTTTCGAGCATCACAATCGAGTTGTCCACGACGATACCAACGCCCAGCGCCAAACCGCCCAAACTGAAGACGTTGAGCGAGAGATTAAACAATCGCATGAAAATAATGGCGACCAACGTGGCGAGTGGAATCGACAGCACAATGATCAGTGTTTGACGAATCGAGCCGAGAAACAGCAGCACCGCGATCGCGGCGAGTGCCGCTCCAATCAAACCGGAACTGGTGACGTTAGAAATCGAGTTGCGGATGAACACCGACTCATCTAGCGTTGGGAACAACTGCATATCTTGAGGAACCACCCCTGAGCGGCGGAGTTCTTCAAGCCGTTTCTTCACCCCTTCTACAACTTGAATGGTGTTGGCATCAGGCTGTTTCTGAATACTGAGCTTGACGGAAGGCTTGCCATTTAGCGATACAAAAATCCGCTGCTGCTGCGTGCCGTCGCTAACCTTGGCAAAGTCTCTTAGATAAACGCGGCTAGATGAAGTTATCGGCGTAGTCGCGGTGGAAGAACTGCCTGACGCATTACCTGATGCACTACTGCTTGACGACGATTGCGATGTGCCAGATGGTGAAGCTTGACCGACTGTGAACGAAAGATTCTCGATTTCGGACGCTTCCTGAAATCGCCCGATCGCTCGTGTTAGTGGCTCAGAGTTTCGCCCGATGATGCGTCCGCCCGACACGTCCTGATTCGCCTCGGTGAGTTCTGTCAATACTTCGTTCAATCCCACGCCTGCCGATTGCAGGCGATTGAGATCAAGAATTACCCTAACTTCTTCTTCTACTCCGCCAGCCACATCGACTGCCGCCACGCCTTCGACCACACCGAGTTCCCGCGACAGTTCTTCGTCTGCAAACACTCGCAGATCAACCGATTCTAAGGAGTCCGAGGTTAGCGCCAGTTCGTAAACTGGGGATTGAGACGGATCGACTTTAAACAAAGTCGGCTCCTCGATTGTGTCAGGAAGCCGACCACGGGCACGGTTGAAGGCTGCCGTCGCATCGTTTAGGGCTTGGTCAATGTTTCCTCCGGGCTGAAAAAACAGGTCTATGCTAATTTGTCCTTCACGAGTGCGCGAGAAGGTCTGCACCACCCCTTCCGTGGTTGCTAACGCTTCTTCTAACGGTCGGGTGACTTCATCGACCGCCACTTCTGGTGAAATGCCAGGAGCATCAACCCGCACCCCAATCCGGGGATAGGTGATCGAGGGCAGCAGATCAACTTGAATTGTGAGTAGAAAAAAGATACCGATCACGACTACCGCCAGCGATAGCATGAGCGTCCCAATATGCTGGCGAACCGCTACGCCGCTAATGCTAAATCCACGCGGCTGAGGAGATGATGTCATAGTAATTTCTTACCCTAGCTTCTCTTGTTGTCGTCAGTTTGCTCAGAAATCAAACTCAGTCGGACGGGTTCACCTTCTTTTAACTCTCCGCTGCTGCGAACCACAAACGATTCGCCTGGCTTCAAACCCGACAGAATTTCGACTTGTCCATTCTTGCGATCGCCCACCTGCACTTGACGAGCTGCCACTGTTGCCTGCTCTCCGTTGCGGTTGACGACATATAAGGTGGCACTGCTAGGTTGCTTTTGATCTTGTGAGGCGCTGCGATTGCCACTCTCGCCTACACCTTGCGATTGAGAACGCCCGCGATCGCTAGAATTCCCTCCCGGTGCTCCTGAAGCTTTGCTTCCTGGCTTCTGCACTGCTGCTTCTGGAATCACGACGTTCTGTGCCTGCCGCACATTAAAGCTCACTCGCGCCAGCAACCCACTGCCAATACGCCCACTCTCATTGGGAATCGTCACTTCGATTGGAATCAAGCGCGATCGCGGATCAGCCGCTGGAGAAATGCGAGATACTCTTCCGGTTAACGTCTGATTCTTCAACGCATCGAGCCGGACTTGTGCCTGCTGCCCTTCTCGAATGCCTGCAAGCTCTAACTCTGACACGCGCACCTCAACCTTCACTTGGCTAAAGTCGCCCAGCTTTAAAATTTCGCTTCCAGGTTGCGCTAAGTTTCCAGGTTCGGTCAGCCGCTCTAGTACTGAGCCATTGACTGGAGCCGTCAGTGTGCTGTAAGACTGGCGTTCTCGCTCTTGAGCGACGATGGCTTGCTGTGATACCACTCGTCGCTGTGCCGCCGCGACGGCCTGCTGACGGTTGCGCACCTGCCGTTCAGCCGAACGAAGCGTCTGCTCCGCCGTTTTAGCGTTGGTTTGGCTAGTTTCTGCCTGTTGCTCAGAAATCGCACCCGAGCGAAAGAGTTGAGCTTGTCTAGCTGCATCTGACCGAGCTTGCTGTAACTCTAAGCGCGATCGCTCCACTTGTGTCAACGCATCATCGACATCGGCTTGCAGGCTTGCGACCTCCGATTCTCTTGCGGCTACCTCTGCCTGTGCTTCAGCCACCGCCGCCGCCGATAACCGATTATCAATTCGGGCTAGCGTCTGCCCTCGGGTGACCTGATCGCCCACATCGACGTTTAAATCGGTGAGTTGCCCTTCAGCTTGCGATCGCAGCGAAACCTCTCGATATGGCCGGGTTGTGCCCGTGTATTCAGTAGAGGACTCTAGGGAAGACTGGCGTGCGATCGCTACATCAACTGCTACAGGGCCTCCCTGAGATTGGGCGTTGGGTCGGGTCTGAGCATCGCCAGAAGGAATGAGATTACATCCTGTTCCAAGAAAGAGCAGCCCAATAAAGCTCAACTGACTAATCAGAGCCGTATGTGTGAAACGATGTGGTTTCCGTAGCGCTAACTGTAAAGGCAAAGGCGGCATAATTCTTCACTGACTATAGAAGGGATTGAAGGCTGCAAGCACTAAGATGTTAATCTTTGTAAAGCAGTTAGTACCCTAAATGTATCAGTCTAGGGGACGAGAGAAGTGCGAGAGAAATATCAAAAATCTCAGAGAAAGATCTAAGGTTGCAACAGCCATTTCTGTTGGACTGCTGAGTAGATAAATAGGTTCAATTAAATGAAAACTTTTTGTGAAAAGTGATTTTATAGAATGGGTCAAAGCATGAACCGAACCCTCTACAGCACTGTACAGGAGGCACCGCAATTAGCGCTTCGCAGATCTTTTAAGATGAGCAGAGCGAATTTTATGTGCACCTTTTCAGTGCAATTCAAGAATTTTAGGATTCAGGAGTTTTAGCTTCAAAAATTTGGATGCCGGGTTGTTCGAGAATAAAACCCGTATCAGTGAGTTTGCCCATCTTTCCGATAATGATGGCCATCCAGTTCGAGTATCGCTGAGATCCCTCGACTAGGTTGCGCCAAATTCGCGGTCTGACTTTGACTGTTACGATCGCACTTTCAATATCGACGGTAAATTCTTGCCACCCGTTCTCAATCTCCTGAGCCTGAGGCAATGCTGAAATTCTGATAGTGAGGGGATCAAGCTGACCAGCAGTAGAAGCCATCGACGCTGCGAACTGAACGAGTATCTCTTGCGATATTACTAGGTTTTGAGCTTTCCTTGACGCGATTGGCTCAATCAAGCTCCGAAGGATCGCGCGTTGTGATTTCGGTCATCAAGTAACGTTACCTTAATAGAAGTTGCTGTGAGAAACGATTTGTCTTGGATGCAAACTAGTTTATTCAATCTAATTAAACAATTTATTCGGCTTCAGTTTCCAACGGTTCGCCCAATTCAGACGGCTGACCTTGCTCAGTGGCTCGAAAGCCCGACTCGACCTAAACCGATTTTGCTCGATGCCCGAACCCCGCCAGAGTTTGCTGTTAGTCATCTTCCAACAGCACAATTAATTAATTCAAACTCATCTCATAACCCAATTTTAGAAACGCTTCCAAAAGATGCTCCGATCGTGGTGTATTGCTCTGTTGGCTATCGCAGCGCTAAGCTTGTCCAGCAGCTTCAGCAGCAAGGATTCGCTTGTGTTTTCAACCTAGAAGGCAGCATTTTTCAGTGGGTAAACGAAGAACGTCCTGTCTATCAGGCGGATCGATTAACATCGCTTGTGCATCCCTACAATGATACGTGGGGTAAGTTGTTGAAGGCTAACCATCGCGCTCAATGCTCTTAGAAATAGCGCTAGTAGTGCAGTCTAGCTGTAGCCGAGACAACCAATGACTAAATAACTAGCGCACGTTTATTCATAACTTCTAAAATTTAGAAAGTTTAATCCGTAACTCTGTTTAATCCGTAACTTTATTGCTTGCAGCAACCGCTCCGCTAATGTCTCGCGTCTCCATTATTATTCCAACCTTCAACGAATCCGCAACTCTACAGAGTACTCTTCGCCAATTGACGATCTTGAACCCGTCTGCGTATGAAATTATTATCGTAGACGGAAATAGCACAGACAACACTGTTGAGATTGCGAAGCGATTAGTTGAACACTTTGGTTTAGATTGTCATGTTTTAACTTACGGTCTTTCTGAAAGTGTGGAAGGAACGAATCGTAGGAGTCGCTCGGCTCAGTTGAATCACGGCGCAAAAGCTGCAACTGGCGATATTCTCTGTTTCCTGCATGCTGACACCCGAATCCCTGATGATGCGATCGCGGTGATCGAGAAAACGTTGAATGATCCTGCGATCGCCTGTGGTGGTTTCATCTCGCTGATGTCTGGAGCAGAAACAACGCGCTGGGGAATCTCACTTCATAATGTCCTTAAAACCTATTACGCTCCCCTGATATTTCGACCGCATCACTTCTTCAAAGGATTGCGTTTGTTATTCGGAGATCAGGTGATGTTCTGCCGTCGCTCCGATTTCTGGCAATGCGGTGGATTTGATGAAGCATTGCCCATTATGGAAGATGGCGATTTGTGTCTCAAACTCGCGAAAAAAGGACGAATTCAACAAATCAATCGCGTTGTTCATAGTTCTGATCGGCGTGTTGTTCGGTGGGGCACATGGAAGGCAACCGCAATCTATCTATATGTTGGAATTTTGTGGGGCGTTGGAGTTTCAGCAGCGTATCTCAAACAGTTTTACGATGATATTCGCTGATTCAAGCTCCAATCATAATCCAAGTAGACAATGGGTGTTGTCGCCGTTAAGGGCTGTTTGAGATAGGCTCCCACGTACTGGGGAATTGACGGAGCAACGCTAAGGAAGTCTTTGCGATACCACTTTAGAATTTTGCTGCAATACAACACATCCTCTTGAGCGTCGTATCGAACTTTGTTTGGGTTATTGATAAAGCGATCAGCATCGTCCTCTAGTTGCTGACGCACATGCTCTGCTTCATATGCCGTGTTTCGCAACAGCGGACAGCCGATTGATGCACAGACGATCGCAAAATGAATACGAGGTTCCTGCAATGGTCGTAGAATTTGGTTCTCAATTTGAGCGAGACTATAGTTCTGATCAAACACAGAACGGTTTCGATCCATAAAAAATAACAGAAACGCAAACCAATTCGGCAATCCTAAAATTGTAGGTCGAATCGAACGAATTGGATAACGCTCTAAAATTTTATCAATCGTAAAAGCATTGTAGAGATTAATCCATAAAGCGAGTTGTTCGTCAACGCTCTGAGACTTGAGTTCTAACGTAGAAATCCGTGAAATCCATTGTGCGATCGCAGTGGGCTGTTCGCGCTGCCATCGCGCATAATCAACCGTTCCAGCCTCGTCCACATACTGTTGCAAAAGGGTATTCCAAGCAGAATTATCCACCATATCACCGCATCTTGTAGCGTTCAAGCGAGTCTCATTCTTTAAGCTCTTTCCATCATAATGCTCATTTAACTTGCCTCTCTAGATGGAGAATGAGCTTGCATTCTCTTTGCCCTTCAGCAGAGGTGGTTTAGCTAAGATTCGAGTAATTTAGTTTTACCATCAAGCTAACTAAAGCTTGTTATATATTAAGGATTAAAAATTATGAAATACCTTGGACAGCGCGTAGAAATTACTGAACAAGATCCGGGTTGGGTTGGAATTTGGTGGCATGAAGGCGGCATGATTCAACTCGGCTACTTCACAACCCCTACCGAAGCGTGGCAAGCCGTCGTAGAACTGATTCAACGCGATTTGGCCGTGCGATCGCTCCTTTCTGTTTTAGACGAATGGCGTGATTACACCTGCATTGATGACTTAGAGTATGCACTTGGCGTTAATTCTTTAGTGTCTTTTGTTCTCGCCTAACTCATTCTCTGATTGATTAACTAGACGATTGAAGCCACTAGCTTCACCTGTTTTCTTACTATCCTTCCATCACGCTTGACTTAATTGACTTATACAAAAGCCATATTCTGAGCTTGCCGTAGAAATTCAAGAATAACGATATTAACCTCGCTCTTTTGCGCTTAGCTACGCAAAACTCTTCCATTTGCTGCAAATCAGTTCTGAGTGAGTTCGAGAAATTATTTTATTGCCCCCAAAAATTCTCTCATTTCGATCAGGATCAGAACTAGCATTATCCCCGCTATTTGTCCTAATCTAGTCCTGATGGATTAGTAAGCATTGGTGGGAAGACGAATAATGACGAAATACGTGATGTGGGGCAGCTATTGCGAGAATGTTCTCGAAAAAAGAGAGCCTTATCGCCAAGCGCATTTAGACGGGTTAGCTAAACAGAAAGACGATGGCGTTTTGATAACAATCGGTCCAACTAAAGATGTCACAAAGGTCTTTGGTATTTACGAAGCTGAAAGTGAATCAGCAGTGCGATCGCTCGTTGAGGCTGACCCGTTTTGGCAAAACGGGATCTGGACAGAGTATGAGGTCAAAGAGTGGATTCAAGCATTCTAGAGAAATTGCCGACAGAATTGTAAGGCTTGCTCAACATCGCTTGTCTGCTGGGGATAAGCGATGACCGGACGATCGATGATGATTAGCCGGACGCCTAGCTGAGCGGCGAGTTTGCGCTTAATATCTTCGCCGCCCGGTGTGCCCGAAGCTTTGGTGACAACGGTTGCAATCTGCCACTGTTGCCAGAGCGATCGCTCTAGTTCAAAACCGATTGGCGGACGCAGAGCAATGATGCGATCGCTGCTAAATCCTGATTCCAACGCAGCTTCTAGAGCAACGGGAGACGGCAAAATTCGAGTGAACAGTGTTGCTCTAGCCTGCCATGCTTTAAACAACGATAAGAACCGATACCCGATCGTGAGTAGCACTCGTTGCCCTTGCAGCCAATCCGTTTCTAGCAGGTTTTCAACCGTGTCTACAAACCAAACCGTAGTTTCATCGCTGGTTTTCTCACTCTCTAAAGCGGGACGTTCAAATCGCAGATAAGCGAGGGTTTGAGAATTTACCCCTCTTAAATCACGCACAGCGCTAATGGCATTCTTTGAGATGTCAACCGCAAACGGATGAGAAGCATCCAGTACAACACCAATATTATATTTCGTTAGAAAACTAGATAATTCTTTAGAATCAAGTTTACCAACACGCACTTGAATGGTTGGAACGATCACATAAAGCGCGGCGGCGGATTGAGTGGTCACGGAAACAACACACGGAAGACGAGCATGAGCGATCGCTTGCGCCAAAATCACGCTTTCCCCAGTTCCGCCAATGAGCCAGATTCGCTTCAAAACGACACTTTGTAGAGTTCAAACAGTTCACCCGAGTGCGTTTTCAAAATCTTTCCACCTTCAGAGCCAATCATTTTCCGCCACTCGTCTAGCGGCTCTAGAAAGACTTCTGCGTTGGAATAGGTTTCCAAAATTGCCCAACTTTCCGCAAGTTCGGCATCCGGGTTTAATACGTCGAACACGAAAATGCCGCCCGTTTTGAGGACTCGTTTAACCTCAGATAGTACTAACTTCCAATAGTCAAGCGGGTAATAGCAACTGAATCCGGTCGCGATCGCCAGATCAAACTGCTTTGCCTCGTACTGCAAATCGTGGGCTGCGCCAAGTTTGACGCCTTTGAACAACTTTGAGTTTAGCTGCGGGGCACGAGCATTCAATGCCTCACGAGCCACGGTGCTAACTTCCTGACCATAGAAAAAAGCGTTCCAGTCCCGCCAATCGTAAATCAGAAAACTAACCCCGCAGCCAATGTCGAGACAATGCTGGTTCTTCTGAGGCTGAGCAAGCTGCCAAAACGGAGAGGTGAGCTTTGCTTGCAGCAACCCTGACACCCGTTCTCGAAAGATAGGCATCGCCTGAACCTCGTCCGGCAGATTCGCTGACTCACCTCGATATTCTCGATTAAAGCGATCGGCAACCGCACTAATTTGCGTTTGCCAGTCTAGTGATTGTTGCAACGTCTTAGCCCTTCAGTGCTTTGGTAAAATTCTGACGGTAAGACTTATTCAACACCAGAACGGGCCACAATGCCGTCAAATACAGCTTTCCTTGACTAAAATTAGTGCGTCGAAAGCCCGACCAGAACTTGAACGCACCGACCACATACACGACCAGTAATGAAAAAACAAGAAAGTTCATCTTCTAACCCTCGCGGTTCCTTCAGAATTTGCACTATTTTGCACTGTGCGGCAAGCGCACAACGTTCTTCAATGTGCGATTAGCGCAGAACGTTCTTTAAATTTTAGCAATCCTAATTTGCATACTGGTAGAGGATGACAAATCACACCTTGCTAATCAAGGGTTATACACCGTAAACCAATCAAACTTCTAATAAAATTGTTAGATTCAAGACTAGATAACGTCAGGCAGGGTGAGATAAGGCTAAGAACACGCCAGATTTTGTCTCTTGGCAGATATCAGACTTTTGACTTTAGTAGGACACTATTAAAGACTGCCACATAAAACCATAAAGACTGCCGCATAAAACCATGGATTGGAGCAGGTGAGAGAAGCTACCGCAGGAATTTGCCTTCAACCTGCTGACCTTAATCTCTACCTCTCTTTGATCTCTACTTCTAGATCTTCATCTCTCTATTAGATAGATCTTTACCTCTCTATAAGTTAAACGCGCACCTACAAGGAGACAATATGCGAGCAGTGCTAATGGCAGGTGGTTCAGGAACGCGACTTCGACCGCTAACGTGCGATCTGCCAAAACCAATGGTTCCGATCCTTAATCGCCCCATTGCAGAGCATATTATCAATCTATTAAAACGACATCGAATTCGAGAGGTTATTGCGACGCTGCATTACTTGCCCGATGTCATGCGCGACTACTTCCAGGATGGGAGCGACTTTGGGGTACAGATAACCTATGCGGTTGAAGAAGACCAGCCCCTCGGAACCGCAGGCTGTGTCAGAAACATCATTGAATTATTAGACGGAACCTTTCTGGTCATCAGTGGCGATAGCATCACCGATTTTGATCTCAGTGCCGCGATCGAGTTTCACCAGCGCAAAGGATCAAAAGCCACGATCGTTCTCACGCGTGTTCCCAACCCGATCGAGTTCGGTGTTGTAATCACCGATGAAAACTATCGAATTAGCCGCTTCTTAGAAAAACCGTCCACCAGCGAAGTGTTCTCGGACACCGTAAATACAGGCATTTACATTCTTGAGCCTGAAGTGTTGGAGTATCTGCCCCCCAATCAAGAAGCCGATTTTTCCAAGGATCTGTTTCCCATTCTGCTTGCGAAAAACGAACCGATGTTTGGCTATATTGCCGATGGGTACTGGTGTGATGTTGGACATTTAGATGCCTACCGGGAAGCGCAGTATGACGGACTATTGCGCAAAGTGAATTTAAACTTTGTCTACACCGAACGATCGCCCGGATTATGGGTAGGCGAAAACACCTTTATCGATTCCACCGCCAAGATCGAAACGCCCGCCATCATTGGCAATAATTGTCGGATTGGGTCAAGAGTTACCATTGATGCCGGAACCGCGATCGGCGACAACGTGACGATCGGAGCAGATGCCGATCTAAAGCGTCCGATTATTTGCAATGGCGCAATGATTGGCGATGAGGTCAATTTGCGGGCCTGCGTCGTAGCACGCGGGGCGAGAATTGATCGGCGGGCACATGTGCTAGAGGGTGCGATCGTCGGATCGCTTTCCAGTGTGGGAGAAGAAGCGCTCATCAGTCCCCAAGTGCGCGTGTGGCCCAGTAAAAGCGTTGAATCAGGCGCAACCTTAAACACCAACCTGATTTGGGGATACACAGCGCATCGCAATTTGTTTGGGCAACGTGGCGTTTCAGGCTTAGCAAACGTTGATGTGAGTCCAGAGTTTGCGGTCAAGTTAGGCGCGGCGTATGGCTCAACCTTAAAGCCCGGATCGCAAGTGTCGGTCTCGCGAGATCAACGCACCATTTCGCGGATGGTGTCGCGATCGCTGATTGCCGGATTAATGTCGGTTGGCATCCATGTTCAGAATCTAGAAGCGACCTCCATTCCCGTCGCTCGTTCTGTCGCTCCGACGTTGGGCGTTGCGGGCGGCATTCATGTCCGCGTTCACCCTGACAAATCTGATCATATTTTGATCGAATTTTTCAACCCAAAAGGCATCAATTTATCCAAAGGGGCAGAAAAGAAAATTGAGGGCGCATTTTTTAAGGAAGATTTTCGGCGTGCCCCGATTCAAGAAATTGGCAACGTTGCGACTGTGAATCACGCGATCGAGCTTTACAGTCGTGGCTTTGAAAAGCATCTCAATCTCAAAGCCGTTCAGCACAGTAGTTCAAAAGTTGTGATTGACTATGCCTACGCTGTGTCAGGAGCCGTGTTGCCGCAACTCCTCGCTAAGTTTGGCTGTGATGCGGTGGTGCTGAATGCCAGCTTGACCCAAACGGCTCCCACGATCGCCGATCGAGAAAGTCTGCTGAATCAGTTAGGACACGTGGTAGAAGCCCTGAAAGCTACCTTTGGCGTTCAGGTGTCGGCAAACGGAGAGCAGTTGATTCTAGTGGATGAAACGGGCAGCCCGATTCGCGGAGAGACGTTAACGGCGCTCATGGTCGATATGATTCTCACCTCAAATCCGCGGGGTACGGTTGTCGTTCCAGTTCATGCCTCTAGTGCAGTCGAGATGATTGCTCGTCGCCACGATGCCAAAGTTATTCGTACAAAGGCGAATCCCACCTCCTTGATGGAAACCTGTTACTCCAACTCCAATACAGTGCTGGGAGGCAGTGGAGAAATGGGCTTTATCTTTCCGCAGCTGCATCCCGGTTTTGATGCCATGTTTTGCATTGCCAAGCTGATTGAAACGCTGACATTGCAGGAACGTACTCTCGCAGAAATTCGCTCTGAGTGTCCGCGTGTCTCTCACAAAGCCTACTCAGTGCGCTGTCCTTGGACGGTCAAAGGTGCGCTGATGCGGCACTTGGTCGAAACTCATCCGACTGAAGATTTGGAATTGATTGACGGAGTGAAGATTTTCAATCATCAGCGCGATAGCTGGGTCTTGATTTTGCCCGATGCAGGTGAACCCGTGGTTCACATTTACGCCAATAGCAGTGATCGCGGTTGGGTGGATGAAACGCTGAGAGAATATCGGCTGCGGGTGCAAGAATTTGTCTATCACGAACAGGGTGTGGAAGAGATTCGGGTAGAAAAAGTGTACTAGTTTCTCCTAGGTTTGGGGCTGAAATTTGTAGAATAGAACTACGCAATAGGCAGTAGAATAAACGCTTGCGATTTTGACTCCATTCACCCATCCCCGTATCGTCCTATGAATAGCTGCATTCTTCTCGCCGAAATCATTGACGAACCCCAACTGCGCTACACCTCTGACAATCAAACCCCGCTCACCGAAATGCAGGTGCAATTTGCGGGGCTGCGCCCTGAAGATCCACCCGCTACGGTAAAAGCGGTAGGGTGGGGCAACATGGCGCAAGAGATTCAAGGTAACTATCACCAAGGCGATCGCGTCATTCTTGAAGGTCGGCTTGGCATGAACACGGTCGATCGTCCTGAAGGCTTTAAGGAGAAGCGGGCAGAGTTGACAATTCAGAAAATCTACAGCTTAGATGGAGCATCAATTGGATCGGTTTCCAGTGCATCTGCGCCTGCGCCTGCTCCAAGCGCTCCTCCCGCAGCTAAGCCCAAAGCCACAAAAGCACCTGCTGCACCTGCCCCAGTCGATCAACCCGAACTTGATGACATTCCTTTCTAACGCTGTGGAATCCTATATTGAGATGGGAATTGGAGATGAACTCATGAGATCAGATGGTGAGGAGCAGAAACTCGCTCGGATGCATAAGAGCAACAGCAAAGCCCTCAGTGATCTCATCTAGCAAAATGATGAACTTACCAAGTCGTTCCTCACTCGTCTTAGTCTTCGTAACTATTGCAGTGAAAGCATGTAAGCTTCCATCTTCTGCAAAGTAACGTTTTCTACGCAAAGGTAGAGCGCGATCGCATGGTCTCTCCCTCACCGTACAGATACAATCCTTCTAGGTATGACCTAAAGTAGCGCCATAGGACACTACGAGAGGACAGGTATGCCGGACTTAGGTGAGCAGGCGATCAACAAAGCCGCAGAAATTGGAATCAAGAGCCAACTTGACGAAGTTGAAGACGTAGAAGTTGAAATCAAAACTGACCCCTTAAAGGCAATGTCTGGCAACGTTGATCAGGTCTCTATCAAAGGAGAAGGCATGGTCATGCAGCAAGACCTCCGAATTGAGGAAATGGAGCTACAGACCGGAAGTGTTTCGATTAATCCGCTTAGTGTTGCCTTTGGCAAGGTCGAGTTAACTCAGCCGACAGACGCCGAAACCATTGTGACGTTGCTAGAGTCAGACATCAATCGCGCTTTTAGTTCCGACTTCGTGGGAGCTAAAATGCAAAATCTTGATGTGCATGTGAATGGAGAACTAGCCACAGTTGATACTCGAAGCCTTAAGTTTGGATTGCCGGGCGAAGGCAAAGTCGCTCTTAGTACAGACGTGATCTTGCAGAATTCTAACGAGAAGAAGCAGGTTTCTTTCACCGCCATTCCAAAGATTGGGGAAGCGGGTCAGAAAGTTGTTTTAGGAGATGTGCAATACGCTGATGGACAAGAATTATCGCCCGAGTTGACCGACGCCTTGCTACAGCAAGCCAGCGAATTGTTAGATCTGCGAAACTTTGAGCTTGAAGGCATGTCCCTTCGGCTAAAGAAATTAGATGTGCAAACCGGCAAACTCGTTCTTCAGTCAGAGGCGCATATTGAGCAGTTTCCTTCATCCTAAGGATAAATTATGCTTATAAGCTCTTTAGGAGAACACAATGCCTGAGACTCCCAATATTCCCCTGTTAGTTGAAAGTGATGAAGCGGAATACCTCGATAGTGGTGTACCTAGTACTGTTCACATCGCAAAACATCCGCTGCATCCCTTAATTGTGACGTTCCCGATCGCGTTTTTAACGGGCACTTTGTTAACCGACGCTGCCTACTTCTTTGTGCAGGATGAATTCTGGGCAAGAGCCTCTTTCTGGCTACTCCTAGCGGGTCTCGTTAGTGGTCTTGTTGCGGCAGCTACAGGCATGAGCGACTTTTTGAGAATCGGTCGGGTACGCGAACACAGCGCAGGCTGGGCACACATGGTGGGCAATATTGCTGCGCTAGCGTTGTCGTCTGCAAATCTTTGGCTCCGTTGGGATGATCCAATTGGTCACGTCGTACCTACTGGAATTTTAATCTCTCTGTTTGTAGCAGCGCTATTAGGTGTAACGGGCTGGTATGGTGCAGAACTAATCTATCGTCACAAAGTCGCTGTTATTGGTAACGGTCCTAACGGCAAGCCGACGCTACGCTAGTTCCCAAAGTAACTAGCCAACCCAAAGTCATTAGCTAAAGTGAGTAGTCTGTGTGTGGTCATTTGTCATGCTTTTGACCTATTCAAGATTACTTCATATGAAAGAGGCATTAATGCCTCTTTTTTTTTAGCATTTACCATATTGATGTTTAAAGGGTAAAAATTATGAATCAAGATGCAAAACCTGCTTATAACGAACCGGGTATTAATCAACCGATGACGTCTGAAGAGGTCGATCCTAAACAAAAGCTTGATCAAAAACGAGAGTTGGATAAAGAAACTCTAGCGTCTAACCCTGGCGATCGCATCGATTCAAATCAATCGGTGGAAGAAAAGGCAAAACAGGTCGCAGTTGACGCGCCGGACATTACAGGCGACCACATTGTTGTACCGGAATATTTTGTGGTTGATGAGCCGGATGGTGAGAAGAAAGCCCTCCACCATGTCAAAGATGCAGAAGAGATTTCTGACGTGATTCGTCAAGCGCGAATTGATGAGGATGGCAATCGGGTTTGGCGATAGAGTGTGATTTTAGGACGGGCCATGTTGTAGAAACTCTACGATGTGGCCCGTTTCTGTTTCAATAACAAATTTGTCTCAGTAATAAAAAAGTTGTAGCGATGCTAGGAAAAGGCAATGACACAATCAGAACAACTACAGCCAAAGCAACACCAAGACCAGCGGCCTGGATTGGAATCAGAAATGGATCCAACACCACGGAGTACAGATTCTAAATACACTGGCAGCAACAAGTTACTCAATAACGTTGCGCTGATTACAGGAGGCGATAGCGGCATTGGTCGCGCAGTTTCTATTTTCTTTGCCAAAGAAGGAGCGGATGTAGCGATCGTGTATCTCAACGAGCATGACGACGCCAAGGAAACGGTTCGACTCGTTGAGCAGGAAGGGCGGCAGTGTCTTGCGATCGCAGGTGATGTCGGTGACGAAGCGTTCTGTAAGCAAGCCGTTCAGAAAACGATCGATCAGTTTGAACATCTAGATATTCTCGTGAACAACGCCGCAGAGCAGCACCCTCAGAACAACATTGAAGATATTACGGCAGAGCAGCTAGAGCGTACCTTCCGTACCAATATCTTCGCCATGTTTTTTATGACCAAAGCGGCGATGCCTCATTTGCAATCAGGCAGCAAGATCATCAACACCACATCTGTTACCGCATATCAAGGCAACTCAACGCTACTGGATTATTCTTCAACCAAGGGTGCGATCGTTGCTTTTACTCGGTCTCTCTCTCAATCTCTAGTAGAGAAGGGTATTCGTGTAAATGGAGTCGCGCCAGGCCCGATTTGGACGCCTCTGATTCCTTCAACTTTTCCCGAAGACAAAGTGAAAAGCTTTGGTCAGCAAGTACCGATGCAGCGGGCGGGACAACCCGAAGAAGTAGCCCCCTCTTACGTGTTTCTTGCGTCTGATGACTCTAGCTACATGACGGGTCAAATCTTACATCCTAATGGTGGCAATGTTGTAAATGGATAACGCGATCGAATGCAATTCGATAGGGGCACGGCAGCGCCGTGCCCCTTACTTATGGGATTTTGTCTATTAGTGAATGAAATCAGTATTACTACTGGGAAAAATACGTGAGCGAAATACGGCTTGCAACGGTGATAAAAACAAAGTAGAAACGTGATTTTTTCGAGCGATTTAGTTTCTCAGCAATTCCTTTAGGCACATTTGCTCTACTTCACACCTCAGCTGAAGCGATCGTGTCGTATGCTTAGAATAATTGCTAAGTAATGTTAAGCGAATGGTTCAAGACCTGCTTTTTAATAGAAATAATTTTTTTAGTGACGACCTCCCCCTCTTACGACGAAAGCAATCTGCTTATGAAATTGAAGATTTACCTGGACTGTGGCGCATTCATTGGCAGCTAGGCAACACAGTTATCATTTCAACCTTTTACACAAGCATCGATCAAGCGTGCTTCTTGTGGGGCATCATTTCTGCGATTATTTTTTTTACGGCTCAGTTTGCCTTGATTGACTGGAGTACTCAGGCGATTCTCTGGTCGGTGCTAACGTTAGCAGGCACGGTCGTTATGGTAGAGCGATCGCACGTTTGGCGAACCGTTGAACCCATCAGTCAAGTGGTGAGTGCTTGGGCTTGGCTGATGACGCTTGGTATCGTCATTACAGATTTAAGTATTTTCTTGGGTTGGGGACAGGTTCTCGCTTCTCTTTGTGCAATCTGGCTGGTGCTGAACGCAATCGGGTATTTCTACAGTAGCTGGAAGATGCGATCGCGCGCATTCAGCCTAATGGGTCTAATGCACCTTGCCGGAATTGCAGTCCTTCCCTATGTCGGAGCGTGGCAATTCGTTGTGACAGGCGTTCTGATTGGATTTAGTGCGCTGCTCCTTGCAGAACTGCAATGGGATTCGCATGATATCTGCGCCCATCTATTAGCTCAGTCATCTAACTAGCCCAGTCTTAATCTTTCTTATGCTCGTTTACGAGTTAAAACGGTAAAGTAGTATACATAATGCCAATCAAATTCTGAAGCTGATCAAGCTGTAAACGTTGGCGAAGAAAACGCTAATCGTTGAGCAGAATGAGGAGACGCCAAATTTGTAGGTGAAGGTGACTAGGTGGCACAGTACTTCGTGCCACCTTTTTTTTGCGCCCATCAGCAGGGTAGCGCTACTCTAGTCCAAGTTCTCGTTTAAGCAGACTCACCGATTTGCTGACTACAAAGTTTTCACAACAGATCACTTGAGGTGGGCGAATAATGTCTTCTCGTGCTGCTGACACCGTAGCCTTGACCATCGCACAACTCATCTCATCAAAACTAAAGATGGTTTGGGCGCTACGAACGATCGCATTGAGCTTATATTTGTCGTTGACTTGAGCCGTCATGACTAGTAAGTCATCACCCCGCAAACTATGGATGATTACCTCCGCAACGCCGACCGTGCCGGAACTGAGGCTCACAATACCAAGGCAGGTTCCTTTCTGCATTGCCTTGACAATTTTGATTTCTTTTTCAAAATCATAAATATCGATCGGAATGACACGAGCAGCTCTTGGCGTTGCGATCGCTTCTGCCTGAGCAATAAAGTAGCGGCTCGTCACAACGGTGCTAGAACGAGTCTGATCAAGAATTTGACTCAGTTCTTCCATTGGCACAAGCTGCATCGGAATATTGAGCGCCCGTTCTAGTTCGCGCAGTAGCACTTCACCATTACCAATGTCGTGCATCGGAGCTGTGACCAACACTTGAGCGCTACAGCGCAATCGCCAATCAATTTCTGCTAGAAACAGTTCCCGTGCTTGACCGAGAGAACAGCCCTGCTTCAACAAATCATCAAGGCTATTTTGAATAATTTTGTGAGCTAAGGGATATTGGTCAAGTAAGGGAGATTTGATGTGAATCGCGGCATCATGTCCTTGATCTCGAACGTAAATTCCTGATCCGGCATGGGCATCAACGACGCCAGCATCTTCTAGCTGCCGGTAAACCTTACTAATTGTGTTGCGGTGCAGTCCGGTTTGCATCGCAAGTTGACGGGTACTCGGTAAGCGATGCCCAGGCGGAAACTGCCGCGAGGCGATCGCAAACAAAATCTGATTGTAAAGTTGATTGGATGCCGGGATATCGCTATCTGGCTGAATTTGAAATTGCACCATGCCAGCGCCTCAAGACTTGCTCACCTAATCTATCAAGGAACTCCAACGTTGGAATTCGCTTAATACTCCTACCATCTTAGGTGACAGACTGATTGTGAAGTTAAGTGTTTTCTCTGTTCTCTGACCCGCTTTACCACCTCTAGTCGGTATTTTTTCTGACTTTAGTCAAACGTATGAAATGTTCTCTACAAGTTAGACAGGATTAGGTGTTTCGAGAGATATTACTATAAATCCGAGGCATTTCTATACGGTGATTTACGGTTACCTTCAGCGTTAAAGTACGGAGAAGAAATTTTCAAGTTCATAGAGTTTTTTAGAAACAAAAAGTTTTGTTTACTTATCTCAGTTTACTCATCCTCAGAGTATGGCAAGCTTCTAAGCTGACGCTCGCTACTCTCGTGAAGCTAATCTTGCGTCAGCACCATTTAATTTACGCTCGGTTCAAGGCACAATGATTGAAATTCGCTCGACTCATACCAAAATTTCTAACGGTTCCCTGCAAATCGATGCCTATCTCGCAGAACCGACTGAGGCAGGACATTACCCTGCGATCGTCGTGATTCAAGAAGTGTTTGGCGTCAATGCTCATATCCGAGAGGTCACGGAGCGCATCGCAAGAGAAGGGTATGTCGCGATCGCGCCTGCGATCTATCAGCGCACCGCTCCCAGATTTGAGGTCGGCTATAGCGATGAAGAGCTAAAGCTTGGTCGCTCTCACAAAGACCAGACGACAGCAGAGCAGTTATTGAGCGATGTCCAAAGCGCGATCTCCCATCTCCGAGCCTTACCCTCGGTTCAGCAAGATGCGATCGGGGTGATCGGGTTTTGTTTCGGTGGACACGTTGCTTATCTAGCCGCCACCTTGCCGGATGTGAAGGTGACAGCTTGTTTTTATGGGGCTGGCATTTCTGTAATGACGCCAGGAGGAGGAGTACCAACAATTGCTCGGACTCCTGACATCGAAGGAACTGTTTACGGATTTTTTGGTACTCAAGATCCGCTCATTCCAACCGAACAGATCGATCAAATCGAGGCTGCTCTGCAAGCTCATGGCATTCGTCACCAACTCTTTCGATATCCTGCGGGACACGGATTCTTTTGCGATCAGCGTGATAGCTATAGCGCGATCGCAGCAACGAATGCCTGGGAGCACGTCAAAGAGCTGTTTGGACAACTCAAGCGATCGTGATTTAAAGACGTGCAATCAGCCCTCAATCTTCAGCTTCTAAGTTCGACTTGGAACTTCTCCGCCAACGCATCCCGGACTTTTTGGTGAACCGGATCAACATCCTCATCGGTCAGCGTGCGATCGCTGGCCCGATACACCAACCGAAACGCTAAACTACGCTGACCCTCTGGCACTCGGTCGCCTCGATATTGGTCAAACAACTCCACAGACTCTAACAACGTGCCGCCCGCTTTTACAATCGTGCGTTGGAGGTCTGCAACCGCAACTTTGGTCGAAACGTAGAAGGCAATATCGCGATCGGATGCCGGATATGTCGAGTAAGGCTTAAACACGGGCACGAGGGCTTCATCCGTTTCTAGATGCCGAATCGCAATTCCCAGATCGAGTTGAAAGAGATACACTTCATCGGGCAGACCGCGTTCTTGACGGAGTTGCGGATGGAGTTGTCCAAATGTGCCCAAGCGATCGCCCCTTACCCAAAGTGATGCCGTCCGTCCTGGATGCAATCGCTCATCTCGACGATCGGGCTGATACTCGACTGGCAATCCGACTCGCTCAAACACGCCGTCGAGCAAGCCTTTCGCCTCAAACCAAGTGAGGGATTGCTCTTTACCACCGCGAATCCATTTGCCTTGGCTCGGATCGCCGCCCAAAATGCCCCCTAAATACTCCGATTCGGTCAGCCCTTCTTCTTCGTTCCAGAACACATGCCCAAACTCAAAGCCGTTGAGTGCGCCGTTGCCTTGTTCCTGATTGTATTGAAAGGCATCGATCAAGCCGTCAATTAAATCTGTTCGCAGTGCAGAATATTCGGTAAATAGAGGATTTGCCAGAATAATTTGGCGATCGCTACTCGGTTTGCCGAGTGAATAGTGAATCAACTCGGTCAATCCTGCTCCTCGAAACGCTTCCCGCAGATGCCGCGTCACGTACTGCTCGATCGAGAGATATCCCGCCTCCGTTTTCGTTGGCAAACTATCGTAGAAGTTGTTGTACCCGTACAACCGCGCCACTTCTTCGATTAGATCAATTTCCCGTTCTAAATCGCGGTAGCGGTAGGGCGGAACGGTGACTGTCCAGGTTCCGGGAGCGCTGATCTCCAGTTGACAGCCTAAAGCGCTCAGCGTCCGTTCAACATCGGTCGATTGAAGTTCGGCCAAATCGTCTTCTACTTCGACCATGCCTAAAACTTGATTGACTCGCTCTAAGCGCAACTCAATCGATCGTGTTAAGGCTCCCCCACTCGGACGGGTATCTACCATTTCTTGGGCAACAACTTGTCCTCCCGCCAAGTCAGTGATAAGTTTCACCGCCCGACGACATGCTGTTTCGAGTTCAGCTAAGTTAATGCCTCGCTCATAGCGGGCAGAGGCTTCTGTTCGCAAGCCCTGAGCGCGAGCCGAACGCCGAATCGCCGCCGAATCAAAAATGGCTGATTCCAGCACTACGTTCTGCGTTCCGTCATACACTTCGGTTTCCTCGCCGCCCATAATGCCTGCTAGCATCGTCGGTCGATCGTTAGCTGTAATGAGAAGCGCTTGCTCTAGCAGTTTGCGATCGTTGCCATCCAAAGTTTTCACCACTTCTCCTGACCGCGCAAACCGGACGCCCATCGTCAACGGTTCACTCCCTGCTACGGTGACTAAGCGATCGCGATCAAACGCATGCAGTGGTTGTCCCCATTCCAACATGATGTAGTTGGTAACATCCACCACGTTGTTAATTGAGCGAACCCCAGCAGACTGCAATCGCTGCTGTAGCCAAGCAGGAGACGGCGCAACGGTCAATCCTTCAATGACTGTTCCAATATAGGCTGGGCAAGCTTGCGGTTCAGAAATTTTGAGTGCTAACGAACTGCTCTTGGTAGGTTTAACAAGGGGAGCGTCCGGCAGCCGTAGGAGGCTACCAGTCAGAGCGACGATCTCCCGCGCAATGCCAACCATGCTCAGGGCATCGGCTCGATTGGCGGTAGAGGTGAGGTCGAGAACTACATCATCAAGTCCTAGCAGCGATCGGGCGTCACTTCCAGGTTTGACTGACCCGACTGTAGCCGGATCGAAAATGTGAATGCCGTCCGATTCTTTTGTTAACCCCACCTCTGAGAGCGAACAGATCATGCCTTCAGACGGTACGCCTCTCAGTTTGGCAGACTTAATTTTTAGATCTACTTTGGGCAAGTACGTTCCTAACGTCGCCACAGCAACATAAATATCAGCTCGAACGTTTGCCGCGCCGCAGACAATTTGAGACGGAGTTTCGCCGCCAATATCCACCTGACACACACTCAGACGATCAGCATTTGGGTGCTGTTGACGGTCTAACACTTTTCCGACAACGACGCCATCTGCCCACGTCCGCCGATCCTCAATCTCTTCGACCTCAAACCCTGCCATCGTCAACATGTCGGCTAAGGCTTCCGGTGACAGGGATATATCGACAAGCTCTTGCAACCAGTTCAGAGAAATCCGCATTCAGCCCAATCCTAAGCGACGCCAATCTGAATCATTCTACCTAATTCGTATTGACAATTCTTAACTGATCATTTGGAAGATAGAAAGTAGTGAGATGAACACTTACGCTTGGCTCCGCCAAACTCCGAAGGATCGCTGAATCAATCGTCCTCATAAATATTTCGGCAACTAATTAGAAATAGGGGATGCCCTCTAGATTGTTTTTTTCGGCTTTCTCTCTGGGTACTCTCAACTGGGAGGCTCAGGGAGGGTCAATTTTAGGTCGTCTATCGGGACGTGAGACAGACGCTGGCTTAAATGTACAGCTTCAATGTCTTGCCAAAATTTCCTATCTCTAGCCTCACGACTTGCCCATGCCACTCCAACGGTAGGGGGCACATTTGTCCACATTTCGATCGAAGCGGGTGATGCTGAATGAGCTACTGCTTGAATCCGGTTTGTCCTCATCCCGAAAATTTAGCCAACACGGAACTGTGTCAGGCGTGCGGCTCTAAGCTCTTGTTGCGCGATCGCTATCGAGTTCTTCAGGCGTTGGGTCAAGGAGGGTTTGGGGCGACCTTTTTATCCCGCGATGAGTTGCTGCCTGGTCAGCCCAACTGTGTGATCAAACAATTGCGTCCGACCGCCACGGCTCCGCATGTGATGCAGATGGCGCGAGAACTGTTTCAGCGGGAGGCACAGACGTTGGGCAGGATCGGCAACCACCCCCAAGTGCCACGATTGTTGGATTATTTTGAGGCCAATCAAGAATTTTATCTAATTCAAGAATATGTCAGCGGCTCAACGCTTCAGCAAGAAATCAAGCGATCGGGTCCGCTCAGCGAAGCTAGCGCCAAGCAATTCTTAAGCGAACTGCTGCCTGTGCTGCAATATATTCACAGCAATCAAGTGATTCACCGGGACATTAAACCTGCGAATATGATTCGGCGATCGCACGACTGCAAATTGGTGCTGATTGATTTTGGAGCCGTTAAAAATCAAGTCAGCGCGGTTGCTAACAGTGTCACCGAGCAAACCGCCCTGACTGCTTATGCGATCGGAACGCCAGGATTCGCGCCACCCGAGCAAATGGCAATGCGTCCGGTCTACGCCAGTGATATTTATGCGTTGGGAGTAACGTGCATCTATCTGCTTACTGGCAAATCTCCAAAAGATCTCGATTACGATCCGGCAACGGGTGAACTGCTGTGGGAAAAGCATGTCCACATTAGCGACCACTTCGCCAGCGTTCTGAAGAAAATGCTGGAAGTCTCTGTGCGCCACCGCTATCAATCGTCTAGTGAAATTCTTCGAGCGCTAGATTTAGAACCCTATCTCGACAGTCTCGCTGGCAGCATGAACAGCATAGCTGCAAGGACAGACGGTGCTAAAGGCGATGCTAAAGATCGGGGGTACGATTCTCAAGATTCTTCATCTCCAGCCGCTCGTGCAGCAATGGCGATTCGGGCAAGGCAGCAACAGCGCTCTGATGCCACAAGTTTACAGCCCGGTTTGGCACGCAGTCGCGTAATTGCCGCGAAGCCAACCACGACGACGCTGCGAACCAAAGGTACAAGTGGACAAACCGACCTGACGGGGCAGCGATCGGTTGCGTTTGGGCAAAAGCTAGATGCTCAAGGGCTGCAAAGCTATTACGCTAAAGGCAAGCGGGACTTTGCAGCACATGATCTAGCGATGCTAAAGTTGCCTAAAGCCGATTTGTCGGGCGCAGTGTTCCATCAATCTAATCTCCGCCAAATCAATCTCCAAGGTGCGAATTTGTCTAATGCCGATTTTGGGCGATCGAGTCTTAAGCATGCCAATCTTCGAGATGCAAACTTGGTACGAGCATATCTAAGCAATGCCGATCTAGAAGGGGCAGATTTGCGCGGAGCAGATTTGAGTCACGCTTATTTGCTAAATGCCAATCTTCGCGGCACAAATTTGTGTGGGGCAAATTTGACTGGAGCGAAACTGAGTGAAGAACAACTGGCATTAGCTCGAACGAACTGGTTAACGGTTCGTCCGAGTGGAAAGCGCGGAAATTGGTAGTTTCTGTAGAGCTTACTCAGAGCGTTTGAGTCGCTCGATCTCTTGCTGCAAGGCTTCAATCTGCTGTCGGAGATGGTCGGCATCTTCAGGCTGAGCGTCTACGTTGACTGCGCCTTCTGATCCGGCTCGACTGTAATTGCCTTGGCGAATGTGTTGAAAGTCAGATGAAGTAGACCACTCTTGCAGGTAGCGGACGCGCTCGACGGTGAAAGGATGAGTCAGGAAGATGCCGCTCGACACGTCGTTATAAAGGAAGAATTTATAGACCTGATTGAGATTGTCTTGGTCGAGATTTTGGTAGCGATCGCTCTGCTTTGCAAATTCTTCGACACTTAATTCATGAGCATATTTATGGCTTCCGCCTGCCAAACGCATCATGCTGTGCATCACGGGATTAAGGTCATCCATCACCAATAGCGCTGCCCGATCAGCAGATAGTTCAGCTTTGCGGAGCCATTCATAGAACGAGAGCAGCAATCCGGTGCTAATCAAATTACTCAGTCCAAAGGTCAGGTCAGCTAAGCCTGCGATCGCCATGTTGACCCACGTTGCCATCTGAGTCAGCGTAGTATGACCACATTTGAGGTGCCCGAGTTCGTGAGCAATCACAGATTTTAGTTCTACTTCGCTCAATAAGTCCAATAGTGCGGTGTTTAGCACAACGCAGGGGCGCTCTTGCCCTAGAGCATAGGCGTTGACAAGCGGCGCTTGAGACACGAAGAGAGCAGGCTCTGAGGCGATGTCGAGCGACTGCAAGCATTCGCGAAAGATTTGATAAACGCTTGAATATTGGCGGACGCCGACTTGAATGCTGTTTCCCGTCAAATACACTAGGCGCGGACGCTCATAGACAAACTCGATAAACTTTCGCGCGACAAGATCAAAGCCGGGGACGCTGCGGAGGGCTTGTTCGGCTTGGTAATCTAACGGGTGACGAAAGGCAGCGCTAGAAATTCCGGGATAGGAGGGCATGGATGAAAAATGGTAGGGCGGTGATTCTAAGGTAACAGGTCAATTGCTTTGATTGAAGAGAGACGCGATTGACAGGGCTTTGCAAAGAAGAATCTTGGCTTGATAAGTTGCGCGATCGTAGGTGAACCTACGTCAGCTTAACTAAAGTAAAAAATGCTAAACCGTATAGATATCCCGACAATCATAATTGCTACGCTAGGGAGATGCCCTTGTGATCTCTCCCCAATCCCAGTAATCTAGACCAAAGATTTGTCTATCTAGTTTCCCTAATTTGTCTATCTAGTCTCCTTAACGAAGAGCATTTCTCAGCATGGCTAATTCCTCTGATCGTCGCCCCATCCTGCTTGATTTTGAAAAGCCCTTAGCAGAGCTAGAGACTCGCATCGCCCAAATTCGGGAACTTGCCGAAGAAAACGAGGTCGATGTTTCTGATCAGATTCGTTTGCTTGAGGATCGGGCGGTGCAGCTTCGCCAGGAAATTTTTAGCAGCTTAACGCCTTTGCAACGGCTACAGGTTGCTCGCCATCCGCGCCGCCCTAGCACGTTGGACTATGTTCAGGCGATCAGTGACGACTGGATGGAGTTACACGGCGATCGCGGCGGGCGAGATGATGCGGCAATGGTGGGCGGGGTAGCGCAAATCGATGGACGCCCGGTAATGATTTTGGGGCAGCAAAAAGGACGAGATACGAAAGACAACGTGTTTCGGAACTTTGGCATGGCGTCTCCAAGCGGCTACCGCAAGGCGATGCGGCTGATGGATCACGCGAGCCGTTTTGGAATGCCGATCATCACGTTTATCGATACGGCAGGAGCCTTTCCGGGATTAGAAGGCGAGCAACAGGGACAGGGAGAAGCGATCGCATATAATCTGCGCGAAATGTTTCGCTTAGAAGTGCCGATTATCTGCACGGTGATTGGTGAAGGGGGATCGGGTGGTGCGCTAGGAATTGGGGTTGGCGATCGCTTGATGATGTTTGAGCATTCGGTTTACACCGTCATCAGCCCGGAAGGATGTGCCTCTATTCTGTGGCGAGATGCTGCTAAAGCGCCGCAAGCTGCAGAAGCCCTGAAAATCACGGCCCAGGATCTGATGAGTTTAGGGATTTTAGATGAAATTTTGCCAGAACCCGTTGGTGGCGCTCATTCTGACCCGTTGACCACTGCAGAAACCTTAAAAAAAGCGATTCTGCGACATTTATCTGAGCTAGATCAGCTCACGCCGGAGCAACGGTGCGACCTCCGCTATCGAAAGTTCCGCAATTTTGGCGTCTTCGTTGAAGCTGGCATGACGCATGTAGGTTGAGCGCCGCTGAAATGAACTTCTTCGCGATATAATTAACAATTGTTAACAGTTTCTTATTTTTCTGCTGTCGCTACTGTTGAGGCAGCTCTTTTGGCTTATCAGGTCAATTCAGATCTAGAGGGTCAGACCTAGAGAGGAGATTCGTTCTACTGACGTTACTGGTTGTTAGATCGATGAGTTGGATTTGAGTTTCAGTTTGTAGCACAATCCATTCACTCACAGCGTTTCATCTCACTGTTTGGTCATTTGTTTGATTGGTTCACCTCATTGTTTTTTCCGGATGAGTATTTCATGACTGCTTCCAAAGGACACTACGCTCTGATTACAGGGGCAAGCAGTGGAATCGGTGAGGCGACTGCCCTTGCCTTTGCCAAAGCAGGTATACATTTAGCATTGGTTAGCCGTTCTGCGGCTAAGTTGGAATCGGTGGCAGATGCCGCTCGTCAATTCGGCGTCGAGGTTCGCACGGATGCGATCGATTTAGCTGAGGTGGATCAGGTGCGATCGCGCATCGAAGCGATTACATCGAAGGTTGGCACGATTGATATCCTCGTGAATAACGCTGGAATGGGCTACACCGGAACCGTGATGGAGACGTCTTTAGCAGACTGGCAGCGCGTGATTGACCTAAACCTCACCAGCGTTTTTCAGGTCATCCAAGGCAGTCTATCCGTTCTACGACAGCAGCAGAGCAGCACGATCATCAATGTTGCCTCTATTGCTGCCCATCAAGCGTTTCCCAACTGGGGCGCATACAGTGTGAGTAAATTTGGCTTGCTGGCGCTGTCTAAAACTTTGGCGGCTGAAGAACGCGCCAACGGCATTCGTGTGGTGACGGTTTCTCCTGGATCGGTCAATACTTCGATTTGGGATACAGACACTGTGCAAGCTGACTTCGATCGCAGCCAAATGCTGACACCTGACGTCGTGGCTCAATCGATCCTTCATGCCGCAACTTTGCCCACTCACGCTGTGGTAGAGGAGTTAATCCTGATGCCCAACGCAGGTACGTTTTAGCGGGCGTCCTGTTCGTGTTTGACTTTATGTTCGTGTTTTGACTTTTTGCACACATTCACTTCGATCTACTATGGCAATTACTTCCCCAAATAGTTCAGATGCTTCCAGTCCTAAGAAAAATTTAGAAGCGAGACCCGATCGCAACACTCAAAACGGGCAAGAGGTCAAAATCACACCTCCCAGCGACGAGCATCTTGAGGATATGAAAGATGCTGTGCGAACCATGTTAGTTGGTGTGGGCGAAGACCCAGAACGTGAAGGTCTCTTAAAGACGCCAAAGCGTGTAGCGGAAGCAATGCGCTTCTTGACCAGTGGCTATACTCAGTCGTTGGATGACCTCGTGAATGGTGCTATTTTTGACGAGGGACATAACGAAATGGTGTTGGTACGCGACATCAATTTCTTTAGCTTGTGCGAGCATCACATGTTGCCGTTTATGGGAAAAGCCCATGTAGCCTACATTCCAAATCAGAAAGTCGTCGGGTTGAGCAAACTGGCTCGGATTGTGGAGATGTACTCCCGTCGATTGCAGGTGCAAGAACGTTTGACGCGCCAAGTGGCAGAAGCAATTCAAGAAATTTTGGAGCCGCGGGGCGTTGCAGTGGTGATGGAGGCGACACACACCTGTATGACGATGCGTGGCGTTCAAAAGCCAGGGTCTTGGACAGTGACAAGTGCAATGGTTGGAGTGTTTCAAGATGATCAGAAGACGCGTGAGGAGTATCTCAATTTGATTCGTCACCAGCCGTCGTTCTGGTAATTGGGGCTTAAGGATCGAATGGGTGAGATCGTGTGCGATCGCGCCTTGTGAATCCTGAAGGATTCACAAAGTCTGAAGAAGCGCAAGATGCTACATCATGCCTTAGGTCTAGGCGGGTGGTTTAACAGGCTCCTCTATCTAAAACATCGCCATCTGAAAAGCGAAGGGGCAAAACTGGTTCGCGATCGCGAACCAGTTTTGCGATCGTCGCCACCAACACCTGTGGTTCAACAGGTTTAGAAATGTGATTTTGAAACCCAGCCGATAGCGCTTGCGCTCGGTCTTCGGGTTTTGCCCCTGCGGTAAGCGCGATCGCTGGAATATGACGCGCTTTTTTAAAAATTGCCGAATTAGGTACGTCGCGCTGTTGTTCCTGTTCACGAATTTGGCGAATCAGGTAATAGCCATCTTCTCCAGGCATCGAAATATCGCTAACTAAGATGTGTGGAGTGGTATGTTTCAGATACTTGATCGCTTCGTTCGCTGAAGCAACTGCGATCACATCGGCTCCGGCTTGTTCTAGCGCTGCTTTGATAAAGTTGCGGCTATCGGCGACGTCTTCAACAACCAACACCTGTATGTGATTGAGAGATATCTCTCCTCTGTTCTCGGTTTTAGTCGCTATGGTGGAGTCCGGGTCATTGCTGGGTTGAGTTGTTGCTAACGGTAAGTGAACCGTGAACGTGGCTCCTTTGTCCTCACCCTCACTGTAAGCAAAAATTTTGCCTTGGTGAAGATTCACTAGCTGATTCACAATTGCCAATCCTAATCCTAGTCCACCATGCGATCGCGTCGAGGAACTATCGGCTTGACGGAAATGCTCAAAGATATGGGGAAGAAAATCGGGAGAAATGCCAATTCCGGTATCGATCACGTGCAGGTGAGCAAAATTCTGTTTATCTGCGATTGACCACTTAACGGTAACTTGTCCGCCTTTGAGGGTGAACTTGATGGCGTTCGTGAGCAAATTCCAGATGATTTGCCGCAGCCGTTCTGGATCAGCAGAAATTAGTTGCCCTGTCTCATTCAGTTGAGCAACTAGCTCAATCGCTTTCTCGTCAGCTAACGGACGCACCGATTCAATCACCGATTCAATGATCGCGATGGCGTTGATGGGCTGAAGCGACAGTCGAACTTTGCCCCGCATCAGCTTGGAAACATCTAAAATGTCTTCGATCAGTTGGGCTTGCGATTTCGCGTTACGGGCGATCGTTTCTAACGCCCGCACCGTTTTAGCCTCATCAAATTTTTTGCTCAGCAGCAATTGCGACCACCCCAAGATCGAATTCAAAGGCGTACGAAGTTCATGAGAAACGACGGCTAAAAACTCATCTTTGATCCGGTTCGCGTCTTCCGCTTGCTTGCGCGCAGCTTCTACCCGCAGAATCTCAAGGTTTTTGGCAACAAGTTGCTGGGCTTGTTGCTGAACCTCAATATTTTTTTTGAACAAATCAACAAATACAGCCACTTTTGCAGTCAAGATGACCGGATCAATCGGTTTGAGCAAATAATCCACTGCGCCGAGCGCATATCCCTTAGATCGAAGAGCATCCGCGTCGCTGAAAGCAGTGAGGAAAATGATTGGCGTGGATCGCGATCGCGATCGTTGCCGAATCAGCGCTGCGGTTTCAAACCCGTCCATTCCGGGCATCTGCACATCTAGCAGAATGAGTGCAAAGTCTTGGTCGAGCAAACACTTTAAAGCTTGTGCCCCTGAATGAGCTTTTACCAAGTCCTGCCCCAATCCGTTGAGGGTGGCTTCTAGGGCAATCAAATTTTCAGGATGGTCGTCCACTAAAAGGACAGTTGCTTTGGGTTCAGCTTGCATACGTACATAGAGCTAAAGGGTCAAAGGAGCAGCTTGAGGGGCGAGTTCCCTTCCTCCTTGGCGATAAGTTTATTGAAGGATCGCGTTTAGCGATCCTTTAGACTTCGTTTTAAGAATCTGATTGAAGTTTGGCAAGGCCAATTCCTTCAGAGTTGCGCCCTGGTTAATGCATCATGCCATTCTCACTTATGCAGCCACACTCGAATCAGCGAGAGTAGTTGCTCAGTATCGACTGGCTTTGTGATGTAGTCCGAGGCTCCCGCTTCGAGACACTTTTCGCGATCGCCCAACATCGCTTTCGCCGTCAGCGCAATAATCGGTAACGTCGCGAATCGGTCAATTTGGCGAATCGAGTGTGTCGTTTCGTAGCCATCCATCTCTGGCATCATCACATCCATCAGCACAAGGTTGATGTCTGGGTTGTCGTTTAGTCTGGCAATGCCATCGCGACCGTTCTCAGCGTAGAGAACCTGCATTTGATAGCGCTCCAGCAGACTCGTGAGGGCAAAGATGTTTCGCACATCATCATCCACAATCAGCACTTTTTTGCCGAGCAAGATCGGATCGTTTTGCTGGAGTTGCTCTAGCATCTGTCGCTGGGCAGCGGGTAAATCTGCCTGAACGCGATGGAGAAACAGGGCGGTTTCGTCGAGCAGACGTTCTGGCGATCGCGCATCTTTGATGATGATGGTGTCAGAAATGCAGCGTAGTTCCGTCTCCTCTTGCGAGGTCAGTTCTCGTCCGGTGTAGACGATGATGGGCAAGTAACCGAGGCTGGGCTTTTGCTTAATTTGCTCGATTAGCTCAAATCCATTCATGTCAGGTAGATTCAGATCCAGAACGAGACAGTCGAAGTGGCTCGACATCAGCGCTTCTAGTGCTGATGCGCCAGTTCCCACAGTCGTACTATCGAGGTTGTCATTCCCGATCAGGTCTGCGATGCTCTGATGCTCGTGTTCGCCGTCTTCGACAATTAGTAGCGCCTTGACGGGGCGATCGACAAACTCACGAATTCTGGCGAGGGCATTTAGAAGGACATCACTGCTGATTGGTTTTTGCAGACATGCGATCGCGCCTTGTCGCAGACAGCGTTGTAGCCCTTCTTCGACCGACATGATGTGAACTGGAATGTGGCGGGTATTGGGATCGTGCTTGAGACGATCTAACACCGTCCAGCCATCGAGGACGGGTAGCCGAATATCGAGCATGATCGCTGTGGGTCTGAACTGTTGCGCCATTGCCAGTCCGACATTCCCGCGAGTTGCCACTAGCCCTTTAAAGCCTTCTTGCCGTGCCATATCGAGCAAGATTCGGGCAAAGTTGAGGTCGTCCTCAATGATCAGCAAGGTGCGATCGCCGGGTTCCAGAGTTTCGCGATCGTCCTCGATCGCGATTGGTAGGGGGAGATCAAGCAGAGACGCCGATGGCGAAGAGCCAGAGAGGGTCGTCGTAGAAATCGCGGCAGACGGGACGTGTTGACCCGTAGCTCCTGCTTCAGAAGAGAATAGCGCTTGCACTCTCTCTCTCCTATCTCCGTTTTCCACCCCAGCTTCTCGACGCACTAAATACGTCTGTGGTAGATAAAGCGTGAAGGTGCTGCCTCGTCCGGGTTCACTCGTGAGGCGAATCTCACCTCTTAGCAAGCGAGCAATTTCGCGACTAATCGATAAGCCTAACCCTGTTCCGCCATAGCGACGAGACGTAGTGCCATCGGCTTGCTGAAAGGCTTCAAAAATCACCTGTTGTTTGTCGGGAGCAATGCCAATTCCTGTGTCCGATACGGCAAACGCCAGCACCCCGTCAGCCTGATTCAAGGCTTCGTGCTCTTGATTCCAACCTTGGGTCACTAGACTAATATCCAATGCCACTCGTCCTTGCTCGGTGAACTTAAATGCATTCGATAGCAAGTTTTTCAACACTTGCTGCAAGCGTTTTGAGTCGGTGTAGAGCGTGCGAGGCAGAGAATCGTCCAGATGAATTTGAAAGTCGAGTTTGCGGTCTTGTGCAACTTGGCTAAAGGTGCGATCGAGGTGATGCCGCAGGTCAGCAAAGGACGTTGGCTCGACCTCGATCGACATCGTGCCCGATTCGATTTTTGCCAGATCAAGAATGTCGTTAATTAGCCCTAACAGATCATTACCTGATGTGTAAATCGTGTGGGCATACTCCACTTGCTTCAGCGTTAGATTGTTCTCGCTGTTATCAGACAAGAGCCGCGATAGAATCAGCAAGCTATTGAGCGGCGTCCGCAATTCGTGAGACATGTTTGCCAAGAATTCAGACTTGTATTTGGAACTGAGAGCGAGTTGTTCGGCTTTCTCCTCTAGCGATTGCCTTGCTTGCTCAATTTCTTGGTTCTTGCGTTCCACTTCGCGATTTTGTACCGCTAATAGTTCTGCTTTCTCCTGTAGTTCTTCATTGGTTTGCTGCAATTGCTCTTGCTGATTTTTGAGCAATTCTTCTGATGCTGTTAGCGATCGCGCTTGCTGCTCTAACCGTTGATTGGTCCCGGTAAGTTCTTTTTGCTGGGTTTGCAGTTCTTCTGCTAACGATTGCGATTGCTTCAGCAATTCTTCCGTTCGCATACTCGCCGCGATCGTATTGAGAACGATCGCAATGCTTTCAGTCAACTGGTCAAAGAAGGTCAGGTGAATTTCGCTAAAGCGGCGGAAGGAGGCAAGTTCGATCACCGCCGTCACTTGTCCCTCAAACAACACGGGCAGAACGACCGCATTGAGTGGCGCTGCTTCGCCTAGCCCTGAACTAATCTTGATGTAATCGTGCGGCACTTCTGTAATCAGAATCCGCTCTTTTTCTAAGGCGCATTGTCCTACGAGTCCTTCGCCCAAGGCAAAACGGTTTGCGAGATTTTTGCGCTCCCGATAGGCGTAGGTGCTGAGTAATTTCAGATAACCAGGATGGGCGTCGCCCGTTTCCATGAGATAGAAGACTCCGTGTTGCGCGGAAACTAGAGGAGCGAGTTCCGACAGAATCAGTTTGGAAACGGTTTCGAGATCGCGCTGACCTTGCAACATGCGCGTAAACTTCGCCAGATTCGTTTTGAGCCAATCTTGCTCGGTGTTCTTTTGGGTGGTTTCGCGCAGGTTGGCAATCATCTGGTTGATGTTGTCTTTGAGGATTGCGACCTCACCCTGAGTTTCAACCGAAATCGAGCGGGTTAAGTCTCCCTTCGTCACGGCTGTTGCTACTTCTGCGATCGCTCTTACCTGGGTCGTGAGATTGGCTGCCAGTTCGTTTACGTTATCGGTGAGGTCGCGCCAGGTTCCCGATGCACCCGGAACTTTCGCTTGTCCTCCCAGCTTGCCTTCAATACCCACTTCGCGCGCTACAGTTGTCACCTGATCGGCAAACGTAGCCAGGGTATCGATCATTTCGTTAATCGTGTCTGCCAGCGTTTCGATCTCGCCTTTTGCATCGAGCATGAGCTTGCGCTTCAAGTCGCCATTTGCAACCGCCGTCACAACTCTAGCAATGCCTCGCACTTGGGCGGTGAGGTTGCTTGCCATCGAGTTCACGTTATCGGTGAGGTCTTTCCAGGTTCCGGCAACGCCTGTGACTTGGGCTTGGCCTCCTAATTTGCCTTCGGTTCCGACCTCGCGTGCGACCCGCGTTACTTCTGAGGCGAAGGAACTGAGTTGATCCACCATCGTATTAATAGTGTTCTTCAGATCCAAAATCTCGCCTTTGACATCAACGGTGATTTTTTTGGAGAGGTTGCCGTTTGCGATCGCGGTTGCCACTTCAGCAATGTTCCTCACCTGGGCGGTGAGGTTGCCTGCCATCAGGTTTACGTTATCGGTGAGGTCTTTCCACGTTCCGCCTACCCCTCTGACATAGGCTTGTACCCCCAGTTTTCCTTCGGTTCCCACCTCTCGCGCGACTCGCGTTACTTCTGAGGCGAACGAGTTCAACTGGTCCACCATCGTATTGATCGTGTTTTTCAGTTCGAGAATCTCGCCTTTAACATCGACCGTGATTTTCTTCGACAAATCGCCGTTTGCTACCGCCGTTGTCACTTCAGCAATGTTTCTTACTTGGGCAGTCAAACTACCCGCCATGAAGTTCACGCTGTCGGTGAGGTCTTTCCAGGTTCCGGCCACCCCGCGCACTTCTGCTTGTACACCGAGTTTTCCTTCAGACCCCACCTCTCGCGCCACCCGCGTTACTTCTGAGGCGAACGAGTTCAACTGATCCACCATCGTATTGACCGTGTTTTTCAGTTCGAGAATCTCGCCTTTAACATCGACTGTGATTTTTTTGGACAAATCGCCGTTTGCTACCGCCGTTGTCACAGCAGCAATGTTTCTCACTTGGGCGGTCAAACTACCTGCCATGAAGTTCACGCTGTCGGTGAGGTCTTTCCAGGTTCCGGCCACCCCGCGCACTTCTGCCTGTACACCGAGTTTTCCTTCAGACCCCACTTCCCGCGCCACCCGCGTTACCTCTGAGCCAAAGGAACTGAGTTGATCCACCATCGTATTAATGGTGTTTTTCAGTTCGAGAATCTCGCCTTTAACGTCCACTGTGATTTTTTTGGACAGATCACCGTTTGCCACAGCCGTCGTCACTTCGGCAATGTTCCTTACCTGGGCAGTGAGGTTGCCTGCCATCGAGTTCACGCTGTCGGTGAGGTCTTTCCAGGTTCCGGCCACTCCGCGCACTTCTGCCTGTACACCGAGTTTTCCTTCGGTTCCCACCTCTCTCGCCACCCGCGTTACCTCTGAGGCAAACGAGTTCAACTGATCCACCATGATATTGATGGTGTTCTTCAGTTCGAGAATTTCGCCTTTAACATCGACGGCAATTTTCTTCGACAGATCGCCATTTGCTACCGCCGTTGTCACTTCGGCAATGTTGCGGACTTGATCCGTTAAGCTACCCGCCATGAAGTTCACGCTATCGGTGAGGTCTTTCCAGGTTCCGGCCACTCCGCGCACTTCTGCCTGACCACCCAGTTTTCCTTCAGCACCCACCTCGCGCGCGACCCGCGTTACTTCTGAAGCAAACGAGTTCAACTGATCCACCATCGTGTTGACCGTGTTTTTCAGTTCGAGAATCTCGCCTTTAACATTAACGGTGATCTTCTTCGACAGATCACCGTTTGCTACCGCCGTTGTCACTTCGGCAATGTTCCTCACCTGAGCGGTGAGGTTGCCTGCCATCGAGTTTACGCTGTCGGTGAGGTCTTTCCAGGTTCCAGCGACGCCTTGTACATCCGCTTGTACCCCCAGTTTTCCTTCAGTTCCCACCTCGCGCGCGACCCGCGTTACCTCTGAGGCGAACGAGTTCAACTGATCCACCATCGTATTAATGGTGTTTTTCAGTTCGAGAATCTCGCCTTTAACATCGACCGTGATTTTCTTCGACAAATCGCCGTTTGCTACCGCCGTCGTCACTTCAGCAATGTTCCTTACCTGAGCGGTGAGGTTGCCAGCCATCGAGTTCACGCTGTCGGTGAGGTCTTTCCAGGTTCCGGCAACACCGGGCACTTGCGCTTGTACCCCGAGTTTTCCTTCGGTTCCCACCTCGCGCGCGACCCGCGTTACTTCTGAAGCAAACGAGTTCAATTGCTCCACCATCGTGTTAACGATTTGAGCCGTTTGTAGAAACTCACCCTGCAACGGTTTGCCTTCGATTTCGGTCGCGATCGTATGAGACAAGTCACCATTCGCAACGGCTCGAATCACCCGAGTCGTCTCTGCCATCGGCTGCACCAAGTCTGTGATCAGCGCATTCACAGAGGCAACACTTGCTTTCCATGCGCCTTTCGCACTTCCGACAGAACCCCGTTCGTAAATTTTTCCCTCTTTACCGACGACGGTGCTAATTCGCTCTAGCTCCGTTGCCATCTGTTGATTCATGTCGATGATTTCGTTGAGGGTATCCGCAACTTTGCCTGCAAGCCCCGTTTGATCACTAGGCATTCGTACAGAAAAGTTACCTTTTTTCACCTCGACGAGGGTTCTGAGAATTTGCTTAAGATCCAGGCTCTCGGTGTCGCTGGTAGCAGGTGCAGTTGGCATAATGTATTTCTGACGGGAGGGCGAGCGTAAGATACATCTCGGAATACTTCTATAGTGTAATGAATTACCTAGAAATTGAAGCGTAAAAGATCGTTTGAGCTTTAATTATTGCTACGGTTTGGCCTTCGAGGACAATTGATGTTTAGTACGTTTCCGTGCTTAGGTAAATTCTGAATTACCTTGCTTCAGCAGGTTGAAGGTTCTTCTTGGCAGAGCTAGAATGTTTTTCTGATTAGTTCCTCTAATCCTCTAATAGCTTGACCAAACCAACCTCTACAGGACATTCTCTTGCAAGATCAATCACCCAATAACAGCGGCAGTGAGTCAGCGATCGATCTCAGTCAGTTGGTGAAGGCTGTGGTGAAAGTAGTGCTGAAGGCAAAGCAGACACAGAATGCTGATGAGGCTCTAGTTATTCGAGATGAGTTGCATCGTCTTCCAGATCAGGTGATGACCGAGGTTCTCAATCAGGTCATGCTAGAACTGGTGCAGATTGATCCAACCTTGTGTCGCTGGTTTATTGTGGATGTCTTTTTGCGAGATGCCGATCCAGAGGGCAGGGCAGATGTAGCAGAACGAATCAATGTGATGATGGCAGAGTTGCAGTGATTGCCGTTTACCTGTCTCGTTGAATCTCAAAGCGTTGTCGATGATAGTTTGAGCATCGCGCGTGAAGGTCTGAGGTTCAGCGTTGAATGTCTAAGCTAGGTGAACGAAGGTCTGAGCATCACGCGTGAATGTTTGAGCTTCGTGCGTGAAAGTCTGAGGTTCAGCGTTGAATGTTTGAGCTTCGTGCGTGAAGGTCTGAAGTTCGTCAAGCAATGTTTGAGCATCACTGGTGAAGGTCTGAGCATCATGCGTGAATGTTTAAGCTGGGTGAACGAAGGTCTGAGCATCACTCGTAAAGGTCTGAGCATCGCGCGTGAAAGTCTGAGGTTCAGCGTTGAATGTTTGAGCTTCGTGCGTGAATGTTTGAGGTGGACTAACTCAGGTTTTGCCTTCACGGATAAAGATTTGATCCTCTACTACCAAATCCGCCGCTATGAAATCTGCTGCCAATGCGTGAGCCTTGATCAAACTTTGTGATTCTGCCAAAACTTCAACATCCCTAAAACAAACATAGGGGCGTCTGTCAGACACCCCTACTAGCCACTAAACCCTAAATTGTCCGAATCAGTCGCGTCTGAGCCGCCGCAATTCCTCTTGCAGATCCGCAACCTGTTGACGCATATCATCCACGCTTGTTGAAGCTGGGGTTGGTTCGTCGTCATCTAGAATTTCGATCTTGCGAGGCTCTGCGGGACGGGATTGTTCGGATGTTACCGTCGGCTGCTGCTGTTGCGCCTTCTGAACCATATCATCCACAAATCGACGAGCTTCGTCTGCATTCATCTCGCCGCGCTCAACCATTTCATCGGCTAGCTTCTGAACCTGCGATCGCAGCTCAGTCAACTTTTCTCCTGCCTTCTCGCCCGCATAAGAGGCAACGCCAATTCCTAAATAAACCGCTTTCTGAACCAGATCTCCCAAACCCATAGTTTTCAAGCTCCATGTTGAATAATTCCAAGATACGCAGAATCGCTCGGGTTGCCCAGTGGGAGAACGGTCGATTTGCTGTAGAGAAAACCGTCTACACCTTGTGTCTACACCTCGTGAAGCGAAGGTTTAAAGCAGAAGGTTTAAAACAAAGGTGACCCGGAGACTACGCCTATCGTGAGCATCCCGTATTGCTGCTACCTTCCGGTCCTGACAAAATTTGGGCGTCGCGATCGCATAGATCCGAGTCACTTACTAAGATAACACTTTCCCGCTCAGTTCAAGCTCACTCAACTACAATTTTCCATTCATAAAGCTGATAATGCACGCACCCATTCTGCACGAGCGGATCTTGAGCGACGATGTTTTTCGCTTCTTCCATTGACGACGCTTTAAATAGCAACATCCCGCCGCCGAAACAACTCCAATATCCGGTGCGGGCTTCATGACCTTTTGAGATCAACTCTTTGACAAACGCTTTATGAGCAGGAACATAGCGATCGAAGGTCGGCCTATCAACGATTCCTTCTTCGATTTTGACAAACCAAGGCATTACTGCATTCTTCCTTCATTACCAATCAGGATCTATTCTGTAGCTAAACGCTAGAGATACGCCATTAGAATAAGGCTTTGCCCGACCTAAGATCCAAAAACCAATCTTTTGTCACTACAGCCTTACATGAGTAAAGAAACGCTGTTTTTTGTTGCGCTTCTGCCGCCGCCATCGATTCAAGAACATGTCACAGAGATTAAGCATTACGTTGCCGAACGATACGATAGTCGTCATGCGCTTAAATCTCCTCCGCATATTACGTTGCAACCACCGTTTAAGTGGGTGCCAGAACGAATCGATGAATTGCAACACTCTCTCTCATCATTTGCTCAGTCTCAACCTCCGATTTCCATCACGCTAGACGGATTTTCTGCCTTTCCACCACGAGTCATTTACATCCATGTCGCTCGCACCCAACCTCTCCTAACCCTGCATCAAGCTTTCATTGAACATTTGGAAGTGACAATCGGTTTAGTTGATCCAAAAGAAAAGTCGCGACCTTACGCACCTCACATGACGGTGGCTTTCCGAGACTTAACCAAGCAAAACTTCAAACTGGCATGGAACGACTTCAAAGAGAAGTCGCTGCATTTTGGGTTCACCGCATCTCACCTAGCTCTCCTCATTCATACAGGTCAAAGGTGGGAGGTTCACAAAGAATTTCCGTTTAGCATGGTGAATAGATGAAGTGATGAGGCAAAGTATGCAACAGTTTGCGACGGGCGCAGAGCGCAACACAGACGGAACCGCAACACAGTTTTACACCTGGAATGGATATCGCTGTGCCTACGATGTACTGAACGAAGGACAAGGCGTTCCATTAGTGCTAATCCACCCAATTGGGGTTGGGCTGTCTCGCGGCTTTTGGCAACGCTTTAACCAAACTTGGATCGAGTCAGGACATCGCAACCCAATTTACAATCCCGATTTACTGGGATGTGGCGAAAGCGATATGCCGCGTGTCGCCTATCATCCAATCGACTGGGCAAAACAACTGCAATTCTTTCTGCAAACGGTTGTAAAAACGCCGTGTGTCTTAGTGGCGCAAGGTGCATTGTTTCCTGTTGCCGTTGATCTAGTAACGCTGCAACCCGATTTAGTGAAGGGTGTGATCTTAAGCGGCCCGCCCGCGTGGACGTTGGTTACACGAGATACCTCTGACCTGCAACATCGCATCGCCTGGAACTTGTTCAATTCACCCTTGGGCAGTGCGTTTTATCGCTACGCACGGAGATCGCAGTTTCTTCAACGATTCTCAGTTCGTCAACTCTTTGCTCACGAAACTCAAGTCGATTCTAATTGGCTCAACATGTTGCAGGCTGGAGCAAGTGATCTTGATAGTCGTCATGCAGTTTTCTCGTTTCTCTCTAGCTTCTGGCGGCAAGATTACACGGATCGAGTTGCACAAATTCACCAGCCCACTCTAATTGTGTTAGGCAATCAAGCAACTAGCATCAGTCAAGAAGGCAAGCCTGAAAGCCTGGATCAGCGATTAGAAGAATACTTAGAAGCATTTCCGAATGCTCAAGGCGTAAAAATTGAGGGGCGGAATGTGTTGCCTTACGAATCGACGGAGGCATTTGTAAAGGCGATTGCGCCATTCATTCAAGTCTTGCAATAATTACTCGAAGACCTGTTCAGGCGCGATCGCTAAATTGGAGAACAGTGGTGAAATGATAGGGCTGTTTCCTCGAAACTGACCGACTTCAACATAAACGTCGCCCTCCAACGTCAAGACCAGAACGGTTTTCTGCTCAGGATTAATGATCCAATATTCAGGAATCCCGATTCGGCAATATTGGTCGCGCTTGCGCTCATAATCGCGTTCTCGATTCTGTCGCCCTGGACTTACAACTTCCATAACCAACTGTGGTGGCGGCATGTCAAGCTTGATCGTGAGTCGCTTTTGCGTGAGTGCTAAATGCTCTTCTCGAAGAACAACCAAATCAGGATAGCGATTTTGAGCGTCACCCTTTTTCAATACGGGAACTTGAATCTCACAATTATGAAGTCGTACCAATCGACGGTTTACGAGTTGAATTAGAACATCGCGCAGGTTTAAAGCAATCCAATCGTTCGGTTCTGATTCTGGTGGCAATTCAACTAGCTCCCCGTCAATCAGTTCATAGCGGCTGTTGTCTGCATCATCGTAAGTTAAATATTCCTCAAACGTTGAAAACCGAGGTTTGGCTTGAGTCATAACTCATCTCCAAGTTTTAAGAATCAGCCAGCTTTGACAAGTTTCCTAGTGGGCTGCTTTACCCATCGGACGATGAACAATCGTTTCTACCACTCTACGCCGATCGCTAAAGTTGATGCCGACCAAACGCACATAATTAGCCTCATGTTCGCCAAGACACGCTTCGAGAGCCGATAATGCGCCCGCCCCATCATCTTGAAACATGCCGTAACAGTTCCACGAATTTATCCGAAATCGACGTTCATCAACGTACTCAATGCCTAGCCGTAACCCTTGTCCTAAAATCTGATTCACTTGACTAACAAGTTCTGGACTCAGACGAGTACCAGAAGATTGTCCGTTATAGCTTGCAGTGGAAGTGGGATTTGTTGGAGCGGTTCCTCCAAAGTTGCGCTTTTCGCTATTTGCGGGTTTTGGTGTCGACCCGGAAGGTGCTGAAGGTTTCGTCGACTCAGAGCGCTGAGCCACCATGTTAATCTCACCTAGTCCACGATTGCCGATCGTTTGATTGTATTCCTGAACAAGGCGCAATTCTTGTAGACGCTTCTGTTCGCGTACCAACGCTTGACCTACTTCGATCAGGTGAGGCAAACTAAAATCGGGTTTATGGAATTCTGGCGGCGCTTGTTTGCTGTTGACCACGCGCTGAGAAATTTGATTCACGCCAACTTCTTGAATTAGCTGTTGAACTTGCTCATCGTAGAGCCGCGATCGCAGTGCCCCGTAGAAGTCGATCGCTTGTTCCGGAAACGTATCGACCAGTTTCTCAACATCTCTGTGAGCAACCTGATCGACCTCAAAAATGCCACTCACAATTCCAATGCGATCGGCGCGATCAGGTTCCCAATAAAACTTGTCCATTCGCCCATCTCGAACGAGTGGAGCGTACAACGTCGCTAAGTCATTTCCCGTCACGATGATCGGGATGCGCTGCGTTGGATCGGTGTTGTAACTTCCAGGAAGCTGGACGTTGGTTGGATTGTCGGCAATGTTCATTAACGTGCCATGAACCAGTTGAGTGTTCACGGTATATTGCGTGAATTGATCCACTCGTCCCATACCGGCGTCAATATCATTGATAATCAGAACCGCCATCTTGCCGCGCACCTTCACCAGTTCACCCGCTTCTATATATCGCAGTCGCACCAAACGCGCCGGATCACCAGCATCAGGACTTTCTAACTCCCCTGCCGACATGTAAACCGCTTCTATGCCCATTTGCTCAAACACCAGATCGCACTGAAAAGACTTTCCTTCGCCTTTGCGCCCGTGGACTCCCAAAATGAGTGGCACTTTTACATTAGGCAAATTCAAATAATTCTTTGTAATGTGGATCGACAATTTATCTAAGAAGCGAGGAGCGATGTAATAACTCATAGGAACCACTTAAGAAGAACAAAGCAGGGTAAGGACGGCTTACCCTGCTTCAATAAAAGGCTAAATCTGATAATAACGAATCTTAGTGAACAGAACGATCAAGCTTTTTAATGGAAGACATTGACGGAGTTGAAGAGTCGCTTAGATAAATTTTAGCGTCTTGTAATTCCTGCTCTCGCAAATACTGTACAACCGATTCGTAAGTGGCCTGATTATAGGCGATATCGTGGGGAATCCGAGTGAGATATCCCATGCAATTTCCCATCAGAAAATAAACGCTAACCATTGCCGCTGCCGCTGCTGCAACTAGCGTGCCAGCCAACATCAGAGAGAATTGTCTCTGCTCAACTGCTTCTTGCATTAGATGCAGTGACCAAGCAACGAGACCGACCGCAATAATTAGAATGGGTATCGTCATAATTTACATATCTTAACAGATATTTAGACAAATTGACTCTGTCTAGCTATGTAAACAGCATAGATCCCTATCATAGTACTTGCCAAAAACGGCATGAAGTGGCTACGCGCCTCTAGGAGCGAAGTTTTCAGCTAAATATCGCGAATTAGAACGTTACGTTCTTTTAAGAATGTCTTAATTTGAGAAACCGTTAGTTCACTGTAATGAAGCAGTGATGCTAACAGTGCAGCTTCGGCTTTTCCGTCCGTTAAAGCATCGTAAATGTGTTCACAGGTTCCTGCGCCTCCCGATGCAATGACAGGAATTTGCACTTCTTGAGCGATCGCGCGCGTCAAACTAAGGTCATATCCTGCTTTCGTTCCGTCCGCATCCATACTCGTCACGAGTAGTTCTCCGGCTCCCCGTTGTTCTACGGTTTTCGCCCACGCGATCGCATCAATTCCCGTATTCTCTCGTCCACCCCGTACATAGACATCCCAGCCCGGATTGGTCGGATCTGGGCGTCGTCTCGCATCGATCGCGACCACAATACACTGATTGCCAAACCGCCGACTCGCCTGACTGATAAAATCGGGGTCACGCACTGCCGCCGAATTAATGCTGACCTTATCGGCTCCAGCCCGCAGCAATTTTTTAATCACGTCTAAGCTGTAAACTCCACCCCCAACCGTTAGTGGAATGAAGACCTGTTCTGCCGTTTTATAAACCACATCGTAAATAACATCGCGGTCTTCATGCGTTGCGGTGATATCTAAGAAGACTAATTCATCTGCCCCCGCCTCGTTATAAACCTGAGCAAGCTCAACTGGGTCGCCAGCATCCCGTAAATCAACAAAATTTATGCCCTTCACAACCCGTCCTGCTTTCACATCTAGGCAAGGCAAGATTCTTTTTGCCAGCATTGCAGTCTAACCCTTGAGAAAAGTATGAGTCAGAATCCTACCTCTAACATTGAACGGAGTCTAGCAAGGAGATGTTTCTGTGCCCTACTTTTGAATTTTTAAGACGGTTGAGCTTAATTTCGGTTCATTGGAATTCGATAGCGACGCGCCACGTAATTGAAGAACCGATAGTACACATCAAACTGCTGACTTGGAGCGCTTCCCCGCAAATAGTACTGGACATTGTCGTGAGTTAGAACAAGCGTAAGAGAACTCGTTTGAGCTTCAATGTTAGCTTGCAGCCTCCCTTGAATGCCTTGTTCAGTTGTGAAATTTGCAGGAGGTAGACTGCTCGAACGTTGAGAAGGAACCTGAGTCGGACGAGCTTTAGAAGAAAGAGGTTTCGCTGGACGAATAGATGAAGTTGGTGATGGAGCCAATTTAGGCGCTGCTGCTCCAGAATTTTTGGGGACTCGAAGAAAGCTTGCCCATCCACGAATCTCGACTTGTTGATTTTGAGGGTTTCTGAAGGCAGCACCATCTCGATTCTCTGGTGAATCAACCGCTTGCCATCCAGCAGGATAAGGGAACTCGAATCCATAACGAATATTTCGATACGTTTCCCATCGGTCCGGTAGCCCATCAGAGGAGCGGCAGCCAAACAGCGCGATCGCTAAACATGCTCCCCATGCTGTTCTTCTTAACATCTGTCTAACGTCTTGTTCTGATCTCCAATTCCAATTAAATCGATCCATTTTGTAAAGGATTGTAACAATATTGCTGTCATGCTGGTTTCCTGGCTTGACAGTCCAAGATTCCCTAGATATTGTTCTTACATACCCGGGTAAAACGACTGAAAGAGATATGCAAGACAAGCAGAAAGTTACGTTGTATCTTCCACCAGAACTGCACCGCCAATTAAAAATTGGAGCAGCAGTTGCCTCCGAAGCAATGTCAACCCTTGCGGAGAAGGCGCTCATCTTCTATCTAACTCATCCCGATGTAGTGGAGCAAGTGGAAGAGGCTCATGGACAAGCGCATCGAATTTACAACTGTCCCGGATGCACGACCCCTGTTGTCTTGCGGGACGGTGAGTTGGCACCGCTTGGTCAGCCATCTGAAGTCTTAGTAGAGGAAAGTTTTCCTGTTGCGAAAGTTCAGGTTGGTGCATCAAGTGAGTCCTCCAACCAGGAGACGTTGGTTCCCTGTTAAGGTTGCTAACTTTGGTTAAGTGATTAGTTAAAGTCTTCACAATGTTGGATTGGGAAGCTGGTTATTTTTCTGCACCGTTTCAGGTAGGTCAGTGGTTATGCAAGAAGAGCTAAATATTCTCGTACAGGCTCAATATCCTCTAATTTATCTAGTGACCTCCGAAGAGGAGCGGGCAGAGCAAACGATCTCCGCGATCGCACAAGCCAAGCCCCACCGTCGAGTCTTTTTGTGGACTGTCACTCACGGCATTGTTGAGTACGGACAGCCTCGCAATGTTACCCAGCACAACACGGTTTCTCCTGAAGCTGCGATTGAGTGGGTGATGAGACAAAGAGAGCCTGGACTCTTTGTTTTCAAGGATTTGCATCCTTTCATTGATTCTCCCGCAGTAAAGCGGTGGTTGCGTGACGCGATCGCAAGCTTCAAAGGGACTCAGAAGTCGATCCTGTTGATGTCTCCGGTTCAAGAAGTTCCAATTGAGCTTGAGAAAGAGGTGGTGGTCATCGATTTTGCAATGCCCAATATGTCAGAACTCGATCAAGTCCTGACAAGTCAACTCGATCTGACCCGCGCCCGTCGAATCACAACGGAGACACGCGAAAAGCTTTTGAAAGCAGCACTAGGTTTAACTCGTGACGAAGCGGAGAAAGTTTATCGCAAGGCGTATGTCACCACCGGGCGCTTGACCGAAGAAGAGGTTGACATTGTTCTATCCGAGAAGAAGCAGCTTATTCGTCGCAACGGCATCCTAGAGTTCATGGAGGAGGATGAGACGATTGAATCGGTCGGTGGTTTGGAGGAGTTAAAGCGTTGGCTCAAGCAGCGCTCCAATGCCTTCACTGAGCGCGCGCGCGAGTATGGGTTGCCTCAGCCAAAAGGAATGCTGATTTTAGGAGTTCCAGGGTGTGGTAAATCCTTGATTGCGAAAACCACTTCTCGCCTATGGGGACTACCATTAATTCGGCTTGATATGGGTCGAGTGTATGACGGGTCAATGGTGGGCCGCTCCGAAGCGAATTTACGGAATGCCCTAAAAACGGCTGAGTCGATCTCCCCAGCTATCCTCTTCATTGATGAGATGGATAAAGCGTTTGCAGGCAGTACTGGGTCATCCGACTCAGATGGTGGAACATCTAGCCGGATCTTCGGTTCCTTCCTCACCTGGATGCAAGAGAAAACATCTCCTGTTTTCGTGATGGCAACCGCGAACCGAGTCGAGCGGCTTCCGGGCGAATTTCTGAGGAAGGGGCGCTTTGACGAAATCTTCTTCGTTGATTTGCCAACCGCCGAAGAGCGCAAAGAGATTTTTAACATTCACCTTGTGAAGCGTCGCCGAGACATTACTCGCTTTGATTTAGATCAGCTAGCTAATGTATGTGACGGCTTTTCGGGGGCAGAGATTGAGCAAGCGTTAGTCGCTGCGATGTATGACGCTTTTGCTCAAGACCGCGAGTTTACCCAACTGGATATTATTGCGGCGTGTCGAGCCACGATGCCGCTATCCAAGACAATGACCGAGCAGGTAACGGCCCTACGGGACTGGGCTAGGCAGCGAGCGCGACCTGCAGCGTCCTCAGTTGCTGAGTATCAGCGACTTGAGTTCTAAAAGCTTTCTCCTGCTCCCAACAGGAGGAAAGGCTGGTTTCATATGCCAGCAGCCAAACAAGCAATTAGGCTTCAGGTTTCCACTGAACGCTGATTGCGATTCTCAACAAGCAAAACGTTGTCGTTGTATTCAACTTTCCACGGAGGAAACCCTAATGTCTCACTTTAGCACTCTACGCACCAAGATTACTGAATCCGAAATCCTTACGTCCTCTCTGCGTGACTTGGGTATTTCCACCAGGACTGACGCTGATGTTCGTGGCTACAACGGACAGCGTGTTCGCGCTGACATTGTTGCTGTCCTCGAAGGCGAATACGATTTGGGGTGGTCTCGCAACGCAGATGGTTCTTTCGACTTGATTGCTGACCTCTGGGGTGTTGCTAAGAAGCACAACCAGACCGAATTGATCAACTCGATTAACCAGAAGTACGCTGTGAACAAGACCTTGGCGGAAGTGAAGCGCCCCGGATTGCAAAACGCCAACGTCAAGTTGGTTGTTCAGAAGTAGTTTCTCTGCGCGTTCCCAAGCTGGCGGGTTAACTTAGAGTTAGCCCGTTTTTTGTGTCAAAATGGCACTGCTGTGAGGATTCGCTATGGTTGACTTATTGTTAGATACTGAGATCCGCCGCATTGTTCGAGCTTGCGGACAACACGCAAAATATCTTGCAACCCAAACGTTTGACGTTTCTGAAAAGGGTCCTGATGATTTTGTCACGAGCGTTGATCAGGCTCTTGATCGCAAACTCACCGAACAATTCACTACCCTTTTTCCTCAAGATTACATTGTTTCAGAGGAGAATCCCACCTCAAGACCTTACTTTCAGCAAAATCAGCGCCTTTGGTGTATTGATCCGTTGGACGGAACCAAAGATTTTATTCAGGGCGATCGCAACTATTCAGTCTTAGTTGGCGTTTTAGAGAAGAGTGCGAGTTCTCCGGGGTCAGCAACGCCAAGCGCTGGATGGATTTATGCTCCGGAGTATGACCTGATGTATCACAGTACACCAGAATCAGGAATTTGGCGTACTCAAGGGGATGCTGATCCTAAGTTGCTGAATCCTGTAGCATCCTCTCGGTTCGATCGTCCTAGAGTAATGATTGGAGAAATCGATTTTGCTAACTTTGGAAGTTTGCTTAGTCAAGCCATTCCAGAAATTGAATTTGTGCGCGCTCCGGGCAGCTTTGGATTAAAAGTCGTGAGTGCCGCGTTAGGAGAGGCAGAGTTGTATGTGTATTTCAACAAGCGAGTGAAGGTTTGGGATACGGTCGCCTCCATTGCGATCGCGCAGGCCGCTGGACTGGTTTGCTGCGATTTAGACGGGCAACCGATCAGCTATGCACCTGATCAAATTAATTTAGAAACTTTAGCTCATCATCAATCCATCGTAATTGGATGGGCATCCTATGTAGAGTTACTACTTCCTCGCTTGAGGAGTGCGATGTTGTCGGCTGCTCCCTAGTTGTCTGTGTTCTCTCCAATTTCTGAGCAGTTCGGCTGATCCGTCAATCTCTGGACTATCAGAACGAACTCAATTTGCCATTTGGTAAATTGGTGGGCGTTTTGACCTATAGATACAGTGTCTACATAGACATGTTTGACGAGTGACCCTCCACCGTACACGTCCATCTCTGAAGATCTGTCATGCAGACTGAAGCTTTCAGTGAGTTATTTCCATTATTGGCAGCGGCCAATCCAGAAACGCTGGATTGGCTACTATCCGTTGCAACCGAGCATGAGTACCCAACTGGCAGAGCCGTTTTAATGGAAGATGCCTGGGGAAATGCCGTTTATTTTGTTGTATCGGGCTGGGTAAAAGTTCGACGGCACTCTGGCACCGGGGAAGACGTTTCCACACTGGCTATTTTAGGTCGGGGTGATTTCTTTGGAGAAATGGCAATTCTAGATGAATCGCCTCGCTCAACAGATGTGATTGCGCTCTCTGATGTACATTTACTTAGTATTTCTGCTCAACGATTCATTCAAACCCTATTTAAAGATCCTCAACTCCATCACCGGATGCTGCAATTGATGGTGAGACGCTTGCGGCAAACTAATATCCGCTTTCAGCTTCGCAATCAACCGCCGGCTGTGAAGTTGGTCAACACCTTATCTTTGCTCGGAGAAAATTACGGCGATAAGATTGGTGAGGGAGCAGACATCTTTAATATTCCAGCTAGGGATTTAGCGGATGTTACAGACATTACTGTTGAGGAAGCGACGAAGATTCTAGAAAAGCTGAGTGACAAAGGCTGGCTCAAAGTAAACACGGAGCAACAGATTATCTCCCTAATGAACCTCAAACAGTTAAATCAACTGCGGACTAAGCGGTGATGGAGAAATTGAAATGAGGCATGATAGGGAATAGAACTTTCTATTGTTATTCTCTACTACCGTGGGGTAAATCTATGAACCGTGAGGATTTTGAATTGACCCAATCGATTGAAGAGTTGCCTTGCGAGTCACAACCGATCGGAACGTCCTCAGCCGCCGTGATTGATACCCCGCACTCACAAGATCTTGCTCTGTTTTACCAGGTCACGATGTCTCATCCCGAGTCACATCTGTTTGAGGTGACTTTGCGGATTCAGAATTGGCAGGCAAAAACCCTTGATTTGAAAATGCCCGTTTGGACGCCAGGGTCGTATTTGGTACGGGAGTATTCACGGCATTTACAAAATTTTGAAGCGTTTTCTGATGCTGAAACGTCGCTAAATTGGCGAAAGCTGAGCAAAAATCATTGGCAGATTGAGACGCAGGGTAGGTCGGAAATTGCGGTTTGCTACCGGGTATTTGCAAATGAGTTGACGGTTCGGACAAACCATCTTGATGAAACTCATGGCTACTTCAATGGAGCGGCGCTGTTCTTCTTTGTACCAGGGTTTCAACAGATCCCCATTTGCATCCAGATTTTGCCGCCAACGGATTGGGCGGTGACAACGGCTTTGCCCTGTGTGGGAGTGAACATCTTTGAAGCGCAGAACTTTGATGCCTTGGTTGATAGTCCGTTTGAAATTGGACAGCACCAGATCCATCCTTTTGAGGTACTGGGTAAGCCGCACGAGTTTGCGATTTGGGGACGAGGAAATTTAGAGATCGGTCGCATCATTAGTGATACCCAAAAAATTATAGAAGTCGAAGCGGAGCTATTTGGTGGGCTGCCCTACGATCGCTATATTTTTTTCCTCCATCTAGCCTCTCAAGCCTTTGGTGGGTTAGAGCATAAAGATAGCTGTTCGCTAATTTATTCTCGCCTTGGATTTCGGATAAAAGACAAGTATGAGCGATTTATGCAGCTCGTAGCTCATGAATTCTTTCATCTGTGGAACGTGAAGCGAATTCGGCCTAAAGGACTAGAAGTGTTCGATTATGAACACGAAAACTACACACCTTCCCTATGGTTTAGCGAAGGGACGACCAGTTTCTACGATTTGCTCATTCCGTTGCGAGCAGGCATTTACGACGCAAAAACCTATTTAACGGCTCTGAGTCGAGAAATTTCTCGCTATCTGACCACTCCAGGACGGCTCGTACAACCTCTAAGTGAATCAAGCTTTGATGCTTGGATTAAGCTTTACCGTCCTGATGCAAATAGCGCCAATTCTCAAATTTCCTATTATCTAAAAGGCGAAATGGTATCGCTGTTGCTTGATTTAGTAATTCGGATTAAGCATCAGAATCAGCGATCGCTTGACAATGTGATGCGCCAGATGTGGGAGCAGTTTGGCAAAGCTGAAGTTGGGTTTACCCAAGAACAACTGAAACTTGTGTTGGAATCAGTTGCAGGGTTCGATTTGACGAATTTCTACGATCGCTACATTGACGGTACGGAAGAACTGCCGTTTGATGAGTATTTTGTTGGCTTTGGCTTGCGTGTTGTATCCAACGGAGAGACAGGAATACCCACGAGCGGTATGACACTCCGAACCGAAGGTGGGCGCGAAATCGTGAAGTTTGTCGAGACAGATTCACCCGCACAGCGAGCCGCGATCGATGCAGGTGATGAATTAGTGGCAATCGATGGGCTGCGAGTCGGATCAGGGCAGTTAGATGAGCGCCTGAAGGACTATCAAGTGGGCGACACTATTGAAGTTACAGTGTTTCACAGCGATGCATTAAAGACGCGATCACTCACTCTTGCTCCGCCTCGTGCCACTCAATATCATCTTGAAGCTATAGAACATCCGTCCACCCTTCAACAACAGAACTTTGAAGGGTGGCTTGGCGTTTCTTTAGCAGCACTTCACTGAAAGTCAATGCTTTTTTAGTGGGACGGTTAGCTTCAACCGTCCCAAACAACTTAGCGAATATTGCTATCTTCTATTTCAGCTTCGGTAGGCGGCAATGTTCCTAGATTGCGATCGCTAGACAGATCCTGGCTAGGGCTAGAGAATTTTTGATTAGAGCTAGGAAGTTCTGCAACGGGACGTTCGTCCTTCGTCTCCGAATGATCGTCCTTCAGCATTTCACCTGCCTGCTTGAGCAAGTCCCGCAGCAATTGACGAACTTGCCGCTCCCGCCGTGCCAATGCCGTTCCGGCTTCCCCTAATCTGGCATCAAACTCTTCTGCTTTTTGATCGGCTTTGGCTTTTGCAACTTCCGCTTGCGGGCGAGCTTGGTCATACCACCGTTTCGCATCTTCTAGATGTCCTTGGGCACGATCGTAGTAAACTTCGCTGCGAGCCGCCAGATTCGCACGAAGAATTGACATCTGTGCTTGCAACTGTGCGTATCGTTGCTTCAGCAGATATGCTTCTTCGCTGTTGCGGATGGTCTCGATCGCGTGGTCAATCTGTTCCCGCATTTCTGCGGATAAATCCTTACCCGCCTCTTTCAGCCCTGCTAGTCCTGCTTCTACATCTTGCTCTAGTTCCCCTTCTTGCTGGTCAAGCTGCGCTTGCAGACGATTGAGTTCCGATTCTGTTTCTGAAATCCGCTTGTGACGAGCATGGCTAATGCCCTCGATCACCCCTTCAACCGAGGCAGATACTTCTTCTTTGGCATGTGAACTATTTTCTTGAATACCCTCAATTGCCGATGAGAACGCATCTTTGACGATTGATCGAACCTCGCCTGATCCGCCCTTCACTTCCGACATCACCTGAGAGATTGCCCCTTGAATAATGTCACGAATGCGATCGCGGCGAAGCTGTCCGACCTCTTTAACCTGCTTCAAATCAGATGAAATTTTTTCTTTGACCGAATTAGCCATAATTGACCTCTACCTTAGATTCTTTTTAACTTAATTAGAGATTGCCATCAAAAAAGCAACTGATGTGGCTTCTCAAGATTGAAACTTCTATTTCAATTAATTGCCATCTCTATGCTTACAAAAATTATTTCTGAATAACCTCTTTCTTAAGATAGGAAACTCAAAAGAAGATGGTTCCTGACTTTAGTGAAGTCAGGAACCATTTTCAACTTAATCGCTGTTTAACTTAAATCACCAACGTAGAGATCAGTATGAATTGCTAATTAGAAGCGGATATTGCATTTAGAAGCGAATACCAGCACCTGCCTGCAAACCAACTGCACCTGCTTTGCTACCTTCGTAAGCGTTAATGCCGTACTTCGCATCGCCAAAAAGCACTACGCCTTTAGTGACTTCAGATTCTACACCCAGTTGCAGCACGGCTGCATCCTTGTTTCCAAGCGGAGATGCTTGGCCATCTTTCTGCACAAATGAGTAACCTGCACCTGCATAAACGTTCGTGTTTCTGCTAACAGGAAGGTCATAAGACAGAGTAGGAATCACTGCGCTATTATTGCCGTTGAAACTTACTGCACCACGAACAGAAACGGGAGCGGTAGGAACAGCAAAACGGCCTTGGATGGTACCACCAATATTTGCAGCATCATTGTCTCTGCCACCGTTGGTTACACCAGCCGAAACACCAGCACCTACATAGCTGCCGTCGAAACGAACGGGTTGCGCAGAAGCAGAACCTGCACCCATAACAAGAGGAGCGACAACGAGTGCAGAAACAGCAGAAAGAGTTGCGAAAGACTTAAGAGAGAGTTTCATTGTTGTGTCCCTAGGAGATTAAGATTGATTGTTGTTCTCTTACTTATTAGTCGTAAGATGGGTTGGAAAAGTTCCAGAGTTTCTCAACAAATGTTCTAGTTAATCAAGGGATTTTTGGATGAGCCGCAAGAGTCTCTACTTGATATTAGAAGCCGTTGAACTAACTGGAGAGTTCTAGAGTTATCATCAAAAAACTTTGTGATTTCTCATAACTTAGGTATATCTAATTTGCAGTTAAGTTTCTTTCTTTAATGGTCTCTTCTACAAGTGTCACATTCTATTTGTGCCAGATGTTTTTACTTAAAATAAAACAAATAAAATCCAGAAGTTGCTGTTAGCTTAATTCGCTAAAACAGTACTCCTAGATTTTATTTTTGATGGGAAAATGAAGTGATTTCTAGACTGACATTGGTCTAGAGATAGAGGCGTATTGTTAGAAATACACGTTAATTGCTGCTAATTCCGAAGCCTATTAAAACAATTTCTTTGCCTTTTCCGCCTAAGCTTGTTCAGAAAAACGCACTGTTTCTACACAAGAATGAACTGGTTGCTTGCACGTCTGATTAGCTGGTTAATCTCTCATCTGAACTTGTAAGCCATATCTTGCTGAGTAGCTCTAATGATGCCAAAGGACAAAGATTTGTTCCTGACTAACTGACGCAGGCGGAGTAACGATCGCGCCCTTCATGCTTCGCCTGATACAACGCCTTATCTGCAGCGGTAATCAATAGTCCTGGCGATGTGATTCGACTGGGAATGGTAGTGGCGATGCCTAAGCTCACCGTGACGATTTTATTGGCTGTTGAACTAGAGTGAGCGATGGCAAGCTCCCTCACGCCAATCTGAATGGTTTGTGCAACTTGAATTGCCCCTTCTTGGTCAGTGCTGGGCAGAATCACCGCAAATTCTTCTCCCCCATAACGAGCAGGTAAATCGAGCGATCGCTTCGCCGCATTCTGAATCACATTGGCTACTTGTCGCAAACAGTTATCGCCTGCTTGGTGTCCGTAGGTGTCGTTAAACCGCTTGAAGCAGTCAATGTCACACATAATCAGCGAGAGCGGGGTCTGATCGCGCAGCATCCGTTTCCATTCTTGCTGCAAATACTCATCAAACCGCCGCCGATTTGCTACTTGCGTCAAGCCATCAAACGACGCGAGACGTTGCAATTCATGATTCGCTTGCTCTAGCTGCTGATAGAGCCTGACTTGCTGAATCAAGCGGCGCACCCGTTGGCGTAGGACTGCCCAATGAATTGGTTTTGTGATGTAATCTACAGCCCCGGCTGCAAACGCTTGATCGACAGACTCTTGATCTTCCAAGCCGGTGATCATCAGAACCGGAGTTCGTCCTCCACCGTTCATCCGCTGAATCTGCACACAGCAGGTAAATCCATCTTTTCCAGGCATGATGGCATCGAGCAATACGATATCTGGACGCATTCGCGCATAGATTGCCAGACAAGCCTCACCATCATTCGCTTCGACCACTTGGTAGCCTTCTTGCTCCATTGCTTGCCGTAACCCAATCCGGGTGATTTTGTCATCATCAGCAACCAGAATCAGAGGAGGATTGTGATTTGAGGGAATTATCTCTGGCATTGCTGAAGTTCCGTGTGTAGCGAGGCTTGAACGCGATCGTATTCAGCCTCCAGTTGGCAGATGCGGGGGACTACTGGATCTAGGTTTCCCAGGCGAGCGCAAGTTTCTAACTCTTGGCACAAGTCTGCCAACTCCGTTGCTCCGACAGCAGCGCTGGTGGACTTGAGAGTATGAGCCGCTTGCTGCAACAAAAAGGCATCTCTTTGAGCGATCGCGCATTGAATTGTTTGCAGGAGCCGGGGCGCATCGTGGAGATAGTTAGAAATGGTGTCGAGCAACGCTTCCGTGCCCTGATCGGCTGCCAAAACAGATCTCCCTGCTGCCCGCCCATTGAGGGTAACTTCAGCAGGCGTGAGGCTCGGAAAGCGGGGCTGACATTTACTTAACGCACTCATCAGTGCCTCCAGACGGATTGGCTTGCTGAGATAATCGTCCATTCCGGCCTCAAGGCAGAGCTGGCGATCGCCTCGCATAGCGTTGGCCGTCATCGCAATGATTCGCGGACGTTGCTCAACTGCCCATTCTGCACAAATGGTCTGAGTTGCCTCCAGCCCATCCATCTCTGGCATCTGAACATCCATAAGGACAACATCATAAGCTTGACGCCGCAGCGCATCTAATACTTCAAACCCGCTACAGGCAACATCTGCACGATACCCTAACCGTTGCAGGAGGTGCAGCGCGACTTTCTGATTGACAACATTATCTTCTGCCAGTAAAACACGTAGCGATCGCGGCTCGGTAAACCCGTTTGTTGAAGCAGATTGAGTAGTGATGGTCTTGACGTTAGACGAATTAATCGCCGATTTGGTCTTTGTTGGAGTGACGTTTTGATCAGCAATTCGGGTAACCCACAATTCCGCAGCGACGGCACAGATTGTGAAGTAGAACGTTGAACCCTTAGCGTGAGTTGGTCTGGCTGGTTTGAAGCCCTGAGGCGGGTCGCCGCCAAATCTGCCTTCACTTTCGACCCACATCTGTCCGCCCATGCGCTCGCTCAATCGTTTGCTGATCGCGAGTCCAAGTCCTGTTCCTCCATACTGCCGACTCGTCGAGGAATCTCCTTGGCTAAATGATTTGAACAAGCGCTCCATGCGGTACAGCGGAATGCCAATGCCCGTGTCATGTACGGCAAATAGCAGATGGAAGCCCGACGGAGGGTTGAGCTTAGAGGTGAGGTTAGAACAGTATTCAGAGAACGGCGGACAAGGAATGGGGATCTCGTTTTCACTCTTGATGCTAACCGTCAACTCGATCTGCCCCTGCTCCGTAAACTTAACCGCATTACTGAGTAAATTCACCAGAATCTGTCGCAGCCGAGTTCCATCGCCCACGATCGCAGCTGGAATTTGTGGAGAGATGTGATAGGAAATATGGATGCCTTTCTCTGCTGCGTTGACGGCGATCAACTCAATAGACTCAAGGAGGCAGGTTTGCACATCAAACGGCTGTTGCTCAATGTCTAGCTTTCCTGATTCAATTTTTGAGAAGTCTAGAATGTCATTGATGAGGGTCAGTAGCGTATCTCCGCTACTGCGAATGGTTTCTAGAAAGTCCCTCTGTTGAGGAGTAGAAGCCATCGCAAGCAATGATTCTGTTAAACCAATTACGGCGTTCATGGGAGTGCGGATCTCATGGCTCATGGTGGCTAGAAATTCGCTTTTCGCTCGATTTGCGGCTTCTGCGGCATGTTTTGCCTGTGCTAGAGCAATATTTTGGTTGGCGAGCGTTTCGCGTTGCAAAGTTTCTTGCTTCAGGAGCCGAGCTTGAGCGAGAGCAATTCCGACTTGATCGGCAACCGCTTCTAGCAGTTCAATTTCATCTTGGCTCCAGTGACGCTCGCGATCGCACTGATGCAGACAAATGATCCCGTTCGGTGCTCCTTGGTATGACGTTCGCACCACCAGCATTGACCGGAGCGAAACCTGCTGGCAGATCGAGTGGTGTGAACGCAGGAGGGGGTCAGTGTAGACGTTGGGAGATGCGATCGCGCTATCTGTTCTGAGCACGGTTTCCATATGCCGATTGCCGACGATCGGAATTTTCAATCCGGTCAAAGCGCTCCAACCTGGCTCTAAATACTCCGCGACGATCGGAATTTGAGGAAACTCGGTGTCGTTCTGCAAAAACTCGAATTCTGACAGAATCGGATCTTCAATCGATACGTAGGCGTGAATCAGGCAGCGATTGACATTAAAGGCACGACCAACTTGAGTGGCCGCCGTCTGAAAAATTTGTTGCGTATCTAAACTTTGCCGAATCTCTTGAGTGAGTTGTTTGAGCAGCAGCGCTCGTTGATATTGCCGTCTCAGCGCTTCTTCTGTGCGTTTGCGATCGCTAATATCAGTTTGAATACCAACGTAATGCGTGATTCGTCCTTCTGCATCGAGCACAGGAGAAATAGACAGCTCATTCCAAAAGAGAGAGCCGTCTTTGCGATAGTTCCGTAGCGTGACCGTGCAGTCTTCTCCGTCTTGAAAAGCTCGGCGCAACTGCTCTAATGCAGGTTGCTCGGTCTCTCCTCCTTGCAAAAGGCGGCTGTTTTTACCCAACACTTCATCTGCCGAATAGCCTGTCATCCGCTCAAATCCGGGATTAACATAGACTATCGGGTTGTCGGCACGAGTGGAGTCAGTGATAATAATGCCGTTGCTGCTTGCCCGCATGGCCCGTTCCAAAATTCGGAGGCGAATTTCGGCTTGCTTTGTTTCGGTCACATCCCGACAGACGCTAATAAATCCTTTTTCAGTTAGCGTGAGCGACATTTCTTCAAAGAATGTACTGCTGTCTCGGCGTTTGGCAACCGCTTCGCCACGCCACTGTCCATTTTGCTTTAGAAGTGGAATAATTTCACGCTCAATGCGGCTAATTTCGTCGGGATAGTAAAGTTCTCGCCAACTTTTGCCGACTAACTCTCCTGGGCGGTAGCCAAACATGCGTAACTGAGCATCGTTGAGGTAGAGAAACTGCCCACGTTCATCTAAAATTGCAATTCCATCAAGCGCCGCTTCCACAACGATCGATTGTCGCCATAGAGCTTCCTGCATCTGCTGCTCTGACAGAGATTCGGGTACTTCGATGAACGGCTTACCCATAGTTGATTTCTGCTTAAGGCGATGCAGAAAGACGGTGAAAGCAATACTGCCTGCGATCGCAACTGCATTCGTACCTAAAGGAATCCACTCTACGCTCACTGACATTCGCTATCCTATCGTTGACCAAACCTGCGGTTGCCTTGCAGTTCCCTCTTGGGGTAATCGTCCAAATTCTAGTAATCTCCGAAATGCGATCCCAGTTGATGCATTTTAGATCTCACTTAGAATAGCGGCTCCTACTGTTTATATATTCCATCGCATCAGCAGAATGGTCAGGACTCTATCTAATCTTTAGATTCAATCACTAAATCCGGCAGTCCTTCCAGCTTTTCGGTTGCGGCAGCTTCTTCATCGGGCGGCGGTAAAAAGACCGTTAAGCCGGCGGGAATGCAGTAGATATCGAGGGGCGTTGTGCCGCTCATCTCGCCATCGAGAACAACTTTTTGGGGTGGATTGGTCGTGATTTTGAAGCGGCGCGATCGCAGGTAGCCGATATCGTCACGATCAGCAGGATTGCCACTTAGCGCTGATTGAAATAAATGATACGTTGCGGTGATGGCACTGGCGCGATTGGCGGGAGCCACGATCGTTAAATCTAATAGTCCATCATCTACCACGAGTCCGGATGGGCCTTGGGCTAACACAGACGTAGGTGGAGCCGCGTTTGCAACGGTGAGAGCAGATGCCGTGAAAGAAATAATCTTGTCATCGGTTTCGACTTCGGTTTCAAAGTGCTCTAAGTCGCGCAACTGTCGTAAGCCTGCTAGAACGTATGCCAAAATTCCAAATCGATTTTTCGCCTCCCGATTTGCTTTTGCAACGGTTTCTGCCTCAAACCCAATTCCGGCAAGCAATACCATCGGGTGTCCATTACAGGACGCAATATCGATTTTTTGAGTGTAGTTCTTTAGAATGGTTTGACAGGCTCCCTCGATCGTGGTGGGAATTTCTAGAGCATTCGCAAATGCGTTTGCTGTACCGCGTGCGATTACGCCTAACGGAATTTCCGTCTGCAGAAGCGCTTTTGCCGCCGCCGACACAGTACCATCGCCTCCAGACACAATAACCGCATCAACCCCATGTTCGACCGCTTCTTGAGCCAGGACATCGGCTCCTACCTCTTTAGAGGTCAAACAAACGTCTAGATCTAGATCAGTCAGCAAACTCTCAATCAGGGCTAATTCTTGTTCGGAATCGCCCTGACCCGCCACGGGATTGAAAATCAGACGGACAGAACGCGACATAGGGGCACGATTCCTTAAAATGGGTATCAGAGAGATGATATGCCTTAGATAACATATCTGAAGCAGCCTCTAGTTCTCACCTGCGGGAGATTTGAGCAGAAGAGAACGCGTCACAATAGAACGTATTGAAATGAGATTAAACGATGCCAGATTCGTTAATGTATCAAGAAGACGATTTTGTGGTGCTAGAAACCAATCAGCCAGAGCAGATTTTGACCGCCGAGGAACTGACGCAGAAGCTGCGATCGCTCCTTGTCGCTCAACAAGATGCGCTACCCAAAGACTTGCAGCAGTTTGCCTCGGTTGAGCAGCAAGTCGCTTATTTGATCAATACAACATGTGAGTTTGATTTGGCTCCAGGACAGTACTTGCAATGGTACGCTGTCCGTCTAGAGAAGTGAGACAAATTTTTAGAGTGTTCTGACGAGCTATTGATCTAAAGTCGCCACAGCCGGATCGGGAGTTGCCACAGCCGAATCAGGAGTTGCAATGATAGACACTTCCACCTCGTCTTCCTCAGGCTGTGCCAACTTCACCTTCACCCCTGGGCCAAAAAAGTTTGTCATCTTTTCCTGTCGTTGCGTCCACACTTCAAACGGCAAATAAGAGGAATCAAACAGGAGAACCAAAGTATAAGCTCCATCGGTGCTTTCTTCGCGGACTGCCATCAGTTCCGGACGTTGTTTCTCGATCGGGCTGAGTCCTAGGTAGCTTAAGGCGCTATCAAAATGCGCTTTTTGCCCGTATCGAAAGCGAGTTACGTCATTCAGAATTTGGGTCTGAGTTTTAGTAGCTTGCGCTTCTCGCAGCGCTACCACCTCTGGCGGCGTCTGCGTCATGAATGGAACAGGTTTTAACTCGGTAATCTTGAGCGCAATCCCACCTAAGAACAACGGAATGCCGTAGAAAAAGCCGATCATGTTGAGCGCAGCATAATCGAGCAGATAAGCAGCGATCCCGATCACGGTGACGACACCACCAGCAGAAAGTAATAGCAGTCCGAACGGGAGTTTACGGAACATAAGCGGTATTGGTAAGGCAAACGTAATTAGGCTTATTATCCCTGTTTCCGGACATTGTTGTGGTGCGGAGCGGACAACCCTAAAGAATCTTGCTAAAACCGCTTTGAACGCTCTGTAATCTTCTACGCTGGTTTATGCAGACGTGTTGGCATGACAGTTATGACTCGTGCAGTAATTAAATTTTCATCGGAAGATTGTGGCATTTGTCACAAAATGGCATTTTATGACCAGAAGGTTTCAGAGGAGTTGGGGCTACAGTTTATCGATGTGAAGATGCAAGATACGGCAACCTATCGGAAATATCGGAAGGTTCTTCTAGCCCAATATCCGGATAAAGCGGAGATGGGATGGCCTACTTATATCGTGTGCGACTCACCTGAAGGAGACTTCACGATTATTGGTGAGGTAAAAGGCGGACATCCGAAAGGAGAATTTCGGACGAAGATGCAAAACGTGTTAAATCAGGCGTAATTGAAAAAGGTTGGATCAAGAACGCTCCAGAGGCTGAACCTTCTGGAGCGTTCTTAAATTTGAAGTGAGGTCAAAGAACTTTAAAGGTTTTCACTTCTAAGACCGGACCAATCATCGCGATCGTCATCACATCGTCTCGAATTTCACCGTCAATTTTAACCTTGAGACCTTTTTTTTGAAGCTCACTCGGTGGTTTGTGGAGTTCGTAAGATTTGCCATCCTCGGCGTCGAGTGCCCAAGTTCCGGTTCCAAAGCCTTTGTGTTGAATAACACCCGTTACAGTCATACGATTTTGTCCTCTGGTTTCATAGCGAGACGAGCCAAGCCGAAGCAGAGCAAGGCGTTGACGATCAGGTAGAAGCGAGCGATCGCGCCGCCGCCAATCCACATCAAGGTCGGATCGATCGCGGCACTGGTGGCGAGACACACTGAAACACCAATAGATGACCCGATCGCAAACCACTTCCACTGCTGATGTCCCAACAGTAACGCAAGCAGAATGCCTGGAATCAGCACACTGGCAGAAATTGGATTGAGCGCACTACTGCCCTGCACGGCACTACCTAGCTCAGGCAGTGAACTTCCTAAGAAGCGGAAGGGATATTGAGGCACGTCAAATAGGTAGAGTCCTTTCAGAAAGAAGAAACCAGAACTGCCGCTAATTAATCCGGTTGCCAGTGACCAACTCCACGTAAATGGAAAGTAGCTGCGTAAGAACCAGGCAAGAAGATAAGAGCCAAGTACCATCGCCAGTTTAGGAAGTAGGGCAATCGCTCCGCCATCAATCCAGAAGCGCGGGTTGAGGTAGCCATTGTCTCGCAACCACCGGAAGAAATCGTTGAATGTAATTTTGCCTCTAAGTGCCAAGTTGACGGCAGCGGCTGCATCAAGTTTGCCTGAGCCAAACTGGTTTAAGGTGTCGTCTTGAACTTTACGAGCCGATTCAGTTAAAACGGTTTCCACTTCGTCTGGATCTTTAACACCAGCCGACTGCACGAGAGCGGCAACTCCCGCCACGTGAGGAGCGGCCATACTTGTGCCTTGAAACGCCGCGAAAATTGATTCTCCGGTTTGAGGGTCGAGCGTATTTTGCAAAATACCGCCCGCTTCGCCGCTCGATGTGTCTCCTCCTGGAGCTGAAATATCGACGCCTGCCCCGAAATTAGAATAATGCGTTTTCTCTCCAGACGCACCTAAGGCAGCAACGCCGATCACGTGCGGATAGCGAGCCGGATAGTCAGCCGAACTTTGACCCGCGTTACCTGCCGCCGCAATCACAACCACTCCTTTTTTGTGAGCGTATGCTATCGCTTCTTGCATCGCACTACTTTCACCGCCGCCACCCAAGCTCATGTTAATCACAGTGGCGTTGTGATCTGCCGCAAATCGAATTGCTTCGGCAATATCAGCGACCGTTCCACCGCCGCTGGCGCTGAGGACTTTGAGCGGCATGAGAGACGCTTCATAGGCAATTCCGGCGACGCCAATGCCGTTGTTGGTTGATTGTGCGATCGTACCTGCAACATGGGTTCCGTGCCCGTTATCGTCTTTGGCATCCTCTTGATCGCTCACAAAGTCATAGCCAGCGACAAACTTAGTCTCCTTAAGATCTGGCACTTGAGAAATGCCAGTGTCAATCACGGCAACGGTGACGCCACTTCCTTTCGTTTCTGCCCAGCCAGATTCAATGCTGATGTTGTGGAGGTTCCACTGTTTGCTGTAGAGCGGATCGTTTGGGGCTTGTCCACCGCTTGGCTGTGCCGATGACGCATCGACGACTCCTGATAGGGACGCCTCTGGAATGCTGTAGATATAGTCAGGCTCAATATATTCAGTGTATTTAGAAGTGTTGGAGCGTTTAAGCGCGTTAAGCAGCTGGCGATCGCCCTTTACTACATAGAGATGATCGGCTTCTGAAAAGCGACTATTGAGCTGAGGACGAACGTTGAACTGAGCCGCGATCGCATTGACTTGATTCTCGATTTCAGCCGTTCCTGTGTCTTCTCTGAAATCCAGCACAATGCTGTCGTATGTGCCCTTTGCGGCGAGTCCTGAAAAGTTAGAAACCGCCCATCCCAAACCGAGCAAAAACAAGCCAATGATCAGAAACTTTCTCATAGCCCTCTATCAAGCCCTCTATCAAAAGTCGGAGTTGAACTCCAAGATAGCGCAGGCGGTAAAGGGATGAAGGAGGAGAGATGAGGGATGAAGCAAAACTAAATGTTTCAACGCGATACCATAATCTTATAGAGACTTACCTTTTTTCATCTTTTCATCCCTCATCTCTCCTCCTTCATCCCTATGATCCACGGTCTTTTATGGCTCCCTTTGCTTGCCGTCTTTATCGGGCTGGCGTGGGCAGGCTGGAACGAATATCAAAAGCTAGAAACATATCGTCAGTGGGCGGATAGTTACGATCGCGCCAAGTTTGATATTTACTCGGTGTTAGCTCAGAAGGGTGATCAGTTGACGTGGGGAAAGGCAACTCGTAAAGGAATCGTGCAGCCTCAAACGTTCTCGCTAAACGATGTACAAGCGATTCGATTAGTTGTGGATCGTCAAGCCGTGGACTTGCAAGCCCCACCAGAACGCGGAAAAGCGATCGAGTTAGAGTTTGAAATGTCTAATGCGTCCGTGCGAGTGCCATTTACACAGGTCAATTTAGCGGCAAAATGGGCAGAGGTTTTGGTAAAAGATTGGGAGAAGCTGCGATTAGATCCGTCACGTTCTGGAGGATCGTCTCTGTCTAGTTCTAATGGGTCGTAATGCTGCACAACAGCATCGCTTCTTCTTGGCCCACTTGTGTTTTGGCTCAGTGTAATTGCTATAGCCAGTGTTTTGGATACGTCCTTTCTTCAGCTAGGTTATTAAAAACCACAGCACATAGCACCAAGATCATCGATCCCTCCAAGGCAGGTGCCAGCAGGAATTGCCAGTCCGGTTTTGTCATCATCACGACTAATGCAACGGCTCCTGAGGGAGGATGTAGAGTTCCGGTAAGCTGCATAACTCCGATTGCACTAGAAACAGCCATTCCCATTGTCCAGGGAGAAGAGCCAAGAAGATGCAGAATAATCAGACTCACGAGAGCCGCTAAGAGATTACCCCCAATGACGTTACGAGGCTGAGCCAAAGGGCTTTCAGGGACACCAAAGATCAATACGCTTGTAGCACCAAAGGGAGCCATTAGCAGAGGAGAGTTCGTTTTCAAAGCAAGGTAAGACGTTGCGGTGATGGCTAAGAAACTACCGATCCAACTCCAAAAAACGTGCCGATGATGAGGTCGATCGACAGGACAGGTTAAAGGACAGGCTCGCCATCTTCCCAAGGTTTTGAACCAATAGCTTTCCCATTTCAACCGAATTTTTTTATAATCGATCATAAAATGAACCGCTTGATAGCCCTGCTTCTTGAGTTGAATGAAAGGCTTTACCAAAAGTTATAATATCATGACATTTCTTAAAGAAGGCTCTAAAAAGTATTCAAATACACAGATTTTCCTTATTTCATTGCTTCAGTTTAGTGACTGAAGACGTAGTTAAACGAGAACACTTCTCGCAAGAAGTGTCCAACGGGCTGCTTGTTTTTGCGTCCTGCCGTATTAAATTTACGCGTATTAAATTATTTAGTGTGACGAATTAAGTTAAAGGCGTACGATCGCACCCCTTGCGGCAGCATAGAAAGCGCCATTCCTGCATACGCTTTAGCAGATGAAGCAGATCTTCCCGCCTGTACGAGTTCTCTACCAACTTGCGTTTCGCCTTTTTCAACTAATCTTAGTCCGAGCAGCAATTGAGTTTCGGCTAAGCGCGATCGCCGCACTTTTTCTAATTCTTCCTGCTCAAATTGGAAGTTCTGTAAGTACGTTAATTTGTCTTTTAGATAAGGAATGGCGCGATCGATGCCTTGTTGCTCCGGGTGAACCCGATATTCCATCAAACGTTCGGGCAGATAGTAAGCTTGTTTGTGCGCGTTTACCCCGGATGAGGAACTGCTTCGCAACGCTAACCGAACTAATAGATCGTTATCTTCGCAGTTTTGAATATTGGGACGCATATAACCAACATCAAGCAAGGCTTGCCGCCGAAATAGCGTTGCTCCAATCTGAAAACTCTGTTTCACAAACACAACGTCTAGCAAGTTAGAAACTAGACCCGCGGGTAAGTTCGTTCTGCCCCAGTTGTAAGAATTTTGTTCGGTTGCCAATGAGTCACGCTGATTGTGTGAATCGATGATCCAATGATCGGTTCCAACAAAATCGATGTTTGGTGAACGATCTAGAATTTGACTCGTCTTAGCCAAAAAATCGGGCGTTAGGCGATCGTCATCGTCAAACTTAATAAAATACTCCCCGATCGCGGCCTCAAATCCAGAGCGCATGTTGTTACTTTTGCCCACATTCTGAGCGTGACGCAGATATCGAATGCGAGGATTCTGATACGTTGTCATTAGTTCCGAGGTGTGATCTGTCGAACCATCGTCACAGACGATCAGTTGCCAATCTTGCTCCGTTTGTTGGAGAACACTCTCGATCGCAAACGGCAGCAAATGGGCACGGTTAAAGGTTGGAATGCAAACGCTAATTTTGGGCATCGGAGAATATTATGCCTGAACGAGTTTTTTGAGTTTAGAAACGTTGGTGTGCAGCGATCGCATCATTTTAGTTGTTGCAGTCGGAGCAATCAGCGCCTTCGGTTTCTGCTCTGGCGACTTGAGAAAGCGATAGTGCAGAAAGACATCTTTGTGCGGAATATCTACATCTTCACCCTCACACAACCGAGCAAAATCCTTTGATGCATAGCTCATGTAGTGAATGCGATGAATGGGCTTCAATCCATCTTTGTTATAGAGAACGTTGTCTTGGTTGATAAACGGATCAGCGTTAGCACAGTTGCCCGTCCGATCGGAACCGTTAGGACTAAGCGTAAAGTTAAACATCGTGCACTCTTGAGCCAAGGTCAGATAGTTAAACATGCCTGAACTTGACCACCACGAGCGATCGCGAATCCAATTTAGTTCTTGACCGTCCACCAAGCGTTGTTTTAACTGCATCAGCGTTGCATCGTTAAACATACCGCGCCGCGCTGCGAAGAAACTATCACAGTGCAACAACGGACGAATCTCTGCTTCTTGAAGTGCAATTGCAGGCTCGATCACGTCAAGATTAAGTTCTGTTAGGTCGCGACGTTTTGCGTGTTCCCAATCGTTAAAAATCAGGTCGTAATCTTGAAGCTGACTCACCATATCGTCGATCGGCTTCATTGCTAATGTATCCGCATCGTAGAAGATAAATTGATCAAATCTGCCATCAAACGCGGCAAATTTGCGATGCACAAATCCGCCATACCAGCCCGGACGGCTTGACTTTGAGTCGGTTGCGCGGGGGTGAAACTGCCAAACGCTATTAAAGAAGTTATCCCATCGCTCGATCGCTAACCAATTATCAAACAGCGTTACGTTCTTGCGGGTATTGATTTCGCGTTGTGTTTTCTCAATATTGCGATTATAGGGAATGACACAGATAGGAATATCTGAACCAACATTTTGCTCAATGCTATTGAGTAAAGCAACAAATTGATCAAATACAGTATCATTAGCCAGCGTATACAGCCCAAACGAAGGCATATCAAATCTCCTATCAGGTTGAAATCAAGTCACGACTCAAAAAACGACAAATTATTGGGAACCCTGGATATCGTCAGTATTCCCGTGAATAGCGATTCGTCTCACGGAATTCTCAAGGAAATGTCCCCATGAATATTTTGATGTTGTCCTCTACCTTTCCTTACCCCCCGACTAAAGGCGGAACTCAAGTCCGAACCTTTCACCTGTTGAATTACTTACAACAAACCCACGATGTCACCGTTCTCACTCACCGAACTGACGATGTCACCGACGCCGATGTTGCCGCTCTGCGTCAGCATGTAACAGAATTAGTAGTTTTTCCGCGTCCTCAGCCCATTGCATCCTCAGGACTAGCCGGAAAAGCCGCTCGGTTTGCAACTTTCTTGCAGCAAGGGACGCCGCCTAGCGTCTTATCTAACTATTCTGTTGAAATGCAGGCGTGGATTGACCGCGCGATGCAAGATCAGAAGTTTGATGTAATCACCTGCGAACATAGCGTCAATGAATCTTATATCCGCCCCGAATTTCGTCAACGCATTCAGACAGTCGTGAATGTGCATAGTTCTGTGTACGGCTCGTGCAAGAACCAACTGCATACTCAAACGTCTGAGAATGCATGGCGCGATCGCTTAAATTCGCCGCTCCTAAAACGGTACGAACAACGCTACTGCAAAAAATTTCTCAATATCGTTGTTACAACTGATGACGATCGCAACCAACTCTCCAAATTTAACCCGACCGCCGCGATCGATGTGATTCCTAACGGAGTTGATTTTTCGACCTTTCCCTATCGAACGTCTGATCCGGGGGGACACCATCTCGTATTTATCGGCGCAATGGATAACCTTGCCAACATCGACGCCGCACGATTTCTAAGCTTAGAAATTTTGCCTGCTGTTCAAAGCCGCTATGCCGATGCGACTTTAGCAATCGTAGGTTCCCGCCCGACCGCAGAGGTGCAAGAACTCAGTCAGCAACTCGGAATTACCGTCACCGGACGAGTGCCCTCAATGGCTGAGTATTTGCACCAAGCAACCGTCTGCGTGATTTCAATGCGAACTGGATACGGAATCAAAAATAAAACGCTAGAAGCAATGGCAGCTGGAACTCCAGTCATTGCTAGCGATCGCGGTTTAGAAGGTCTGGCGGTAGATGGCAAGAATCCACAGCGAGCACTCAGAGCGAATTCTGTTTCGGAGTATGTTGATGCTATTTCACGAGTGTTTGAAGATGGTGAGCTGCGATCGCAGCTTTCTCAAAATGCGCGATCGCTCGTTCAGTCGGAGTACACATGGGAACGTGCAGGTCATCGATACTTAAGCGTTTTAGAGCAAAAAAGTCTTAGAGAAAAAACGTTTTAATTCTTCTCGCCCCATATACCATTCAAGCAGGGGTGTACTGAACTGATGCTCCGCTTATACCATACTCTTGATCCAACTCAGTCATGAGATTACGTTTTCCCAAGGTCTCTTCTATCCCTCACCTCGGCTCGTTAGGAGTGTTTCTTACGATTGCCAGTGCGGCTGGGTTAGTAACGACTAGCGCCTGGATGAGCTTTCAGTTCATCAAAGATCCAAAATCTGTGGCTTGGATGAATCACTACCTACCTGAAGGCGCAAGAATTCCTTTGTCCGCATGGGATGACCCAAAAACGATGGCAGAGGTTCAGGCTGACCTGAGAAAGAAAGGGTTACGGGCAGGCGATCCGATTCGAGTAGAAAGCGGCGCAAAATCCGCCAAGCGTACGGTTGATCTGCTGTTACCTATTTTTCGCCCTGAGGCACAATGTTCGGACAACTGCGCTGATCGCCTCAGCGAACTGCGCGTCTATCGCAGAATTCTTAACCCCACTCCTCAAAAAAAGGAAGCGCTTCAATTTATCAATGTTTTAGAAATCAATGAAGTCGAAGAATCGTTTGTCTTAGAGCCATTAGCCAATGCACGAGTCATAGAGGCAAGCAGCGATCGTAAGCTTCCCTACACTACTGTTGAGCGCTATGAGGACACTCAAGGCGTTTGGCTCGACTTAATGGGGACTCTCCGCCAAGGGGATTCTAGTGTTACCTATGGATCAGTGGTTTACTATAACCCTGTCTCCACCACAATCAACGGCTTGATCAGTTGGACAAGTCCCGTTGGGCAGTCTCCATCTTGGCAGAAAGCCCCTAAAGGTCGAGCGCCCGAACTATTAGTCAATCGAACGGTTGCCCTAGAGCCAGACTTTCAAGTTTTTCAGCTTCAAATCGGCACTCCGTCCATCCCATTCCAACTCCGACCCATTTCATTGAATAAAGCTGCGATCGATAGTGGCGCGTTTACCGATGCGTTGCTGCTAGCCCGCAACGGGTTGTGGTCGCCTGCGTTAGCCGTCATGCAGTCTGTGCGAAAACAACGCATCGACGAGTGGACAGCCACGGCCCAAGCTCAACTCGATTTAGTCGCTCGCCATGCCAAGATCACGAAAACTCAAGCGGATAAGCCTTGGGCGAGCGCCAGTCAGCAGGTTCTTGCCAATCTGATTGATGGGCGTTGGGCCAAATCAACTCAGGTGATTCAACTGTCGGCAGCCGATCGAGACGAAGTGCTGGATATGCTGAAATTCGATTCAGGAGGCATTCAAAAACGGATTAACGCGGCGCTGCAAATTAATCCTGCCCGAACCGAGGTGCAGACCTGGGCTGCCCTGCGAATTGCCGCTAAACAAGGAAAGACGCCTGCGATCGCGTGGCTAAAACAACAGCCTCAGGATGACTATACTACTCGTGTTCAAGGTCTCAAATTACTGAATCAACTCGATTCCGAGACAAGCCTAAACAAACCGCTTTAACTTAAAAAAAGTTCTAACGCTCCTTTGAATGGCACTCTAATAAACTTTGAATGACTAAACTTTAAACAGATTGGCAGAGTCACTTACACCCCTCGCCAAACGTTCTAACTGAGAATTTTGTTAATTAATCCCCCTCCCCCCCATTCAAAAAGCAGACTGATTGCCGTAGAGTTGAGCGAGGTTGAAACGTTGTAAACCTAGACATTGCTTGCTCGAAGCGCTCTTTCTCTAAGCGGTTATGGCAAAGCGGTTGTCTGTTGTTTCTACTGCCTTACTTGTGTAGTTAATGGGCTGATTGAACTCACTGATTTCTTGGGTACAAGAAACTTCTTGACAATGAGTTGCAATATCAACTAAATACAAACTAAGACTTAATTCTTACCGCCAAGCATTAAACTGGTAGTGAGAATGATTATCGAAATCGTGTTTTGAAGACTTTGTCTGGGTAATTTAACTATTAGCTAGACAAAAGCAGAGCGATCGCTTCGTTGTTTCAACAAGTCGTTTCAACAACCTGTCATTTCAACAACATTAGGTGTGAGAGTAGAACAATATCATGTCAAATTGTTTGCGTACCATTCGTTGGGTTCACCCAATTCTTCTTGCTGTCGCAAGTCTAACCGTTGCGTCAGGCGTCGGTGCGGCTGAAGTATCTTCCTCATCCAAATCAATTGAGACGGCTCAAACTGAGTCACTCGCACAACCAGTTTCAGATGAAACTCCATCGGTTGCAGATCTTAGTACCGATAAGTCTTCTCTCGATCAAGTCACATCAGTGTCTCAACTATCGGATGTGCGACCGACCGACTGGGCATTTCAGGCACTGCAATCGCTCGTCGAGCGCTATGGCTGCATTGCAGGCTATCCTGACAGAACCTATCGCGGCAATCGCGCCACAACTCGCTACGAATTTGCGGCGGGGTTAAACGCCTGTCTCGATCGCGTCAACGAACTGATTGCTGCTTCTACTGCCGATCTGGTTAAAAAAGAAGATTTAGCTACCCTGCAAAGGCTGCAAGAAGAGTTTGCCACAGAACTCGCAACCTTACGTGGTCGCGTCGATGCTGTCGAAGCTCGCACGACAACTCTGGAGAAACAGCAGTTCTCAACCACTACTAAACTGACCGGAGAAGTGGTGATTGGAGTTGCAGGCGTTGCCACGGGTGGAGATTTCATTCGGAATGCCATTCTAGATGCCAATGGTGACGAAGTAATAGATAACGATCTTCCGAATGGCGTGGCGACTGGCGAAGTGAACGAGCGGGTCTCGAAGAATACGATTCTTGGCGATCGCATTCGTCTAAATTTCGACACTAGCTTTACGGGTCGGGACTTATTGAGGACTCGGCTACAGGCTCAGAACCTGGCAACCCTCCCCGCGAGCCTCAATGGCGAGTTGCTGACTCGCGAAGGCAACTTCCGATTTGCGTCTGAAGATGAAAATAATCAGGTCGGGGTAGATGCCCTACTCTATCAGTTTCCATTGGGCGAGAAGACCACAGTGACGATCGAAGCGAACGCAGGCGCGATCGACGACTTCACCGATACCCTGAATCCTTATTTGGATGGCGATGGCGGAACGGGTGCGCTGACGCACTTCGGGACGCGCAACTCGATCTACTATTTGCTGACTGGTAAAGGACTGGGCCTTCGTCACCAGTTTAGTGATGCTCTAGAACTGAGTTTAGGCTATCTGGCAAATGATGAGACGGCTTCAGATCCATCTGCCAGCAATGGTTTGTTTAACGGTCCTTACGGCGCGATCGCACAGTTGACCTTCAAACCAAATGAGCGCATTGGCTTTGGTTTGACCTACATTCACGCCTATAACAATGACTTCTCGGCGAATGGCGGCGTCGGCAGCAATAACGCGAACTTCCGCAACTTCAACGAGCCTACGTCTGCCAATGCATATGGTGCCAACGTGACCTTCCAGGTGAGTCCAAAACTGGTGCTAAACGGTGCGGTAGGGTATACCAACGCTCAATCTCTTGGCAACGGCACGAAGGGCAACCTGGATATTTGGAACTGGTCAGTCGGCTTAGCGGTTCCTGACTTGGGCAAAAAAGGCAGTGTTGCAGGCATCATTGTCGGCATGGAGCCGAAAGTGACGGGTGGTAGCGGTAATTTCAGAACCTTCTTCGGTCGAGATGTAGTCGATCGTGATACGTCGCTGCACGTTGAAGGCTTCTATCAGTACCAACTGAATGACAACATTTCTATCACGCCTGGGCTGGTGTGGCTGACGGCTCCGGGACATGACGATCGCAACGATGACATCGTGATCGGCACGATCCGCACGACATTTACGTTCTAATTCTGTCGCTGTGCTTAATGACGAATCGCACGTTTAACAATAACGTTGCTAGTCCGCAATTTCTCGGAGAAATTGCGGATTTTCTAATCGAGAATTTCTAAATGCAGAACATAGCTGCCAAGCTGAAGCGTTTCTGACCAAAGCTCATAATCTAGCTGCAACAGCTTCGGAAAGGAAGACTGCTCTAACCAGAGGCTGCGAGTAAAATTGCGGAGTTGCAGCGACTGGTTTGGTTTCGCCGAGTCGTCCTGCAACCAGTATCGACTAAAGCCGTAGACGCCGCGTTGCCACAAGTGGCGGTAACTTAATTTGCCGTCCCCTTGCATCGTCATCGCAATCCGACAAGGCGAAATGTCGATCCAGATTAGCCGTGGGGTCGTTGCTACGGTTGAGCTAGGTTTCCCTCGTGACGCGGCTCCTTTGATGCATGGCTCGGTCAAGACCAAGTGAAACTGTTCGTCACTCTTTTGATAAATCGTTCCCGTTGTTTCCACTTCCGACCAGATCGGTAGATCTCGGGAGACAACATAGAGGCGAACAGGTTTGCGGTGCTGAGTCAGCATGAGGGGTGGTAGGATTACTTACGTTTAGTCAGTTTATCTGATCCCCATGGCAAATTCGACGACGATCGCGCTTAACGTTCAAAGTTCTCAACATGAACTCACCATCGATCGTTCTACGGAAGGGTCGCCCTTGCGAGGACGAATTGGGATCCCGGGCGACAAGTCGATTTCCCATCGAGCGCTGATGCTGGGTGCGTTGGCAGAGGGAGAAACCATCATTCATGGCTTGCTGCTAGGCGAAGACCCCCGCAGTACGGCGAGTTGTTTTCGAGCAATGGGCGCAACGATTTCTGACCTGAATACGGAAGAAGTTCGGGTGCGCGGCATTGGATTGGGTCAGTTAGTTGAGCCAATGGATGTGCTAAACGCAGGGAATTCTGGAACGACGTTACGCTTGATGCTAGGAATTCTGGCATCTCATCCGGATCGCTTCTTTACAGTGACAGGGGATGATTCGCTGCGATCGCGCCCAATGTCTCGTGTGGTCAAACCGCTTCAACAAATGGGTGCAGAGATTTGGGGGCGTCAGCAAAACTCGTTAGCTCCCTTAGCCATTCAAGGACGCGCCCTAAAGCCGATTCACTACCAGTCCCCGATTGCTTCTGCTCAAGTCAAATCTTGCATTCTGTTAGCAGGGCTGATGGTAGACGGACAAACCACGGTGACAGAACCCGCCCTTTCTCGCGATCACAGTGAGCGGATGCTGCGGGCGTTTGGCGCACAGGTCAGCGTCGATCCGGAGGCCAAGAGCGTTACGGTAAAAGGACAGGCAACCCTGCACGGTCAAACCGTCATCGTTCCTGGAGATATTAGTTCTGCGGCGTTTTGGCTGGTGGCAGGCGCGATCGTACCCGGCTCTGATTTAACCATCGAAAATGTCGGTGTGAATCCCACTCGTACCGGAGTTTTAGAAGCGCTTGAAGCAATGGGAGCAGACATTACATTAGAAAATCAGCGCGATGTCGCAGGTGAACCAGTTGCCGATCTGCGAGTGCGTTACAGCCAGCTTAAAGCCTGTCGAATTGCGGGCGATCTGATTCCTCGCTTGATTGACGAGATTCCGATATTGGCGGTGGCGGCGGCGTTTGCAGAAGGAACAACGGTGATTCAAGATGCAGAAGAACTGCGCGTCAAAGAAAGCGATCGCATCACAGTCATGGCAACTCAACTGGAGCGGATGGGCGCACAAATCACAGAACGTTCCGACGGGCTGGAAATCACAGGCGGATGTCCTTTAACCGGAACCGATGTTGATAGTTTTACCGATCATCGAATTGCAATGAGTTTAGCGATCGCGGCACTCAACGCGACGGGCAAAACGACAATTCACCGTGCCGAAGCGGCTGCGATTTCTTATCCTAATTTCACAGCAACCTTACAGCAGTTGGTTGCTTACGGCTGATTTCGTTAAGGGAGTGCGAGCAATCTTAACTGCTGTCATAATCAACAAGCTTCCAAAATGTGTTGACATTGTGTACACAAAGCTCTTAAGATGAAAGGATATCCTATATTCAGTGGCTTTAACACTATTCTAGGTATAGGTTCAGTACATTTGCCCTCTTTAGGGAGGAGACGTTATGTGTGCCTCAGTAGGTGAAGGGTCGGTTAGCCAAACCCGCGATGTCACAATCAACATCCGAGCTAAGCAGCATCAACGCGATTTAATTGATCATGCGGCAGAAGTGCAAGGCAAGAGCCGCTCAGAGTTTATGCTTGAGTCAGCTTATCAAAAAGCCCAAAATGTTCTTCTAGACCAGAGTTTCTTTGGGTTGGATGAGCTTAAATTTAAGCAATTTGTGGCGTTGCTGGACGCCCCACCTACGCGAGATGAAAAACTACACGCATTGCTAACAACCAAAGCTCCGTGGGATTAGATCGAGATCAAGACAACCTCCGTCCACCTGAAAAACTGAATTCGTCACATTCAGTTGAAGAATTTGACTCGGGGAACAGTGAGTTAAATGACTGGCTGAAGCGCCGCGCTCTAAAAAATGAGTTAGAGGGAGCTTCACGCACTTATGTTCTCTGCGCTGGTGAAGCAGTTGTTGCGTACTATTGTCTAGCTACTGGAGCAGTGGCACAGACTGCTGCAACAGGTCGAGTTCGACGCAATATGCCCGATCCAATTCCAGTGATGGTGATTGGACGGCTGGCGGTTGATCGCCACTGGCAATGTAAAGGTGTCGGGCGGGCGCTGCTGCGAGATGCAATTCTTCGCACTCTACAAGCTGCTGAGATTGCAGGAATACGGGCAATCCTTGTACATGCTATCTCGGCAGACGCAAAGCAGTTTTATGAGAAGTGTGGTTTTACTGCTTCACCTATTGAGCCGATGACACTCATGGTGAAAGTTAGCGATGCCAATGCTTCACTGAGTTCGCAAGCTTAAAAATTCTGTAATTCTGGGGTTTAATAAGAACTCCTTCAGCTAAACACCTCTGTCCTTAACGCGATCGCGCTACTTATCCCAATATCAGACTTATCCCAATATCAGTTAGTAGGTTGAGCCTCGTCAAGTGGTCGCCCAGCAGCAGTCGGTCTTTGAGCTTGAAAAACAGCTCTGGTCGCAGCATCGATCTGTGCATCACAATTCGATTTTCGTAAGACAACTAGCCCTTTAGCCGCTTCCCCCGCTTCTAAATCAGTCCTATGCTCAGACTCTTAGCCAAATAGCCAAAACACATCGCCATAATTTACTTCCCTAAACCGACGCCACTCGGCAACGAAATTGGCTCATTTCGTTGCCGAGCCAAAGTCCTAAAATGACTTTGAAAGCGGGTGAACGACCTCACACCCTCGCTTGCTCAGATGCCAAATTAAACAATACCTCTAGCGTTTCCATCGCCCGACGACGCGCCTCGATATCTTGCTGTGCCCGCAGTTGCACCATCGGATCGTGAAGAATTTTATTCACAATCCCTTTGGTCAACGCTTCAATCACTTCGCGATGACGATCGCCAAACTCATTGCCTAACCGAGAGAGGGCTTTTTCCAGTTCCTGCGCCCGAATTGTTTCAATTTTGTCCCGCAGGCTGCTAATAGTAGACACCGTTTCGAGCGATCGCAACCAGCCCTCAAAGGCGTCTACTTCTTCCTCTAGCAATGCTTCCGCTTCCATCGCCATCTGCCGACGGCTTTCCTGGTTTTGCGCCACCACCGCTTTAAGATCATCCACGTTAAACGCCTTGACGTGAGCCATCTCGTTGACATCGGCATCGACGTTACGAGGAACTGCAATGTCAAACAACATCAATGGCTGGTGCGGCTCTAAGTGGGTTTCTAGCTTGGCGCGATCGAGAATCGGCTCGGTCGCAGAGGTGCTAGTAAAGACGATATCGGAATTTGCGATCGCGGTCATCATCTCCGAGAACGGACGCAGATTGAGCCGAGCATCAGGAAACTGATTGGCAAGTTCTTGTGCCCGTTCGATCGAGCGATTCAGAACCGTAATATTGCTCGCCCCTTTAGAAACGAGGTGCTGCACGAGCAGGCGAGACATTTTACCAGCCCCTAAGATCGTGATGCGATGAGCGGCAAGATTGGCTTTCATCTGCGCCAGTTCCACCGCCGCAGAACTAATTGAGACTGCCCCAGTTCCAATACTCGTTTCGGTGCGAACCCGCTTTCCTGCAGAAATTCCTTGCTTAAAAAGTTGGTTTAAAACGCGCCCAACGCCGCTATGCTGTTGTCCCATCTTGTGACAGTGCTTGACCTGCGCCAAAATCTGCCCTTCTCCCAGCACCAGACTATCTAGCCCCGATGCGACTCGCATCAGATGCGTCACGGCATCTTGGTGTAGCAACGTAAACAGATACGGACGCAGCATCGATGTCGGCAACTTGCTGTGCTCTGACAAAAATTGAATTACTTCTCGAATTCCAGGCTCTGTCTCAGACGTAACTAAATAAATTTCTAATCGGTTGCACGTACTGAGAACCGCCACTTCTTGAACATTGGGACAGCTACACAGGTGTGCGATCGCTTGATCATAAACAGGTTCTGGAATACTCAGCTTTTCTCGAACTTCGACCGGAGCGGTTTTGTGGCTTAAGCCAACGACAGCAATGTTCATATTAAAAGGGCGCTCTAATAGTTAGGGATGAAGGAGGAGGGAGGAGGGATGAAAGGGGCGCTCTAATAGTTAGGGATCAGGGCGATCGCATAAAAAATTTGGAGTTGCGACTGGCGGGGAATTCAAGAGTTGATAAGCAAAAATACTTAAATTTGAAAGCCTTGCTTAGTGAACTGTTCAGTTTTTATGCGTTTGCCCTGAGTTAGAGATGAAGGATGAGGGACGCCTACGGCAACGCTAACGCAAGGAAGGATGAAAGGAGCGCTAACCGAGAGATTCAAATTCAATGCCATTTGAAGTCTTACTTCACCCCTCATCCCTCATCCCTCCTCCCTTCTTTCTAGCGGAGCTGAACAACCTTGGGCTGCTCGTGCATATGAATGGTGTCTACAAATCGAGCCGTCTTAGACTGGCTGGAAATAACGAGAGTTTGGGTTCTCGCGCCACCTTTGAAGAAACGGACGCCGTTCATGATGTTGCCAGGAGTGATGCCTGTTCCAGCGAACAAGACGTTTTCACCAGATGCCAGTTCTTCAGCGGTGTAGATTTTGTCTGGGTCAGTGATACCCATTTCGTTCAGACGAGCGATGTTGGCTTCTTTGCTTTCGCCAATCAAGCCAGTCTGTACGATTGCTGGATCGTAGATTAGTTGCCCTTGGAAGTGTGCCCCCAAGCACCGCAACGCCGCTGCCGAAATGACGCCTTCAGGAGCCGCTCCAATGCCCATCAGTGCATGAATATTGGTTCCTGCGAATCCGCAGTTGATCGCGGCTCCCACATCGCCATCGCTGATCAGTTGAACTCGTGCGCCTGCCTCGCGGATCTCCTTGATTAGATCGTTGTGGCGATCGCGCTTCATCACTACGACCACGAGTTCGTCGATTGAGCGATCCAAGCACTCAGCAAGAATCTTCAGATTCTCAGTGGCGGATTTGCTGATGTCTACTTTTCCTTTAGCAGCCGGAGGAGCCGCGAGTTTCTTCATGTAGAAATCGGGAGCCGCAAACAAACCGCCCTTTTCTGAAATAGCCAATACTGCCATCGAGCCAGGTTGACCATAGGCGCAAAGGTTAGTGCCTTCGCAGGGGTCAACGGCAATGTCGATTTCCACCAGTTCATCTGGGTTACAGAAGTCCTTGGCATTGGGCTGCGAGCAAATGCCAACTTCCTCACCGATGTAGAGCATGGGAGCGTCGTCCCGCTCTCCTTCTCCAATCACAATCCGACCGCGCATGTAAATTTTGTTCATGCGCTCACGCATGGCTTCCACTGCTACCCGGTCAGCCTCGTTCTTATCGCCTTTGCCCATTAGATGAGCGGACGCGATCGCTGCCTGCTCTACGACTTCGATAATTTCTAAACCAAGCGTGTTTTCCACGAACCAAGTCCTCCAACTGCTGATTTTGCGCTGTTTTATCTAGCGATCTCAGTTTACAAGTAAAGTGCAAGGGGTAATCCCATGTCAATTCTTGGGTGTACTCCTTAATAGTTCGCGATATAGGATAGATAGTTCGCAACATAGCCGTCCGTGCCACATCGCTATGCAGGTTCCCCAAGCGTTGAAGCTGAATTCTTTCCATCTATCTTGAGCCTATCGCGTTTTTGAAAGAGTTGCTGGGCGTATCTACTGTCGAGTTTCTTCATTTGAATCCGGTTGAGTGACCAGAGAAAAAACGCTGGGTGACAGTCTAGAGGCAGAGGCTCTTGAGCAATACTTGCCTTCAGCGAATGGCTTAAAAGAGCAGGTTGAATCGGGCGAGGTCTGCCTTGAGTTAGAAGGTTAAGCGATCCAATGGCTGTGAAGCACCGCGACTCAGCTATCTGTACTAAACTGAAATTGTTACAGAACGTAAAGCAATAGCATCAAAGTAATAGCATCATGGCGAGTGAGCAAGGTTCTGCAGGCCGTAAGTCTGCGGGTCGTAAGGTAGTCGTTATTGGCGCAGGAATTGGTGGATTAACGGCAGGCGCACTGCTGGCGCACCGAGGGTACAACGTCATGATGCTCGATCAAGCGATCGTACCCGGAGGATGTGCCTCTACATTTAAGCGGAAGGGATTTACCTTTGATGTAGGAGCCACACAAGTAGCAGGATTAGAATCGGGCGGCATTCACCACCGAATTTTTTCAGAACTAAATATCGCGCTGCCGGACGCCACATTTTGCGATCCTGCCTGTGCCGTCTACCTGCCAGGAGAAACTCAACCCATCAACGTTTGGCGCGACCCTGAACAGTGGAAAGCAGAACGACAGCGACAATTTCCGGGTAGCGAACCCTTTTGGCAACTGCTGGCCGACCTGTTTCACCGCAGTTGGGCCTTTCAGATGCGCGATCCGGTGCTGCCGCCTCGCAACATCTGGGATTTGTGGCAACTTACGAAAGCGCTACGCCCCGCAACGCTACTGACTGTGCCTCATACTTTTTCAACAGTTGGTGATGCTTTGCAGGGGTATGGCTTAGAGCGCGATCGCCGCCTCAAAACCTTTCTCGACTTGCAGCTTAAGCTCTATTCTCAAGTTGACGCCAACGAAACAGCACTCCTCTACGCCGCTACCGCATTAGGTGTGTCTCAGCAGCCGCACGGATTGTTTCATTTGCAGGGCAGTATGCAGGTGTTGAGCGATCGCTTAGTTAAGTCGTTGGAGCGCGATGGTGGAACGCTGCTCATGCGTCATACGGTGGAGCGGATTCACACGCAAGACAATCGACCAACAGGCGTGACCGTTCGCAATCAGAATGGTGAAACTTGGCTAGAACCTGCGGATCAGGTCGTAGCGAATGTCACGGTTCAGGATTTAGTCAGGCTGTTAGGTGAGGATGCACCGCAGGGCTATGGGCGACGAGTCGAGAAGCTGCCACCCGCTTCTGGAGCCTTTGTGATTTATCTCGGTGTGGAGCGATCGGCAATTCCTGAGAACTGCCCGCCGCACCTGCAATTTCTGTATGACTATGACGGGCCGATCGGCGAGAATAATTCTCTATTTGTATCGGTGAGCCATCCGGGTGATGGCCGCGCGCCAGACGGACAAGCAACCATCATTGCGTCTTCATTCACCGATGTGAAAGCTTGGCAGCAGGGTGATTATGACGCGATGAAACAGCAATATGCTGAAGCAGCGATCGCACGATTAGGACAATTTTTTAATCTCAATTCAGACACGGTGATCTATCAAGAAGCGGCGACGCCACAGACGTTTCAACGATACACGGCTCGCGATCAGGGAATTGTTGGAGGGATTGGGCAACGAATTCCAACGTTTGGCCCGTTTGGATTTGCGAACCGTACTCCTGTTGATCACCTCTGGCTTGTCGGTGACTCAACCCATCCGGGAGAGGGAACAGCGGGAGTAAGCTACTCAGCGTTAACGGTAGTACGTCAGATTGAGGCGAGCAAGAAGTGAAGAAAATGCCAAGGCATTTGATGTTTCATCGCTTCAGCCAACCTGCATATTTTTAGCAAACGATTTTGTATGCATGCAAAAGCACAAAAAAAACAGCCTTTCGCAAGGCTGCCGAAAACGCTCCGAAGCAAGTCTTCTACTATAAAAGCAAACTTCTAAAGGAATAGATATCACTCATTCCAGTGAGATTCACGCTTAAAAGATACTAAGGATACAATTCATCTTAATACTAACTACTTAGCATACCTCGCTGAAGTAAAGCTACTGGCAAAATTGCAGGCTGCATCTCGGTGAGTGCCTTAATTTGCGACTTTCCTGACTTTGCTAGAAGAGGATCTGCTGACACTTACAAGGTGCTGTAAGTATTGTCGGTATTAGCTTCAGGTGTATCATATTTTACTGGAGAAGGACGTTGTAAGTGAGCGATCGCATGTTCACTTGAGGTACTTAAGTATGTTGCAATCATGAGAAGCAGCCGCAACAAGAGGAGTATATTGTTCTAGCAATTCCAAGCAATTTGATGAGGCTTTAACTGATCTGGTACGACAGAAATGGAAGTTTTGCTGTAAATTCTTTTTTGGCTGAAACTCTTCTCTTGCTTTTTCTTTGTGATGAATGTGAAAGATTAGAATAACGTTTTTTGTGAAGTACAGAGAACCAAGAAAAACAAGTTTTTCTTAAAAAGCAGAAAAAGTTTGGTGTTTAATTTCTAAAAGCTCATTTCGCCTTCATAGCCCCTTTAACAACTGCCGCAAAGTCGGAACTAAGGCAAATATGACCATTGCTGGATGCGATCGCTTCAACAATTTGCCAGCTTAGTTATGGGCTAAGTAAACAGATTTCTTCAATGCTTTCCGAATGATTCTCTTGAAGCTTCGTTCTACACCAGTTGCAGTTGAAATGTTGCAGTTATGAAGACTGATGCCAAGTATGGGCTTAGATAAAATATTTTTCTTAAATTGCTTAATTTTATTAGCTATTAAAATTTCAAGAAGCAGATGAATCTATAAATCGGTAGATTTTCAGCCAACACGTTAGAGAACCTGTCATATTGGGTCTGGTTTTATCAAAACTGTTTTGTTGCAACTTAGGTTAGGTGGTTTAAGTTCGTTGTCTAGATTTGAGGAGTATTGCGAATGACCCATTCTCAAAATTTACGGCTTGCTTCGCAAAGCTCCCGAAAAACACAGCGTCTAGCTTGGCTAGAAGGAATTCGGATTTTTGCCGCTGTTGTGATATTGCTCTATCACGCTCAATTGCTCTTTACAAAATATAGTTACACGCCACAGCCTACTGGCTTAATCAGTAATCTTGAGAAGATGGTTGCGGCGTCGAGTGAGTTGGGTGAAACCTGGCTATCTCATTTGGGTAGCTTGCCCGTATGGTTTGGGTTTCAGTTTGTTGATGTCTTTGTGTTAGTCAGTGGTTTCAGCCTAGTACTATCACTCAAGGGCAAGCCGCTAGAAGTAGGAAGTTTTTTGAGGCGGCGAGTTCTAAGAATCTTGATGCCGTTCTGGACGATCGCTTGGCTCTCCTACCCCATACTATGGGTTGTCGGAAAGCTGACAAATAGTTATATTCCCGATGCATGGCACGGGTTTGCAAGTCTGACGTTTCCGTTGCTATTTGATTATGGAGGCGATTTACTACTACCGACAAGCGGGCCGTGGTGGTTTGTTCCACTGATTCTTAGCTTTGCCCTTATCTTTCCAGTCTTATGGCATCTATTTCAGCGTTGGGGCGCTCGTAATTTATTTATTGTCAGTACCGTTGTCACCTTTCTCTATCGAGCGTTGGCTGTTTTTGTCTTTCAAGGACATCCAACCTATGCGATCGTAGACACGCCTTCAGGATGGCAACCGTTTGTGCCGTTTATCGCCAAGTTAAGTACGTTTGTAGTAGGAATGATTGCGGCGCAAGCTTATCTACACGGTAAAGGCGCAATTTTTTGGAAGCCTAGCAAAGCATTGATTACAGGCATCAGCATCTACGCGCTTGGCTTTGTCTGCCAGTTTTATCGCGTTGGTTGGATTTTTGTGGATTTCTTGTTAGCGATTGGATTGACGCTCTGTTGCATGGTGGTCTTTCGGTTTCTGAGCGATCGCTTGCGGCTTGCACCTTTGATGACCTGGTTGGGACTTCATAGTTACAGCTATTTCCTAATTCACAACTTTGTCATCGATCGCACAATTAACCTGAGTGTACAAGATCAGTTTTCAGCCTATGCAGCAGCGTTACCTATCATGATCGTTGAGACGCTAGTATTTGCGGTGATGGCTGATGCTGTGACTCCTCGCTTTCAGCAGTTTGCGATCGCACTTTGGCAATGGGGAGACACGCAGCTTACCTCTAGTGCAAATTCTATGCAAGCTCGAAATCCTAGAGTGGGTGATAAGGTTTGTTACTTAGGTCAGCCAGGTTGGACAGTTATTAATATTGAACAAGTTGTGCATGATCAAGCGTTCTATTTGTGCCGCATTTCTAAGGGTGAAAAAACGCTGTGGGTCAATCAAAATGCTCTGGAGTTTGACCGAAAATCTCAGCAATCTAGCGTGAGATGACAGAATGATTAACCCCTATTCTCGATGGCTATTTCCCCGCTTGATTGACTTGGCTATGTCGGGCGATCCGTTCCCGCAATATCGTCGAGAAGTATTGGCGAATGTGAGCGGAGACGTTCTAGAAATTGGCTTTGGAACGGGCTTGAATTTGCCGCACTATCCCGAATCCGTTCGCGCGATTGCAACAGTAGATGTCAATCCGGGTATGAGCGCGATCGCACAACGGCGAATTCAAGCTTCTAACATCACTGTGCATCAACAAGTTCTCAATGGGGAGTCCTTGCCGATACCCGATGATTCCTTTGATAGTGTTGTCAGTACTTGGACACTCTGTAGCATCGCCAACGTCGATCAAGCCCTGCACGAGATGGGTCGAGTGCTGAAGCCAAGCGGCACTCTTTTTTTTATTGAACATGGCTTAAGTTCTGACCCCGCTATTCAAACGTGGCAACATCGCCTCACACCTGTTCAGAAACTGATTGCCGATGGATGTCACCTCGATCGCGACATTCAGCAATTAGTTGAAAGACACTTTGCAGAAGTGACAGTCACTCAATTTTGGGCAGAAGATTTGCCTGCAATTGCTGGCTATTTCTATAAAGGATCGGCTCGAAAAAAGGTTGCTCAATAGGCTTCAACATGATTAAGAAATCTTTAAGATGTTCTTGCCCTTCCTCGAAATCTGTCATGAGTTAGAGAGGCGATATTTGAATTGACACTACGATGTAGCCGAGGTAAGTTCTTTGTCTCGCTAAACGTGGTGTTAACACAACGCTCAATAGTAATGTCTAACAATTATCGGATTCTGGTTGTTGATGACCTAGAAGACAACCTGTTTTTACTACAAACAATTTTAGAAGATGAAGGATACAGCGTTGATACTGCTCTCGATGGCATGATCGCGCTACACAAAATCCAATATTTTCCCCCCGATCTCGTTTTGCTTGACATCATGATGCCCGGATTAACTGGCTATGATGTGTCTCGCCAAGTTCGTCAAAAAGCGATCGCGGAACTGCCCATCGTCCTGCTGACGGCTCACGATGAGTATTCTCATTTGCCTTACTGGGAAGTGGGCGCAAATAGTCTGCTTCGAAAGCCCATTGACCTTGATCAACTCCTCAACACGGTGAAAATTCACTTGCCGTCTCTTGTTGCTTCTTAGCTTTGCAGCCGAATTTGGTTGACCTGATGCGCGATCGCAGTTGCCCCATCAAGTTGTGCTGGCATCACCCCTCCCCACGTGACGCCAATACTCCCAAGCGCCCCGCTGTTGGTGGCAAGCTGGATGTCTGCGATCGCGTCGCCAATCACTAGGGTATGTCGGAGATCAACCTTTAGCGAAGTGCAAACCAGTTGCAGCAGTTGGGGAGCAGGTTTACTAATGCCGACTCGCGCTCCTACCAGTTGCTGAAAGTATGAACTGAGGTCGTGCCGAGCGACAAAATCTTCTACATTGGTTTGACTATCGCTCGATAGAATCGCAAGCTTCACAGGCTGGTTATGCAGCGATCGTAAGAGATTCACAATTCCATCAAATGGCAGCGTCAGGTCTGCTTTACGCGCTAAACCCTGGTCTACTTGCCCAAAGGCGGAGCGCGCGAGCGTCAGAGATGCGATCCAGTCACGCCCTGTTTGAGCGATCACCGTTGCGACGCCAATTTCATTTTCTAATCGGGTTCCAACCGCTAGTAGCCCAGCAGGATTAAGAGACTCCGCTGTGAATCCGAATGAGCGCAAGATTGCTTCCGCCAATCCAGGAATTTCTGATTCGACCGCTTGAGCGCGTTTTTGCCCCAAGTTCCGCAAAAAGCCAAGCGAATCGGCAAGCGTTCCATCCTTATCCCACACAATTGCTTGCACGTCCTGAAACCGGACTCCGTTACACTCAAGCGTGACCATAATTAGTGTCGCCACATATTTTTTAATGTCGCCAATAATTGTACGCGGCACATGCCATTGTCACGACGCCAGTGACGATCGCAGACTCGTTGACCTCAAACAGAGGATGGTGAAGCGGGTAATTTCGCTTCTCCTTGAAGCCCACGCCTAAACGGAACATACTGCCTGGGGCATGTTTGAGATAGCACGAAAAATCTTCTGCGCCGAGAGAAGGTTCTTGAATAATCTGAACGCTGTCGGCTCCCAACATCTCTTTGACCGACGATTCTACTAAGCCTGTCAGCCGCAGGTCGTTCTGAACAGAAGGCGTCCCGCGACGGTAGTTTAATTGATAGGTTGCGCCATAGGTTTGGCAAACGCTCGAAACAATATTTTCGATCCAACTCGGCAACGCTTCGCTGGTTTCGGGATGAAGCGATCGCACAGTTCCCTGCATCGTCACTTGGTCGGCAATCACATTTGGCGCACGTCCGCCGCTAATTTTGCCAATCGTTAGCACCACCGGACGTAGAGGATTTTGAGTCCGGCTGATCGCTTGCTGGAGGGCCGTAATCGTTTGGGAGGCAATCCAAATCGCATCGATCGCTTCATGAGGACGCGCTCCATGTCCAGACTCTCCTACGATCGTGAGTTCCAGATCATCGGCAGCAGCGGTCATCGCTCCGTAGCGAATGCCAATTTTGCCTGCCGGAATTGAGGGAAAAACATGCACGCCTAAAATCGCGTTTACATCGGTCATGACACCATCTTCCACCATCCATTCTGCCCCCTGAGCAATTTCTTCGGCGGGCTGAAACAGAAAGCGAATGGTTCCGGGTAGAGCTTCTCCTAATTGAGACAGTACCATTGCCGTACCCAGTCCAACTGTTGTATGAACATCATGACCACAGGCGTGCATCACTCCCGGTTGCCGAGAGACAAACTCTATCGGGGTTCGTTCCTGAATCGGCAACGCATCCATATCTGTACGAATGGCGAGCAGTCGCGGATCTCGACCTTGCCCGTCTAATTCTCCAACAACGCCCACTTTGCCGATCGCTTCTTTGACTCGCAATCCACAAGAAGACAGTACGCCTGTTACATACGCCGCCGTTTGATGTTCCTGTCCGCTTAGCTCAGGATGGCTGTGGAGATGACGACGGATTTCAATCAGACGGGGGGCAAGCGCGAGGGCAAGATCTTTGATGCGGTCTTTCATAGGTAGCACGATAGAGGGCCTTTCTCAATGATAAGACTTGCAAACTTGATGACAGCACAGAGTGTCTCTTGATATCCAGTTGATATCCAGTTGGAATTCAATCCAATTGATTGACCTGAACAGAGATGATTGTCATGGGAAAGAGGATAGCCTATTCCTGCTTTTTGTCCTCTTCATCAGACACCAAAGGCTCAATGTAGGTCAAGAGTTGAGGTAAGTTTTCGTTTATGACTGTCCAAATCTCTTCGAGATCGACTTCATCATAGTCGTGAGTGATAACATCGCGCATTCCTGCAATCTGTTTCCAAGGAATTTCTGAATGATGTTCTCTAAAACGTTGCGATAGCCGTTTGGTTGCTTCGCCAATAATAGTAATGCGGCGCAAAATAGCATCTTGTTTTTCAATGTTGATGGCTATCGCATCTGGATCAATTCCCTCTACGTACTGAAAAATCAGTTTGATGGCCTTTAAAATGTCAAGAAGCGCCTCTTGATCGCGCAGCATAGACGACCTCGGCTGAGTTTAAAATGTTTTTGCGTCGAATCCAGTTTTGACTTTGTTCGATTGCCCTTTTGCTAACTAGATCGACTTTGCGGTGCAGAAGGGTTTCTAACTCTTCTTGCATAGTCATTTTTTCAAATAATCCTCGTTTTGCAGTGGCTTGATAGGTCACCAACACGTCGATGTCGCTGTCGGGTCGAAAGTCGTCGCGCAAGACAGAGCCAAAGAGTGATAGTTCGGCAACACACCAACGCTGACAAAATTCGGCGAGTTGCGCGGGTGTAATGTTTAAGCGATCGTGAAGTTTAGAGTGAAGCATTTGGGTTCATTTTCTCTAATTCGCTCTCCTTCTTCAGTTCTAACAGATGTAGGTTGGAAACTGTGCGAGGATTAGCCTCGGCTCTACCCTTGCTGGTGTGGAGGGTGATCAAATTCCTTTCAGTTGCTTGAGGCTTTGCCCGATCAGCGGAACGGCAGAACCAAGAATCAACACCGCGATCGCAAGGCTAATGACGCTATCTGCCCACACCCAATGAAAGGCGGCAACTGCGATCGCGGCGAAAATGACGCCGACTGCGCCCAATGCATCGGCGACGACATGCAGAAAAGCGGCTCGCAAATTTAAATCAATATCGCTGCCTTGGTGCAAAACAGCAATATTGATTCCATTGATGATCAGACCGACGATCGCGGTGATCAGCATTGGTTGACTGGCAATATCGGGAGCAGGCAGCCCAAACCGCGCGATCGCTTCCCAAGCAATCCAGACCGTCACCATGACTAAACCACAGCTATTGAGCAACGCGGCCCATGTTTCGAGCGAACGGTTGGGTTTCACCGCAATGGTGTTGACGCCAATCCAGCCCCATTGCAGTGACGACTGAGACATCCGAGTAGCCAGAAATGCTAACAGCAGCGCAAAACAGTCAGACACCATATGTCCAGACTCTGCCAATAGCGCTAGGCTGTGGCTCGATAACCCAACGCACAGCTCCACTCCAGCGAAACTGCTCACGAATGCTAATGCGATTAAGAGTTGCCGTTGCTTGGTTTTAGGGTCATGGATCAAACAAGAACAGTCGGTAGAATGGGGAGCGTGCATCGGTACTCGTCAATCGTGGTACAGCCAATTTATCCTACTCTAGCCTTTACAAGAACGAGAGTCGTTCTAGATAAAATCCCAGAGACGGTAGTAGTGACTGAAGCACGGATACGCAAGTTTCCGATCGCCTCACCATTTTTTATAGGGCAAGAATTTTCCATTCATAACCACTTTGACGCGATCGCCCTTCGGATCGGCTTCTTTCTCAATATCGAGCGTGAAGTCGATCGCGCTCATAATTCCATCGCCAAACTTCTCCTGAATCACTTCTTTGATCGGCATTCCATAAGTTTGCATGATCTCGTAGAACCGATACACCAACGGATCGGTCGGCACAACAGGACCCAATCCTTTGACTGGAAAACTGGTGAGTTCTGGCGCAAGATCGGAGCTTAATCCTAAAGCGGCTAAAAGTTTTGTCGCTTCTTCTTCAGAAGCGCTGGCTTGACGGTAAAACAGAGCCGCAAGCCAAACTTCATCTCGTCCCAAGAGGTCTTCAAGCGCGGCAAACGTTAAGCCTTTTTCCTTTTTAGCTGCTAAAAGCTTCTCGGTAATTTCTGGAGTCATCATCGGGTAAACAGTAAGATCGCTCTTAAACTTGTAATCGAGGAATTCTCGATTTGAATGTATTGAGTGATACTAAATGTTGATGCTGTTGGGAATCAGCGCCGGATGCAAGTAAGGATAATCTATTCCTGCGTTTAGCTTTCGGTGAGCGTTGCGATGATTGATCGTTGTTCCAATCTGCGCCAATTCGCTCTGAAATTTTTGGAGAACTTGGCGATCGCATTGCTTATTAAACTGGATCATCTGAGAACTTCCCAACTGACTCCAGCGAATGCCGCTCAATGCAAACGCCAGTTCCATCTGTCCTAAATCTTTTTCTGCATTCGGCAAAATCTCTTCCAACGCGGCGGGAACATCGGGACGAGTATAGGCCGCAAGGGGCGAATTTGGCACGAAGCCAAAGTAATCAAATTGGCTGAAATTGACCGCCGCATGTTGAGCGCTACAGGTAAAGATAATTTGTGTGGCAACCTCAATCACTTGCTGCACGGTTGTAAATTGCCCCGGATGCTTGGCCGTTGGAAAATCAGGCACACGCGAGTAAGACGGTAGATCGATCGCGAGTCCGGCTTCTTGTGTGATCGCGCTCGGAACCCAATCGGGCGCTTGAGCAAATTCTTGCGGCGATCGCAGATTCAACGGTAGACCCAATTCTGCCGCCCACGCTTGTAGATACGCATCGCGCTGAACGTCTACATCGGTTTGATAGTACTGCTCTACGTAGTTAGCAACATATCGATGAATGGCGTCCCACACAAGTTGAGCATCATCGCGATAGGGATAATCTGCTAAAAATTCGGGTTCAATGCCTCGCTTGTGAATATCAGTCGGCAAAGCGTGGCTAGAAAACGATGTGGCCCGATATGAACGGTTAATAATGGACAGTGAAACTGCTCTGGTGGGAGCCATTAAATTATCGATTGCGGCTCCTTCTCCAAGCAAAATGGCGTTGCCACGGGTATTGATCGCGAGTAAGAATTTGAAGTGAGGACGCAGTAATCGATGCAATGGATGATTAGACGGCAAACGGCGCGGGGTGGCGATCGCAAAGGCTTCCATTGCCAAATGGGTAAACCCTAGATGCGTCACTAATTCATGCTGCGTTACATCCGCAACTTGCACATAGAGCTTCGCCCGCATCCAATCATCTGCATCCTTTGGCGTGTAAACCTTGCCGCCTGGCTCAAGTTGAATCAATAGCGGCTCTAAGGCTTGATTGTTGTTATAGAAGAATGCTTTGGGACTGCCGACATAGCGCCCGATTTGCAGCTCCTCTGAAGCGAGGTTTAGAAGCGGATACTCGATCGCAAACAAACGATTTTGCTCGGTGGCATCCGAGAGCGTAATCGTTTCACCATTCATCAAGGTATACGCTTGATTTAGTCCTTCAAGCTGCGATCGCTCCTGCACACGCTGGATTTGAATGGGGTTTGGACCCGCGAGACGCTGCCGAGCAAACTCGCGATCGCTGAGTCCTTCATCCCGTTTATGAATCGCTTTCATTGCTGGACGTTTGCGACCGTGCTGCTCTAGCGCCCCATAAAACTGGTCGCGTTGCGCTTCAAGTGTGTCCGTTGTTGCCGCCGCTTTTCTGGCAGCTAATAGAGCTTCACCCATCGCCTTTCGCAGTCGCACAAACTCTGAGCTAAATTGTTCATCGGGCGGCAAAGTAGAGTTGAACAAATCGGACTGAAAAATTTCTAGATCGACCAACACAGTGGTTAGCTTCAGCCATGTTTCTTCTGCGGTTTTACCAAATTTCTCAAACTCTTCTAGCACCTCTAGAACAGGAGACGGAAGCTGAGCTTTAGCAATCCAATTTTCTCCAAGTTCGTCAATCAGGTAGCGCAACATACCCTCTGTTCCTCGATACGGAAAGATACGAGAGGGGCCAGCGTCCGAATTTAAAGCGTTGGGATCGTAGCGATAAAAATCTTGTTGTAACTCAAGCGATTGATCAGACATGGCTTACCTCCGCCTCTTGCGGCGGTGACGAATAGGACTAGGCAATCCTTCGGAGCTTTGACGAATCGAAATCAGGACACTCAGTAGCTTCACTGCCTGACTAACCGATTCCAAGCCAAGTTTTTCTGATCAGGAAAACTTTATAAAATAAAAAATATTCTGCACAATAAAATAGGGACGGCATATTGCCATCCCTATTTCTGATTCAAACCTTAAGCGATGCTATGACCCGGAAGCAGCCTCATCTTTGGGCGCTTCAGAATTCGCGGCATCAGCTTTTGCTTGAGCGCGTTCTTCGCGTTTCTTGCGATCGGCGATCAGCACATCGGCCATCATCGCCTGCACCTGCACCATCTTTTCGAGGTTGCTGCGATAGAGGTCTAGATCTTTCTGAGTTTTGTCTGCTGGTAAGTTCAGTGCTTGAGAGATTTGATTTAAGGCCTGTGTCCGCTGCACTTCGTCTTTTACAAGATCAGCATCTGCGGTCTCTAGCAGAGTGAATAAGCCGATCGCGAACAAGCGGCTGTACTTAAACTTGGCATCACCCGCAATGCTCTGTAGCGATTCGCGCAACGACGCGAGATCTGAAATCCCTTCAGACTTCTCTGGCATGAGAACGGTGTCCCAAGAAAAACGAGACGCTGTGGACAAAAGGTGTTGAGCATCTTGGCGGTATCTATCAGGATCGTCCTCGGTCGATCGACACAGAGCGTTGAAGATCGATTCTTTGTCCTGCTCAGGACGATAGCCCTGCATAAAGCGATCGAAAGACGTGACAACGCCCAAGGCATAGATTGGGTTGTAGCGAAAGTCCACATTGACGGCGAGTAAATGCATCTCCACCATCAATTCTTCGACAACCCGGCGGTAGATCGAGTTAACCGGACGGGTGTGGAGGTTGTAGAACGCTCGCTTGGTATCTGAAACGGTGCGGACTGTGTTCACGATGTACTTGGGTGAGCTACGTTACTTTATTGTGTCACAAACAGGGATGAGGGATGAACCTTTAAAGAAAGGGATGAGGGATGAGGGATGAGGGATGAGTTTTTCAGAAGCGAGCCAACCTGCTGTTTAAGCTTTCTACAAACGGCGACCTCATTCCCATGCTCCCTTCATCCCTCATCTTTCATCCCTCATCCCTCATCCCTCATCCCTATTTTTCCTCCCTCGCTCAACATCAAATCAAGCTTTCCTTCGCGATCGAGAGCATACAATTCATCACAGCCGCCAATGTGCTGATCGTTGATAAAAATTTGAGGAACGGTGCGGCGTCCGTTGGCGCGGTTTGCCATTCTCACTCTGGCGGCTCCGTCGCCATCAATTTTGTAGTCGGTGAATTTCACGCCCTTCCAGCGCAACAGCAGTTTGGCGCGGATACAGTAAGGGCAGGTTTGCCACGTGTAAATTTCAACGTTTGACTTGAGCTGATCGGAGGGTCGTCCTAGGAGAAAGTCGAAGAACTGCATATCTAATCGTCCCTTATACAGAAAATTAAGATAAAAAGTAAGCGGATGAGCAAAATTCTTTACGAGAGTTTGGCGGTACATTCAAAAATCAATTTTTGATTCTCGATCGCATACGGCTGAATTTCAAGCGCTTGACGAAAGGCTTGAATCGCTTCTCGATATTCGCCAATCGAGGCGAGGGACAATCCTAACCCGTGCAGCGCCCCAAAATGGACGGGGACAAGCGCGATCGCTTGGCGACAGTCTGCGATTGCTTTCCTATAGTCTCCTTGCACAAAATACAGCACTGCTCGCCGATTCCAGGCTTCAGCAAAATCAGGCATTTGCTCGATGACTTCTGAGAGCAGGGCTTCCGCTTGATCCGCTTCTCCTGCTTCTAGCAAGATTTGCGCTCGCTGTAAGGTTTGCAGACCTGCTGCCCCTTTCTGACCAAACCAAATCTGCCAAAGCGCTTGGGTTGCATCCGCCCGCACTGCTTCATCAGGGTTTTTGAGGGATTCAAGTAATGGAAAAAGCTCCGCGTCCATAATTCGTAGGTTGGTGTTCGTGAACGATGAACTGCTTCGGGACTAAAGTTCTTTTAATACCCTACCTGGTTAACGTGACCGTGGATCGAAGGCATCCCGTAACCCATCGCCGAGTAGATTGAATGCCAACACAATCAAGGTGATCACGAGTCCGGGAAACAGAGTCGTCCAAGGCGAAGAAAGCGAATAGCCGCCTCGAAATGCATCGGCTAACAGAGTTCCGAGTTCGGGCGTAGGAGGCTGTGCACCGAGTCCTAAAAAGCCGAGTCCTGCTGCTTCTAAGGTAGCGGTTCCAAGGGAAAGCGTGGCTTGCACCACGAGCGGCGTCAAACTGGCGGGCAGAATGTGTCGCCACAGAATGTGTAAAGACGTTGCGCCAAGCGCTCTGGCAGCTTCGACAAATTCCTGTTCGCGCAGAGACAGAACCACGCTACGGGTGAGCCGGACGTAGATCGGAACTTGCACAACGGCAACGGCGATCATCACGCTTTGCAGGCTGGGACTAGTAACGGTCACGATTGAGATCGCGAGCAAAATCGACGGAAACGCCAGCACAATGTCCGTTATCCAACCAATGATTGCCTCTAACCAGCCCCGAAAATAACCCGCTATTAAACCCAACACAAGCCCAATTGAGGCTCCGAATCCCACAGCAACCAAACTAATCAGTAGTGAAGTCTGAATGCCGTACCAAACAAGGGTGAATAAATCTCGTCCTAGGCCATCGGTTCCAAACAGGTGATTGGCGCTGGGCGGAACTAGCCTTGCGAGGTAATCGCGATCAGTGGTGGGATCATAAGGGTGAAGCAGGGGAGCCGCGATCGCCAACATCAACAGTGCGATCGTCAAGACCAGTCCGATTCTGCCAGAAATCGACTGCCAAAATCGCCCTAGCGCTCGTCGTTCTGTTAACTTAATGGCAACCATACTTCTCGAATAGCGACACACCTAAACACACAATAAGCCGAATGCAGTGGCTAAACGATGAATTTGCTCAGGTTCGTGAGTTGCCATGGCGGTGAAGCGAATTCGGCTGGTCGGTACAGTGGGCGGACGAATGGCAGGGGCAAAAATTCCTTGTTCTTTTAGTGCTTGGCTCGTCTCTAAAGCGCTCTTGACGTTGGGAAACTGCACGCACAAAATAGGCGATTCGGACGGTAGTACCTTCAATCCCGTCTGTTGGAGGACAGCTTTAAGTCGCGTGACCAAATTCCAGAGGTGCTGTCTACGGTGTGGTTCATGTCGCACAATACGAATTGCTTCTAAGGCGGCGGCTGTATCTGCCGGAGAAAGTCCAGTCGTGTAAATCCAACTCGGGGCACGATTGCGAAGGAAATCGATTAGCGGTGCTGAGCCTGCAATGTAGCCACCTAAACTGCCTAATGCTTTGCTGAGCGTTCCCATTTGAACAATCTTGCGTCCAGTGCAGCCAAAGTGTTCGACACATCCGGCTCCCGTTTCACCCATCACGCCGGTTGCATGAGCTTCATCGATCAATACCATGCATTCAAATTGGTCAGCTAGATTAAGGATCTCTGGCAATGGGCACAAATCGCCATCCATGCTGAATATGCTATCAGTGAGAATAAGACAACGCTGAAACCCTTGTCGCTGTTGAGCGAGTTTGTTTTTTAAATCCTCAATATTGCAATGAGCGTAATCCAGAATCGTTGCGCCACTCACGATCGCACCAGTCCTCAAACTGGAATGATTGTATTGATCTGCAAGAACTAAATCCCGCTTGCCAAGAAGTGATGCGATCGCGCCTATATTAGCCAAATACCCAGAACTAAAGACAAGCGCATCCTCAGTCTGTTTGAGCGTTGCGATCGCGCGTTCTAAGGCTCGATGGAGTTCTCGGTGTCCCGTGAGCAGGCGCGATCCGGTTGAACCTGTGCCATGGTCTTGAGTAGCGGCGATCGCGGCGGCAATTAAGCGATCATCTCCCGCTAAGCCCAGATAGTCATTGCTTGCAAAATTAAGATAAGGTCGTCCGTCAATCTCGATGGTTGCACCCGGACGACCGGAGATAGTGTTTGTTGATCGATACCAACCCGCTTGATGGATTGTGTCTAGCGATTGCTCAATCCAACTGTAGGGATTCGTGGTCATGCCTTCTCATCCGGTTCAACATTGCGAATTTCAGCGCTCTTGCCGCGAACGGGAGGTAGTTTATCGACTAAACCCATTTCAAACGCCACATCCGGTAGTTCTCCTGAAATGTAGTGTCCGGGTTGGTAGACTCTGCCCGGTGTGAAGCATAATTGCCGCAGTTGCACGACTTCTTCAGCTAAAAACATGGCGCGAGACATGCGACGCTCGATTCCCATTGTGCCAACCTCTTGAATACTATCTAAATGCTAATTCCATTTTGCTGCATGTAGCTTAGCAGCCAATTTGCCATTGTTGCCCGTCTGGTTTTGCGAGGAATCAGTTCACCGACTTTATAGCCTGCAAAGCCGAGTTTTTCTTTGAGAAGCTGTTTGTTTTCGGGCGGCAGCGATCGCGTCAGCTTCACGGTTGCAGGACGACTTTCAATAAAATTAGGCGGTTCAGGATAGGCGTCGCGCCACTCAGGAGTTACGTTTGTTGTCTTCCACGTTTCGTTGTAGCGGTAGCCCAAATAATGCCAGACGAGGCGATTAGTCGTGTCGTCATCAAGGGTGTCGTTAAGAATTGCCCAGATGGTATCGGTTGTAAGAGGTGGCAAATCGGACATGGAAAGACCTGCGATCGTTCACTTAGCATCGTATATTGATCTGCAGAAAAAGATTGTGAGCGCCTTCTGCTCTTGTCCTTCACATCAAGAAACTTGACATCAAAAAATCGGAGACGGTATCGCCTCCGATTTACAATTCAATTCAAGTTTAACAATTCAAGACCGCAGCTTAACGAACTGCATCTTTCGCAGAGTCTACAGCGTCCTTGCCTTTACCCTCAACTTTTTCTAGCCCCCGCTTGATCTTGCTCTCAATCGTATCGCTGCTAGAGTTGCTAGGACGCTTTTGGTCGTTGAGGCCAGCGGTACCCTGAATTTCGTTCAATCCACCTGCTTGTCTTTCCTGAATTCTCTCTAAAGACTTGGGACCACCATCGTTGATCGCGTCTACCGCAGTCTTTTCGTAGGTCTTCGCAGGCTCAGTCGCCTCACCCCTCATGGGAGTTGCGATCGCAGATGGAATAACGGTTAAGAACACCAATAATGCACATACACAAACGGTTAGTAGGGCACGTACTTTTGTTAACATAGACTTCATACAATATCCTCCAAAAAGGCAATAGATTTCTCTCTAGGCTCTTAACCTTCAAGAACCCATAAGAGTTGAATTTAATTCATGTCCATCTACTCAAACTTCAAGGTTCTATCACATCTGCAACGAGGATGAACTTGTCAGGTTTGCTTGCCCTTCTTATGGAGGATGAGAAGGAAAATTAATTATGCTTTCGATAAAAAATCAATGTTTGGCAGTAATGGATCTTTAACCATGCCAACGCCTTTGTAACCCCAGCGCTTCAGAATACTCGCAAGTTGCGAGCTAGGTAGGGTTTCGGTCGTGAAGCGATCGCGCACATCTGCCCCAAATTTATTGAGATACATTAGTACATCAGAATGTTCTGAAAATACTAAAACATATCCGTCCGAAGGCGATCGCGACTTCTCACCCTCCGCTTGATTGGGATAAGCCGCTAAATAACTCCCGTCTATACGAGAGCGAATCAGATAATACGACTGAGAGAACATAAGCGATTCAAACTTTAAAGTTCTGCATTGCCATCAATTCAGGTCTGCCAATTTGATTCGAGGATCAACCGCTTTTAATAGCAAATCAGCAATTAGGTTGCCCACAATTAGCATGACCGCCCCCATCATCAGACTTGCCATAATTAAGTACAAATCTTGGGCTTGCACCGCTTGCAAAATCAGCCGTCCAAGACCAGGCCAATTGAAGAAAAACTCTGTAATAAACGCACCACTCAACAAACTTGCAAACTCAAATCCCAACAGTGTGATGAGTGGATTAATGGCATTTCTTAGCGCATGAACATAGATGACTCGATTTTCAGGTAAACCCTTTGCTCGTGCTGTCTGAATGTAATCTTGCCGCAACACATCGAGCAGTTGACCCCGCATAATGCGTTGCAATCCAGCAAAACTCGTCACACTCAGCGCGATCGTGGGCAAAATCACGTGCCAACCCACATCCAGAAACTTGCCAAACCAGTTCAGATCTGCAAAATCAACACTCGTCATATCTCCGACCGGAAACAAAGGCGACGTGTTCTGCGCCAAAATCAGCAGCAACAGCGCCGTGATAAAGCTTGGAAATCCCTGCCCGGTATAGCTAATGAGTTGAAGAATCCGATCGACCCAGCGCTGTTGGTAGATCGCAGCAACGATGCCCATTGGAATGGCGATCGCCCATGTCAACACCAGCGACGTAAGCGCGATCAGCAGCGTCGCTGGAACTCGTTCCCACAGCAGCGACACAACAGAGCGGTTGTAGACAAAGCTCGTGCCAAAATCGCCTCTGGAGATGATGTTCCACACCCAACGAAAATATTGCTCAATCCAGGATTTGTCTAATAAAAACTGACGTCTCAGTTGATCGATGCGTTCGGGGGAAATTTTAGGATTTTCTCGCAACGTATCAAGATAATCTCCGGGCGCAAGCTGAATGATGAAGAAGCTCAGTGCCGAAGCAAGAAACAAAGTTAATAGCGCTTGTAATAATCGCTTGATGACGTAAACCGTTGTTTCACTTGAGATCGCGTCTACAAACCGATTAATGCCAGACTTTAGTGTTCCACGGGGAGAAGTTGTCATTGCCAAGCTGCATGGGGAATGAATAGTGATTATAGCGATGATCTCTCTCTACTTCTGATCAAATCGCTTAACGCCTCATGACTTAACGGCTCATTAGTAGAGAGACAGGTACTACTCCAGAACATCAGGATTGATGCCTGCGGCTCGAAGTCTCTCCGCTAGAAGGGTTGCTCTTGCTTCGGCATCTTCTGCGCGTTGCCGTTCTTGTTCTGCGCGTTGCCGTTCTTGTTCTGCGCGTTGCCGTTCTTGTTCTGCGCGAGTAGCAACTTCTTCATAGGTTTCAAACGGCTGGTCGTCGGGTCGGTAGAGTGTGAGTTTTCCTGTATCGTTTAACTCAAATCGAACCCGCAAGCGAGGACTAATCCATTGGGCCATGCCGTCAATTTCTTCTAGCGAATCTTCAACTCGCAAATAGCCCGCCAAATTGAGGCGATCGGGATCGTATAGGTAATATTCCTCGACGCCATAACGCTCATAGAACTGATGTTTGCGGTTCATCTCCGGAAACGTATTTCCAGGTGAGATAATCTCAAACACGACTTGAGGCGGAATGCCACTTTCTCTCCACTGCTGATAGCTGCCTCGATCGCCCTTCGGTCTGCCAAACACGACCATTACATCTGGGGCTTGCCGGAGCTTGTTGTTTCCCTCGATCGGGTACCACAGCAGATCGCCCCCCACAAACACGTCTGAATGGTCAGCAAAAATCCAGTCGAGTCCTTTTTTGATGTAGACAATGTACTCAAACTGCTTCGTATTGTCTGCCATCGGTTGCCCGTCGCTGTCTGGATAAATGATGTCGGATTGATGCGATCGCAGGTCTAACACCATAGCCACTGCTCCCAAAAACAAGACTTGTCTATACCCTTCATCCTACGCGGTAAACTAGTGAGATTGACCGATCTGCAAATCATTTTGCCTCTAGAAGCTGAAGAATCATGCCGTCATTTTTACTCGAAGTTGGGACAGAAGAATTACCTGCAAGTTTTGTGGACGAAGCGCTAAATCAGTGGCGATCGCGCCTGCCAAAACTTCTAGCGGAACTCAGTCTCACCCCGGAGAAAATCGAGTATTACGGAACGCCGCGTCGCCTAGCCGTGCTGATCAAAGGTTTACCGAGTCAACAGCCTGACCAAGATGAAGAGGTGAAGGGGCCTCCGGCAAAAGCGGCGTTCAAAGATGGGCAACCTACCAAAGCGGCAGAAGGATTTGCTCAGAAGCAAGGCGTTTCGATCGATGCATTAGAAATTCGTCCGACGGACAAGGGCGAGTTTGTGTTTGTGCAAAAACGGATTAAAGGACGGGCGATCGCAGATCTGCTCACCGAACAAATTCCTCAGTGGATCACAGGATTGGATGGCAAACGCTTCATGCGATGGTCAGACGGAGACCTAAAGTTCTCTCGCCCCATTCGATGGTTGGTCGCGCTATTAGATCAAGATGTTTTGCCGATTGATCTCGTTAGCCATTCCATTTCCTATCGCGCTAATCGCATTTCGTGGGGACATCGTGTACTTCATCCTGATCCGGTTTCCATTCCGAATGCAGATGCTTACATCAATACGTTGAGTGCTGCTTATGTTGATGTTGATCCCGAACATCGAAAAGCGACGATTGAGCAGCAAGTGCGCGATGCTGCAAATCAAGTGGGCGGCGTTGCGATCATCAATCGTGACTTACTCCAAGAAGTCACTAATTTGGTCGAATATCCATCAGCAGTGGTCGGTAAGTTTGACGCCAAGTTTTTAGAAATTCCATCAGAAGTGGTGACAACTGAAATGGAGAGCCATCAGCGGTATTTTCCGGTGTGTCAGAAAGACTCAAATCAGTTGCTACCTTACTTTATTACTGCCTCTAATGGCGATCCCAAAAAGGCAGATATTATTGCCGCTGGAAACGAACGCGTGATTCGAGCCAGGTTATCGGATGGCAAATTTTTCTTCGATATCGATCGCAAAGCTCCACTTGAAAGCTACTTACCTAAGCTTGAAACCGTCACCTTTCAAGCAGATCTCGGATCGATGCGAGCGAAAGCGGATCGCATTGTCGCGATCGCAGCTCAAATTGCGACTCAATTAAACATCACAGGCGACCCGCTGACGCACATTCAACGTGCCGCACTCCTTTGTAAAGCCGATCTCGTCACTCAAATGGTGGGAGAATTCCCCGAATTGCAGGGCATCATGGGTGAAAAGTATGCCCGATCGAGTGGTGAACCCGAAGCGGTTGCCGTTGCGATCGCAGAACACTATCTGCCCAAAGGCGCGGGTGACGTATTGCCTCAATCGCTGGTCGGACAAGTCGTTGGGCTTGCCGATCGCTTAGATACCCTGATTGGCATCTTTGGACTGGGACTGATTCCGTCTGGATCGTCTGATCCGTTTGCTCTGCGGCGTGCGGCAACCGCAATCGTCAATATTACTTGGGCAGCCAATCTCAACATCAATCTCAATGCACTACTAGACGCGATCGTGACCAGTTCTACCCAACTCAAACTCACGCCTGAAGATTTACTGAAACAGCTAAAAGAGTTCTTCTTGCAACGAGTTGAAACATTGCTGCGTGAAGACCGCAACATCGATTATGACTTGGTGAATGCGGTGTTGGGTGAGAACGACCGAACGTATGCAGAGCGGGCATTGAGTGATCTGTTAGATGTGCGCGATCGCGCTTCATTTCTTCAAACCATACGTAACGATGGTCGCCTGTCTGCAATATACGAGACTGTCAATCGCGCCTCTCGTCTCGCGGCTCAGGGAAGTTTAGATACTCAACAGCTTGACCCAACCGTTGTCATTCGTCCTGATTTATTCCAGAAAAATTCTGAGAAAGCATTCTACGATGCCTTGCAATCGTTACAAACCATGCAAGGACAAGCAGACTACTCCAAACTGATCACGGCTCTGAGTCAAATTGCGCCAACGGTCAGCACCTTCTTTGATGGAGAAGATAGTGTGCTGGTGATGGACAATGATCCTGACATTAAACAAAATCGTTTGAATCTATTGGGAATTCTGCGAAATTATGGGCGAGTCTTGGCAGATTTTGGAGCGATTGCAAAGCAAGCCTAGGGAAATCCTAAGCCATTAGATGATGAGGTGGTAAGTAGGAAGACCCCCTTAAACCGAAGACCCTCATTCCCTAACTCTTCTCCTGCGGGAAAGGGTTGGGATGAGGGCAACACAAGCATCTTATGTTTAATTAAGTCGTTTAATAAAGTTCATCTACTTAGAAGCTTTATTCAATACTATTGATTTGACTTTAAAGTTTTAAACAATCGATTGAAATGTAACCGTTCACCACTCACACTCGCTCTCGTTAGAATTCGCTCAAAGACACTTTTATGCTCCCTGCCGTTTGCGATGCTCCTCATAAATTTCGGGCAAGCGATCGGCATCCTCTGCAGAATAGCGTTTCGTGTTTGGGTTGAGATGAATCTTCTCGATGATGGCATGAACTGCTTCACCATCGTTTCGATTCTCTAGCAAATAGGCTTTCAACTCAGGAATACTCATTACGCTAAAGTTAGGCTTCATTGTCAAACTCCCACTCTCCATCAGTATTAATTACAATTGCCATTTCTTCCCCTGCCAAAATAAAAATTTCTCCGTTCCGCTCATCGAGCCTGACAATCCAGATCGGGAGAAACATCGCGGTAAGACGCTGGCAGAGAATAAAGCACTTTGCTTCTTGCTTGGCGGTTGGGTACATGTGTCGTTACATTCTAGCGAGCAAATTATATGCGTAGGAAATATCATGTCACAATCTTATGAACTGTAATGAATCTTTAAGCAGTACTTTCATAAAGCAGTACTATAGAGGGTGCAAATTTTTCGCCTCTTGACTATGCCAAGCGCTTCTGTGATCGGTTTGGGAAAATCTGGGAATGCAGCCGCTCGATTGCTGAACCGAGAAGGATGGCGTGTCACGATTAGCGATCGCGGGACATCTCCCGCTTTGCAGCAGCAGCAACAAGAGCTTCTCTCCGAAGGAATCGCGGTTCAGCTTGGTGATACCTTTAGTCCAGAATCTACTAAACCAGACTTGGTTGTGGTCAGTCCGGGGGTACCGTGGGATGTGCCGGGTTTATTGTCAGCGCGGGCATTAGGAATTGACACCATCGGCGAGATGGAACTAGCGTGGCGCTATCTTCGAGACTGTCCCTGGATCGCCATTACAGGCACAAATGGCAAAACAACGACAACCGCATTAACGGCTGCAATTTTTGAGACGGCCGGATATCGTGCGCCTGCCTTTGGCAATATTGGCTATGCCGCGTGCGAAGTGGCGCTATTAGAAGAAAAACCAGACTATGCGATCGCAGAACTCAGCAGCTACCAAATCGAATCTTCGCCCGCGATCGCACCGCAAATCGGCATCTGGACGACCTTTACACCCGATCATCTGGCTCGCCATAAAACCCTTGAAAATTACTTCAATATCAAAGCTCACTTACTGGGGCAATCTGAAACTCAGATTTTCAATGGCGACGATCCCTACCTCAGAAATATTGGGCTTCAGCAGGCGTATCCGGTTCGGGCAGATGCTTGCTGGACGAGCGTAATCGGTAAGTCTAAATTGGTTGGCAACCCGGAACTGGGGGCATACCTTGAAGACGGTTGGGTGATCGTCCGAGGGGAACGCCTCGTTCGGGCAGATGCGTTGCGAATGCCGGGAGCGCACAATGTGCAGAATCTGCTGATGGCTGTAGCAGCAGCGCATTTGTCGGGTGTGGAAAAGAGCGCGATCGCACAAGCTGTGGCAAAGTTTCCCGGTGTGGCGCATCGACTGGAGCATATTCACACCTGGAACGGGATCGACTTTATTAATGACAGTAAAGCCACGAACTACGATGCTGCCGAAGTTGGATTATCTGCCGTTAAGAGTCCAGCGATTTTGATTGCGGGCGGTGAGCCGAAGGTCGGAGATGATCAGGCGTGGCTAGGTGTCATCCAGCAGAAAGCGGCTGCCGTGCTGCTGATTGGTGAAGCAGCTTCTGCGTTTGCCAAGCGGTTAGACGAGATTGGATATTCTAATTACGAAATTGTGGAAACGATGGAGCGGGCAGTGGCGCGATCGCGAGACGTTGCTAAACAGTACTCTGCTCAAGTTGTTTTGCTCTCGCCTGCCTGCGCTAGCTTTGACCAATATCCAAACTTTGAGCAACGCGGCGATCACTTCCGACAGTTGTGCTTAGAACTGCTTTCCTAACGTTACAAACTTTCTAAATAGCTCAACAAATCTGCCATTTCTTTCTGACTCGGCTGAAACTTGGGCATTGGGGGCGTTTCACCGCTAATGACTTGCTCGATCAATCGCGGACGCGACTTCCGGGTAGAAATGCCTTTCAAACTAGGCCCCACTTTTCCGTCTGCCAGGATGCCGTGACAGCCCGAACAGTTAATCTGAAAAATGGCGTGACCCTGAATGCTATCGCCTTGAAGCGCCAGCACCTCGCGCGCGTACGGATTAGGCTTCCGAATCTCGTAAACCGATAGCACGCCCAGCACAATGGCGATCGCGACCACTAATGCGATCGCAACCAATTTTTGGGGAGAGACGACAGGTTTGGCAAATTGCTCGTTCAAAGGGTCTTACTTCAGTTCAGCTTGTAAAGAATGTTCACTCATTTACTAAACAGACTTTAACAAATTTTGGCAACACTTGACTTTGAGGATGAATGAATCTCTCGCGAAACCTAAATCTCATTGCCCAATTCGTTGCACTGATTGACCTCCAGACCCAGTAGGATAGACAATAAGAGCAAATCGCAATGTTTCAGAACTTTAAAGAACTGAGGAGATTCAGTCATGATTGAGCCAATTTTGCTGGGCATCGTATTAGGGCTTATTCCAGTGACGCTGGCGGGCTTATTTGTTGCAGCTTACACTCAATATCGCCGGGATAATAAGTTAAACCTATAGCTTAAACCCATAGCTTAAACCTGTAGGTGATACCGTTGCCGAAACCGCTTTGAGCCCATCAGAGCGGTTTTTTGCTGAAAATAATTCTTGGAATGGTTATGAACCTGTCATACCAATGACAAGCTTCGACCTTAAGCTATGGTGAACCAGCACTAGAGCAGCATTCTGTAAGCGTGCTGAAATTGCTATGCATCACCTTTCCAACTTCTATTATGGTTAGATCTCTCCTCTCACAAGCTTGGTCCGTGCTGTTAGACAACGCTCCGTGGATGAGTTGGAATCTCTTCTTGGCGTTTATCCCCTTAGTGCTGAGCGTTCTTCTATTTCGGCAAACTCAACTTCATGCTTCTACACTCACGTTGCCACCCGTTGGGTTGCGATCGCGCCATCGATCGTTCTGGTGGTGGATAGGAGTGGTTGTCTTCGTTGCCTTTTTGCCAAACGCCCCTTATATTTTGACAGATATTATTCATTTTATTGATCAAGTCCAATCGGCAAATTCGACATGGTTTGTCACACTCGTGCTGATTCCGCTGTATATCCTGTTTATTTGGGCGGGATTTGAGGCTTATGTTCTGTCTTTGATTAATTTGGGATATTACTTAAATCGGCGGGGACTGACTCAATGGATTTTGCTGGCTGAAATGATGCTTCATGGACTGAGCGCGATCGGGATCTATTTGGGGCGATTTTTACGATTTAACAGTTGGGATTTGGTGACGCGCCTTGATGAAGTCGCGATGTCGGTACTCGATGATTTGTTAGGAAAGCGCCCACTGTTGGCCATGACGCTGACCTTTCTGGTAGTGGCTGGACTATACGCTTTGTTCAAACCTGTTCATTTGGCGTTGTTTACCTACTGGCGATCGCGGCAGTCTCGCTCTCAGTTTGCGATCGATTAAATTTGCAGAAGTTAATCTGGATTCTCATAAACGGCGGTTGTAGCTATTTTTAGTAATCAACTCGCCGTTTTCTGTTAGATGATGAATGCTATTTGTTCTGCCATTTCCAAAATTGTCTTAAGTGTTGGTCTCATTAGTGTTGCTGTTTTGCCGGTTCATGCTCTTGGAATTGTTAAAACTGCGCAACAAGGCAATGTCCGGGCTGAGCTTTCTTACCAAAAACCAGAGAAAGATGCTTATAAGTACAGCAATGTCCGATTGAAAATCACGCGAGCCGGACAAGCTGTTTTTAATCAGTCACCCAAGGTCAACGAGTACGATCGCCCACTGATTGATCTGGCAGAGGGTTCGTCAGATCAATCGGCGAAATCTGGCTTTGTGGTTCAAGATTTGGATGGGGACAAAGAGCCTGAAGTAATTGCAGATTTCTTTACAGGCGGGGCGCACTGCTGCACGTATTCTCTAATCTACCGCTATGATGCGGCTAAAAAGACCTACGTTGCGATGCAGCATGATTGGGCCGATATCGGCTATGGATTGCAAGACGTGGATAAGAATGGAACGGTTGAGTTTATGAGCGCTGATCCGTCCTTTGCCTATGCGTTTGCAAGCTTTGCTGGATCAGGCTTTCCCATTCAAATCTGGCGTTACGATCGCGGCAAGATGATTGATGAAACACGCCGCTATCCAAAAGCTATTTATGCAGATGCTTATCGCTACTGGCAGTCTTACACCAATGCTGGAGAAGAAGACGGTGAAGTGAAAGGAGTGTTAGCAGCGTACATGGCAGACAAATACTTGTTAAATCAGCAGGAAGATGGCTGGAAGCGATTACGCAGTGCTTATAAGCAGAGCGATCGCGAACAATTTTTCACTGAGCTAAAAGCCTTTCTAACCAAAGGAGGGTATGTCAGATAAGCGATGATTCGTTGAAAAATAAGGCTCTTGGAAGCTTTTAGTAAGGTTGGGTGCAATTGCGAATTCATCTGCAAATTCATTTAATGTAACTTTCGCATCTTAGATTGCCAAAAAACTGGACCTACCAAAAGATCTGGATCACCAAAGGCTTACCAGAGCCTACTTATCGGGGTACTCGAATCAATATCGTCGATAAAAAGGAGCAATTTAATAATTATGCACCAACCTTTAAAGCCATTTACTTTAATCATTACGACTGGCCTAATCGTAGTTCTAGCAGGATGCGGTTCTACTCGGACAACACCATCTGCTTCGATCCAACCGTCTGCAACTCCTAGCCCAAATGCTCCGGAACAGAACAGCGTCTCAACTACTTCGGTTCAACCCTCTGCAACTCCTAGCCCAAATGCTCTAAAACAGAACAGTGTCTCAGCCGCTAAAACGATTTCAGCAGAAGGAATTGGCTCTGCTCGTTTAGGAATGACGTTAGGAGAGTTGAAGCAAGAACTAGGGGCAAGTTCTACGTTCAAAGTAGAGTCGCCCTTTATGGTCGATTTTGACGCGATCGCAGTGAGCCAGTCAGGAGAAGTGCAATATCGTATCCTTTACCCTGCTGGCATAACGCTGGAGGATTCAGATGTGATTACATCGCTAGTGACAGATAATTCTAGTTACCGAACAGCTCAAGGGGTAGGAGCGGGAACATCAATCCAGCAAGCTGAAGCCATTTATGGAGATGCAACTTTGTCTTACAACACCTCAAATGAGTCTAGAGAATACGTCGACTTTACGGCTCAACCCGCTCCAAACATTTCTTTTCGGACTGCTGCTAAAGGAGAATTTTCAGGCATTTATCCTTCTCCAGCAGGCGAAAACAACACGACAAAGCAGTTTCAGGACACGGCCTTGGTAGGTTCAGTTGAGGTGACATGCTCGCCTCAAAGCTGCGCTAAACCCTAGTTTTGCTCTAGGAACGGAAATAATTTATCACCACAATGAATTGAGTGTTGCTGAATCTGAACGTGAACCTCTACAGTCGCTTTCAGATCTCTCTTCTCTTTCAGCTTTCGTTTCGCGCTGCCTAGCTCTCCAGTTTTTTGAAGAAATTGGAGAGCTAGTTTTTTGAATACGGATTGGTTTAGCTCAACTTGGTTTGACCAACTCTAAACTTGATTGTGAGAACTGCATTATTGATTCTGAGAACTGCACAATTGATTAACAGAACAGAAAATCTAATTTTGAGAATTGATAGATAAGTTTCGTTTAAGCAAAATCTAATTTGCTATAAGCGTTTATTGATTATGAGTTCTAATTTATTGATTATGGGTTCTGGTTTGTTGATTTCCTTCAACGTGAATTAGATTCGCTGAAAAACGTAGATCAATTTGAGAAAGTCAACTCATACGATCGCGTCTCCAAGCAAAATAATGCTTCATCTCATAAAGATTACGGCGACTACCCATCAGATAGCTTGACTCCATTGAGCAGTTTGTGACTGGGGTAGAACAGTCAAAACGCCGCGTTCTATCGAAATGCTTGCTCTGAATCTTTTGCGGCAGAGGGATTGAATGAGGGCGAATTGAGGAATTTGTATCCAGACTCAGCAACGCTACAAATTGCGAGCGTTTTTTAGCAATAATCGTTGCTCAGCACGAGCGATCGCACTGTATGTTGCCTCAACCGCATCGAGATTTGTGGTAATCGACGTGATACCCCATTCTACCAATTGATCGATAAAGTCAGCGTGAGTCGGAATGCGACCACAAATTGAACAGGGAATCTTGAGCACACGAGCCGACTGGATCAGTTGCGCGATCGCATTCATAACGGCTGGATGCGTCTCATCAAATCTTGTTGCCAAAACTCCCTGATCGCGATCGACGCCTAATATCAATTGGGTTAAATCGCTAGTGCCAATACAAATTCCTTGCACTCCAGCTTTCACAAGCTCTGGCAGCAGAAATATCACTGACGGAACTTCTGCCATAATCCACAGTTGAAACTGAGCGTGCTGCATGAGACCCGCGTGCTCAACCCGCGATCGACAAAACGAAAATTCCTCCACCGTTCGCACAAATGGCAACACCAATCTCAAATTAGAGTAACCCGTTGCAGTTCCTTCGTTGAGCTTGGCACTAATCACCTGCCTCAATGCCTCAAGTTCTAGATCAAACAATTCTGGATTGAGAACATAACTAAACGTGCCGCGCAGCCCCAACATTGGATTGGGTTCTGATATTGGTTCCTGTCCTCGCAGCGATTGAAACTCGTGCGATCGCAGATCCAAACTTCGGTAGAACACAGGGCGCGGCGAAAACGCTTGAGCGAATTTCTCAATCTGTTGAGCGAGGCGTTGAACTAATTCCGATTGACGATTTTGTCTGATCCAATATTGAGGATGATGTTGATCTAAAATGCTCACCATCATTAACTCAGATCTCAACAATCCAACTCCATCTACAGGAAGCTGAGCCGCCCGCTCAACTAGATCAGGCTGACTGAGCGCCAGCAGAAGGCGAGTTGCAATTGGCACATTCATTATTGGTGTGAGAGGAAATGCACTCACAGCATCACGAGGCTTCAGCTTTTCTGTCTGGGCGTCATACACCTTTCCTTCATCCCCATCGACCACGATCCAATCTCCTGTCCGAATCTGCTGAGTTGCTTGCCCCGCTCCCACAATCGCTGGAATACCTAATTCCCTGGCTACGATCGCGCCATGACTCGTCAGGCCACCTTGCTCGGAAACGATCGCACTAGCTTGTTGCATCAACGGCAACCAGTCCGGCGAAATTTCTGACGCGACCAACACCGTTTCTGGGGGAAGGGTAAGCGGCAGATGATCGCTATTGGTGAGGACTTCAGCCCGCGCGATCGCTCGTCCCCCTGATGCACCAACCCCAACGGCGATCACCGATTGAGGCAATTCTGGTTTGACATCGGTGTCCTGATTCGGATTGCAATACTGAACCTGAGTGAAATAGAGAGTGTCCTGATAGAACTGCCATTCTAGTGCGATCGCGGTGCCAAACTCGGTTTGCAATTGCTGTGCCAGCGTCAGAAAGCGCTGTAAGTCTTGCGGCTTTAGAACAAGCTGCTGATTATGATTCCAAGGGTGACGCTCCAATGGAGAATCGGCTGAATCGCTGATTTGATAAAAAATAGTCTGATGTCCTAGAGCTTGCGATGCCACCATTTCAGGAGACAAATTGAGGTGATAGACATCTGGCAACACTTCACCCCGCTCGATTGATATCGGCAATCCATATGTCGCTAAGATTTCCCAATTGGTTGAATTGGCTTGCAAATATCCCGACATCTCAGCCGAGCCAATCGGCTGCACAATCACTGCAAAATGAAGATCTTGAAGAGATAGCTTGGCGCGTTGCAAATACACTAAATTTCGCGCTCGGAAAAGCTCTGCCCACAGTTGCTTTAAGCCTGAAACAATGCTGTCCACGGTTCGCCTACACACCTGCGGTTCAATCAAATTGGTCAAATCTAATAGGGAAGATTTGGCGGAGCTGATCGCATTTAGAGCAAACGACGGACGGAGAATGACCGCTTGTGAGGCTTCAGCACTCTTAGGCGGAATGGTAGGCAAAGTTTTAAGACAGGGTTCTAGAGCCTTGAGCCAAGGTTGAGATAGCGGAGTCGTTTGGAAGGTCTGCCGAATTTGCCGTGCGATCGCTTGCAGTTGCTCCGCGTCTTCGACATTTAACCGCAAGGAAGCGTCAGCCAAGTCAGCAAAAAAAGAGTCTTCCTGGTGAATGGACGCCAAAAATTCTCGTAACGCCTGTGCCGAAATCACAAAATTTGGCATCACGGGATAGCCTTTCCGCGACAGTTGACTGAGATAAAGAGCTTGCTCTCCAACCCACACAGATTGCTCTGACTTGATTTCTTCTATCCAATAAAAATTATCCACAGACCACCAATTTTTTCGATGCGGCAAAAACTATCCACAAATTACCCACGGTCTATAGACGGCAACAGCAATCCGTTAGAGATTGCAAAGCGTTTTCTTTGAAGTTCCGCTTTGCACTAATTGCGGTTCCGTCTGATTGTAGAACACCCTTTTTCAAGAGCAGAAATTGTTCAGAATTTATGCATGATCGACAACGCGCGATCGTCGAACATTGCATCCTCGATTTAAGGGCATTCTGAAAAAGTGTTGCTTGTTTCCCTCAGAACCTCTTGCGCTTCGGAGTCTGCACAGCAACCCTTCAGTAGCCAAACCTAGCTGTGCCGAACCCAATGCGTCTAGATTCCGTTTTTCGTCTCTTCCTCAAGTCAACTTGTCCTCTCTGTCAGCGACCAACATCTACAGAGTTTTGTCTCTACTGCCAGAGAAAACTTGAGCAGCAACGGTTCGCCAACCCGTCTCAATTTTGGCACGAGCCCCCTCACGTTTTTGCGTGGGGCAGCTATGGCGGAGCGTTAAAACGTGCGATCGCGCAGTTGAAATACGAGCATCGTTCTGATTTGGCAGTTCCGTTGGGTCGGCAGGTGGCTCAAGCGTGGCTTACCTCATCCATCCGGCGGGAGATCCAGCCAATCATCGTTCCGATTCCGCTTCACCCTGAACGACAACGGCAGCGCGGCTATAACCAAGCCGAATTGTTAGCCCGCGAATTCTGTAACCTGACAGGATGCCGACTACAAGCTCACGCCTTGCAGCGCACCCAAGCTACCGAAGCGCTGTTTAAGTTGTCTGCGACCGATCGAGAACAGACGCTCAACCAAGCCTTCGAGTTAGGCAAAGCGTTTCAGCGTCCTCCTCAAAACACGCCCATTCTGCTGTTTGATGATATTTACACCTCGGGTGCAACAGTGCGATCGGCCATGCAAACCTTTAGACGTTATGAAATTGATGTCAGAGGTGTCATTGTATTAGCAAAAGCAATATCGTCAAAAATAGACAAACATCAATGCAAACACTAAGCCGCTGTCAATGCAACAAACTAATAACAACTCAACCCGAATCCCCTTTGAAGTATTAATAATGACAAATAAGCCCCTTATTGGTTCTGTTTAAACATTTCTGCGTCGGAGCAATTCATGAACCCTTCTGAACAAGTCGTTTTAATTACAGGTGCCTCTGCTGGTATTGGAGCAGCTTTAGCACAAGCCTTAGCCCATCGCTGGACGGGAATTCGATTAGTCCTAGCGGCTCGCAACCAAGATAAACTCACCCGCGTTGCCGATCAGTGCAGCAAGGCAGGAGCCGAAGTCATCACCGTACCCACAGATATGGCAGACGTGGCGCAAGTTGAAGCCTTGGCGCAGACCGCGATCGCAAAGTTTGAACGTGTTGATGTCTTAGTGAATAACGCGGGCTACGGGCAAATGGGGCCGATCGAATTAATTCCGTCTGCCGCCGTGCAGCGACAGTTCCAGGTGAATGTATTGGGTACGATCGCGCTGATTCAAGCCCTAACACCCGTTATGCGGAGTCAAGGCGGGGGAAAGATTATAAATGTCAGTTCGCTCGCTGGCAGAATTGCGTTTCCCTTTGGCGGGTTATACAGTGCCTCTAAATTTGCTCTAGAAGCGCTGAGCGACTCTTTGCGCCGCGAGTTATCACCCTTCAATATTCAAGTCTGCGTGATCGAACCAGGTCCTGTCAGTACCGAATTCTTTGACGTGATTAATCGCGAAGTCGATGACAAAATTCCCAACGGCGGGCTAAATTCCCCTTACCGCGCTGCTTTTGAGAATCTTGAGAACCTTGACAAAATCACTCGCCGTCAAGCCTGGACCTCCGAACAGGTGGCCAAGGTGATCATCGAAGCCATTCGAGTGCCCCGCCCCCGGTGTCGCTATGTGGCAGCTACTGCCGGGGATCTAACGATATTTATGATGACTAAGCTGCTGCCCACTCGACTGGTCGATCTGTTCTGGCAAAAATTCTACAAAATTGATTTAGTTGCCAAAGACTGGAAGAATCAGCATAAAGCAGGTTAAGTTCAAAGCACCTAATTTAAGCACCTGGGCACCTGCCGCTTAATCACTCAATTTAATCACTCAACCAAACAGCCCACATCAAACAGCACGTGATGGATTTACTGGAATATCAAGCGAAAGAATTGTTTCGTGGAGTCGGAATTCCGGTTCCACCTTCGCAGCGCATTGATCGCCCCGCCGATCTAAAAAGCCTTGCCATTCCCTATCCGATCGCGCTGAAGTCACAGGTCTATATTGGTGGACGCGGACGACTAGGGGGCGTTCGGTTGGTATCGAATACGATCGATGCGATCGCGGCGGCGCATACCATTTTTAACCTACCGATTATGGGGGAATTGCCTAAGGTGCTGTTAGCCGAAGCAAAGTTTGACAGCAAACAAGAACTATATCTGGCGGTCGTTCTCAATCGATCGATTCGTCGCCCGGTGCTGCTTGGCTCAGCTCAGGGCGGCGTGGATGTGCAAACGGCGATCGCGCAAATGCAGCAGATTGTGGTGGATCAAGAGTTCTCGCCGTTCTATGCGCGTCGTCTTGCGCTGAAAATGGGCTTAAAAGGAAACCTTCTAAATGTAGTAACAGACGTCATTGAGCGTATGTATGGTCTGTTCCTCAGCCAGGACTTAGATTTGGTAGAAATCAATCCTTTAGCTGTGAATGCTGAAGGTGATGTGATGGCGCTCGATGGCAAAGTCACGGTTAATGATGCCGCTTTAGGACGCCATGCCGCTTTAGCGGCGTTAGATACGCGATCAACCCAAGGCGCAACACCGCATAAACCAGCTTTGGCGCGTCTGCCTGAAGTGCTATCGACGGTTGATCCGGATGGGCAGATCGGGATTCTGGCCAATGGCGCAGGCTTAACGATGGCGACGATGGATTTGCTGTGTCAGGCGGGCGGAAAACCTATTAATTTCCTCAATATTGGCGGCGAAACTCACTCTGACGCCTTGCCTGAAACCTTATGCCAACGTCTAGAGCAAGGATTAGAGTTGCTAACGCGCAACAAGCAAATCAAGGTGGTTTTGATCAACATTGTGAGTGGAACGTTGTCCTGCGATCGCGTGGCTGAATCCATTTCAAAATTTTTGCAGCGCCCGATTTCAATTGTTAAACCCGTCGGCCCGGTGAAGGATGAGATTCGCCTCAGTCGCGTTAAGCCGCTTCCAACTCTCGTAGTCCGCCTCGTCGGATCGCAGTTTCAAGACGCTAAAGCGACCTTGGCTAAAACACCAACTATCCTGGTGGAAGACTTGGATAAGGCGATCGCGCAGGCTCTAACTTTAGTTAGAAATCGGGATACTTAACCTTGTATTAACCGTTTCTTAAACTACACCTAGTGCCGTAAGAATACTGAATTTAACAGCATTATTTTTGTCGCCATTGCTTAATCTAGGAAATTCTCAGATTTAGTCACCTATTCAGCAGAACTATAATAAGGTATCTCGTATTCTGCTAGTAGCGCTCAAACTTCTAACAGTTAACCTGAACTTAGCTTTCTTCTATACAGTTCAAACGCTGAGAAACTCTAATACTTGATATATAAACTACTGTTCAGTAGCGGCTTGCAGGCGCATAGTAGAACGTTTATAGTCCCTACAGAAACGAGGGTTACGCTCTCACTATCCTAGTCATCCTTGGGCCTAGTCATCCTCAAGTTTAGATTTGTATCCCTAAACTCCTCCCATTTTATGAATTTTACGGCAGCTAACAAAGTCATTATTCAGGGCATCATCGAACCGTTAGGTGCAAGCTATGCTCCCTTGATGCAAGCCTATGGAACCACGGTGGTCGCTGGAATTAGTCCAGGATATGGAGGGCGATCGCTGGCTGGAATTCCGGTATTTGACATGGTGGAGCAAGCTTTACCAAGCGTGGGCGCAATCGATACATCAGTGATTTTTTCGGCTCCGTATGCGGTGTTGGATGCTGCCCTCGAAGCGATCGCGGCGGGCGTGCGAAAAATTGTTCTCGTTACTCAGGGCATTCCTCCGTTAGATATGGTGCATCTGATTCGCACCGCTGAAGCGACCGAAACCCTGATTGTTGGCCCCGATAGTCCTGGCATCATTGTCCCCAATCAACTGCTGCTCGGAATCCACCCCCCAGACCTGTACCGACCTGGCTCGGTTGGCCTGATCAGCCGAAACGGTACCCTAACTTATGAGATTGCTTGGTCATTAACGCAGGCAGGGCTAGGGCAATCCATTGCGGTGAGCATCGGCGGAGATGCGATCGTTGGGTCAACCTTTCCGCAGTGGCTGCAAATCCTTGATGAAGATGACCAAACGGATGTCATTGTGCTGGTCGGAGAAATTGGCGGAGATAGTGAAGAAATTGCCGCCCATCATATTGCCGAAGCGATCGAGAAGCCTGTAGTTGCCTATGTTGCCGGGCGGAGTGCCCCCCGTGATCGACGCATGGGACATGCAGGAGCCATTATTGAGTCTCAGGCCACTGATTTTGGCCCAGACGTTGGCACAGCAGAAAGCAAAATTGCCGCACTAAAACGAGCTGGAGTGCCAGTGGCAGACCGTCCATCTGAGATTCCAGAGATTGTGAAAAGTTTGTTACAGCAACCCGTGAAGAAGGCGGTTTGAAGGAAGTTCGGCCTGCTTAGCGCAAGTGTCCTTGCTTAGCAGGACTGTCTCTTACAATGCTCTGCAACAGATACAAAGCTCTGCGACAGACCCGAACCCGAAAAGAGAACCTAACGAAGCAGATGATTTCTCTGCATCTCCTGAATTTTGGCTCGAGATAGACATGCTTCTAGGTAGGGACAATCTTCGCACCGAAGGTCTTGCCCTGGATGTGTGCAGCCACAGGGTGACTTTAGTAGACATGCCCCCGGTACTGAGATGGAGTTCCGTCTAGCGCGTTCAGTGCATAGGTAACGCAAAAACACAAAAAAGTTTGGAGATTGCATAATTGGCGCTGGTGATCAGGATATTTAAAAAATAGCGAAAGCACCCTGGTTAAGAGTGCTTCCTTTATCAAAGCAATAGAAATCGGTACAGAACTTAAGATGCGCTAGGCGTCGAGCTGACCTTGGCAAGCTGAGCAGGCTTCACAAATCCGACATAACCAGCGGCGATCGCTGTGAGTGCATTAAACCAAACGTTGTTACCATAAATTGGCATCAAACCAAACGTTGTATTGGTTGCAGGAATTAATCCCATCAGCACGATCGCAACGTACATTACTGCGAATCCTTGGTTATAAACCAGCGATCCACTGAAGCTAGTTGCTGCAGCAATACCAAGCAACCCAACAACGATGTGAACAGCGTTGTGTAAGTAGTTAGTTGGGAAGATACCAAATAGATGACCATAGCCATCTGAAAACGAGAGTCTTGGTACAAGGACATCTGTAACAGGGGCATCACCCGGAAGATGCATAAATGCTGGAATGAATCCTGCAATTCCAATTAATAGAAATACGATGCCGAGAGTGAAGGCAACAGCACGTTCGCTGCTTACCAATTTTTTGAATAGACCCGAATTTTGCGCTTGCATGTTATGACCTTGCAGAATAATTTAGAGTGCATTTCAAGCAGTAGATCGTGGATAGTTATTTTTGTCCTCTCAACAAGTTTTGGACGAAAAATATTAGCAGATCTGCTACTTACCTTTAGTTCCTATTCAAGAAGAATTTAAGCGAAAAAAATCTGCCAAAAGGCATTACTTACTTCGGCGGAAATCTCGCCCTTAATAGGGGGATAAACCGTTCTCTAAATTAGTCCTTTAGACTGAAGAATTAGAGATAATAGGAATATCTGAAAGAGCAAAGCATAAGTATGAGAATTCAGTCTTCCGTGCTGGTTCATTTGGGGTTTGGCAAATATGTGCGTTCTGACCAAGTGACTGCCGTTGTTCCCATTGAAGAGGAGCGGGGTCCGGGTCGTCGAACATTTATTCATCTAGAAGGTCAAAGCGATCCGCTCGTGGCCTCTCGTGCTGAGGATTCGATCGTGCGTGATTTAGTTCAAGAGCCGCGAGAGGTGACACAAGCTCGGCAGCAGCAAGAAGTTTTGCATGATCTGCTATCTGATTTGCAAAACTTGAATGGTACAGTTCGTCGCTTTACGCGTGACGAAGGTGGATTAGATCTCGATCGATTAGAGCGTCGAATTCGAGACATTATTGAAGAATAGGTTATTCAACCGTTTAAGTTCTAGCAGTGTTGCTAGAACTTTTTTATTTTGTTCATTACTAAAGTATTCAATCTTAAGTTGACATGTTGGTTGTTCAAGTATGGATTTGCTAATTGTTCAGAAATCTTATCTAGTAAGTTGGACATTGAGTAATCGCTGGGTTGATCACCTCAATTGTTGAAAGAACTGTGCAACTTAGAAGGGCATTGGGTACGATTAAGGCGATTTACTTCCGAGACTCCGACACCCTATTTGAATCCCATTATGGAAATTCAGATTCAGACCTTTACGGTACATAAGCGTTTTGCGCTTACGATTAGCCGAGGCACAACGGCGCAAACGACGAATGTTTGGATCAGAATTGAGCATGATGGGGTAGAAGGATGGGGAGAAGCGTCACCATTTTCGATCGGAGAAAACCCGCAAACGACTGAAGCGATCGCACGCTCTCTTCAAGCGATCGCACCCCTGCTAAAATCGCTCAGTCCGCTCGAACGTCAGCGCATTGAACAGCTTCTCCACCAAGCAAACGTTCCATCTGCTGCCCGCGCTGCTTTGGATATCGCTTTGTACGATTGGCTGGGTAAATATGTTGGGCTTCCCCTCTGGCAACTGTGGGGACTGGATCGCGATCGCATTGTGCCAACCTCGGTGACGATAGGCATCAGCACGCCAGAAGCGGCAAAACAACGAGTCTTAGATTGGCTCGGCAAAGGAACAGTAGAATCGCCGTGGCGGGACATTCAGGCGCTAAAAGTTAAATTAGGGAGTTCTGAAGGAATCGCCGCCGATCAAGCGATGTTTGAAGCGGTGCAAGAGGCTGCGCCTCAGATTGCTCAGATTAGCGTTGATGCAAATGGCGGATGGGATGTGGAATCGGCGCTGAAAATGTCGCATTGGCTATGCGATCGCGGCGTTACGTACATCGAGCAACCCTTAGCGAAAGGGCGAGAATCCGAGTTACCCAAACTCTTTTACCTTTCACCGTTGCCAATCTTTGTAGATGAGAGTTGTTTTACGAGTCGAGATATTCCAATGCTGAGCGATCGCGTTCATGGCATTAATATCAAGCTGATGAAATCAGGTGGCATATCAGAAGCGTTGCGAATGATTCATGTTGCAAAAGCACATGATCTTAAAGTAATGTTTGGTTGCTATTCCGATAGTGCATTATCAAATACAGCATTAGCACAGCTATCACCATTAGCAGATCATTTAGATTTAGATAGTCATTTGAATTTGTTGGATGACCCATTCATCGGCGCATCATTCGAGAATGGTAGAGTTGTTCCAAATGACCAATCAGGATTGGGAGTTCGACTACGGTAATTGTGTAACTATCTTGTATTTGACTCAACCTTCTAAACATCTCTCTTCAACTGCCCAAATGCTGCGAATACAGCCTCTGGAATCCCTCTTGGACGCATAGTTGACGTTTCTACCCAAACCCAGACAGCTTGCGCCTTCAGGACTAAACTCTCTTCGCCTTGCTTACGAATCTCATAGTGCCGCACGGCGCGAGTTCCTTTCATTGTTTCCGCCCAGGTTTTAATTTCAAGCAGATCGCCTGCGATCGCAGAACTCAAATATTCAATTTCTAATTTTCGGACAACAAACGCGCCGCCTAATTCACGAAATCGATCGAGGGTTAATCCTAAATACTCGCAATGCTCAATCGCAGCTTGTTCTAAATAGTGTTGATAAATTGCATTATTCACATGTCCTAATGTATCCATTTCATAATGTCGAACTCGCAATTTAGTGATAAACGCATCCATTGTACTAACTTAGTTCCTGAGCGAGAGGACGGCGAGGCTGATGTTTCTCTTTTGCTGTTGCTTTTGAAAACAATTTTCCGGCTTCTTTCAGGTCTACATTTCCGCCACTAATAATCACGCCAATCTTCGCACTTGGAACTGACACAATTCCTTCAAGTAAAGCAGTTGCAGCTAACGCTCCGGTCGGCTCGACTACGATTTTAAGCCGCTCCCATAGAAAGAACATCGATCGCACGATCGCGGCATCTGAAACCGTTACCATGTCATCCACATATTTTAGAATCAGCGGAAAAGTGAGTTGACCCAGCGATCGCGACCTTGCCCCGTCCGCGATCGTCGTCGGATTCTCCACTGTTTGTAATGTTCCAGTGTTAAACGATCGAGTCGCATCATCAGCGCGTTTCGGTTCAACTCCAATCACTTCGCAGTTGGGAGAGAGAGATTTAGCAGCGATCGCGCTCCCCGAAATCAATCCGCCACCCCCAACACACACCAGCAACATATCCAATTCACCGACTTCTTCGATCAATTCTTTGGCGGCGGTTCCTTGCCCTGCGATCACAGGCGCATAGTCAAACGGTGGAATCAGGGTGAGTTGACGCTCTGCCAGGATTGTCTGCGCTACGTCTTCACGTTTTTGAGTGGTGCGATCGTAGAACACAATCGTTGCCCCGTATTCTTTTGTTGCGGTTTGCTTCACCGTAGGCGCATCGCTTGGCATGACGATCGTGACCGGAGCATGCAGAATTTGACCTGCTAACGCCAACGCCTGAGCATGATTGCCCGACGAGTAGGCTATAACGCCTTGCTTGCGTTGTTCCTCAGATAGCTGAGCCAACGCATTGTAAGCCCCCCGAAACTTAAACGACCCCGACCGCTGAAAGTTCTCACACTTGAAAAAGACTTCTGCCCCAGCTCGCCGATTCACTGTGGCTGAGGTCAAAACCGGAGTGCGATGAGCAATGCCAGAGATGCGATCGCTAGCAGCAGCAATATCTGTAAACGAGATAGACATATATGAGTAGTGCAGACTGCTTATCTAGTCTAATCCTGCTGAATAACTTCCCATGGCTTCAACCACGGAAAGGCTTGATTATTAGGACTACTCGTTTTTGCAAAAAACCAATCCATTTACTACCAAATCCGTTGCCACTAATCACTACACCGCTCCAAGCAAACTAGCTAACAGGGCTTTCTGAGCGTGCATCCGATTTTCAGCCTGATCCCAAACTTTAGAATGAGAACCTTCCATCACCTCATTCGTAATCTCCTCGCCTCGGTGCGCGGGGAGACAGTGAAGCACGATCGCATCCTTGTCTGCGTGACCGAGCAAGTCGTCATTGATCTGATAGGGCTGAAACACTGGAATCCGCGATTCTGCCAAGTCTTCTTGTCCCATGCTTGCCCAAACATCGGTGTAGAGAACGTGTGACCCTGTTATGGCTTCAATCGGATCACTTGTGAGCAGAATGTCAGAGTTGCCGTTTGCAATTTCACGGGCTTGCTCTACGATCGCGCTGTCACACTGAAACCCTTCAGGAGCTGCAATCCGAACGTTCATGCCAACTAAAGCACAGCCCAACAAGAGCGAATGCGCCACGTTGTTTCCGTCTCCTAAATAGGTCAACGTTAATCCCGACAATCCTCCAAAGGTTTCCTGAATCGTTTGCAAGTCCGCCAAAATCTGACAGGGATGCTCTAGATCGGTCAGTGCGTTGATCACCGGAATCTGAGCATAATCGGCAAACACCTTCAAATCCTGCTGATCGAAGGTACGAATCGCGAGGACATCAAGGTAGCGATCGAGGACGCGAGCAGTATCGACGAGTGGTTCTCCGCGACTAACCTGCGTTGCATGAAGCGGCAAATCGAGAACCTGTCCGCCTAAGTGATACATTGCCGTCGAGAAGCTAACGCGGGTACGGGTAGACGCCTTGTAGAACAGTAGCCCTAGCACTGGCACATGTCCATCGACTTCCGCTCGTGGGCGAATCTTTCCCGCCTTGAGTTGCGCAGCAAGATCGAGCAAGTCTTTCATCTCATTGGCGCTGAGATCTGCCAAGCTCAATAAATCCCGTCCTTTCAGTCCTCCCATTCCGCAGTAGCTCCCTCAGTAAATAGCTGGAACGAAAATCGCTCCTCTGCCCAAAACCGGGTGCTGGAGGAGCGCATCTTAAAACCCTACCAAATCTACCGCAGATAGCCTAGAGGAAATGTCAAGGAAGCTTGGAGTTCACTGACTGAATAGCAGATTGGATGGCAGTTGCGATCGCACCGCTCGGCATGGCGCTAATAATCTGCGGCTCGTGCTGAGTCAAAAACTGTTTGAATGCTTGATCGTTTTCGGCTTCAGCGACAATCAACTGCTGAATAAATTCAAGCTGAGTTCCAGATGTGGTTGCCACCTTTTGCTCACTTAGTTGCATAAATAAACTTTGGAGAATTGGGATGACTTGACTCGGATCAGCACTATTTGTAATGAGGCTACGAACTTGGTCGGCGGCTTCGTGATATTCGATTTGCCCAGAGCCAGCGAGATTTTTAATGGTGCTGCCTGTGATGAAGAAACTGTTGCCGAGCGGTTGTTCGCTGAAGTTGGTCAACGCTTCAGCTTGCTTGTCTACAATTCCCAGCAACTGATTAATCTGTCTATCTTTTGACTCCATCAAGGCTCGAAGGTCGTCATAAGTGCTATGCACTTGTTGTTCAACGAGTTGCTTAGAGACTCCTTCTCCGTGAGTCACTTTCACAATCCAGTAATCGCCTCGCTGTTCAATTCCCTTCAGTTCTAGCCCCATTCCATCATCTTCAATTCGGAACTTCTCAAAGGTGAAGCTTAAGGCACGCCAATCAATCTGATCTTGAAATACAAGCTCAACCGCATTGGTTAACTTTTGAAACAAAGATTCAAATTCACTGGGTTTGAAATTGCGATCGCTAGGATATCGATCGCTAAGTCGATTGTCATGAAATTCTCGGTAAACATAGTCACACTGAACGCCTGAAAAGTTCGTCTCGCTGTTGACACTCCAATCTTGAATACAAATTCCGGTCAAATTTGCTGTGCTAAAATCTACACCAGTGACCTGCGATCGTAGTAGAATACTGTCACGTAAATCTGCTCCGCTCAAGTTCGCTCCATTCAGATTGGCTTGCGTTAGATCGAATCGTTGCATCAGTGCATCTTTTAAGTATGCTCCCTGTAAGTTCACATGGCTGAAATCGGTTTCATCGCTGTAGCCACGTGTCAACAACTGCTGAACCTTTAGTTGATCGAGATCCAAATAGCGATTGTCGACTCTTGCTCTTTCTAAACCTGTTACGCCTTTTAAGCAGGTTCTGTAGATTTTGCGTGCGCGAAAATCAACGTTGGCAAGTTTGGCGTTCGTTAGATCAAGGTTACTGAGATCCAAATTGTAGAAAGAGGTGCTTTTTAGAGTGCTAAAGTTAATTGCCCAATCTCTTAGAAAGTCAAAGTTCTTTTTTGGCTTGCCGTTTCTATCGAGCGTGCCCAAACACAACTGTGCAGTTATTAAACCGAATAAACAACCAATCACCAGTCGGGTCTCTACGGAATAAAGGGGTGCAATTATAGATTTGGCGGGAGTAATGCTAGTCAACCAAGAAACTAAAATGGACAGAGTAATGATTAAAATACTTTGAATTGTCCTGATGGTTTTATGTTGACTCGGTGCAAACAGGACAACGCAAAGCGATGAAGAAAAACTACCCATCATAAAAGTCAAGGCGTATGTACACAAGAAGAGAAAGGGAACAAGCAAAGATATCGTAAAAAAGTTTGTGTTCCTGAGGGCTAACGTTGCAGTTATAGAAATTGCAGCGTCTGCTAGAATAGCTTTCCACAAACTACTAGGCAACCCATTACACTTCACATCAAATATCCAAATACTGGTTGAAACAATAATGCAAGTTACTAGCCAAATGCCATTTTCAGCTTGCTCAGAATAAAAGAGAGCTAGAGCAGCTAGGTAGCTTAAGAGTCCAGAGACTAGACCGACACAAACAGTTAGACCTAGGCAAAAAATTAGGAGAAACGTACGAAGGATCATAGTTTGCCCGCAGATTAACCCGCGTAAATCGCGCTTCAGTAGCTCTGGTGAAAAATTTTTACCCTGTACACTTTGGTCACTTCTATTCATCAGTTCAAGAATGTTGAAAAGCTCAATTTCTATCTAACAATCAAGAGGTCGCTGAGAATGAAATCTTACTGCATATTTACCAACCGTGATCCGGACAGGTCCGAAGAGATCACTAAAATTATTTGTGGTAGAGCACCTGATTCTGAGTTCTGTAAGATTGCAACGAATATTCCTGAAGCTACTGGTATTGAAGAACTCTCAGAAGAAATTAAGCCAATTGGCAATGAGGACTTAACAGACATCCTTAGGGCAAGGTTAGATAGGTTAAAGAAAAATCGCTCCTCGTTCAATCTAGTGGTAGGTGAATCAGATTATCTGTCATCAGCGTTTCTAGAACGAGGTTTAAGAAGTAGCACTTCTGTGTGCTTACTGCAACGAGGTTACTGGCTAGAAACATTAATTGAGAAAATAAAAGATTCTTCTGTAAAGAGAAGGCAAGAGGTTCTGCGTCGCTTATCTGAAAAACTCGGTCTTCTATCTGTCAAATTTCCAGGCGGAGATGCTGACATTTGGCAGAAGTACGATCGTGTCTCTCAAGCCCTAGAAGATGAAGTGATTAAAAAAAGCCTAGAGCAGTTCAGAGAACGCCTGAGTGCTCTATCTGATGAAGATAAACGTCGCGAAGGTACCATCTTTATTCCGTATGCCACAGGATTTTTAGTTGGCAAAGCACATTTATTGACAAACTTTCACGTTTTTAACGATCGTAAGAAAGATGAAATTAAGGACTTCATTGCACAGTTTCGGTACGAACAGAACGCTTTAGGACAGAACGTTAAAGCGATCAATTATCAACTGGATCCAGACTCTCTCTGTATTAGTGATGAAGAACTTGACTATACGCTTGTTGGAGTTAAAGCCCTAGACAACGCTCAAAGTATGGGACTTGTCTCTCCCGAAGCAGGTACGAATTTTGGCTGGATGCCGCTCTTAGCTGATCCAAACTTAGTTGCACCACCATTCAAGCGGCGGCAAGCAAGAATTCTTGCAAAGCGATCTAGAGAAATTGAGCTTGAGAGCCTTCCTAATGGAGACCTAGCTGGTGAACCTGTCTTTATTGTCCAGCATCCGCAAGGTGGGCAAAAGAAGATTGTACTTTTCAACAATCGGGTTCAAAATGTCTCTCAAAACTTTTTACAATATGAAGCAGATGCAGACTTCGGCTCATCGGGTAGTCCAATCCTGAATGCTCGATGGCAATTAGTTGGTTTACATCATGCAGCTTTAGTCAAATGGCGAGAAGACGACATAGAGGTTGAAGGCAATTTAGGAATTCGTACCTGCGCTATTGTAAAGCACTTAGAAGCTAATCGCGGTCAACCTGGAATTGCAGATTACTTAGATAATGAAAGGTATGTTGTGCGACCAGGAGAGCAACCTTTTAAGGGAACAATTTACACTTTAATAGGCTACCAGCGCGGTGACGCTCCCACACCAGAACACGCAACTCAAGAAGTTGAGATTGCAAAAACTATATTAGGCAACATTGGTAAGTTCTCAACGCCAAGCTTTGAAATACAAGATGTTTTGCAAGCCTGTTCTAAGTATGATGCTGGAGTTGATTATATCAACCAGCAGAGCAGCGAAATTGGAGATGTTTCAATCGAGCTTCGTGTCAGCTTTGACCCAAATTCATCTGAGATAGGAACCAAAGCAACGCTTTATTATTCAGCACAGCGATTGGAGGATCACAAAACCTATGCAGAAATTGTTTTACAGGGACTCCTAAGCGAAGATTCCCGAATCCCAAACACTGTACAATCAACCAGTGCTGCACCAGAAATTGATCTGCAATTTTGTGAAAACGTTAAGATGCCATCTATAGTGCTCACTCTGAACTTCTTAGGGATGGATTACGAGGCGGTGAAAAAGCAAGTGAGCGGTGGTTCATTTGCTGAGCAGAAAGCAGCTTTTGGTCAAGGCATCTGGAAGGGCTTAGAAAGTTGGGTTAGAGTTCTTAGCCCAATTGGTTTTCAGAATCTAGATTGAACAGATTCAAATCACAATTCATGCATCTAATCTTGTGATCATCACTGGTGTAATATGCTCTGGAATGCCTGCCATCTGAATTGCAGTACACCCTAATTTATAGGCAAACTCGATCGATTGTCCCGCTCCCAACGCATCATAAAACCCGATAGCAAACTCAATAGCCGCCCGATCACTAATCGCTCGATCCATGCCAATCACATAGGGAATATGCTGCGCGATCGCATCTGCCTGCCGCTCCGAATAGCAAGCATTCAACACCACACATTCCACGTGTTCCTTAAATAGTTCAAACAGCCCAGCGAGCGCTTCTGTACTCATCAGTTTTGCTCGCCCCGTTTGGTCTTCCAGAAATAATCCTGCTTCCCCAACCTCCTCTCCTGCACTATTGAGCGGCACTAGTTTTCGCGTAGATGACTCTTGGGCTGAAGCCCCTGAATTGCCGACGCCATGCCCAGAGAAATGAACAATTTGCGGCTTCAACTCTAATATCGCTCGTTGGAGATCTCTTGGACGCACAGCCCACTGTTGTTTTAGCGTAAAGCGATCGCGTTGCTTAGCACGTTGCAATCCCGCCTCAATCTCTCGCACTTCTTCGTCTAAGCGCAATTGTTGAGTTGAAATCGGATTGGCAGCCAAGAAGAGAATAACTTTTTCTGCTGACGTTGCTGGGGGCTCGGTTGAGGGTGAGTTGTAATAGATCGAACCTGAACCCGCCAGATTTTCGATTGAACTATTTGATATGTTAAACGAATTTTGCGCTGAACTCGATTCAGTCATGGCGATTTGGGTAGAAGCCTATGGCACATAATGACTCAAATTAATTTGACCAAACTAAAATTTTAAGGAAAATTGAAGTTTCTTCGAGTTCTGATGCTCAAACACATCAAGGCCGGTAGATACTAAGCACATAAACTTTAAGACAAGTTAAATAGTGTTCGTTAAAGCGAATTCTCGTCCTAGAATCTACCTACGCTTTGATCAAGTTTGATTGACAACCAAAGATATGTTTGAAACGGATTTCTTGCGTGTAGAATTCGTTCGCGATCGCGTTGTCATTTTTACAGATTTTGACCAATTCAAATTGTACTGAGTGAGTTCCGTATGTCACGATCGCTTGAGATCTACAGCAATGGTCAAATTGTTGAACGAGACGATGATCAACCCATCAAAATTATTGAAACCGAAGGAGAGATAAAGCAACTCCTTCAGGCTTTGAAATTTAGCCGCGCTACCACTTTTACAATTTCATCTGATCCCTCGCCTCCTGAGATCGATATTCCTGAGCCGCGAGGCGGACGCCGCATCAATGCAGAGGGATTAAAGCTGCTCACCACCTTTGAAGGGTGCGAATTACACGCCTATGATGACGGTGTCGGCGTGTGGACGATCGGATATGGGCACACAAGCGGTGTTGCGCCCGGAATGACGATTACCCAAGCCCAGGCAGAAGCATTCTTGCAAGACGACCTGGAGATCTTTGAATCCGCCGTCCAAGATGCTGTTAGCGTTTCCATCACCGATGCTCAATTTTCAGCATTGGTGTGCTTCTGCTACAACGTCGGTGCTGGACTCGATGGGTTTGGAGGATCAACGCTATTACGCTTACTCAACGAAGGAAATTATGAGGGAGCCGCCGAGCAGTTCTTGCGCTGGAACAAGGCGGGAGGACAGCCTCTACTCGGATTGACAAGACGCCGCAAAGCGGAGCAGGCATTATTTCTAGAGCAAGCTTGGCAACCGTTTTTGACCTTCGAGGAGGGAAAGGTTCGAGTGTTGAAGCTCGACAATCCGCTGATGCGGGGCGAAGACGTTCGGCAAGTGCAGACGGCGTTAAAAAAAGTTGGATTTAGTGTAGATGCCGATGGCGTCTTTGGAAACGGTACTGATCAGGCCGTGCGGCAATTTCAGCAGCAGAAAGGATTGATAGCAGATGGAGTTGTTGGGGCTGAAACTCGACATCGATTGAATGTGTAAATTCATCTGCAACGTATTTGTTAATCGCAACGTAAACATTAGAGGTGCTAGAAAATGACACTTGACGCATCGCAATCTACAACAGACATTATCATTGAGTCTTGCTCACACATCAACGAGCAGGACGCGATCGACGTTAGAGGCAGTTTTCACGGGTTGCTAAGAGATGCCCCTATGACTTCCACGGCTGTTGTCAATGCCTTGTCGCAACAACTGATTTATCAGTTGCAACTCGGGCTACCAAATGCATTTATCAGCTTTGATGATCTAAATGTCGATTTATCAGACGCTGCCTTTCCGTTCTTACAGGCCCAAGCCAAGCAAGCCCTACAACGCGCTATTAGCGATCGCGGCGTTCCTCTGTTGGTCAATTCAGCATATCGGACGATCGCTCAGCAAATGCTGCTCTACAACGATCGGTTTAATAACTCTAATCCCGTCGCGCCGCCTGGACGCAGCAATCACCAAACTGGGTTAGCGATCGACATTGAAGATCCGCGAGGGTGGGAACCATTTTTAGTCCGCCACGGCTGGGAACCGTTACCTGGAGATCCGCCCCATTTTGACTTTGCGGGCGGCGGAACGGATATTCGGAGTAAGGCAATTTTGGCGTTCCAGCAGCTTTGGAACAAAAACCATCCCGATCAGCGGATTGCTGAAGATGGCATCTTTAGTGAAGGCGGAGAAACTGAAGATGCCTTAAACCGCTCTCCTGCAATGGGGTTTGAGAAAGCGCCTTGGGAAGCTAAGCCCAGACTGTTGAGGCTCTGCATACCCCGCATGGAAGGCTCAGATGTCCTCAAATTTCAGCAAGCGTTGCAGAAAGCTGGGATTGCCATATCTCCTGATGGTGAATTTGGACCTGCGACCGATAAGGCAGCAAAAGAATTTCAGCAAAAGAAGGGACTGGTTGCAGATGGCATCATTGGTGATAAAACTCGTGCAATGATGGCGTGATCGCGATTGTGATCACGGTGTGAATTATTTATTACGCTGATTGAATCAAGCAGGATCATCTGTTTAGATTCAATCAGCGATACGTCTGTGTATAGCAATGTTAATCATGAGTGAACAAGCGCTGAAGTTGTATGCCCTGCTAATTGGAATTGATGGCTACAAGCCCAATCCGATTTTCAAACATCTCAAAGGAGCCGTCCGCGATATTAATTTAGTGGCAGATTTCTTGCAAAAGAGTTTGCACTTGAACCCAGACCATCTCTACAAGTTGACCTCTCCAAATCCTGCTCTTGGCGTTGCTTCTAATGATCCGCTTCCCACTTACGAGAACATTGTTAACACGTTTGAGAAGCTCACCGCGATCGCACAACCCAACGATCAGGTTTACATTCACTATTCCGGTCATGGCGCACAGATTGCGACGATCTACCCAGAACTAAAAGGACAAGGACAATACGATGAAGGAATCGCGCCAACCGATTTAGGTATGGAGGGGCGTTATCTGCGCGATGTAGAGCTAGCCACCCTACTAAAGCGAATGACCGACAAAGGATTAGTCGTAACAGTTGTGTTTGACTGCTGTAATTCTGGAGGCGCAACGCGAGGAGATTGCGAAATTCGAGGGGCTGAATCTCCTGATACGACGCCGCGATCGCAAGACAGTCTAGTGGCTTCCCGCGAAGACCTGATGCAGACGTGGCGATCGCTGACGGATGGAACTCAAACCAACACCTTACTGCCTCAATCGCGCGACTATGTGTTTCTCGCAGCTTGCCGTCCTTCTGAGTTCGCCTACGAGTATGCGGTGAATCGACAAGAGCGGCATGGTGCATTGACCTACTGGATGGTTGATACGTTGAGCAACACTCCAACTGGAATGACCTATCGATCGCTCTACAATCGCATCAACGCCAAAATTCAAAGCCAATTTTTGCAGCGACAACTCCCGATGCTGATGGGAGATAGCAACCGCCAGGTTTTCGGGCTGGATCAGTTGCCGGGTCGTTATGCGGTAACGGTACTAGATGCTGATGCGGCTAAAAATCAAGTCCGTCTCAGTGCGGGCTTAGCCCAAGGTTTGAGCCGAGGTACACAGTTTGCGGTCTATGGGTTAGGAACAACAGAGTTTAGCAATCAGAATCAAATTGCTTTAGTAGAAGTGTCGCTCGTGCGATCGTCGGATGCGTTTGCACAGCTTGTGATGTCAGAAGACGGAGGAACGGGACAGCCGATTTCAAGTATCGAACCAGGCGCACCCGCTATTATGGTCTCTGCACCCGTTGAGTTAGTGCGGAAAGTGCGACTATTTGAAAAAACAGTGGGAGACGGAGAAGCAGAACTTCCGGCAGAATTAGCGGGTCAACAGCGATCGCACCTCGATGCTATTCGTCAAGCAATGCAAAAGAACGGATGGGTGAATGAGTTAGCACCTGAAGAAACCGAAGAAGCGCATTATCAAGTGGCGATTGCTGCGCAAGCTTCCGAAGGAATCGCGCCGGGTGGAACCTACGAAATTTGCGCCGTAGGACGCCCGATCGAAAATCTCCGACCACCGCTCAACGTCAATGACGCTGCATCGGCTGAGGGCGTTGTGAAGCGACTCGTTCATCTAGCAAAATATGAAGCAGTCAAAGCTTTAGATAATCCTCGCTCCAATCTTGCAAATTATCTAGAAGTGGAACTGCTGAGGCAAAACGGCTGGCAACCAGGAATGCAAATCGAAGCTATACCTTTTGATGATCCCAGTAACATCACGGTACAGGAAGGAGAATATGTGTTCTTACGAATCAAGAATATCTACCAAAAACCACTTAATGTAGCGATTCTAGATTTAGAACCGACGTGGGAGATTTCACAGATTCCAGTAATCGGTTTAGAATCATCGATGTATTCGTTTCAGCGTAATGAGGAGCAAATACTTCCATTAGGCTTACAGTTGCCACAGATGGCAGGATATGAGCAGGCAACGGAGATTGTTAAGGTATTTGCAACGCTGGGATCTGCGGATTTTGACTGGCTAACGCTGCCCTCGTTGGATGAAGTCATTGCACCACGGGGAGCTACACGCGGCATAAAGAGTGCGCTAGGAAATCTACTCGAAGCGATCGGAGGAGATGCAGATAGTAAACCTGCGATGACACGGGCCGCCGTGCGAGTGTCTGATCCCAATCAGGAATGGGTGACAAAGCAGGTGGTGGTGACGGTAACGAGATAAACTTTCGACAGCTAATCACGCTGATACAAACTAACATTGGTTGTTACCAATCGACTGGGATTGCAAGAGAGATACAGATGATTGAGCACATTCAAGCAATAGAACCTTTAGCCCGGAAGCTAACTCCAATTGATGTAGAGATTGAGGTAGAACCTGCATCTATTCAACAAGGGCGATCGCTGGTTGTGACGATTGGCATTAACAATTATGTTCACTGGCAGAAACTCAAGAATGCGGTTCAGGATGCAATCGGTTTTCAGCAAACCCTGATCGATAAGCTGGGATTTCTAGCTCCAATTCCGCCGCTGTTGGATGCGAATGCTACAAAAGATGCGATTGAATTGCTAGTTGATCAACTCCGAGCGATTTTGCAAGAAGATGATCGTCTAGTGTTATTTTTTGCGGGTCATGGACATACTCGCATCGACAAGATTGGAGATAAAACCGTCGGCGAAACTGGCTTTGTTGTTCCGGTAGAGGCACGATGCTCTGAAGGCTATTGGAGCGATTACGTTGAAATTGATTCATCTCTAAAATCGATCGCTAAACTTCCAGCCAAACACATTCTTGTCATCCTTGATTCTTGTCATAGCGGATTTGCCTTGGGCGGGTCAGTGCAAAATTTTCGAGATGCAATTCGCTACAAAGAAGACCTCAGTAGCCGGACAAGTCGCAAGGTCATCACTTCTGCACAGCGAGAACAAGCTGCACTCGATGGCGGACCTGTCTCAGGTCATTCGTTATTTACTGGAACGCTGATTCAGGGTCTTGAGTGGGGCGCTTCAGATTTGGATGGAAATGGACTGATTACCTCTTCAGAACTGGGTTTATTTATTCAGCAGAAAGTCGGTCAAGCCTCTAATTCCGCGCAAACGCCAGATTTTGGTGCATTCTACCTCGACGATCGCGGGGAGCTGGTAATCTCACTGCGAAATCAAAGCTTTGATGCACTCAAGGCTCGCGCTTTCTCTGCTTTACAAACTGGGCAATTCTCCCGCTTCAAAGAGTTTGCTGGACAAGTCATTTCCTTAAACCCATCGAGTTCTGAAGCACTCTATTTGGAGTATCGGCTAGGGCTGTTGACAAGAGACTTCAACCGAGTCCCTGCCGCGATCGCTCAGCTTTTAACAATTGATCCGACTGCATCACAAATTCCACTTTCTAGTAATGACCTTCTGAAGCTTCAATTTCGGCTTCCCGGCTGGACACCTGTGCTATCGCTGGATGAGTCCGAATTTCCGGTTGAAATAATGGTGCTTACGGGTCAAGATAAAGACCAACTTCAAGTGGCTGAAATTCGAGCGTTAGGTGAAACACAGGGCTATCTAGTTGATCCAGGAGCCTACTGTCAGTTCAGCATTGAGAATCCAATTCAAGAGCCAGTTCACGTTTATGTGGTTGGATTTGATGAAGAAGGTCGATTTCAATTAGAGACCCTTTGGAGCGATGAGGAGGTAGTCTTCAATGGCTTGATGCCTGGAGAGACAAAGCAGAGCTACTTATTTGCCCCCAAAGGGAAATCTGGCATTCGTGAAGTGCGCTTCTTCTCATCGCCCAAACGACTTCGCTTTTTTCTATTTCCTGCCTCTCCTGATGCGTATGGCGCTCAAGTTGACATGATCGATAGCGAGGATTTGAAAGGAATAAAGGTGAAAACAATTCGCTACAGCCTGATAAATGAGCTGATGTAGGAGTAGAGAGTTGTGTATCGGCGAATGGGTCAAGAGATCGCAGCAATCTCTCATTAATCTGCGATTTCTTTGAAGTTGCGCTTTACGCTAATCGCACCTCAACTCACAACGTCATCAACTGATTTGGAGTCAGCAGAACAAGCGGTAATTCCTCATCCTCTAATATTGCAGTCGAATCTTCAGCCGGACCTCTCAGATCAATGTCTTGGTTGGTATTAGGATTCAATCGAAATCGAGGAACACCATTCACAATTTCTACCCAAATCGGACAGGCTTTGAATCCAAAACCGAGGGGTTGTCCGCCCTTACACGAAATTTTCAAATCATCCTTCTTTTCGATCAACAGTTTTGACTCGGCTCCGATAATGCCCTTCAGTGCATCCAATTTAATATCAACGCCTTTATCGCTTTCTCGATATGCTCTAAATCCAAACGAGTTTGACTTAATCACATCGATTAAAATATACCCTTCTCCTTCTTGGTTAAATTGAGTCATAAACTGCTCATCAATAAAGGGGGTTGCTCCTCTCAGAAACTTCGTTACTGAAGCGGGCATCACTGTATCATACTGAACGTTTTCATATTCAAATTCAATCGTAGAACTGTTGTCAAACGCAGCTTCGATTCCCGCACTTTTTCCGCCGATCGCGGATAGCAAGGTCTTCAAAAATGAAATGCCTAGATTACAGCCTTTTCCAGCCTAATGAGGTACAAGCTAGAGTAATGTAAAGTGCCAT
>JAHHHP010000002.1 GCA_019359275.1 Myxacorys chilensis ATA2-1-KO14 | reverse complement strand
GCTGTTGAACTTGGGCTACCCAGGAGGGCCAATCATTGATCGACTGTCAAGCGAAGGAAACCCAAAAGCATTTCCGCTGCCCGAAGGTCAAATTTCGCTACCCGAAGGCGGCTATCATCCCTACGACTCTAGTTTCAGTGGATTGAAAACGGCGGTTCTGCGACTGACTCAAAAACTCCAGCAGACCGGAGAGCCATTACCGATCGCAGATTTAGCGGCGAGTTTTCAAGCAACGGTCGCAAAATCGCTGACGAAACGGGCGATCGCATGTGCGCGAGATTTTGGGTTGGATGCGATCGCCATTGGCGGCGGAGTGGCAGCAAATCGTGGATTACGCCAACATCTGCAAGCGGCGGCTGAGAAACACAATTTGCGGGTTCTATTTCCACCGATGCAATTCTGTACCGATAACGCGGCGATGATTGCGTGTGCGGCGGCTGAGCATTTGGAGCGCGGGCATACCTCATCGCTGACGCTGGGGGCACAGTCACGCTTATCGCTCAAAGAGGTAATGACGCTTTATGACAAGGCGATATGATGCTATTGCTGTGTGATCAAGAGGAAGGAATTCGTGGAGCAAGACTTTGAAGCACTAGCAAAACTTTACAAAAATGCGCTCCTCAACGATGTCTTGCCATTTTGGGAAACGCATTCAATTGATTGGGAGCAAGGCGGTTATTTTACCTGCCTCGATCGCAATGGCAATGTCTACGACACCGATAAATTTGTCTGGCTGCAAAACCGCCAAGTCTGGACATTCTCAACCCTATATCAACAGCTAGAGCCGCGAGAAAACTGGCTTAAGATTGCGGCAAACGGGGCTAACTTTCTGGCTCAGCATGGCAGAGATGCAGAGGGAAACTGGTATTTTTCCCTCGACCGCGTTGGAAACCCACTTGTGCAGCCCTACAATATTTTCTCTGACTGCTTCGCGGCAATGGCGTTTAGTAAGTATGCTCTTGCCTCTGGCGAGGAGTGGGCGAAAGAAGTTGCGCTGCAAGCCTATAACAATGTTTTACGCCGTAAAGACAATCCTAAAGGTCACTACAACAAAACCTATCCGGGCACTCGCCCAATGAGATCATTAGCTGTGCCGATGATTTTAGCGAATTTGACCCTTGAAATGGAGTGGCTGTTGCCGAGCGAAACGCTTGAGCAAGTCTTGAGTTCAACTGTTGAGGAAGTGATGACTGACTTTCTTGATTGCCGTTCCATGCTCATGTATGAAAACGTTGCACCCGATGGATCCCGGTTTGATTCTTTTGAAGGACGATTAATTAATCCAGGTCACGGCATCGAAGCCATGTGGTTCATTATGGATATTGCCAATCGTCGAGGTGATTCTAAAACCATTAACCAAGCTATAGATGTTGTATTAAGCATTCTTGATTTTGCTTGGGATGCAGAATACGGCGGCCTCTATTACTTTATGGATGCCAAGGGACATCCACCGCAGCAATTGGAATGGGACCAAAAACTGTGGTGGGTTCACCTAGAATCGCTAGTTGCGCTCTCGATGGGGTATCGCTTGACGGGTCGTGCCGCCTGTTGGGACTGGTACACCAAGCTTCATGAGTATTCATGGTCTCATTTTGCTGATCCTGAGTATGGCGAATGGTTTGGCTATCTCAATCGACGAGGAGAAGTGCTGTTAAATCTTAAAGGCGGCAAATGGAAGGGATGTTTCCATTTGCCGCGATCGCTCTACCTCTGCTGGCAGCAATTTGAAGCTTTGAACGCCATATCGTAACTACTACTGACACTACTGAAAGTAGAAAGCTGCACCGAGAATCGCATAAGTCGCCAACAGCAACGCTCCTTCTAGCCAGTTCGAGCGACCATCTAAACTAATCAGATTCGCGACAACCACGGCTACTGTAACCGCAACGACCTCGAACAAATTGAAACTGAGATCCATCGGTTGCCCGATCGCCTGTCCAACCAGTACCAGTACTGGGGCCATCAACAACGCCACTAACAGACTCGATCCCATCGCCACCGAGACCGACAAATCCATGTTGTTTTTAACCGCAACCCCAACGGCTGTCACATATTCCGCGGCACCACCAACCAACGGCAACAAGATCACCCCGGTAAAGAGCGGCGTTAACCCCAACCCTTTTGTTGCTTCTTCCACCACGCCGACGAAAATTTCTGATTCGTAAGCAACCGCAGCGGTCGCCACTAATAAAATTCCTAACCAGAGCCATAGGTTTGGTTTATGTCCGCCCTCTCCCTCGCCTTCTAGCTCAGATAAACTGACTTCATAGAGATAATTATGAGTCTTCAACGAGAAGAGCAGCGTCATCCCATACACCGCAATTAACACTATAGCCACCGCGATCGAGAGCTTTTCAATCGCAGGAGTTTCGACGTTGCCAGAGGTGTAGAACGCCAGCGTGGGCAGCAAAATAGCAATCACGGCGAGAGTCATGGATGAGCCATTCACACGTGCCACAATCGGTTTAAAGTCTTGCTCTTTATACCTGAGTCCACCCAAAAACATCGAAAGTCCCATTGCCAGCAGTAAGTTACTGATAATGGTTCCGGTGATGCTCGCTTTGACAATATCAATCAGTCCGGCTCTCAGTGCGACCAGCGCAATGATCAGTTCGGTTGCATTGCCAAACACAGCGTTGAGCAACCCACCGATTGAGGGACCTGTGACGATCGCAACTTCTTCGGTAGCAGTACTTAACCAAATTGCTAACGGCACGATCGCCAAAGCAGAGGTAATGAAGACTGTCATGGTTCCCCAGTGCTGAGTTTCTGCCACGATAGAAATCGGGACAAAAATTAGCATTCCGATCGAAACAATCTTTTTGATGGACATAGACTCTAGCGTAAAAAATCTATAGCAATCCTATGCCAATCAAAGGGAAATGGCTCAAAAGCCCTTATATTGCCGTAATTCTTTCAAACTACTTCTCTCAAACTTGGTCGAGTGAATCGCTGCTATATGACGCTTCGAGCTTGGCTTGCAGGTTCACATCGCTGAATTTGAGATTGAATGGCGGATAGATCAATAAAGCGATCGGCAACATCGATCAGTCCGTCATTGGTCATGGCAGGGAGGCTAACAACTTCGACCCGCGTGCCTTGATAAGCAATATTGTTGACAACATAAGCGAGATCGCCATCCCCACTTAACAAAACAGCAGTATCACAGTGCTTCGCCAACATCACCATATCGATCGCAATTTCAACATCGAGATTGGCACGTTTAGACCCGTCGGGGTACTGAACTAAATCCTTGGTTACAACCCGGTAACCATTCCGCCGCATCCAGAGTAAAAAGCCTTGCTGCTTTTCATTTTGCCGATCGACGCCAGTGTAGAAGTAGGCTCGTAGCAACCGCCGCTGACCTGTGAGACAGCACAGCAACTTGGCATAATCGATCTCTAAACCAAGTTGCATCGCGGCATAGAACAGATTAGAGCCATCAATAAAAATAATCACGCGATCGTCGGTTTCAGTTAGCGATCGCGCCGTCCTAACCGTTGGCTGCTGAACCTCTCGATCATGATCTAACCGCTGTGGAGAAGACTGATTGCGACGAGGACGAGGAACGAGTTGCATAATCATCCGACTCCGCGAAATTTGATTTTTATAATCTGTGTTCTAGGGTTAGCATTACCATCCGCTCAATCACCAGACCTTCTACGGAGGATACCACACGCAAATAGAGTAGGGAGACGGCTTCTGAGCTAACCCAAAATAATGTGAAAGTGCCCTTAACTAGAGTGGCTATACCTGATGTGTGTTTTGTTAGGAAACCCCAGTATTCCTTCAGGTTTACCGTGCTTTTCCAAAGTTAAAGAGCGTAGTGTAACTAACGATATAAACTGTGATATTCGTTTACAGCTTCTGCACGAAAAACATTTTTTCGTAACTCTAGCTCAAGTGAACGAAAAAAAGTTTGAGTCATTTCGTTAAACACACGGTCAGCCGAACCTAAGTTTATAAGTTTTACAACTTAAGTTTAAGGTCCATGAAGTAAAGTTACACCTTGTTAAAATAACAAAAAATCTTTATGATGTTTTAAGATTGCCAAAATATGCCGCACTGAACTTATATACTTAGAGGCTCTAACCTAGATACGAGAAAGATTTCAGCACTTTTTGCTCAATGCGTTGAGGGGTTCAACATGGTTGCATCGGGCCACTCTCTAGCCAAATCGCAGTTGGCGATTTGGCTGAGTTACGCGATTCTGTTAGAGTCGTGCCTCGCGTCGATCGCGCTGTCTTTTAGCTTAAAGAGAAATTTACAGATTCTGATTGGACAGCTCACAACGTTAGAGAACGCCTTTCTACGCTACAGAGCGAGAAAATGCACTATTCCTCGACACTTTTACCTTAGAGTTGTGTTGGTAGAAGTCTTTAGTGTCGGTGGGTGAGGGTTAGCAGATGCGTGTTGCTCGTGTAGGAATACGCTTAGGCCCAAAGGTTTGTTACAAAGTAATCAATCCCCTTGAGCTTTTTAATAAAAAGTAGCAAGATTCTGAGTTGCGGGTGATGCTCATAGGAGCAATATGAACATACGTTCTTCTATCTCCTTCATCAGAAAGCCGCAGATCCTTATAATAAACTTCAGTCAAACCAACACTTTCAAGGTCAATGTAGGGGGCTGTCATCCCGACATCATCCACATTGCATAAGTGTTTTAGCTTAAAAATTCTATTCATGGTTCAGTTAATTCAAGAAAACCCAAGCGGGGAGGAGGTTACGCTTCACCTTGAACCGACACATTCCCCTCAACAGCAGTTACCCTCACCGTTTCCTGAGCAGTCTGGCAAACCGAATCTGGAGACTGACCATTCGTTAGAGCATCTCGAAGAGAGCCGTGGTCGAGTGGTGATGTTTATCGATGGCGCTAACTTGTTTTATGCGGCATCTCAGATGGGAATTGAGATTGATTATGCAAAGCTACTGCGCTATTTTCGTCAGGATCGTCAGCTGGTCTGTGCGTTCTTCTACACAGGAGTTGATCCGAGCAACTTGAGACAGCAATCCTTTTTGACCTGGATGCGACGCAACGGCTATCGGGTCGTCACAAAAGATGTGGTGCTTAACCCGGCGGGTGTAAAACGGGCGAGCAGTATGAATGTTGAAATCGCGGTTGATATGGTGCGGATGGCTCCAAATTGTGACACTGAAGTGGTCATCAGTGGTGACGGAGATCTGTCGTATGCGGTGAATGCGGTGAGTTATGTCGGGTCGCGGGTGGAGGTATTTGCACTGCGATCGATGGCCAGCGATCATCTCATCCATGTCGCAGATAGCTATATTGATTTGTTGACGATTCGCGAAGAAATTCAGAAAGCGCGGAAATAGCTCAATGGTTTCTGTTAAGGGCAATTTCTCAGGTCTCAATTTTTCAAATCTTAGAAGATGCGATTCGTGCAACTCGCTCCTCCGGAGAAAACGCCTCCCCAAGCGCTAAAGCATCAGAGCTAATCACGGTTCCTGTTCAAGGACTTTTTTTGCTTCTAAAAGGTCCTGCTGATGCTGCTGAGTCATTGTCGGATATGCTAAATTCAGCGATTCCAATTTGCTACAGATAATGTTGGAAACTGCTAATCGCGTAAACCACTTCTGATCTGCTGGAATAATATGCCATGGCGACCAAGGCGTGCTGGTGTTGCTAAAGACCGCCTCGTAAGCGGTCATGTACTCATCCCAAGCTGCCCGTTCTTTGGCGTCGGATGTAGAAAACTTCCAATTTTTCTCCGGCTGATTGATTCGAGCGAGGAAGCGCTTTTTCTGCTCTTCTTTTGAAACATGTAGAAAGAATTTGAGAATAATAATTCCGTTACTCACCAAATACTTCTCGAAGTTGTTGATCTCCTCAAATCGCTGATCCCAAATCTTCTTGTGATTCAGGGCAGGCGGTAGTTTTTGGAGGGCTAACAACTCTGGATGGACGCGCACAACCAGCACTTCTTCGTAGTACGATCGGTTGAAAATTCCAATTCGACCCCGTTCCGGCAAGGCTCGCACCGATCGCCACAAGTAGTCGTGATCAAGTTCTTCGTCAGAAGGTTTTTTGAAGCTATACACCTGACAGCCTTGAGGATTGACGCCCGACATGACGTGTTTGATGGTGCTGTCTTTTCCCGCCGCATCCATAGCTTGAAAAATAATCAGAAGCGCATAAGAGTTTTGGGCGTACAGAACGTTTTGATAGGCGGCCAGTCTCTCAACCCCGGCTTGTAGCTCAAGTTTTGCAGTTTTCTTATCGAGAGAGCCACTGTATTTTGGATCGAAATTCTTTAGCTTGATTGTCGAATTAGGCGTCGCGATAAACGATTCGTGCTTCATGGCTTAATCCTGACATCAATTTACTCAATCTAAAGGAAAAGCAACTTGCTTTAAAAGATTCATTGGACGTATTTCTGTTAAAAGCTTTAGTTCTGCTTCGCTCCGTACTAACAATGCACCAGCAAAGCCAAGTGAGTTCACCGAAATGTTGTGCGTGCTTTCCTGCGATCGCGGCACAACCAGCATCCATTCTCGGGTTATCAGTAGGTTATACGCCCCAGATTGCAACGTTGGTGTTCTACCGTCTCCTATTTTTAATCCGAGCGATCGCAGCAGAGTGTTATAGCAAGTCAATGTCTGTTCCGCCGCTTTAGATGGGTCTTGTGCCCAACTTGGATCAAGGTTTATAAAAGCATGAACAAAGGGCAACCCCGAAACATTGTTTGGAAGATTCGTTGAAGCGGATGTGAGCAGGGGTGCGATCGGCAATCGGCTTTCTGGAACTAGCGGAAACGGAACGAGTTGCAAATGTTTGTGACCCTGACTAGCCCCAGCGACTTTGCCAGCGTTATAAAATCCTAGTCCATCGAATTCGGCTAAACAGGCCCACAGCGCTTCAAAATCGTTGAAGGTCAAGAGCGATTCTTGCTCCTCGAAAGCGCGAGTAATGATTAGTAAGTGGTGATCAGCCACGTTAAATTTATTGAGCAAACAGACGTGGGTAGACGAAACGTCAACCACAAACAGATCGGCTTCATAGGGTAAGAACGGATTGAAATCTTTGCCTGTTACCCGTTCTGCGTTGTTCTGCTTTTGGGTGGCCTCGTCTTTGCGGATCAAATTGCCGAGAATCCTCACCAGAAATTGGATGCCCTCATCGTGAAGGAATCCGCGTTCGGTTGGAAGCGAGTGGAGCGCACCGGACGCGATCGCGAATTGTGTCTGAGCGATCGCCCGTTCCCAAAGCTGTCCGGGATGGTTGAGGAGTGTGATGAAAGGCTGCTCAGACATGATGCTCAGCTATCTTAGTGCAATTTGCGGCAACTCCGAAGGAACCGCATCGGCTGTCTGAAGCATTGTAGCTTGTCTCTCCCCAATCTCCTCTCTCACATCTCCTCAGAAAGCACAATTCCCACACCTCCTCGTAATGTAGTGGAGGCGTGGGAATTGGCTAGCGGTGCGGAGACGAGCGGATAATTTGTGATCCAATTTGCGCCCTGTGTGTGACCCAATGGCTTGAATGACAAATTATTGAATCAATCCTGTGCGCAGAGCACGAACGGCAACCTGTGTACGATCATCTGCACACAGCTTATTCAAAATGTTTCTCACGTGAGTCTTAACCGTGCCAACTGTGATGTAAAGTTGTTCAGCGATTTGAGCATTGCTGCATCCATCGACGATTAGCTTAAGCACCTCTAGCTCTCGCTCGGTCAAAGGATAGGCAGGAATAAAATCTTCGTCGGTGATTCGATTAATAGCGATCGTAGTGGGTTCGACGGTTTGAGCCGAGGAAACGTAAGATTTTTGGGTCTGGTGCAGCACGATGCGCGCGATCGCAGGGTCGATCCAAGCGTTGCCTTCAGAGGTGACGGTGAGCGCTTGAGCGAGCTTGTCAATGCTGGCATCCTTCATGCAGTAGGAATCGGCTCCAGCCGCAAACGCAGCAAGTACAGTATCTTCGCTGTCTTGAAGCGTCATGATCAGGATCTTCGTGTGCGGCGATTCTCCTTCGGCTTGCAATTGCTTAAACTCGTTGGTCAGTTCAATTCCGGTCATATCGGGCAGCCCTACGTCCACGATCGCAATGTCAGGCTGTGCCGTTTTCAGAAGCTTTAAGCCGGACTTAGCATCTCTGGCGTCTCCAACGACTTCAAAGCCTTCCCGTTGTTGTAGTGCCGCACGGATGCCAACCCGCGTAAGGTCATGGTCTTCAATTAGAATTACTCGGATTGTACTCATTGCCAAGCCTCAAACATTGTTATGGAACAGTAGAGCGTTTTTTTATAAACCACTAGTTGTCGGGTATAGATGTTAAAGTCTTTCCGAAGCCCCTTTATAACTCATCAGAAGATTTTACGGTGATTGGCATCTAAGGTCGATCTACCTTTGGATACTTCTATTATCTCAGAACGTCTGTCTAGAGGTAGGGATTTATCTCGATACTGCAATGAAGAGATAGATTTCTCATCTCGCTGAGGGCGGAGACAACACATTTCTTAAGGTTTGCTTTTGATTTGAGGAGTATTTCGATCGACAGTGAACTTTTGGGAGACTACCTCCTGTAGCATCTGTTGAGACAGAAACCCTTGAGACAAAATAAAATCGTGAAATTCTTGAGGATTAAACCGAGATCCGAGCGCCGTCTCGACCTGCGATCGCAGTTGCATAAAGCGCTGGTAGCCATAAAAATATCCAGGTGCATGACCCGGTAATCGAGCGGTGTAGCGCTTAATTTCTTGATCGGCAAAAAATGGTGAAAATCCGGCGTCCTCGGTCAAGACTCGAACGGCCTCTGCGGTAGTGATTCGATTTAGCTGAAGCTCTGGCTCTAAAAAGGCGCGAGCTGCCCGGAGCAACTGAAACTGAAGTGAAATAAACCGCCCTTCGATTGGCATGTAGGGCTGTATGATTTCCTCGGCATACGTCGCCCATCCTTCGTGGTTGGCAGTATTGTAGGCAAACTCGGTCCGCGCTTGTGACAAGCCTCGATCTTGAATTGTTGTGAACTGTAAATCGTGTCCGGGTCGACCTTCGTGGGCAGTGAGTGTCCAAGCGACGGCGGGATGAGTGAAATCATCGTAAGGACGCGACTGTTTTTTAGGTTGCAGCACGGGCAGAATGAACGTGCCGCCCTGTTCGCTTTTTCTCGATTTGCCAGGAAAGTATTGCGGAACCGGGAAGGACGCATTTTCTTGAGCGGTGGCAAGGCGAATGTTCAGCGATCGCTTCGGCAAGGTGACGAGGTGTTCGCGGCGAATGATCGCTTCGATATCCTTCTCACGCTGCTGGTAATGCCGCAGCGCGTCCTCGGCAGAAAGCTGGTTCTGCTTTAGCGCTCCAATCACGTCTCGATACCCAGTTGCCTTGAGTTGTTTTTGCCGAGCAACCTGCGGCGCGATCGCGTCCATTTGCCCTTGAACTTGCTTAAAGCTGGAGCGAGCTTGACGAATCAAATCGTCAACTGGAATGTCAATGCCTTTTTCTTGAAGCTTGAATGCATAGATTTCGGCAGGGAGACGAAAATCAGTCCTAGCTTTGGGTAAGACTTCGCGCCGAATAAAGGTGTCATACTCTAGTAGCTGAGTTTTAAGTTTGGCATAAGTGGTTTGATAGTCTGATATTTTCTGTTGTTCAAAAAGTTTCTGAAGTTTGTCGAGATGTGTTGCTGCACTCTTTAAGTCAGATACGAGTTGAGATTTCTCTGGAAAATAGGTTTCTGATTGGTTCAATCGATCGCGAATTCGTTGCTCAGATCGAGTAACCAGCGATGGCGTTCCGGCTGCTTCTCCTGCATACTGTTTCAGTTGCGTTAGCGCCATCTGTTTCGTTTTAGATGAACTCGACTCTCGAAATGCATCTCTAAAACTGTTTGAAATCACTTGGCTAAGGTTGACATAGGGGAGATTGTATTTCTGAGCAAGAAGCTGCGATCGTAGCTCTCGCTGTCCTGCCTCAATTAGAATTGCCAAATCCACTCGCAGATTCTGATCTTGCTCTTGAGCTAATTTCCCTTTTAGTGTCTGTACCGCTTGACGAATGCGTTGCTGTTGGCATTCCACAAAACTTGGATTGAGCGTTAACAATGCTTCGCTGGCAGCAAACTCTCCGCGACATGCTTTTGCTGTTTCTGCCTGCGAGATCAACGTCGCGTATTCATTGCTGCGCTTGATCCAAGGCGAGGTTGCGATCGCAGGACGACGGACAGAATAAATCAAAACACATGCCACACACGTAATTAGCGAAAGCCCTACAAATCCGACTTTGCGCGCTTTAGCCGATCGAAACCTATTGAAATGAATCATGGTAGACCGTAATTTGCAGTTTGCTATTCTAGCAACGTCTCGTCAGGCACATTTAGGCGTTAATAAAGATCTGTCTATAAAAAAATGTCTATAGAAATTGACTGAACAAGCTCTCAAAGTACTTCTGAAGGGTTGGCGTAATGGCTGTAAAACAGATGTAAAGACTGTCAGTATCTGCTGCCTTTTGTGAAACTTTAGCATAGAAATCTTCACTCCTCTCTGGGGCTAATAGGTTGAGTTTAAGAGTGGTTAATTCAGAGAATAATGGTTGTAGCTCCGAACGATTAATGTGCAATTCGGCTCCTTTTTGTGACAGTCGAATGAGTTTTCCATAAAAGAGCCTGTCTCCAACGTGTTTTCCGTCTACCAAGGCAAACTGAAGCGGAATGCCTTCGGGTAATTGAACAAATGTTTCCTCTTCTTTTGGCAGATATAAATTGTAGAATCCGGCAATTCCAGCTACATCGTAAACTGCGATCGCTTGCTTAAATCCTTTCGGCTGAACATTCAATCGTTTGTTAATTCTAACGTTTGAGCCTGCTTCGGTTAGCGTTTGCTGAGAAACGAGAATTTGGCCTCCTTGCGTGTACGATTCGATGCGATAGGTTAGATTAACCGGACTGCCGACAATGCCATATTTTGTTCGTTTTTCCGATCCAATATTTCCAACGACGACTTCTCCCGTGTGAATTCCAATTCCCATTTCTAATGGCGGAACGTCAAAGGATTTTAGTCTTTCATTCACCGCTCCCATCGCTAACTGCATCGCACAGGCACACGCGATCGCTCTGAGGGCATCATTTTCTTTAGCAATCGGTGCGCCAAATAACACCAAGATGCCGTCGCCCATAAACTCATCAATCGTTCCCTCGTAATGATTGATCACATCTGCCATGTGTTCTAGATAGAGATTGAGAATCTGAATCACTTGTTCCGGGGAGAGCCGTTCAGATAACGCGGTAAACCCGCGCAGATCAGAGGTGAGAATCGTGATGTTGCGGCGATCTCCACCCAGTTTTAAGCCTTCAGGAGTTTCAAGCAAATTGACAACGATGTTATCGCTTAAGTAGCGTCCAAACACTTGGCGAATTAAACCATTTCTTTTTTCTAAATCAACATTCGCTTGCGCTAAATCTGCCGTTCGTTCTCTGACTCGCCCTTCTAACTCTCGGGTAGTTTGACGCTGTTTTCCAAACACTAACGTAATGCCTGACAGTCCTAAGACCGAGATTCCCCCCAAGGTGAAAAACGTCTCCGTCAGATTTCGGTTGGTCTGACTCACCAAGCTATCCAACGATTGGGTGACTTCCCAGACGCCGCCCAAATCGCCAACGTCCCAATCCTTTTTAGGGCTGTTGGGATGAATATTGTGACAGGCAACGCAGGTCGGCTTCATTAAACTAGCTTCGGCATATCGCAACGAGGTGTGATCGCCGTGACGCTCGAGACGGGTAAATGTCTGCCTCGGATTTTTTTTGAGAAAGTCGATCGCATCCCGCTCGAACGCATCTTTAGCTCCGCCTTGAGCTTTGCGGGACGGAAACGGAAAATCGCTATACAGCCGAAAGGCTAACTCATTGTTCTTGTCGGTGACGCGCTTGCCAAGCTCGATCGCAAAGGTTGATGGCAGCGGAATGGCTCCTTGCTTCGTCAAGTACGTATGCGTGACGTCAACTCCTTTGATCGCTTTGGCGCGATCAACCGCCGCATCACTGTAGAGATTAATCGCTTCATTAAACGACTGCGTGTACAAAACTGCATTTTGAGTGGCTTGCGCTTCAATCAGGCTCGATGAGAGACGCGACATGTTCGATAGCGCAACCCCAACCCCAATACAGAACATCAGCGTCAACACTAGAATGATTCTCTTTAAGAGAAGTTGACGCAGCCGTTTCCAACCTTGAGCAATTAACCGATCCATAGCAAAATTAATTAACCCAGAAGGGAAATTAGCGATTAGCGCAGAGCGCAATACAGACGAAACTGTGAGGACACATAGTTGTTTTAATTGTTACAGAATTCCTGTTAAAACCGAAGGATTAGATCGGAAAGTTTAAGGTTTTACCATGAGTATGATAAAAAGACTTTGCAAAGCGTTTTCTTGAAGAATTGTGCCTCTAGTACTGATCGAACTTTCACGTTCTAGACCCTCGGATCGAAGGCCTAAGTTTAGTTATTTCTGCATTTTTGAATCATGGATCTCGAACAAGCTCTTGCCTTTACCGACCAGCTAGTGTTTGCGAAAGCAGGGACGCATTTAAGCGATCTTCAGCAAGCAATGCTGCGCGAATCGTGGTCTTGGCAACGGCAAAGCTATGACAAAATCGCGGATACCTACGGTTATTCGCCGACCTATTTGAAGCATGACATTGGTCCTAAGCTATGGCGACTTTTGTCTTCTGTTTTAGACGAAAAAGTTAACAAAACGAGCTTTCGAGCCGCGATCGAACGGCGTTTTCAAGCAGCCGCAGCGCTTCAAGAACCGGCTCAAGCTCTGGTTGAAGAGCCGATTAAACCCATCCAGCGCTCTTCCCGTCAAGATTGGGGAGAACAAATTGATATCAGTTTTTTCTATGGGCGTGAGGCAGAATTAGGTCAGCTCCAGCAGTGGATTCTCGATGAGCGGTGTCGATTGGTCGCGATACTGAGCATGGGTGGAATGGGAAAAACATCGCTGACGATGAAGTTGGCGCAGCAATTGCAGCCGCAGTTTGAGCGGGTGATTTGGCGATCGCTCCGTAATGCGCCGCCGCTTGTCGATCTGTTAGCCGACTGGCTGCACGTTCTGTCTGACGTAGAGATTGCTGATTCAGAACCCGTTGCGGGAATGTTGTCGCGGCTGTTGGCCCAACTATTGACGCAACTGCGATCGCAGCGCTGTCTTCTGATTCTCGACAACGTTGAAACCGTTTTGCCAGATCCCGGCTCTACTGCTAACCCTCATCGCAGTGGATATGAAGGATATGGTGAACTCTTCCGGCAGATCGGAGAAACCTTGCATCAAAGCACTCTAGTGTTAACGAGCCGGGAGAAACCTCAAGACATTAGCGTTCTAGAAGGCGCAATGTTACCTGTGCGCTGCTTTTACCTCAACGGACTGCAACCGCGCGACGGACAGGCATTACTCCAACTAAAAGGGGCGTTTCGAGGGACAGACGAGGAGTGGAACCGACTGATTGAGGGCTATTCTGGCAATCCTTTAGCCTTGAAAATAATTGCGACCACAATTCAGAATTTATTTGATGGCAGCATTTCTGACTTTCTACAGCAAGATACATTTGTCTTCGGTACCATTCGATCGCTGATTGAGCAGCAGTTTGAGCGGCTATCGGAGGCTGAAAAAACGGTGATGTATTGGTTGGCGATCTATCGAGAGTCGGCAACGTTTTCGGATTTGCGATCGGACATTTTCCCGCCGATTGCGCCTCAAGCGTTGATGGAAATTCTCCAATTGTTGGAGCAGCGATCGCTTGTCGAGCGAACCGCCGCCCGATTCTCACTGTTGCCGCTCATGCTGGAGTATGTCAGCGATCGCTTGATCGATCACGTGTGTCAAGAACTCAAATCCGGTCTTGCTTCGCAAGCTTGTCTTGTGAAACGCCACGCTTTGCTAACGTCGCAGGCAAAGGACTACATTCGAGATACCCAAATTCGCCTGATTCTGGCTCCCATCCTCATGCGGTTAGAGGCAGATCTGGTAGGTCAAATTGACCTTAAAACGCTTTTTACCCAGAGCCTGAAAACGCTGCAAGGAAAATCATCACTTGAAACCGGATATGCGGGTGGAAACCTTTTGAATTTACTCTGTCAATTGACTTCTCGTTTAGAGGATTTAGATTGTTCTAATCTAAAAATTTGGCAGGCTTATCTAAAAAATGTAGAACTTCACGATGTTGATCTTTCGGATTCCGATTTATCTCACTCTATTTTTACTGACACATTAGGCATTATCTTTAGTGTTGCCTTTAGCCCCGATGGAACGCTGCTGGCGACCGGAGATGCAGAAGGTGGATTGCGGTTGTGGGACGTTGCAAACGGGACGCTGTTGTTGAACTGTAGCGGTCATGTCGGGTGGATTTGGGCGATCGCGTTCAGCCCGGATGGTCAGACGTTAGCAAGCTGTAGTAGTGATAAAACCATTCGCTTATGGGATCTGCACACGGGTCGCTGCTCAAGCGTTCTAGAAGGGCATACGGGTTCTGTGTGGTCAGTTGCGTTTTGTAGCGACGGCAAGACATTAGCAAGCGGTGGCGATGAGTCAACCGTCAGGCTTTGGGATATCAGCACGGGTGACTCTCAACTTCTACCAGGACATACCGGACGGGTGCTTTCTGTTGCCTTTAGCCGCGATGGTCAGACGTTAGCGAGTGGAAGTGACGATCGCAGCCTGCGCATCTGGTCAATGCACACCAAAGATTGCCAGCAGATTTGCGAAGGACATCGTGATCGCATCTGGTCAATTGCCTTTTTGGATGATACGACCATCGCCAGTGGCAGCGCCGATCACACCATCAACCTATGGAACTGTCAAACTGGAGCGTGTTTGAAAACCTTGCAGGGGCATCGCGATCGCGTTCGTTCGATTGCATTTGATCCTGCCTTTAACCGTCTCATTAGCGCCAGCGACGATCGCACCATCCGAGTCTGGGATCTTGCCACAGGGGACTGTCTAAGCAGCTTGCGAGGACACACAAACGCTATTTTTTCACTCTCCCTTAACCGAGACGGTGAAACCTTAGCCTCAGGCAGCACCGATCAATCGGTCAAGCTTTGGAATTTATCCACGAGTCAATGTCTAAAAACCCTGAGCGGCTATACAAACTCTATTTTCTCGATTGCGTTTAAGGCAGATGGGCAGCAGCTTGTGAGTGGCAGTACTGACCAAGCCGTAAGGCTTTGGGACACTTCTACAGGGGCGTGCTTGAACACCTTTCAAGGACATCGCGGTTGGGTTACGTCTGTTGCGTTTCATCCGAATGGACGCTTACTTGCGAGTGGGAGTGTTGATCGCACGATTCGACTATGGGATCTCACAACAGGGCAGTGTCGGTTACTTGAAGGACATGCAAACTGGGTTCAATCGGTGGTCTTTAGTCCTGATGGTCAACTTCTCGTCAGTGGCAGTGATGATCAGACTGTTCGTATCTGGGCGGTCGATACGGGAGTGTGTCTTCAAACGTTGCAGGGTCATACGAGTTGGGTGTGGGCAGTGGCGTTTAGTCCCGATGGAACGCTGCTCGCTAGCAGTAGCGAGGATCAAACCATTCGGCTTTGGTCAATGCAGACCGGAACCTGTCTTCATACCTTACAAGGACATACCGGACGGGTTCAATCGATTGCCTTTCATCAGGATGGTCAAGTGTTAGCCAGTGGAAGTGGTGATGAAACCGTGCGGCTCTGGTCAACCACAACGGGACAGTGCCTTAACATTCTAGAGAAGCATCAGAATAGCGTTTGGTCGGTTGCCTTTAGTCCCAACGCTGAAACCCTTGCCAGTGGTAGCTTAGATCAAACCATAAAGCTTTGGCAGATGGAGACAGGAGCGTGTCTAAAAACGCTGCCCATGTTGACGCAAACGGTACGGACTGCGATCGCGTTTCATCCTGACCCAAATTGTGCTGCAATTGCCAGTGGTAGCCAGAGTGGAACGATCACGATTTGGGATACTCAAACGGGTCAGTGCTTAAAAATCTTGGCTCCAACCAAGCCTTATACCGGAACAAACATCACCCGTGTTACAGGTATTACGGTTGCTCAGAAGTCTGCCCTGCTCGGTATGGGCGCGATCGAATCCTAAATCCATAACTTCCATCCATTCAATGCAACCTTAAAAACCTCCATAACTTTCCTCAACTTATCCTCATCGACGCTCCTTGAGATCCGCAATAGAGTGATAGTGTCCTGAAAACGACAGGGTTTCAAACCCAGTCAACCAAATTCGACTCCACGCTGAAAGCTTTCGACAACACTAAATAACGAGCATTTTGATACATCCATCAATGCTTAATAACAAGGGCAAATCGTCCTCAGCTTCGTGTTGTCGTGCTATTCATCCACACGCTTAATGACTCACTCTTAATGACTTACAAGGAGCATCAATTATGGCTTACACCAACGCACAATTCCGCAGCATTCTAAATGGTTTAGGATTCGGTTACGTTCCAGAAGGTGAATTGACCGATCCCATATCAACTAACAACAACCCACTAACTGATCGAGTCACCCGCGATGCGATCGAAGACTTTCAAAAGTATTTCAAACTTCAAGTAGACGGTATTGTGGGTGCAAAAACAATGGCGATGGCAGAGCGAGAAATGCGAGTACTTCAGGCAGAACTGAATCAAGTCGTGGGAGCCAACCTACCGAAAAATCAACCGTTTTATGGGCCTCGTACGATCGCAGCTATTAAGGAGTTCCAACGACGTTATGGATTTGTTCCTGATGGCTTTGCAGGGCTTCCAGTTCGCCAAAAGCTGCTGGCAGTGTCAAAACTGCAAGGTGTCACACGTTAAATAGCTCAAATTCTTGTTTTCTAAAGCTGAAGAATCCACGAGCGCTCCTACTCCGGTAGGAGCTTTTTTCATTAATTCTGAACCTAATAGTCATTTAAAACTTACTAATTTATCCTAACTTTTCTAGCAAACCTACCTAACAAGCTCCTTAACTTTCCTCAATTTATAGTTATCGACCCGCATCAGATAAGCCAGTAAATTGAAAGTGTTCTGAGAGAAGCGGTTGCTAATCAATTAACAAACCAGACGACATCTCAGAAAAATCTTTTATTACAAGTACCAACGTTCTCACAAAGGAGCTTCAATCATGTCTGCAATTCAATTCCTCAAATCTCGGAAATCTCTAGCCGTTTTCGCACTCTTAAACATTAGTATTCCTCTGTTTACACTTGTAGGAGCACGGGCTGCACACGCAGACTCTAACTTCATTCAATGCGTTCCTGCAATGGGCATCAATGTTTGTGTTGAGGCAAACACGAGTGACTATTCTCTTTACACTCAGTCAGGGTCACTCACTAGTCAAAAAGTTGCCCTTCCGGTCGAAGGTGGCTGTCCGGTATTTGGTGGAATGGACACTGCCAAGGGTCGTCTTCGGGTAGAAGGATGCGTTACTCCTTACTCAAGACCGCCACAATTACAGGGTGTTGCTCAAGTTTGTAATGCAGGCAATTGCCAAAGAGAAGCGATTACGTTGAATTTTCCCAATCGCACCATGTTGTCAGACGATCGCCATCTGGGTGCGAAGGGATATGAGTATTATTTGGATGGTGAGCTAGTTGCAAGATCGCCGAGTTGGTCGCGCCGAGATTCAGTCACTCACCTAGAGTTAGCGAAGAAAACATATCCTAATCGAAAAGTCGAAGGCTATTTTGACGGTCAAAAGATTGGCTATGAACTGTTTTGGGATGGTGTGAGAGTTGGATTTGAGCCAAGCTGGAGTCGGGAGCAAGCGATCGCAAACCTGCAACAGAACAAAAAAGCTTATCCCAACAAACGAGTTGAGGGAATTCTCAACGGTCAGAAAGTTGGCTACGAGTTATTTTGGGGTGGACTGCGCGTCGGGTTTGAGCCAAATTGGAACCAGGAGCAAGCGATCGCGAACTTGCAGTGGAACAAGAAAGCTTATCCCAATAAGAGCGTGTATGCTCTGTTGAATGGCGAAACGGTTTATTTACCTAGCATTCCTGTCACTAGACCAACTAGCAGCCGATAGCAAGCTCTACATCCTGTTAGAGGAACTGTTTCAATTTCATACACCGTGATTTGATCTAAAGCAGCTAGTTAACCTAGCTGCTTATAGCCTTAGCCGCGATCGTACTAAGCAAAAGCGCTGCTCCCGTTTAACTTGCTACCTGCTCCGCAACCTCTGGCAACCGCACTTGCTCCACACATGGGGTACAGCCTAACCATTGACGAGAAATCTGAACAAATGGATGCGGATCGCCACTCACATAAAATCGAGTCGGCTTTGGTGGGCGAGTATGCCGCAGACCCAACACATCTAACTCTTGAGCCGCTGCTAAAACCACATGAGATGCCGGATCAACCAATTGTACTGACTTAGGTACAATCGACCGAATTACAGGAGCCAAGTGCGGATAGTGAGTACAGCCATACACTAAGGTATCAATTTCCTGCTCTAGTAACGGCCGCAAATACTGCTCGACAACTTGATAAGTATAGAGGTCATTAATTCGACCTTGTTCGATCAGGGGCACAAATTCAGGACAGCCGACTTGCCACACGTGTGCCGTCGCATCGACTTCTAAAATAGCCTGACGGTAGGCATCACTTTGGGCCGTAGCCGGAGTCGAAATCACCCCAATCCGCTTGCCTTTCTGAACCGCTGCCCGCGCACCGGGCAAAATAACGCCCAAAATAGGCAATCCCGGAAATTCTTGGCGAACCGTTTCGATCGCTAAAGCCGAACTCGTATTGCACGCCATGATCACCATCTTGACGCGATGTGCCGTCATCCACACCAAGATCTCCCGCACAAATTGTTCAATTTCTAAGCGCGATCGCGTTCCATAAGGCAATCGCGCTGTATCTCCGAAATATAAAATCGATTCGTTTGGCAGTTGGCGATAGAGTTCACGCAACACGGTTAAGCCGCCCACTCCACTATCAAACACCCCAATCAGATCGGAGCTTTGCGATGAGGCATGGAGCATTGACTCTGCTCGTCTAACCGCATCAGATGTTTGATTCTTCATATTCTAAAGTTTGAACTCCACACCACAAATAATTCACACCATACGAAATTCTAAGCCTAGGCGCAATTCCCTAGAGGCTCAAGTCTGATTGCGCTAACGCAAGTATTGAATAATGCCCCGCGCGATCGCTTGAGCTAACTGCTGTCGATAACCAGGCGTGGCTAACTTGGGCGCATCTTCTGCCCCCGTCACAAAGCCTGTCTCAACTAAGACAGACGGCATTGAGGTTTTCCGAATCACGTAGAATCGGGCTTTGCGGACGCCGCGATCGCGCGTTCCGGTCGCCTGCAAAATGCTGCTGTGAATCGACTGTGCCAGACCTGCGCCAGACGAGAAGTAATACGTCTCTAAGCCATTAATATCGGGGCGACTCATGCTGATCGCATTGGCATGAATGCTGACAAAAATGGTCGCGTTGGCGCGTTGTGCGATCGCCACTCGTGGTTCTAAATCTAAATCTCGATCGTCGGGGCGAGTCAGAATCGCTTGAATGCCCTGCTGCTCTAACAGCGCCGCCACTTGACGGCTGATGTCTAAAACAACATTTTTCTCGTAAATGTTGCCAATGCCGACTGCGCCCGGATCAGGTCCTCCATGTCCTGGATCAATCACCACCACTAAACGACCATTTGGTGTGCGGGGGCGCGGCTGAACCGGATTTGGACTGGTGGCCGGAGGAACAGGAATGGAGGAACCCGGAGTCGGATTTGGGGGAGACAACAGAGCGCTTCGTCGAAGCGAGAGCGACACGAGTTGACGACTGGGCTGATTAGGAGTTCCGACTTGAACACCAGAGGCAGGCGTCATCAAAATCGCCACATTCGTGTCCTCTTGGCGAATCCGGACTTGCAGCAGGGGGCTGTTGCTGGGCAGTCGCGGCCCTTGAATGTTGCTGTCTAGTCTCGCCGATGGAACCGTAATTCGATACGCTCCGGTGGCTCTGTCCCACCCTGATGTGTAGGTAATAGGCTGATCGGCTCGAATCAGAAGCTGACTGGCGGCTGCGTCGTATTCCACCGACTGAATTTTGGCAGTTCCCGACTGAGCTTGTGATCCAGGTAACTGACTTTGAGATCGCGGCAATTCAGCTGTCGGAATGGAGCTAGACCCAGACGTTTGGGGCAGAACCACAATACCGCCTGTAATGCCCGTGCCGCTCATCGAAGCTTCCCAGTTGGGGCTATCGGGGGATAAAGATAATGCCACCCTCACTACAGGCGGCGAGGCTTGAAACTGTGACACCTGCAACCGGCTCACTCCATTTTGGTTCACCGATAAATCGCGAGGATAAGCGCTGGAAGCGAGTGTTGCTCCGTAAATATCAATATACATCTGGCGGCGATCGCTGCTTCTAAGCGATCGGATTTGCGCTTGCCCTTCTGTGGTTCGCAGAAAGAAGCCGTCTTGGGTCGCCTGAATGCTTTGAATCTGAGTGCCTCCACGACTGAGCAAGGGCCGATTGCTGCTTGGAGGGAGGCTAGTGAGAGGCGGACGACCGCTGGGCGACGTCGGCAGTTGCGCTACTTCCGAATTAGTACCCGCAAATTGAGGTGTTGGTACTTGCACCGACCACTGCTGAGCCGTTGTTCCGCGAAATTTCACCTGCGCCGGGTCAAGCGTATAGCCAGGAGCAAGTTCCATCACGATCCGAGTCGTTCCTCGCTCAAATTGCCCTACCCGCACAGAGCGAATCGCCCCTCCATAAGACTGGGTGACAGCAGGACGCCCCAAAGTCGTTCCGGGCAGATCAATAATTAGTCGCGTCGGATCTGCAATCAGTTGCGCTCTGGGCTGTACCCCATCATCGGTTGTAAAGTCGAGGCGATTTTGAGCCGCATCAAACCGCCAAGATTGCAGTCTCGCTGCCTCGGCAGGCGAGGTTAGGAAAAAGAAAACAAGGGGTAATAAAGAATATAAATAAGAATTTAGCCCTCTCCAGTTTCGTTGATTGTTGACCTGATCGCGTTTCAATGTCGTTCTCCTTGTGTGCATCGCGTCGCCCTGCTTTGAACCTGCAAACACTCAAACCCGCGCTTTCAAATTGCTACATTTGGTGCAGAGTCTTAGCTAGAAATAGCGAGGCGAAATGATGAATGATTGCCTTAGTTAAAGCGCCGCATTTCCCCCATTTAGTCTTCTCACACACACGATTACATGGTTGCTGTGACCCCTGATAGATAAGCTCTTGATCTATCGAAGCTAACAATTTAGGGCAGCCGTGAACCAAAACTTGAGATCAGATTGGTCATTCAAAAATAACCTTCCCAATATTCACCACGACTGCACCCTATTCTGGAAATTCTGCTCAGCTCAGCAAAATTTTAAGCTCTCGAACGATGCGGACGTAAAGCTGAACGCTGAAGTTTCGCAGAGATTGGACAAGCGCTTCGATGACTGCTGGCATAAGAATTTGCGACCAATTAGTAAGACACGTTAAGAGCCTGAGGGTGCTTCTACCGATGGGTGGGGCAGTGAGCGATTTGGCTACAGCATTTTAATATAGATGCTTAAGAATCAAACTATTTTCTAGGGTTCATTGTTCTAATTGCAAAGAAATTATAAAGATGAGATTAGCCCAGAGCGCAATTTTAGAAGAGCTGATGTGGCTCAGCGCTACTCCGTTCAGGTGCTTAGCACTCTGGGACTGGCGTTGTACCTAGTCATCCTGTTGAACAATGCCTGGTTCTAGAAGTTCAGAGGGGGCAATTCCTTCAATTGCGAGGTCGTCCTCTTGTCCTACAGAGTCACCGTTGGTAAAGACAACCCGTAATAGCGGTGGCGCTAGAAACGTAGTCAAAATCACCATCACAATCACGGCGGCTTGCAGGGCTTCGGGTAATGTTCCAGTAGTTGCACCGACTGAGGCAAACACCAAGCCCACCTCGCCCCTAGGAATCATACCGACCCCGATCGCGAGTCGATTTAGCTCTGGTTGCCCAAAAATAGTAAATCCGGTGACAACTTTACCCGCGATCGCAACCGCGACCAAGAAGGCAGCCATAATCAATCCTTCACGATTGCTGGGTACAAATGGATTGAGCACGCTCAAATCGGTGCGTGCGCCAACCACGACAAAGAAAATGGGCACGAGCATATCTGAGATGGGCGCAACTTGCTCTTGCAGCTCGGTGCGCTTCTCAGTTTCTGCCAAAATCAACCCCGCCGCAAATGCCCCTAAGATGGCTTCTAGCTGAATTACAACCGCAACATCCGCTAAAACAAAGGTCAGAACTAGGGCGGTGATCAACAGTTGTCCCCGCGTTCTCAGTTCGTTGATGAGAGACACCAGAAACGGATTAAGCAAGAGTCCGAGCCAAAGGCTTCCAACCAAAAAGACCCCAGCGCTCACAATCAGATAAATGACGTTCCCAATTTCGACTTGTCCGGTCTTTGCCAAACTCGCAACCACGGCAAGCACAATGATGCCCAATACGTCGTCTAAGACGGCTGCCCCGATGATAATTTGTCCTTCTTTGGAGTTGAGCCGCTGAATTTCTGCCAGCACCCTGGCCGTGATGCCGATGCTAGTTGCCGTTAGTGCTGCCCCTGCGAAAATGGCTGGAACTGATGAAACGCCGAATAGCAGCATTAGACCGGCTGTGCCCAACGCAAACGGAACTACCACTCCCACGACTGCCACGATCGCGGCTTGCGGTCCGACTCGAATCAGTTCTTTGAGATCAGACTCTAGCCCAATCTCAAACAGCAGAATGATCACGCCCATTTCTGCCAAGGTCGAGAGGACTTCGCTCTGCACCTCAAAGGTCGTGGTGAGCGGGGCGGGGTCAAGATGAGCCGTTAGTTGCAATAGCTGCATTACCATCGACTGACTCGCCGTTAGATCAGCGCTTGGAAAGACGAGTAAGTGCAGCGCAGAAACGCCAACCACAACGCCCGCTAGAAGTTCCCCGAGAACCGCCGGTAGCTCCATACGGGCACAGATTTCGCCACCAATTTTGCTGGCTAAGTAAACCACGATTAGGCTCAGCAACACGCCTGCTAAAACAAGGGAACCACTTTCTGGCTCAGCATTCGCGACAATTGGCGACAAGATTTGAACTGGAGTGGAGATTAGTGACGAGAAATTATTCATCAGTCAAAGCAGTAACACTGCTTCCCATGGTACAGACTCTGTAACATTTCTCAATGCCCACATTTCTCCATCCCCGCAGGAGGTCTGACTAGACAAACACGCGATGCTGTAATGAGGGCATCTGCCGCCGGACTTGCTCAAGGCGAGTTGGCCTAATTTCGGCGATCGCAACTCCCACCTCTTCTCCCGCATCTGCCAAAATCATGCCCCAAGGGTCAATGATCATTGCGTGTCCGTGAGACTGCCGCACGGCATTGTGGCGGCCCGTCTGAGCGGGCGCAATCACATAGCAGGTATTCTCGATGGCTCTAGCTTGTAGCAACACTTGCCAATGGTCTTTGCCCGTGTACGCCGTAAACGCGGCGGGAACAAACAGCACTTCTGCCCCTAACTGAGACATTTGACGGTAAAGTTCTGGAAACCGCACGTCATAGCAGACCGACAGCCCCAAACTGCCCAATTCTTTAGACGGGTAAATCGGCGGGATCCGCATTCCAGCTAAAACCGTTTCTGATTCGCGATAGGTGTTGCCATCGGGCACATTCACATCAAACAAGTGAACTTTCTCGTAGCGGGCTAGTTCTTGACCGTTGGGGCCAACCAACAGCGCCGTATTGTAAACTTTGCCATTGCCTACCGGAACCGGAAACCCGCCGCCTAAGATCGTGATCTGAAAGCGTTGCGCGACGGTTTTGAGAAATTTCTCGCTTTCCTGCGCGATCGCGTCGGCTTGGGTCATTTTCGCCACTTCATCACCCAGAAACGAAAAGTTCTCTGGCAGCGTCACGAGTTCTGCCCCTCGTCGGACGGCAACATCGATCAACTCTTCTGCCTGAACCAGATTCTTTTGCAAATCTGGCAGGCTGTTCATTTGAATTGCGGCGGCAAAGTAAGACTTCATGGATTTCACTCAGGCTCAGAAAAATGAGTAAAGCTCTATATTGTATCGGCTTCTAAAGCGATAGAAACATCTATCGGGCAACAAATCCACTGGAACCCTAAAGCAAACTTGACTGAAGTGCCCGACTTGAAGTTACTTTACTACGTTAAGCACGATGTTAAGCTCGATTGAAATGACTTGATTTTTCCATTCTTGATTTTCGCGTTGAGAAACAAACCTATTTTTTATCGGTTTGCGGCGTGCCAGAGTCGTGGCCCAAAACAGCATGAGTGAGAGTCGACACTAGGCTAACGAGTGCTGCGACGAACATGACGAGCATTAGCATCGCTAACGCGGAAAATGGGGAAAAGATCAGAGTGCAAAGTAAAACGATCAGAATGAAAGATGCGATCGCGTTATTCATAGAAACCAACTCCACAAAAATTCTACATTTACTCTAAAAAAAACTTCTTCAATTAACCTCTAACGTGAGCAGCATTTTGATTAGGTTTTGCTTAGTTATTGAAGAAATATTCTGTTACGGCGATCGACTTTAATTCGAGGTATGATGCAGACATCATCTCGCCCTAAACTCTCTCGGCGTAGAGATTTCAAGTCGTTCACGCTTCACTCAAACGGCGAGATATTGATTTTACTTGAGTTATAAACCCGGCAAAGTCGTTATGAATGAATGGCAAAAAGACTGGTCTGAAATGCTAGACACGATGGCAGGACACATCGGAGATTTTTTCGCTGAAGTGGCTCAGGATATGGCGGAAGTTGCAGAGACATTTATTGTTATTTCTGAAGAAGTCTCAACACAACTTAATAACGTTTTTACTGACGAAATTGAGCAATACGTAACAGAGTGGGTTAGCCCCGTTCTAGAAGCCTACTTCGGCATCGAAAGTATGGTCGGGGAAGCCACTCAACCTGTATTTCAAACCGTCGATCCATTGCTCAAACAGCACTTAGGATGCGTCGGCTGTCGTCACTTCCACGGACAGGTATATGGCGATGCGCTGTTGGTTTGCGGAATGCATCCCTATGGCATTGGCGAAGGTGTAGAAACTTGTCCTGACAAAGAAATGACTGTTTGGAAGTCACCCGGATTCTCGTCTGACAATCAGTTCTTTTTTGGTTCAGACGAAGACTGGTAAGCAAGAAGCTAGGACAAAAAATCGGGCTGGACGTAAAATATACGTTCAGCCCAATGTTCAGACTCAGTGTTCAAAAACGTGTTCAAAAGCAGAATTTAGACTTATACAAGCTTCAAGTTAGGATATTCTGCCAACACATCATCGCGGGTCAACACATCCCCTTCAGCTTGAGGCGTCCATAGCACTTCAAGAGCTAGAAGCTGATCGCCGGAGACGCTCCCCAACTGGCTGAGGGCACGCTTCAGGTCATCAGAGCTATTAATCGTAGGAAGCTGTAGCTTGCCCTGAGTGCCGACTAACAGGGTGACAACAATATACTCACCGGGTGCTTCAGCTAACGCACCGCCTCGCTCAGCCACCGTCAACGCGTTGCTGTCTTGAGAAGCTTGCTTCAGTTGGTCATTCACGTTAGACAGGGTTTCTGCTGTAAATCTGCTCCGCTCAAACAAAGCTAGGCGATTGAATTCTGCACCGGCTGCTTCTAAGCGGGCTTGATGAGCTTCCGATGCGCCATACACCCAGTATTCGGGGTGGCGCAGCAGCGAAAGAGTCGTCTCCTGCAGCACTTGTGCCAACCCTTCGGACGAGTCAGTATTGGCGCGTTGAGCAATGCGATCGAGGTCTGTTTGCAAACTCCGAGCTTGGGCTAGTAAGCCAACTTGGACTTTCGCAACCGAAACAGATGGATTGGTCGTGTAGTCTAGATCGTTGCCTTCTGTTGCTCGTCGGAAGCTTTGTAGCAGAAAGCCTGCGATCGAGATGAAGATAAACAGGGTGAATAGGCTGCCACCGCCGCCAAAGAACGGGAAGTAGAGGAAGGGGAAGAACCCACCGCCGCCGCGTGGATAGTAGCCGCCACCGCCAGGATATCCTCCACCAGGATAGCCGCCGCGACTAGGCGTGAAGGTCCGGCTAGGTGCTCTAAAAGAGCCTCCACCGATGCGACCACCCGTGCGCGCTGCAAGCGCACCATCAGCATGACCCAGTGCCAGCGTGAGAGCCAATCCCAGCGCAATCAGGGGTCGGATGAGTGATTTAAAGAAAGATTTTGGTGTTTTCATAGCGTAGTCCCAGTTAGCTCGCCTAGACGCAAATGCTTGTGTTCTAAACGTCGAGCTTTATACCTTGTTACAGTGCTTTAAGCTTTTCTACTCCTCTACTGTATCGCCTTCTATAGGGGTTGAAAATGCCTTAAGTAGTAGGTTTGAGGGGAGATTACCGTACTAAAAGAGACGGACATGAGCGCCCTATCCACCGCCGACGATCGTCACAATTTCTAAGCGATCGCGCTCCTTGATTTCGGTTGTATCCCAGTACTGTCGATGCAAGATTTCGCCGTTGTATTCTACGGCGACAAGTCGAGGGTTCAAGCCGAGTTGCTCTAGAAAATTTGGCAGATGCAGATTTGGTTCACAGGTTTTAGATTCACCATTCACCTGAAGCGTGATTTGCTCAGACATGCGCTGGTTCTCCCTCACTATTTTTCTTCTCTACTATTTTTGTTCATATCTATGTCATCCACGGATCAGTCATTGAATCTTGCTTGACAAAGTTGGGTGTTTTAAGCCGACGTTTTTGCTCCAGTTGCGCCATGAAATATTGCACTGCCAGTGTCGGTTGCTCTGCGGCCATAATCGCCCGGACAACAGAAATGCGTTGTGCCCCGGCAGATAGAACCTCGTGGACATTGTTCGCGTCAATGCCCCCGATCGCAAACCAAGGAATCGGACACTCTTCGGTCGCATGACGCACGTACTCTAGTCCGGCAGCAGGTCTGCCTGCTTTGGTTGGCGTTTCGTAGACGGGACCCACGCCAACATAGTCTGCACCTTCTTGAATGGCGCGGTAAAGATCATCGGCACTGTGCGTGGAACGTCCGATCAGCCGTTGAGACCCCAGCATCTGACGGGCTAATTCTATCGGCAAATCGTCTTGTCCGAGGTGAACGCCATCGGCATCGACAGCTAGGGCTAAATCGATACGATCGTTAACAATAAATAGTGCTCCGTACTCGTGGCACAGCCGCCGTAATGTTCGAGCATTACTCAGTCGCGTCAAATCATCTGAGTCTTTGTCGCGATATTGAACAAGGCTGAGTCCTCCCTGCAACGACGACTCCACGGTTGCAAACAGCGTTTCGGAAGGCGACGTGACCAAATACAGCAGGGACTGACGCAACTTTTGATGCCGATGCTGTGCCATCAGTTGGCTTTCGAGCGTGTAAACCTGATAGCGCATTTGTTTGAGCGATGCGGTCATGTCTTGGCTGTAGACTTTGCCGTATTCTTCTAACACCCGCAGCGCTTCTTCGACGCGGCAAAAATTGGCCTGCAAGACCTGCTCAATTGTGCCTCGCGTGGCTTCGTTGGGATGGGTTAATTCTGTACCCGGATCGTCTGGGGTGTTGCGTGCCGATCGCAGATCGCTGTGATGCCAAGTGGCGAGTTCTTGTCGTAAGTGTTTGCACTGGTTGGTGAAGTGGGAGTGGTTCAGGCCAAACCGACACCATTCTTCTATCACCCGCAATCCTTCACGGGCGCGATCAAGATTGGCATCCAAAATTCGGTATAAAGCTGGTTGCATAGATGGGAGAACGGGCTCTGTTTTGTCCATTGGCGCAAACCGATTAATGTCTCATCCTAGCAGCGAGAGGGAGTCGGGCATTTTGAATTGTGACATTCTTTATAACTTAAGGGTTAATACTGAATTCAGCTAACTCCTTGGTCAAAAATGAAGCGGTTTTTAAAAACTCAATTACCATGAACTTCCATTAGGCATTTTCGCCCTCATGCCCTACGGACAACCGGATGAGGAATTCGCTCTCCTCAGTGATCAAAGGCTGAATTTTATCAGTACTTTTGCGGTCGTTTTTGTTTCTAGTTCTTATTTCTAGTCAAAGCCATCCTACTGCCGTGTATAGGAGAAAGATTGTGAGTAAAGTTTCACCTGAAAAGCCGTCTTCCAGTGTTGTATTAACGCTGGGCGTCTCTGGAGTTATGTTATTTGGCGGTGCATCCCATGCCATTGCTCAACCGATCGCCCAACCGATTCAACTCGCTCAAGCCTCCGATTCGTCCCCTCAATACAATTATTTGTTTGTCAATTCAAACGCTGGAGTTGATACTGCTGAGGGTAGCGTGCGATCGCCGCTCAAAACCATTACTCGCGCCTTGCAAATCGTTCAACCAAATACGATCATTCTGTTAGCTCCAGGGACGTATAGTGCGCAAACAGGTGAAGCATTTCCACTGCAAATGAAGCCGGGGACAACGATCAAAGGAGAGCCTCGTGATCGCGGGCAAACCGTTCTGATTCAAGGCGGTGGTATCTTTTTGAGTCGTACCTTTGCGCGGCAAAGTGTCACCATTGTCGGTGCAAATCAGTCAGGCTTAACGGGCGTTACTGTTTCTAACCCTGACGCTCAAGGCTACGGGTTGTGGACTGAATCCACGAGTCCTGTGATCAGTGACAACACGTTTACTAAAAATGGTCATGATGGGGCATCTGTAGTCGGGAGCAGTGCTCCAATTCTTCGCAACAACTATTTCTATCAAAACGGTGCAAACGGCATCACGGTTTACGGAACCTCGCGCCCAGAACTGCACGACAACATTTTTGAGCAGACCGGGTTTGGCATCAACATTGCCCAAAGCGCGGCCCCTCGAATTGTTGGCAATCGCATTACGCAGAACAAAGATGGCATTGTGATTCAAGGGAAAGCGCAACCGATTCTGCGAAACAATATCGTTGATGGCAACGCACGGGATGGCATGGTCGCGATCGCGCAGTCTCGACCGAACTTAGGTACGTCCGCCGACCCTGGCAACAACACCTTTACAGATAACGGACAGTTTGATCTCAACACTCAGAAAAGCGTTCAAAAAATTCCAGCGTTTGGCAATCAAATGACCGGAAATAAGACGATCGGACAATTGGATTTCTCCAATACGCCCGCTGTAGCAGATGCTCCGATTAGCGTCGCATCTGCTCAAAGCTATGGGCGGTCTCTACCGAGAGTTGTGCCCGCTCGATTTTCGCCCAGCCAGCCTTCCGCATCCTTTAAGGGCACAACCGTTGTCGCGCCGATTTCTAAGAAGTCACGCCCTGCGGTTTCTTCATCGCGCAGTAGACGAGTACCGCTTTCTAAGCAGTCAAAATCTCAAGTTGCTCGGATTGAGATTCCTGTTCCGGCTCCCTCGAATTTTAGTACCGCTTCCAATCAATCTGCCTTCCAACTAAATAGCGCGATCCCTCGAAGCTTGGCAGAGCCAATAGCTCGTCGCGGCTCGGACGGTGCCATTAACATTCCGGTTCCTCCTCCTGAGACGATTAGGGCAGTGCGTAACTCTACAAAAACTTCGCCATCTCGTCGATTTCAAGCGATGTCCTCTAGGGTTGATCGGCCTACTTCTCGTGGTGCGGTTTCGGCATCAGGCACCTTACGTGTGCCCAAAGCGTCAATCCCTGTCGGTCGAACGGCAGGATCATCGGTTAAGGTTTGGCGCGGCGCACCCGTCTCTCCCAAACGGTCTGCTGCTCCAGTGAGGCAAGATCTGGCGTTTGGACTTCGCTATCGAGTCGTGGTGCAAGCCCGCAGCGAGGGTGAACAGGCTCAAATTCAATCTGCGGTTCCAGGTTCGTTTCCTGTCTTTCGGAGCGGACAAAGTGTGCTGCAAGCAGGAGTTTTTAGCGATCGCAGCAAAGCCCATGAACTTCTACAAACGTTGATGAATCAAGGACTGAGAGCCACGGTCGAACAGCTTTAATGTGTCGTAACGAATTAAGTAGAGCGCCTGAATAAATTGCATCCTCTGCTAGCAAAGATCTCCGATTTCATCTAAGAATCGGAGATTTACTTTGAGATGGTTAAGATGCTGTGTGCGGGACAGTCAGACTGGCGCGATCGCGTCAACCATCCGTTTATCGTTGGTCACTATTGGAAGTTTCCTAAGACATTGAGTGATTCATTGAATTTTCTCTATTAAAGACACTAACAATTCCGAAGGTGTTTCTATTCCATTGCGACACTCTAACCCCTAATTTAGAAATTAATGAACTTATGGGTGTTTTAGGAAACCTATAAGCAAAATTAATATATTCTATATGGTTGCGGTGAGGAGATTGTAATGAGGCAGTTCGGTTTACGGCTACAGATGAGCTTGATTGGTGGATTAGCGGGCGCGATCGCGTCGCAGGTTTCCGGAGGAGTAATTGCTGTCAATCCAGCGATCGCAGCACCTGTTAAAGAAACAAACAGTGTTTCTCAATCTATCCCTGAAGCTCAATCTATTTCTGAAGCTCAATCCATTCCTGAAACAGTGCCTTCGGTGTCGCAACTCAATCAAGCTTCAGCGATCGATACAGATTCTGGACAAGTCACTTCAGTCTCCCAACTTTCGGATGTGCGTCCAACCGATTGGGCATTTCAAGCGTTGCAATCGCTTGTGGAGCGCTATGGTTGCATCGCGGGCTATCCCGATCGCACCTATCGCGGTAATCGTGCGCTCACCCGCTATGAGTTTGCGGCAGGCTTGAACGCGTGTCTCGATCGCGTCAACGAACTAATCGCCGCATCGACCTCAGATTTAGTCAGGAAAGAAGACTTGGCAACCCTACAAAAACTGCAAGACGAATTCGTCACAGAACTCGCTGCCTTGCGCGGTCGCATGGATGCCCTTGAAACTCGCACCACCACCCTGGAGAAGCAACAATTCTCCACCACAACCAAACTGCAAGGAGAAGCAATCTTCAGCCTGGCCAGCGCTTACGGGGCAGTCCCCAATGGTCAAGATGCCAATGTCGCTTTTAACAATCGAGTTCGCCTGAATCTAAAGACGAGTTTCACAGGTAAAGACGCGTTAATCACTGGGCTACAAGCTCAGAACTTCGGTGCCAGCGGACTTGTCGGTAGTGGTAGCAGCCTTGCTCAAACCCTGGGCTACGCTGATCCAGTATTTGGCAGTTCGAGTAATGTGAAGCTTTCCTATGGGCCTCAGTTTCCTACGGCTGATCCGTCAACCTTGACGGCAAAAGGCGCAGACAATAGCCTCATCCTCTACAAGCTGCTGTATGTTTTTCCGGTTGCGAACAAACTCACCGCTTTTGTCGGAACAAATGCCGAAGTTTCGGATGCGTTTCCGTCAATCTTGCCGTTTGCCAGTGAAGGGCAAGGCGCAATTTCTCGCTTTGCGGCTCTTCCTGCTGCTCAACGCGTTTCCGGCGGAACGTCACAAACTGGACTCGCTGCCGCCGCAGGCTTTATCTTCAATATCTCAGATGCGATCGATCTGCGAGCGCTCTACGGCTCAGTCAACGCTAACCTTCCAGCCAACAATGGACTCGCGGGCGGAACACCGCTCGGCGCAGGGGTGTTTGGTGGTAGTTATGTAGCAGCCGCACAACTCACGGTTAAGCCATCTCCCGCGATCGACATCGGTCTCAACTACGCCCACAGCTACCACCAGATCAATATCTTGGGAACGGGCTTGAGCAGTTCAGATATCGGCGCGATCGCGTTGCCGGGAGGCTTCACAGTTGCAAATCTCGATGAAGGTATTCAGCTCAACACCGTTAGCGCGTCAGTTGCTTTCCGCCTTTCTCCGAAGCTTACGCTGGCAGGATCTTATACCTATATCTTCAGCGATTTAGTCGATGTCAACGCTTCCACGAATTTCAACTCCTGGCTAGTAGGCTTGCACGTCAAAGACATTTTCAAAAAAGGCAACTCGGCTGGAATTACCTTTGGTCAACCGCTGAAGCGAGTTCAAACCAGTGGTTTAGCCCTCAATCCCGAAAATCGGATTCCCTATCACTTAGAAGGCTACTTTAACTTCCAGGTAAGCGACAACATAAGTGTTACGCCCGGTGTATTTGCGGTGTTTAACCCAGAAGGATCGAGTGCCAACAATACTGCGATCGTGCCTGTAATCCGCACTACGTTTTCGTTCTAGTCAGTAACTCACGCCCCTCTTTGTAGAGAGGCGCTCTGGTAGAGCATCTCTCTATATCTTGTCTCCTCACCCTCACTGACCTCTTGCGGGAATCAGGAAGAACGGGCAAGCTCAAGGTTAATACTAGAAGCAGCCCTGAAACCTATGTCTGAAGAAACTATGCCTGGAGAAACGAAGCCCACAACACTCCATATTCTGGCGATTTCAGGAAGCCTCCGAAAGGTTTCATCAAATACGGCGCTACTGCAAGCTGCGATCGCGTTAGCACCAGAGAACCTCGAAGTTAAATTGTACGAAGGACTCGGCGCTTTACCGCACTTCAATCCCGATCTTGAACCCACTGAACCGCCATCTGTCACTGATCTACGTCAGCAAGTGCAATGGTCTGACGGGTTGCTGATCTCCAGCCCAGAATATGCACATGGTGTACCGGGTGTGTTGAAGAACGCCCTCGATTGGCTGGTCAATGGAGAAGAGTTTGTGGGCAAGCCGATTGCATTACTCAATGCATCACCACGAGCGATTCATGCTCAAGCGTCTTTAACTGAAATCGTGACTGTAATGGCGGGGCGGGTCATCCCTGCCGCCTCGATCACCGTCCCTCTTCTAGGTCAGAACCTTGACGCCGCCGGAATTGCCTCTGACGCTGAACTATCGAGCGCTCTGCACACTGCGATCGTGACGTTTGCAAGTGCCATTCAACGCTGTCAATCTGAAGCGGTTAGGTTACTCTAGTCCTGCAATCATGCATCATTTTCTTCCCCTGTAGTGCTGAATCACTCCGATCCTGATGCCATCCAAAGCTCGAATTCCCTCTCCTAATCTTCTAAAATAAGGGTTATTACATATTAAAGTCACCCATAGGATTGTTCATGGATATTGTCGAGTTTTTTCAACAGAGCGCTGGGAAATGGTCATCGATGCGAACTAGCCATCATCTAGCGTTTAAGCAACAAGAGGCTGGAAAATCGAATATTCAAATCGAATTGCTCGACAAGACTGACCCTGCCGTAATCCAACTGTGCGAACAGCATAATGTTGACCCTGCCACCGCTTCATGTGGAGCGCGAGTTACATGGGACGGCACAATGGATTGGGATAAGGAAAAACACGATGGCTCAACGGTGCTTGTGCCGATCGCAGATCCTGAAAATCCGCAAGAAGGAAAGCTGCTGCGAGAAATGGGCTATGCCGAGAAAGCTCCAGTCGCAGGAAGCTATCACATCAACGACAGTAATGAACTGACGCTCGTGACTGAGTACGAAAGTATGTACTCAAAAGAACGCCTTTGGTTTGAAAGCCCCAACGTGCGCTTGCGTCACAGCATTTTAAAGCGGTTTGGCGGCTTCAGCATGGCATCGTTCTGCTCAGAAATCCGCTTGGGTGTAGCTCAGGCAGCCGAACAACAAGCAACCGAACAAGCAGCCGAACAACCTAGTGATGCAGCAGCTAACGCTTAGGTTTAAACAGATAGGATGCGAGCGAGTGGAGCGGTTCCTTTGGAGCTGCGCTCTACACTTCGCTGATTCGCCTAGCTTTTGCCTTGGGTCTTAGGCGGCAATTAGAGTGTGCTTTGTGTTAGAAAACAGCCCATAATTCCGCCTGTTTGCCCACAATGATTACCCATGATGAAGATCATCCACGATCCAATGTCATAGGTGGAAGTGTCGCTTGTGCCTATGATTCTAGGCTTGAGAATCAGATTGAAAGCTTATCTTGAATGAGGGTCTTAATTCAGAAAGTTCCAGTCCAATCGTTAAGCGACTAAAGGACTTTTTATCCAATCCATTTCTATATTCGTGGGCGATCGCAGATAGACTTCTCATTTTCAATTTCATGCTTGGCGTACTATACTGTCACGGTGTTTTGAGGCGAGTTCTATGACGCAAGAGCAAAAAGACCAGCAGCATCCGTTGTGGAACAGCGATCGCCAAATTGTCGATGCCCTGCTCAGCGGCGAACCGACAGATTACAATCTCGCTGAGTTGGCCCGTCTGAAGATTCGCTACAACGGCTTTCCAGGCGCTAGAGACATTCAAACAGATTTAGATCAGGTTCTAAAGCAGTGGAAGCTGACCGAAGATGCGCTATATGAGCGGACACGTCAGATTCATGAAACATCGCAGGTGTACAAAGGTCGTGGTGTAAAGCGAGACGATTGGAGTTAGCCAACGCCTTAACGCCAAATCAACGTCCACGATTGGTTCTCAATCAAAATATAGATGCCTAAACCGATCAGAACTACAGGAACAAAGATGTGGCTATAGCGGCTGAGAATAGGCGCGACAGTTGGGTGTCCTGCTAACCAATCTGAGATGAGGCACCACACCCCAACAAGTAGGAAGAATACGCTCAAAACAATTACCAAATTGGTCAGAGTACTACTTGCAAAGAGTGGAATATAAATTCCGATATTATCTCCACCATTAGCAAACGTAACGGCAGCAACGTTAAAGATTTGAGGATTGATGCGTTTAAAAATTCCTCTACATGACACGCTCGTTGCTTGAACTTCATCACGATCCTCTGGAGTGATTAAACTCCGAATTCCAAACCCAATTGGCACAAATCCCAGTAACCCAATCAAGGGTTTAGAAACAACTAGTCCGCCAAAAAAACCTGGTAAGCTGCATAAAACTAATGCGGTGAATCCCAAATATTGACCCGCGTAAATATGATGCTTTTTGAATTGCGGATTGACCTGAGCAAAAAACAGCATCAGCATCACCAAGTCATCAATATTTGTCGCGACGAACGCGATCGCGGCATAAGTTGCTACAGCCATCGCACTCGTCAAAGTGGCTGAGACAAACCAAGGCATGTTTAAGGTTGAGTTGGGGCTGGACTAGGATCAAACTGAAAATCTGGCATAAACTCTGCCGAAAGCTGAGTGTTTTCTTTGGTGAACGGACGCAGCTTTGCAGTGGGCGACGGAACCGTTAGAATTTGAGCGACCTGAGCCTGTTTCTCAAGCTGATCGGTTGAAGACACCAATCCACTTAGACCATTGATTAAGTTTCTCAAGTTATTACGAAGCGCCGGATCACCCGTTAATTCATCTAAATCGGCAGTAATTTTTTGCGTGTTCTGAAACGTCTCTCTTGCAGAATCAAGCGTTTGCCGCAGCAACGTAATGCTTTCAGGATTGTTCAAACTGGTTGACACATCTCGAAAATTAGCAGACGCTTGAACCGCATTTGCAGAAAGAGTCTCTAAATTTTGAATCAGTTGCCCTCGTTGAACCTGATTGACAATTGGACTCAAACTTGAGATGCTACCGCGCAATTGGGTACTTGTTGCATTGAGATTTTCCAGCGTTGAAACCAGCGTTGCTCGATTGGCGGTCACTAACTCATTCACTTGCCCCACCGTCAGCGTCACTTGATTTGCTGCTGTAGTGATAGAGTCTGCGGTCGTTGAGAACGATTGCGCCGTTGTTGAGAATGTACCGATTTCCTGTCTAGCAGATTTCACTAGCCCCGTAACTTCTTTGCTAAGGGTAGCGATCTGAGCAGCTGCCTCACTGCTATTTTTCGTTAAGGTTGTGATGTTGCCTGTAAATTGCGGACTGCTGTAAGCATCGGCAAACTGAATTGTCGCTCGAATTAACTCATCGGTGCTGATGCCCAAGCGACCTTTGACGCGCGAACCGTCGCACAAAATTACATCCCGGTTGCAGTCTGGGTCAAGGGGTTCACCCGCGTTTCCTTTAGAGTTGCGTGCAGCGCGAATCGCGCCTTCTGCCAGCAGTTGGCGCGGAACGATGTCCACCACCGTTTCACCGAGTAAGCCCGTCTGGTTCACCGTCACCTCAGAATCCCTAGGAATCAGCAGATCGGCGGGCGACACCTCAATTTGCACCTCGACACCATTGGCTCCTGGAGCCGTGCTTTTAATTTTGCCGACATTCACGCCTCGGTAACGCACGGCCGTTCCCGCTTGAACTCCATTGATTACCGCAAAATCAGCCACGATCGTAAAGCTGCGGTTGGCCGGGTTGAGTCCTTTGACCCACAGCACCAAGCCGCCAAACAAAGCGGCTCCGACAAGCAGCAACAAGCCGACTGATCCTTCTCGAACGGTTCGCGATCGCAACGCCATACCTCTTACCCAAGCACTTGAATAGGTCCTTCTACACTACCGCTAAAGAACTGCCGAATTAGAGGATTATCCGTCGTGTCGAGTTCGTGGGTTTTGCCCTCCCACTGCACTCTGCCACGATGGAGAAACAAGACGCGATCGGCAGTGCGACGAATCGTACTCTCCTGGTGCGTGACCATAACGTAACTCTGGCATCCTTGCTGGCTACTCTGGAGATGACGAACCAGATCTTCAATCACGGTAGACGCGATCGGGTCGAGTCCGGCGGTTGGCTCATCGTAGAGTAGCACGTCAGGCGCGTCGTCCGGCTTATTCGGGTTCGCCATCACCGCCCGGGCAAAACTGACGCGCTTCCTCATGCCGCCAGACAGTTCTGCGGGGTAGCGATCGCGAATTCCCGCCAAACCCACCATTTCTAAACGGTGGTCTACTAGCTCCCGAATCTGTCTTCTAGACAATCGAGAATGCTGGTGCAGCAAAAATCCTACGTTTTCGCCAACGGTGAGCGAGTCAAACAGCGCAGCTTGCTGAAACACCATGCCGACATGAATTGAATCGGGTTCATCTTCAATCAAACCCTTACGCCGCTTCCCATCGACAAAAATTTCTCCTTCATCAGGAGCAATTAATCCAGCTATTAGGCGGAGTACCGTTGACTTTCCGGTTCCTGACGGTCCGATGATTGCCAGCGCCTCCCCTCGATAAACGGTCACATCAGCCTGATCGAGGACAAGATTTCCTCCAAACTGCTTTCGGATTCCTCTTAATTCAATCAACGGCTCAGCCATTCCCGTGTAGCACACAGATGATCTAACGCTATTTTGCGATGTTGGAGCGAGATTGCACCCTCCATTTATCAAAGTAGCTACTTACCAGGGTAGCGGTCTGCTGAAGGATTGGCCTAAATTGTCTTGCGATCAATGAAGGATCTGCTTGCGATTGATGAAGGATTAATGGAGAGAGTAGCCTGTCAAATTTAGGTGGATAGGATTAAAGGGAATGCTGGCAGCAACCTTTTGCAAAGACGATGAATTTAGCATAGTCATTCTTTTTCTCATCATCGTCATTCTTCCATTCCTCATTCCTCGCGGTTCCTACAGAGTTGCGCTCTACGCTAATCGCGCGCCAACATTCTCACTTTTAATCCTGCTGAGAGCGTGACTAATTCCGCTTTAGCAAAGTTCCGGTTCAGTTAGAGAACCTTTGAAGACCCTTAGGGAGTCATTCACTTTAGTTACAGGCACACCCTAACGTCCTTGAGACAGATTGAGCTATTAGAATGCACAACTTAGGTTATCCTGCACGTATTCAGCCCCTATATTCATCGTCCGTAGGTCGATCCACATGACGACAAATCGTTTCATCAAGCAAGCTGTCCGAGCGCTCCGCCACGAGTCTCACTCGTTCACCTCAAGTTGGGTCGGACAATGGTTTAAGTGGCTGGCTCCAGGGCTGGCGGTCAAACGCTGGATGCTAATTAGTGCGGGAGGAGTTTTACTCGTTTCTCTCGGTGCAGCGATTTGGGTGAAGCTCACGCCCGTGTTTTACATCACTCAGTTTGCTAGCGATGTCTTAGAAACGATTACTCGGGTCGTTCCCAGCTATATTAGTGGGCCTCTCGTACTGCTGCTCGGCATCCTGCTGATTCTTTGGGGTCAGACTCGCACCTTTGGGTCGATTACCGAAGTGTTGATGCCTGAGCGCGACGAAGAACTGATTGATGTGCTGCTGCAACACCGTCGGCTCAATCGGGGGGCAAAGATCGTTGCGATCGGAGGGGGAACCGGACTGTCAACGTTGCTACGGGGCTTGAAAAAAGCGAGTGCCAACATCACGGCGATCGTTACGGTGGCAGATGACGGCGGCTCTTCGGGTCGGTTGCGTCGAGAGATTGGCGTGTTGCCTCCGGGCGATATTCGCAACTGTATCGCGGCTCTTGCCGATGAAGAAAAACTGTTAACCGAATTATTTCAATATCGATTTAAAGCGGGAGACGGACTGGTTGGGCACAGTTTCGGAAACTTATTTCTCACGGTTCTCAGCGAGATAACCGGAGATTTTGAGCAAGCGATCGCGGCGAGTTCTAAAGTGTTAGCGGTACAAGGTCAAGTGCTACCTGCCACGCTGAGCGATGTCCGGCTGTGGGCCGAACTCTCTGACGGACGCCGGATCGAAGGCGAGTCGAATATTACCGAAGCAGGCGGAAAGATTGTTCACATTGGCTGTATTCCTGAAAATCCTCCGGCAGTACCAAAAGCGGTCTCGGCGATCGCAGATGCAGACTATATTATCGTGGGTCCTGGCAGCCTCTACACGAGCGTGATTCCCAATCTGTTAGTGCCCGATATTGCTGATGCGATCGCCGCACGGGAAATCCCCTGTATCTATGTCTGCAACATTATGACTCAGCCGGGAGAAACAGACGATTACACGGTTGCCGATCACATCCGCGCCATCGATCGCGTGTGCGGTCGGCGTCTGTTTGATGCGGTGTTAGTCCAAAAGTATCCGCCCTCTGCTAAAGCCTTGCTGCGCTACGCTCAGGAAAAATCTTATCCTGTAGAATTTGATACGGAAGCCGTGATGCAATTAGGGCGACGGGCAATTCGAGCCAATATCATGATGGAAGATCCAGAAACCGGATATGTCCGCCACGATTCGCAACGCTTGGCAAAGGTGTTGTTGAAGTGGTTTAGTCGCGCCAGTCACTTCTGATTAGAACTTTATGAAGGACGTTCTGACGCTACCCAATGCAGAAGCAACCCGTCACTTAGGAATTCAACTGGGGCGATCGCTGCCAGCCGGAACTGTGTTGCTCCTTGAAGGCGACTTGGGAAGCGGTAAAACCACCTTAATTCAAGGGCTTGGTGCAGGATTAGGCATCCAAGACTCGATCGAGAGTCCAACCTTTACGCTGATTAACGAATACCTGGATGGGCGCGTGCCGCTCTATCACTTTGATCTGTATCGACTGGAGCGATCGCAAACTGCCACCCTCTACCCAGAACTCTATTGGGAAGGGCTTGAAGTCGAACTCGGCATCGTGGCGATCGAATGGGCAGACCGCTTGCCCTATAGACCTCAAGACTATCTAGAAATTCGGCTCACTTACCAAGAAACTGGGCGGCACGTAGAATTGACGGCGATCGGTCAGACCGCCCAAAAGCTAATCCGGGCGCTTGGATAGATATCATTATCTATCGTCTGCCTTGAGGAGAGGGCGTCGCTGTAGGAGAAGGGATTGAACCTGGTGAGGGCGTTACGGTAGGAGAGGGTGTTGGACTTGGCAACGGCGTTACGGTAGGAGAAGGTGTTGGACTTGGCGAGGGCAAGATAGGAACGCTTTGACGGGGTAGCTGTTGAGGCGCAGGACGCTTTGCATTGAGTCGAAACGAATCGAGAAAAACCGCTACACTTCCTGCCAAATCGGTCTGTAAATTCTTTCGTGTAGTCGTGGCGCTGAGAAAGTAAGCTCGTTTGTTAACGATATAGACTCGCCACCGAGCCGCAAAGCCATCAGGCAAGAAAAATGTCATTTCTCGACCCGGAAATCCATTTCGCTCAATCGTGCGATAGGCAACCAAATCTCCTTTATCTTTTTCTGCACCTTTTTTGACGCCTTCATAGACCTCATTGATTAATTTAGAATCATTGCCCGGAGCGATCGCGAGATCAAGATAACCCACGGCATATCTCATCTGTTCTTTGTCGCGGACAACTTCGTAGAGCGAAAGCCCCTTCTCTTTGCGAATTTTCGGCATTTCAGGCACGATTACCGAAAAGCCTTCTTTTTGAAATAGAACTCGTTTCCACGTGGATTGAGCGGCAACAGGAGAGACAGACACCCACGCGATCGCAGGAACACTCACCAACAAAGCCGCTATTAGAACAAATCGACGCACTACAACACACCTTTTGAACTGGGTATTTCATGAGCGCGACGCGGATCAATTTCCGTTGCCATTCGCAGCGATCGTGCGAATGCCTTAAACGTCGCCTCAATAATATGATGCGAATTGATGCCGTCAAGTTGCCGAAGATGCAGCGTCATTTGCGAATGATTTACAATTGCTACAAAAAATTCACGAACTAATTGCGTGTCATACGTTCCCACGCGCTGTGTTGGAATCTCTAACCCATAGCTCAGATGAGGACGCCCTGAAAAATCGAGCGCAACTTGAACCAATGATTCATCGAGCGGTGCGACGAAGTGACCAAAGCGGACAATGCCCTTGCGATCGCCCACTGCTTTTGCTAACGCCATGCCCAGCGTAATGCCCACATCTTCATTGGTGTGGTGATCATCAATCTCAATATCGCCCGTTGCCTGCACCTCTAAATCGATCAGGCCGTGAGATGAAATCTGGTGCAGCATGTGATCGAGAAACGGAACGCCAGTATTGGCGGTGCAGCGACCTGTCCCGTCTAAATTGACGCTGACATGAACATCGGTTTCACCCGTTTTACGGCTGACAGAAGCGGTTCGAGCAACGGTAAAGGCGGGAGAAGTCTGGGGACGGTCACTGGTTTGCATCGCGATTTCAGGTGTAAAAAGAACTGTAGTGACCACTATGCTAAGTCGTAGCGATCGCTTCTATCAACCTATCTTTTAGATTGAATGAATATACTCGCGTAGGCTGGTTTCAAGCTAATGTCTGAAGGGCTTGGCTGGTTATCAAAGGCGGGAGTTTTTGATCAGCAATTCGTCCAGATTACATTCGTCCAGATTAATAAAATTCAGCATGACTCGTGCAGATGAGCCTATGACTCAAGGGTAACGCTTACTCATTTCTGTCTCTGGCGTCTCATCCCTAAACCGGAGAAAATTATTCCGCCGCTTTCGCTCCGCTCATGCCCATAATTTCGTATCCAGCATCGACGTACACGACTTGTCCGGTAATGCCGCTCGATAGGTCGCTACAGAGGAATGCCGCCGTATTTCCAACTTCGGTTTGGGTTACAGTCCGGCGCAACGGTGCAACGGCTTCAACGTGATGAATCATGTCTAGAATGCCACCCACCGCTGACGATGCCAATGTCCGAATCGGACCGGCTGAAATGGCGTTCACGCGAATGTTGTTTGGCCCTAACTCAGACGCGAGATAACGAACATTCATTTCCAACGCCGCTTTCGCAATTCCCATGACGTTGTAGTTTGGAATGACTTTGACGCCACCCAAATAGGTGAGCGTGACAATGCTGCCGCCGTCTGTCATTAACGATTTCGCTGCGCCTGCCATTTGAATGAGTGAATAGGCGCTGATATCTAATGCCGTTGTGAATCCGGCGCGACTTGTGCCGCTAAAATCGCCTGTCAAATCGTCTCGATTCGCAAACGCAAGACAGTGAATCAAGATATCTAACTTGCCCCATTTATCGCCTACGGTTTTGAACGTTGACTGCACTTGCGCTTCATCTTGCACATTGAGCGGTAGAAACAAGCTTGGTTGAAGCGGTTCTACGAGTTCTGCGACCTTTTTTTCCATTTTGCCTTTCTCATCGGGCAAATAGGTAATGCCAAGATTTGCCCCTGCTTTGTGCAACTGTTGAGCAATCCCCCACGCGATCGAGCGATTGTTCGCAATTCCGGTGACGAGGGCATTTTTTCCGGTCAGGTCTAGCATGACAGTCTGAGTGGAGAGCAATTATGAGGATAGCAGGAAAGGATGAGTTAGTTAAAAATTGCGCGATGGGTGGGACGGGTTCGATAGAAGCGATTACTCGAAGGAAACTGGCTTTGGCAGGGTTTAAGCGATCGCTAAGTCCTCACTCTGTCCAGATTCAGAGGTTGTGTAGATGTCTGATGTTAATAGACGATGAAAGCGAATCCAATTTGGCTAATTGTCCGGTAGTAGCAGTTCTCCTGGCAACCGGACTGGAATCTCTGTGCCCACAAACCCAGACACGTCACGAGTCACAATTGCATCTAGGCTGTAGATATTGCACAAGCATATTGAACTGCATCCTCAAAATCTCGAAAGCCCAACGCAACCGCCTGTTCCAACGTAGCTCGATCTATTGTGCAGATTTGTAAATCTGTTAGAACTTGACTGACTGCATCTTCGGCTGCCCCTACTCCCGCCGCTTTCCGAACGATGTAATAGATGTTGGTAATTGTGGTTGCAGCAATAAAACCTTCAATCTCTCCTACATCAATTCGCTCAAATAGCTTCGCTGCATCTTCTACAAATGGCTCGCGTTCCTGTAGAAAGTCAAGAACAATATTGGTATCAACCAAAACTCGCATTACTGGTATTTCTGGGTGAGGTAAGTCACATAATCTTCTGTATTATCAGTGTCATTTAGGGCTGTTGGGTTCTTCGCGATTCCTCGCAGCCGAGACAGGTTCTTCGGCTTCACCTCTAAACGGGTGTCTTCCTGTAGGGATGTGAGAACAGCCTGCACTAATTGCCAACGATCGCGGATGGATAGTTGCAGTACCTGTTTTTGTAGTTCTTGTAATGTCATCTGGAGCAGTGCCCAAACTAAGTACTTCTCAATTGTAAAATCTTGTAGCCTAGACAAATCTAAAGGGATAAAAATTATCGTTTACCGCCCGACTACCAAGCAACAATCTTGGATAATTTGATTGTTAAAGTTTTCATCAGTTAGGAATCGTAATTTATCGCAGATTTTGCAAACTTATTAGAGCATAGGGCTTGGGAGAATCCTAGTTCTTCGATGAAAAATATCAAAAAGAATATTGGATGGCCGGAGGAAAGCCACGAGCAAAGGGGCAGAAAACTTCCTCACGCAACGCTTTTAGCGTTCCGCCAAGCGTCAATGAGATCAAGACCAAGTCGCCTGCTGTGAAGAATGGAGCCAGTGCAAAAGCCGCCGTTGAATGACTCGAATGTAAGTCAGGGGGCGATCGCACGTTGGAGCAATGCGATCGCCCCCTGACTGCTGTAACTTATCCAAAGCGAAATCTACCTCTCTAATGCCAGTTATAGATCAGGGCTCCCTCTCTCCAGTCCGCTTTGCGCTAGAATCTGGTCAAAATGATTGACTATTCTCCCCAAAAAGCGTTCAATACGAGTCAATCTTTTGGTGAGGAAATCACAGAGATTTTCTAAAATTCTTAAAATACGGGCAGAAATGTATAAGGAGGCACAAAAACTGCGTTTGCAGTCAGTTTAAGTGTTCTAAAGTCATCAATTGTTTACAAAGGCTTCGCTTACAATGACTCGCCTCAATAGAACAATTTTCTATAGGGGTTTTAATAGAAAAGTTTGCTCACCGGTGAGCCTAATAGTTGCTAAGAGAACGTCTGAGTGACGATAAAGGGAAGAAATGATAGTGACCAAAGAGAGACCGCTTGCATCGTTATTTCGCCAAATCGGTGGAGGGGCATACCCCCCCGTTGTAGAAACATTTGAGCGTGGCAAAACTATTTTCTTTCCGGGTGATCCGGCGGAACGGGTTTACTTCTTGCAGAAAGGAGCCGTCAAGCTCTCGCGCGTGTACGAGGCAGGCGAGGAGATCACCGTGGCCCTGCTGAGAGAGAACAGCGTGTTTGGGGTGCTATCGCTAATTACAGGTCAACGCGCCGATCGTTTCTATCATGCCGTGGCATTTACTCCAGCAGAGTTGCTGTCGGTGCCCATCGAGCAGGTCGAGAAAGCCCTGAAAGACAACCCAGATCTCTCAATGATGCTGCTGAAAGGACTGTCATCTCGCATTCTACAAACCGAGATGATGATCGAAACGTTGGCGCACCGAGATATGGGATCGCGGTTGGTCAGCTTTTTGCTGATTCTCTGCCGCGATTTTGGCGTACCGTCCCAAGAAGGGATCACAATTGATCTCAAACTGTCGCATCAAGCGATCGCAGAAGCAATTGGCTCAACTCGCGTGACCGTCACCCGTCTATTAGGCGATTTGCGGCAAGATAACATGATCTCGATTCACAAGAAAAAGATTACCGTTCACAATCCGGTCACGTTAAGCCAGCAATTTACTTAGACTTTCTCTGCCCTCGCTCCAAATCACACATTTTCTTCGCAGCAGTGATATCCGTTCCGCAGGCATAATAGATGCGGAGTCCTGCTTGTCGAGTGAACTAAGCCGGAGCGTTTTGGAGCATCAATGTCCGACATAGGGCTAATTCTGATTTTGGCAGTTTTGATTTTGGGCGGGCTGATCGCAACCGTTGGCGATCGCATTGGCACCAAAGTTGGAAAGGCGCGTCTGAGCTTGTTTAATCTGCGGCCTAAGCGCACGGCAACTCTCGTGACGATTTTGACCGGAACGTTAATTTCCGCCTCGACATTTGGCATTTTGTTTGCGAGTAGCCGCCAGTTTCGCGATATGCTGCTCGATTTCAACGACTTGCAAAAGAAAGTCCGGGAGCAAAATCGAGCCTTACGGAAAAACTCAGATGATTTGCAAATTACTAATCAGCAGAAGAGTAAGGTCGAGGATGAACTTGAGCGCACCCGCGCCCAGCGGACACAAGCGGAAGGACAACTCAATCGAATTAATGAGTCTCTGAAGCAGTCCCTTGAAAAGCAGAGACAGACCAACGAGCAGCTCAGAACGGCTGAGGCGCAGCGGGATGTGATTCGCGGTCAACTCAATGCCGTATCTGCGCAGGCTGAAAGGCTGCGATCGGAGATTAATCAGTTGCAGAGCGAGCAGAAAACCCTAATTGCTCAGCGCGATGCCGTCAAAGCGCAAATTGCCGAGCGCGATAGTCAAATTGCGGAGCGGACGAGCACGATTCAGAGGCGCGATCGCGAAATCGCCGAGCGCGATCGCGTGATTGCCGAGCGCGAAATTCAACTTCGACAGTTGGCATCTCAGCAAGCGCTCTTAGCCGAAGCGGTGCAGCAGTCTGAGCAAGAAGCCCAACTGATTCGCGGCGGATATTTGGCGATTCTGCGGAGTCAGGTGCTGTCGGCGGGTGTGCTGCGGGTGGTTGATCCAGCCGCTGCCAAAGCCGCAGTCGATCGCTTGCTAAAAGAGGCAAATCGAGCGGCCTGGCAGTTGATCCAACCTGGTTCTACCGGGGAAGAGCAAATCGTTCTAATTAAGACCGCCGAGGTAGAGCGTCTGATTAAAAAGATTAATGATGGTCAAGACTACGTGGTGAGAATTGCGGCAGACGCTAACTATGTCCGGGGCGAACGGCGACCCGTTTCCGTCTTTGCCAGTGCTATTCCCAATCGGGTCGTGTTTTTAGCAGGGGATGTGGTGGCTGCAAAGTCGATTGAACCCTCAAAGCTGACGTCTGAGCAGTTCCAACAAAACATCGAACAACTGCTCGCCTTCTCCAATTTCCGCGCGAAACGGGCAGGCGTAATTAACGATAGCGTTCAGATTGAAAACCTAGAGTCGTTATCGGGCTTTATAGAGCAACTGCGCCAATTTCAGACTCCGGTAGAACTCCGGGCGGTGGCATCCGATGTAACGTACACAGTAGGACCGCTCAAAATAGGATTAGTGGTGATTCAAAACGGTCAAGTGGTACTGAAAACGTCGTAGTCATGGACAGTTGGAAAGCGATGGAGAAGGGACAGACGGTGCTGGATCAACCTGTAATTCTGGGGTTTGATCCGGGGCGGCAGAAGTGTGGGTTGGCGGTGATGGGCGTTGATCGGCGGTTGTATTATCACGAGGTCGTGACGGCAGAAAGTGCGATCGCCACGATCAAATCACTGCGTCAACGGTTTCCGATTTCGCTCTTGATTATGGGGGATCAAACCTCTTCAAAAGCGTGGAAGCAGAAATTAGGAGATGAATTGGGGGAACCGTTGCGGGTGGTCATGGTCGATGAGCGGCATAGTTCTCTGGAGGCGCGCGATCGCTACTGGCAGATGTATCCGCCGACGGGTCTAACACGGCTTGTCCCGGAAGGAATGCGGACGCCACCCCGCAGCATTGATGATATTGTGGCGATTCTATTAATTGAGCGCTATTTACAACGGTTGACGGACTAGCTCTGATCGTCAACTTCGAGTATTGAAATTTAAGCGATGAAATTCGAGTGATTGAATTTAGTCGCTCGATCTCACCTCGTCTATTGATAAATCCAAGGCTTCGGCAATTTGTTCGGGGGTTAATCCTAGCGATCGTAACCTCGGAACCGCCCCTAATCTTGCCTGTTCTGCTCGTTCTGCCCGTTGGTTTGCCTGTTCTGCCCGTTGACGTTCTTGCTGAAGCTGCTGCTCTAACTCCATTGGGCTTAAAAATCGCTGTCCGTTCGGGCGATAGACTTCTAGCTCTGTGCTGGGTTGCCACCCAAACCGAATGCCTAATCGAGGACTCGTCCAATCAGACATCTGCGCGATCGAAACTAGCTGATTGTTTTGGCGCTGCCATCCTTGCAACACACACTCATCGGGATCGTAAATGTAATATTCTTCCACGCCATATTGCTGATAGAAGCGGAACTTAAAGTCGAGCGCTGTTCTACCTTCGCGGGTTCTATTGCTATCTGAAAGCACTTCAAACACGACCTGAAACGGAATGTTATTTTCCTTCCACTGCATGTAAGAGCGCCGATCTCCTTTAGGTCTGCCAAAGACCACCATCACATCGGGTGCTTGTCTAGGCGCTGGCGGCGTTTTGACTTGCACCGGATACCAAAACATATCGGCGGCAATGAAGACATTTGGATCATCTGCAAAAATAATTTCTAAATTTTCTTTGAGGATGACAATCCAACGATACTGTACTGTGTTTTCCGCCATTGGTTCGCCATCGCCGCTTGGGTAAAGCAAGTCTTCATTGAGGTCAAGCGATGTCGTCATCTTAGGTTCCTCGTGGTTGAAGGATATTTGTATTATGGGCAATCCTTCGGAGCTTGGCGAAGCCAATCGTATTGATTACAAATTCATGATCACAGATTTGGGATCATAAATTTGCCCTGTCACAAGTCCGCCCGGATCGTAAACGAATAATCTCCGCCCGGTTCCAATTGATAGTCCTTTGCTTCTAAAAATCGCCCCAACGGTTCTTTAATTAAGGCCCGCCCTAGCGATGGATGAATAACCAACTGTCCGCAGCGAAACAGCCAGCGAAATTGCCATTCATACTGATTAGCGATCACTTCGCCCTCAATTTCGCCCTGTTGCCAGGACTGGCGGAAGATGCGGACATGAGCAGTCGTTTCGGGAAGACGCTTAGACACAATACTTAAATCTAGAAGTGCTTGAATTTAGGTTTTTATTCGACACTACGATTGTTGTAAAGACTCATTGCTTTTTCAACCCCCTGCTTGAGGCTGACTTCGATCGCGCTCACGGTTAAGTCTAAAACGTCTTCGATGATCGGTTTTTCAGATGGGGCAAAGGTGCCGAGGACATGAGAAACAGCGTTGTCACCTGGCGCAGATTTAGGGCTACCAATGCCGATTCGCAACCGGGGAAAGGTCTGCGTGCCGAGGTGAGCGATCGCGGATTTCATGCCGTTTTGCCCGCCTGCTGAACCAGACAATCGTAGCCGCAGTTTGCCAACGGGCAAATCCATGTCGTCGTAAACCACCATCACCGACTCGCTCGGCAATTTATACCAATCGATGACCGCGCGAATTGCCTGTCCCGAATTATTCATATAGGTGGTCGGCTGGAGTAGGCGAATTTTTCCCGTCGGACTCATGCCTTCGCCAAATAAGCCTTGGAACTTCTTATTGTCGGACAGGTTGATTTGCCAGACTTTCGCGAGTTTCGCGATCGCCATAAATCCGACGTTATGTCGGGTCTGCTCATATTTCGCTCCTGGGTTGCCCAGTCCTACAATGAGTTGCGGAATGACTAGCTTAGAGGGCGTATCGTCGCTCATACGTCAGGTCAAACTAGCCTTCTTTCTCGGTGGTATTGGTCACAGCCTCTTCAACCATCTCTTCAACCGTTGCGTCGGCCGGTGAAAGACTAGGTTTCTCAGGAGTTTCTAGAGTCGCCTTCATCGTTTGGGGAGTGGATTTCTCTAATTGATCTGCTTCTCGCTTAAATTCTGACTCAAATTCTTTAGACGCATCCTGAAAGCTGCGAATGGCTTTTCCCATGCTTTTGCCAATTTCTGGTAATTTTTTGGGTCCAAACACCAGCAGGGCGACGACCATGATTAGCACCATTTCTGGTAAGCCGATGCCAAAGACGTTCATGAGAGGAGGCTCCTAGAGAAGAAGGGATGAGGGATGAGGGGTGAGGGATGAAAAGTTGAGACAGATACTAAGACAGATACAAAGTTAAGCCAGATACATTGTAGTAGTTTCGGGATTTGAGTTGACGCACATGAGTAGATCCCATCTTTAGCAGCGCTTGTTTAGTCGCACTGGAGAAGTAGCCCACTTCAAACCTTCACCGTTGATGCTTAAAGAGCCGATGTTGATGTCAAACCTTGTCTACAGTAGCGTATGGCGAATTCAGTTTATGGCGATCCTGGACTTGGTGGAGTGACTCCTCGCATTGGCAATGGCTTCCAGTTCGAGAATCCTTCTAGGTGTGACCAGTATGCTTTGAGGGCAATGACGGTAAAGATGAGAGCCGCTAGACCTAAAATGAGCGCTCCAACGGTTCTGAGCGATCGCGTGGATTTCCAATGCAGCGTTGGAGCCGCAAAAATGCCTCCTAACCCTGTCAAAATGAACGCGACGCCTGTAACAAGAGGCGTTTGAGTTAGTCCTAAGTTGATGATGCGAATGCCAATTAGCGTTGCGGCTAAGCCCGCAAAAAATCCATAGGCGGCAAGCGTAATTAACTCCCAGCCAGCCGCTAACGCCCACGCTGTCCCTACAAACAGAATGCCAAACAGGACAGACGTTTCTCCAAAGGCGATGTTGTAGCTGCCCGGAACTGCCCAAGTAAAAACCATGTGCAAGCCCGTAACCAGCGCGATCGCACCGACCACGCCAAATCCGGGAACCCATCGTTTTTGAATAGGCTCATCTAGTCCTCGATACACATAAGCCGACAGAAGAGAAAGCCCGGCTGCCAAATTGATCAGCATCAATGTGATGTAGTCGATAAACATGGGTGATCTCGTAGAGAACGCTAGGACTTGATGAGTGATTTTAAGGCCCTCATCAATTAAATTAACTCCTGAGCGAATCTTATCAGCCGTTGGCATTTAATTTAAGCGCGAGAGTTCTGCGGTTTGCCAAGCAAGGTCTCCTGCGGCTCACTGCTGCCGTTTCGCGATCGCTTGACGACTTCCGCCGCTAACATCGGCTTATCCTGCGCAACGACTAGCTGAGAGCACTACTCTACTCTGGAGGAATTATCGTTCTACTTACATGCAGCATCAGTCTGTTCGCCGGACGTTGCTGATGATAAAACGACTTTTTGGAATGGCGGGTATTCGCGATAGGCTGATGCGCAGATCCTGTTCGGGCACGTCATACTGTATCGATTGAGTCAAGAACTTCACCGACGCTTTCATCAGTTCTATCGTGATCCATTCACCTGCACAGCGATGCCCCACTTGGTAATCGCCTCCCCCTTGGGGAATGAAATTAAAGGGGCTTCCATCCCAGTGGCGGAACCGTTCTGGCTGAAACTCATCCGGGTTCTCCCACAGCCGCGCATCGTGGTTCGTGCCATACAGGTCTAGAAACACTCTTGTCTTTTTAGGGAAGTGGTAGCCATTCCAGTCGAAGTCCTGTCGCACACGGGCAGCGATCAGCGGGAAGAAGGGATAGAACCGACGAACCTCTTGCACGAATCGCTCAACATCCTTGTCGTCGCCCTGCTGAAGTGTCTGCCGACAGTCTGGATGGTCGTGCAGCGCTAGTGCCGAGAAAATCACAAACTGCGCGATCGCAACGGTAGGTCGCAGCAGATTAATCAGTTCTATGGCGGCTGTCCGTTTATCTAGCAGTTCTTCGTTGAGGTCTCTGTGCCACGCGATCGCGTGAACCGGGCTCCCTTCAGCGACTTCTAGCGTGTGGCTACGCACGTTTTCGATGATGTCTTCGATCCATTTCTCGGTTTGCTGACGAGCGATCCTTCCCCGCAAGTGCCGTAGTCCGGCAGATCCTCCTCCTTCAAACAATGCTGCCAGTTCGTTTGTCCGTTGTTTGACTTCTCCCTCCTCAAGCGGAACGCCAGTCCACTGACACACAGCGCGGCATAAGATTTGCCGCACCTCATAGAGGAGTACAACCTTGTCCATCATTTCCCATTTTTTGCTGTAAGCGTGCCATTGCTCGGTTGTTAAAGCGGCCAGGTGCTGAATGCTCTCGCGGGTCATCAGCGACATGAACATCTGCTTGCGGCGTCGATGGGCATTCCCATCTAATCCTAGTACGCTACCTTCACCGATCAATGTCTTCTTCAACGGTTCAGGATTGGCATCTTTTCGCTCAAACCGCTCAGTATCGTAAAACAGCGTGGCTGCCTCTTTTCCAGTCATGCAGATGGATGGCTGGAACAGGAGTCGGGCTTGAAAAATATCCGATTGGTAGCGTTGACACCTTTTGGGAATGAATAGGTAGCCATCTAGCAGCAGTGCCAGCGTGCTATCCAAGGCTTTGTCGCGAGGAATCTGTTGCATGAAGCTTCCTTGTATTTGCGTGATGAAATGACTAAGGATGGACTAAATAAATGCAGGCAAACACTACCGTCGGTATAAAAGCAACTGCTGTTTAGCAACAAATGAGAACTCAGAAACACGAGATGGGAACTTACATCCCAAGATAGGAACAAAGGATCACGCGATGGGAGCGAAGAAACATGGAGTGGGAACAAAGGAACGTGCGATCGTACCTAAGATCCCAAGGTGGGAACGAAGGATCACGGGATGGGAACGAAGGATCACGAGACGGGAACTTACATCCCAAGATAGGAACAAAGGATCACGAGATGGGAACGAAGGATCACGCGGTCGTTACTTAACATCTCATCATGAGAACAAAGAATTTACGCGATCGCATTTAAGTTCACACGTAGAAAACAGTGCAAAAAAGAGCGCCTGCTTCTCACGCCTCAAGGCAAACATTGCTTCGGCTCCTGATGAAAGCTTTACCAGAGTTAAAAATCGGCTTCGTTACGCTTTTTATAATCGCGCTACTTGCGTAGATTCCTAGAACGTGCATTGTGATAGATCCCACTCCCTACAGGTAGAATGTCCAGGTTGCGTTTTGTTAATCTGACAAGAAATTAAGTGCAAGTTCAACCCCTTCCATCTGTTTCATCTGGTGTAGATTCCCATTCACGAGTCCAAGATCTACCATTCACACTGAAAGACGTTCGCGCCGCCATTCCAAACTTTTGTTTTGAACCTTCTACCGCGCGATCGCTGTCTTATTTCTTTCTTGATATTGGCATCATCGCTGCACTGTATGCAGCCGCCGCTTATCTCAATACTGGTTGGTTTTTTCCAATCTTCTGGTTCGCCCAAGGCACTATGTTTTGGGCGCTTTTTGTCGTAGGACATGACTGCGGACACGGTTCATTCTCAAAACACAAGTGGTTAAACAATCTGATTGGGCATCTGTCTCATACGCCCATTCTTGTGCCCTATCACGGTTGGCGCATTAGCCATCGGACGCATCACGCCAACACAGGCAATATTGAAACCGATGAAAGCTGGTATCCCATCGTTCAATCCAAATACGATCAGATGCCTTGGTATGAGAAGTTATTCCGCTTTTATCTACCGCTCTTGGCGTATCCGATTTATCTATTTCGTCGCTCGACAGGTAAGAAGGGATCACATTTTATGCCGACCAGTCCGCTCTTTAAACCTTCTGAGCGCAACGAAGTGATCACCAGCACAGTTTGCTGGAGTATGATGATTGCCTTTCTGGGCGTTCTGACGGCGCAGTATGGGCTGTTGTTTTTCGTGAAGTATTATCTGATGGGTTACATCGGATTCGTCGTTTGGTTGGACTTAGTGACATTTCTCCATCACACAGAAGAAGATATTCCTTGGTATCGCGGTGAGGATTGGTATTTTCTAAAAGGTGCATTGTCTACCATCGATCGAGACTACGGCGTGTTCAATCCCATTCACCACAACATTGGCACTCATGTGGCTCATCACATTTTCTCAAACATGCCTCATTACCACCTCAAGACAGCCACCAAAGCGATCAAGCCTGTCTTAGGAGCGTACTATCGCACGTCAAATGAGCCGATTTGGAAGAGTTTCTTCCGCTCTTATGGCGCGTGCCATTTCATCTCAGATACCGGGTCGAAGATTTACTATCAAGCACCGAGCCGTTTGCAAAAGTAAGCGCGAGTAAATGAAAGAAGCGATTCCTCGGAGTACCAATCTCTGAGGAATCGCTTTTTTTATATCGCTGCATCAATATTACCCACATGGGTAATCCCGAAAATCTGGAATGGCAACGCATAACCCTGAATCCTATAACAACACAGGATAGAACGGCAAAACGGTTAGTACACAACGGTTTCATCTAATCTAACTCCGTTCTATCTCTTGCAGAACACCGCATTCCATCAAGGAGTATTTACATGTTTTCAGATATCAAAGGTCACTGGGCAGTTGCGTTGATCGATTCCTTGGCTCAAGACGGAAAAGTGAGCGGAGATGGCAACAACCTCTTCAACCCCGACAAGTTTATGACAAGAGCAGAATTTAGCGCTTTGATTGTTCGCGTATTCAATCCTGCTCCTACACGTCCCGCCATTGTGTTCTCGGACGTTCCGGCAAATCATTGGGCGTTTAAGGCAATTCGCCAAGCGTACCAAGCGGGTTACTTATCGGGGTTCCCCAACAGCACGTTTAAGCCGAATGAATCGATTTCTCGCCAAGACGCGATCACGTCGTTAGCGTCCCGCAACACAGGCATTGGCACACCAAATCTTGCCTTGCTCAATAGATACATTGATGCGGCTAAAGTGAGTGACTACGCGAGACCCGGAATCGCACGGGCAACCCAGCGAGGCTGGATTCTCAACTACCCTAACTTAGAAGCGCTCAATCCAAAGCTGCCCGCTACCCGTGCAGAAGTTGCTGGAATGATTCGCCTGATTACCAGTGATCAGTACAATTCCATCTACGCGGTGCGAAACCTGTTCGCGATCGCATAAGAAATAAATAGGTTTGCTAAACTACTGCTTCTCTGCCCCTCTTGCAATCATATAAAGAGGGGCTTTTTTAGTGATTTCAGATCTCGCATCCGTCTAATTGGCGGCGGATTGCTTGCAACTGCATGAGTCTACTGTGGGCTAGTCATATTTTCTGGACGCACGATCGCATCAAATTCTTCTGCGCTGAGAAAGCCGAGCGCGATGCACGCTGCTTTTAATGTAGTTCCTTCCTGGTGCGCTTTCTTGGCAACTTGAGCGGCGCGATCGTAGCCAATTCGTGGGTTTAATGCCGTCACTAACATCAATGAATTTTCAAGAAAATGTTGAATCTGCTCACGATTCGGTTCAATGCCAACGACCATATGATCGGTGAACGAAGAACAAGCATCAGAAAGAATGCGAACAGAATGTAAAAGATTATGAATAAGAACAGGTTTAAATACGTTGAGTTCAAAGTTTCCTTGAGTGCCAGCGATTGCGATCGCGGCATCATTTCCCAACACTTGCACACAGACCATTGTCATCGCTTCGCACTGAGTTGGATTCACCTTTCCCGGCATGATCGAGGATCCGGGTTCGTTAGCAGGCAAAACCAGTTCGCCCAAACCGCAGCGCGGCCCTGAACCCATCCAGCGCAAATCATTAGCGATCTTCATTAAGGCGCAGGCGAGGGTTTTGATTGCACCACTTGTTGCCACGATCGCATCGTGCGCTGCCAGCGCTGCAAACTTATTGGGGGCGCTGACAAACGGTAATCCTGTTAGAGTCGCAATTTCAGCCGCTGTTCGTTCTGCAAATTCGGGATGAGTATTGAGTCCGGTTCCTACGGCTGTACCCCCGATCGCCAGTTCATACAATCCTGACAGACTTGCCTCAATTCGGTCTAATGCTTGATCGAGTTGAGCAACGTAGCCTGAGAATTCTTGTCCTAACGTTAGTGGAACAGCATCCATCAAATGAGTCCGACCAATTTTAATAATCGTTTCAAACTCAGTTGATTTCTGATGTAACGCATCACGCAGCTTCTTGATCATCGGAATCAGTCGGTGATGAATCGCTTCAACGGATGCAATATGCATCGCTGTTGGAAACGTATCGTTAGATGATTGAGACATATTGACGTGATCATTCGGATGAATCGGTTCTTTACTGCCGATCACACCACCCGCGATCGCGATCGCTCGATTAGAAATTACCTCATTGGCGTTCATATTGGTTTGAGTTCCGCTTCCCGTCTGCCATACGCTTAACGGAAACTGATCGTCTAATTTACCTGCGATCACTTCATCTGCCGCTTGAATCAACACCGTTGCTTTATCTGGGGGTAATTTTCCGAGGGCTTGATTCACCGTGGCTGCCGCTCTTTTAAGGATGCCAAAGGCGCGAATCAATTCGGTCGGCATTATGTCCTGACCAATTGCAAAATAGAGCAGCGATCGCTGCGTTTGTGCGCCCCAATAAGCCTGCGATGGAACTGCGATCGCGCCCATGCTATCCGTCTCGGTGCGAGTAGCATTGAGTGATTCATCCTGCATATTTGTCTCCCTAATCATCAAGCACTCTGAGAATAACAGAAGGCATGATCTAACGTGATGTCAGAGGTTTTGAAGTCAAGGTTTTGAAGTCAAGGTTTTGAAGCTAAAGCTCTAAAGCCAAGGAGTGAGCAAATCCTTTCTAGAAGAACGCTTATGTGAATTCCTTGGAACACTCCGGGCACTCTGACACAGTACCTTGTGTTCCAGGTTGTTATGAAACGTCATCGCTTTGGATCAAACTGGATTGCTCGCCCTTCAACGTTTACACCATTGGCGCTGATTGCCTGTCTGCTGTCGATTTTGATCAGTTGCGCTCAACAACCTGAAACTCCCATTCGCCTCGGAGTAAACGTATGGCCTGGTTTTGAGCCTTTATTCTTAGCCAGAGAGCTTGGCTACTACCAAGGGCAATCGATCGAACTACGCGACTATCCATCTTCAACAGAAGTCAGTCAAGCGCTCCGCAACGGTGAACTCGACGTAGCAGCACTCACGATGGATGAAGCGCTGTCCTTAGCGGAGACAAACCCAGATATTCAAGTTGTCCTCGTGACTGACTTCTCTAACGGCGGGGATGTTTTCTTAGCAAAACCAGAGATTCAAACCTTAAACGATCTTAAAGGCAAGAAAGTTGGAGTTGAATCTAGCGCACTAGGCGGATATATGTTGGCGCGATCGCTCGATAAGTTGGGGCTGGCGCTCGACACTCTCAAGATTTCAAGCTTAGGCGTTTCCGAACACGAACAAGCCTATAAGCAAAACGTAGTCGATGCGGTGATCACCTTCGAGCCTGTGCGCTCAAATTTGATCAAAGCGGGAGCCAAAGTCCTATTCGATAGTTCTCAAATTCCAGGTGAAATCATTGATGTCTTAGTCACCCGCAAAGAAGTCCTTGTCGATCGCGATCGCACAATGAAAGCGCTGATCGCAGGTTGGTTCCGCGCTCTAGACTATCAGCAACAACAGCCCCAAGATGCCGCCCTCAAAATGGCGCAACGCCAACAAATTACACCTGAGCAATTCATAGAGTCGCTCAAATTACTGAGCATTCCCGATCGCCAAACCAACATCAAGCTGCTCAGCAAGACCGACTCTTCTTTGGTAGAAAACACGAAACGTTTGGGTCAAGTCATGCTGAAAAACAAGCTGCTAAAACAGATTGCGCCCATTGATCAACTGCTTAGCGATCAGTTAGTAAAGGCAAGTTAAAAGAACTTCTGCCTAACGCGAGGCTCCAGATCAGATCCCAGATTTTAGTAGAGCCAAACGCGACCTACATGATGTATGTTCCATCATTCTGTCCATAAAGCAGAACGAAGGGATCAAACTAGCACAACATCTCGGCTGGATTGAATGATCAATTTCTATGAAAGCATTTCCCCTGCCTCTGCGGTTAACGATTCCAATCACGCTCTTGCTGGTGGGATGTGTTGCAGGAGGGTTCTCTTTGTATCGCCAAGTTTCAATTTCTCATGAGCGGGCAGAAGACTACTTAACCCAACGGGCGAAACAAACTGCCACTGCAACGGCTCAACTCCTAGAGTATGTCTACCGTAGAGCAGAGGTTAAAGAGGAAAAGTCTGAGGGGGCTTCTTTGCTCATTAGCCGTCTCACTGGAGATGATAATCTTAAACTGATCACGTTGTGTGATGAATTTGATCGAGTTCAAAATTCTAATCGTTACGAACTCCGCAACCGATTGCTACAAGATACACCTTTAGCAGACACCGCTTCTGTTGTAGCCCAAGTGCGCCAACAGCGAGCGGGAAAAGTTGCTCTCAACCGCGATCGCACGAGTATTACGGCAGTCTATCCAGTGCTGCTGCCACCCAAGCCAGGGCAACTCCGCTCAGACAACATTGGCGTACTTCTAATAAACTATGATTTAGCGCAATTGGAACAGCGTGCGATCGTAGATGCTCAACAACAGTCGGTGCAGCTCATTGGCGTGCTGGTCTTGTTATGCATTCTCATTGGACTTCTGTTTGATCAGATCGTCACGCGACGGGCAAGGCAACTGGTCTTAGGCAGCAATCGGCTCGCCCAAGGAGAACTGACTACCCGAGTTAAACTGCAAGGCTCAGATGAATTGGCGCAAATTTCTGGTGCATTCGATCGCATGGCAGGACAAATTCAGCACAATACCGAAGCGCTGCAATTCTCAGAAATCCAACTGAAACATCAAGCAGAACAACTTGAAACAACACTGCGAGAATTGAATCAAATGCAAGCGCAACTGATTCAAACTGAAAAAATGTCAGGATTAGGGCAAATGGTCGCTGGAATTGCCCATGAAATCAACAATCCGGTTGGATTTATTCACGGTAATCTCAATCATGTTCGTCAGTACGCCGGGGACTTACTGAATCTCGTCGAATTGTATCAACACCATGTTTCCGATCCGCCAACGGTCATTCGCGCCAAAATTGAGGAAATTGACCTAGAGTTTCTGACTGAAGATTTCAGTAAGGTTCTTCAATCGATGGAGATTGGCACGCAGCGGATTCGTGAGATTGTTCTCAGTCTACGGAATTTCTCGCGGCTAGATGAAGCAGAGTATAAACAAGCAGATGTCCATGAAGGAATTGATAGTACGCTACTCATTCTTCAGCATCGGCTCAAATCTAAAAAAGATAACGGTCACACCATTGAACTCATAAAAGAGTATGGCGAACTGCCAAAGATTGAGTGCTATCCGGGACAACTCAATCAGGTCTTTATGAATCTTTTGACAAATGCGATCGATGCGCTAGAAGACGCTATTCTCAACACTGAGCAGCCTGCGTCCCCTCAAATTACAATCCGAACAACTCGCCTCGATACCGAGTGGATCAGAATCTCGATCACAGACAATGGATCTGGCATTCCTGAATCGGTTAAAGCAAAACTGTTTGACCCATTTTTCACAACAAAATCCATCGGAAAAGGAACGGGCTTAGGACTCTCGATTAGCTATCAAATTGTCAACGAACGCCACCAAGGTAAGCTGTACTGCAACTCTACACTAGGACAGGGTACAGAGTTTGTTATCGAAGTTCCGGTGCGCCACGGTGCGGTTCGTTCCAAGCAAACAATCGCCGTTCACTCGTGATCGAGCCGCTTTATTAGAATTAGCTCACACGCCCAACGTCAGTTTCCAGAAATTGAGGGTTCCGGTATCGTTTGCGATCGCATCAACAACTCGCAGCTGCCAGCGTCCTCCAGCGCTTTGTCCTAACAATCGTCTCAGTGTCGGTGTCGTCTGCACGGTGTAGACCGCTTGTAGTTGAGTTCTTCGTCCCAATGTCCGGCCTTGCAACAAAACGACCGTTCCTACTGGAGAGATTAAGCTGACTTCAATATCTCCAAGGTAAGTGTGATCGATTCCTACACTGATTTGAATGTCCCGGATGGTTGCCGAATCATTGATTTGAAGAACGCTAATCAACCCGCCAGCATTATTATCGGGAATGGCAGTTGGAGTTAAAACTTGGGCTGAAACCGAGCGGGTTGGCGACAGTGGTGATCGTCGTTGCACTGCCGCTTGAACGGCTTTTGCAGCGTTCACCTTACCATACCCAAACCAATCACAGCGACCATTTGATTCGTATGTTCCTTTGCGTAACCCTAACTGTGGATCAGCATCCGTATCAATAATTTTATCTGCTGTTTGCTGCAAGATTTGTCGAACGTCCTGCGCGGTTAACTCTGGATTGGCAGAAAGCACTAACGCCGCGACTCCCGCCACGAGCGGACAGGCACTGGATGTTCCGCCAAAACCAGAGGTAAAGTTAGTGCGATCGTAGCCTCTATCCTCAACGCGATCGGCTGTAAACACGCCTAATCCCCGCAGGGGAACCCGAATTTGCGGCGGTGTGTAAACGTACCCTAAATTCGGCAATCCTAACCCTGGAGCCGCATTATTGCTGGGCGCACAGACCGAAATCTCCGCGCCCCAATTGCTATATGCCGCTTTTTTATTCAAACTGGTGCAAGCAGAAACAGCAATCACGTCAGGATGTGCGGTAAAGCCGCCCAACCACTTTGTGGCTCCGCTAATCGCGTTGTTCTGCCAACCGGATTCATTCACAGTTCCATTCGTCGGACGGTTGGCGTTACCAGCGGCGAAGACGATCACGCAGCCTTTTCCGTCTCGTCCGGCGGTGGCAGCCCGAGTAATTGCCGCTTTTTGTCTCAAAGACGGCGGATAGTAAACCGCGCTCGGACCCCAACTACACGAAATGACAGACGCACCCCGATCGACTGCCCAACCGAACAATTCCTCGATCGTCTCATCATCCAAAAAACCAGTTGTGCGAATCGGCATCAAGGCGCACTCAGGAGCCGCCCCAACGACGCCATAGCCGTTTTCTTCTGCCACGGCAACGCCTGCGCAAGCCGTACCGTGGTCTTCATTTGTTTCATCAGGAGTGGGTAGAAAATCTTTTCCCTTAAAGTCTCGCGGCGCAACAATTTTGCCGAGTCCCTGGAAATCGGGGTGATTGAGATCAACGCCATCGTCCATAATTGCCACCGCGATCGCGCGACTGCCCCGCGTCATTTCCCAGGCTTGTTCTGCAAACACATGAGACCCGGAAGCCAAATCAGAGCCGCCGCTGTGATTGAGATACCATTGCTTTGAATACAGAGAATCTTGGGGGCGATAGTGCGATTGCTGACGGACAATAATATTCGGCTCGGCGGTGAGAATGCCTTGCCGCGTAATCAGGCGATTGGTGAGCTTGACCGGATTTTCGGTGGCGCTAGAGGTGAGTTGAAAGACAAAAGTATTCGGAATACTAGGAATAGGTTTGACTTGCTCTAAACCAAATTCTTGTGCGATCGCTGCGACCGTGTCGGCGCTGACTTGAGGCGCAAATTGAATCGTAATCTGATTGGTCAGATACACCTGAGATCCGGGATTATCTTTGAATTGATAAATATGGCTTGCATAATTCACCTGATCCAAAGCACGAATCTCTTGCATCACCTGAGCTGATTGCCCTGGATCGACCCTAAATTCTGTCAATTTGGGCGGAGCTATTCCCACCTTTCGTTCTGCCGGAAAATGGTTTGCCAAATCCCAAGCGGCTTCCTTTGAGGTCGCATTTACAGCAAAGCGATCGTCTATTTTTTCGAGTAATAGTTCTTCGCCTCCTCGCTGAAGGATGCTACCTCGATTTTCGGCTGAAATCTTGGCATTTCCTGCTCCATTCTCTGGCGTCGGCTGATTGGTCATAGCAATTCTCTAGATAGCGGTCTATGGCTCAGCGTCCTACGTACACGCTCCCACCAGTTTAGTCTGCACAAGAGTGTTTGATTTTCAACAGCTATCTCTCCTTCACGGTTTTTAACTAACTGTTGAACAAATCTTGAATAAATTCCTTTCGAGCGATTGAGGAAGCGATCAGAAGGGACGCACAAAACTAAACTCCAACTCAACAAAGCTGTTTTGCGATCGTTGCTATCACAATCCAAATAATTAACAGCGATCGCACCGTTCTTAGAATGCCAAACCAAAATTTTGCTCAGCAAAAACCGCTCGATCTTCTAGCAATGCATTGAAAATCGAAGACCGTATGATGAATAGATTTATTGGTGCTTATTATTGACAGTCACAACATTCTATTTGTTCCCGATTGTACGATTGAGAGTTGAAAACAGCTAAGAGTCAAAGCTGCCAGGCGATGCAAGTTAGAGAATGATCTACAAATACGGTAGATGTTTGATACTTCAATCGTGCTGAAATCAAAACTTTGAATTTGTGTTTGAAGAAAGAATTAGCTCTTTAGTTTGGTAAGATTAACGATTCAATTTCAGAAGTGTTTTAGCTAGTGATAAGATACCTGAAGTTTAATTACCCACTACTGAAATACGGTCTAGTTTTCATGATTGATTCTGGAACTGTTCGTCACCTTCGTACTTCAGGCTTGATTGCACTTTCAATCCTGAGTCTGGTGCTAACTCAGTCTGTTAGCGCCCAAACGCCGAAACTGCCGTCGGGTGCGAATCAGGCACAACCGATCGATCCCAATGACCCTAGTGGTTCGCGTCCTCTGTCGCAAACAGACAGTCTTTTAAGCTTGCAGGGCGGGCAACGCCTAATGAGCGATGCCGAGCGAGCGGTTTCTGCCCAAAACTACCCGTTAGCGTTGAAGAAACTGCAAGATGCTCGTCAAGTCTACAATCAGTTGTCTAACTTCTACCAAGAACTAGCCACTAGCTTTTCTGGAATTGATATTCGGGTGGCAGACAGCCAGCGCAAGAAAGCGCTAGAAACGGCTCAAATGCGGGATCAGGCGACCTACCAATTGGCATTAGTGCATCGTGCCATGAACCAACCGGAATTAGCAGTTCCGCTACTTGTTCAAATCATCCGAAGTCAGCAACCAACGCGCGATTTGGGCAAGAAATCCTATCAGCAGTTGCTTGAATTAGGCTTTGTGGACGTGCAATATCCGCGTACCGCCGAGCAGCCATCTACTCCTTCAGCAAATAAATAAAAGCAGAATGGGATGTTGTAAAATATCCCATTTTCTCTATACCTCTTGAATTCTTTCTACCCTCTTGACCCTAGAGGGCTTTAGCTGATTTAGGACAGATTCAGTCTTCGTTGTCTTCGTTCTCCATCAGGCTTTGCATGTCATCGGTTAGTTTTTGAAGAGACTGTTGCTGCGATCGCCGCGACTCCTGACGATACTTTTTGGGGTCTAATCGCGCTTCATACTGGGTTCCCTTGCGTTTAGTCTTAAGCTTCAGCACCTCATCGCGATCGCTCTGTTGGTTCAGATTGGTTTGATACGCGATCGCGTCATCTAAAAAATCTAGGTAATGTTCATAGCGCTCCCACTCTCCGCGCACGACGCATCCCGGCTCGTCGCGATGCCAGCAATCGTTAAACTGACAGGTCGCCTCGGCTAATTTGTGCCTGATTTCCGGAAAGTAACCCGCCAGATCTTGCGGCGCAACAAACAGATCCGGTTGATTAAATCCGGGGGTGTCGGCAAGGAGACCGCCCATTGGCAGTTCAAACAATTCAACGTGTCGAGTTGTGTGGCGACCCCGAGCCAGTTTTCCAGAAACCGCATTCACTCGTAAATCAACGTCAGGAATCAGTTGGTTAATCAAACTAGACTTGCCAACGCCCGACGGACCGGAGGCAACGGTAATCTTCTGGCTCAAGCGCTGAGCCAATTCTGTCACTCCTATCCCTTTGCGGACGCTAATTAAGGTCGCTTCATAGCCCCAGCTAGATAAGCGATCGCGCCACTGCTCTTGCTGAGTCACGGCTGCAAGATCGCTTTTACTGAGGCAGAGACACACCTCTAGCCCAGTCGATTCTGCTTTTACCAGAAATCGACTGAGTTGATAGGGTTCGATTGTGGGTTCGGCAAGCGCAAACACGAGCAGAATTTGGTCAACATTCGCGATTGGAGGGCGATCTAATTCCGATTGCCTCGGTGCGACCTGCGAAATGGCTCCCCGTCCTCCTGCCCAATCAGGTTCTTCGACATAAACGCGATCGCCCACTATTACGCGCTGTCCGATCTTCTTCAAGCGCGTTCGTCGAGTACATAACAGCATCGAACTAGGGGCTGCTTGATCGCTCGCCAGTCGCACCCAATAGTAATTCGCTTGAACAGCTAGAACGGTTCCCTCAAATGGCTCTGAGAGCGGGTGTTGATCCTCAGCAAGAACCTTACTAACGTCTTCTGCCTCAAAACTCATAGATTGACCAGGGGTGAGGCTTAGCAACGCACTTTGATCGCAAAGAACTCTTTGCGATCGTCAATGCTCTCAATCTGATAGCCTTCCATCGTTAAGCTGTCAGGAACTTGCTCGATCGGTTCTCCCGGATCGAGCCACACTTCTAGCAGTGAGCCGGAGGGCATCTGTTCTAGCTTGAGCTTGGTTCGCACAAAATTGATCGGGCAAGGGGTGCCTCGCAAATCCATTTGCGCGTCAGGAGTTGAATTTGAAGTACTCATCCGCCAAATATCTTTCCAATAAAGCCTTCAACACCGCCTTTACCGATGCGATCGCCGCGAATCTTTGCCAATTTCTCAAGCAATTCCCGCTCTTCCGTCCCAACTTTGGTTGGGATATCAACCGACACGGTAATCAGATGATTGCCACGACTGACCGGATTGCCCAACTTAGGAACGCCTTTATTCTCCAATGTTAAAACCGTATTTGGCTGCGTTCCCGCCGGGATTGTCAGTTCTTCTGCCCCGTCTACCGTGTTCACTTCGATGCGAGACCCAAGAATGGCTTGCAAATAACTAATTTTCACATCTGACAGAACGTTGATTCCCTCGCGACGAAACTCAGGATCATCGTTGATGAACAGATACACATACAGATCCCCTGAGGGACCGCTGCGTTGTCCCGCATCGCCTTCACCTGAAACCCGAAGCCGAGTTCCATTATCAACCCCCGCTGGGATTGAGATCTTCAGTTTCTTCGTTTCCTGGCGTTGTCCGTTGCCGCCACACACTTCGCACTTATCTTCAATCACTTGTCCCGTTCCGTTACAGGTCGGACAGACTGAAACTTGAGTAAAACTGCCAAACGGAGTGCGGGTGGCACGGCGAACCTGGCCTGAACCTGTACAGGTCGAACAGGTGCGAGGACGAGTTCCCGGTTTTGCTCCGCTTCCACTACACGTAGTACAGGTCTCTAAGTGACTAATCCGAATTTCTTTTTCGCCCCCAAACACGGCTTCTCGAAAGTCGAGCTTCAGATCGAGCCTCAGATCATCCCCGCGCACCGGGCCACCGCGCCGCCGAGTTTGAGTGCCGGGTGCGCCACCCGAAAAGCCGCTAAAGAAACTTTCAAAGATATCGGCAAAGCCGCCCATATCTCCGAAGTCTTGGAAGCCCGCACCCGCACCAATGCCTGCTTCGCCAAAGCGATCGTACTGAGCACGCGTTTCGGGTTCAGACAGCACCTCATAGGCGCGATTAATTTCTTTAAACCGATCCTCTGCACCCTCTTCTTTATTGACATCGGGGTGATACTTACGAGCTAAGCGACGGTAAGCTTGCTTGAGGTCTTCTTTATCTGCATCTCGCGAAACGCCGAGAATTTCGTAAAAGTCACGAGCCATAGACTGCTGCTAGGTGGGGGTAAGGGGGCTAAAGGTTCGGGAGTTTGGGGTTGAAGGCTCAGTAAACTTTCCCAAACAACCCTATATCTAATACCCTAACATTCTCATTTAATCAACTGCCTCATAATCTGCGGTCACGGTTGCATCTTCTTCAAAGTCGAGATGGGCACGTTCTGCAGATAGAGTTTCGTCATCAAACGCCACTCGTGATTTTGGAGTAGCGGTTGCGCCATCAGACCCGACGCCCTGATACACAGCCGATCCAATCGTAAACAGAGTCTGCTGGAGGGCATCGAGACGGTCTTTCATGTCCTCAATGCTGATTTTTGGATCAGCGATCGCGGCTTTCAGTCCTGCAACTTTTTCGTTTGCCTGCACTTTAAGCTCATTGTTGATGAATTCAGAATTGTCGCGCATTGTGGTCTCGTAACTGTAGAACAGCGTATCGGCCTGATTCTTCAGTTCGACTAGCCGCTTGCGCCGTTCGTCTTCATCGGCATAAAGCTCAGACTCTTGACGCATCCGCTCAATCTCACTGGTGCTCAAACCGCCGGTGTTGCTGATCTCAATGCCTTGAGCGCGTCCAGTTCCTTTGTCCCGAGCCGAAACTTTAAGAATTCCGTTTGCATCGATCTCAAACGACACTTCAATTTGCGGTATCCCCCTCGGCGCAGGCGGAATGCCGGTCAATTGAAACTTGCCAAGACTCTTGTTATCTCTTGCCATCGCCCGCTCACCCTGCAAGGCATGAATTTCAACCGACGTTTGCCCATCCGTTGCGGTTGAGAACACCTGAGTTTTGCTGGTTGGAATCGTGGTATTGCGATCCATGATTCGGGTAAACACCTCTCCCAAGGTCTCGATTCCGAGCGAGAGGGGCGTTACATCTAGTAGCAGCAAGTCTTTGACTTCTCCCCCCAACACACCCGCTTGAATGGCAGCCCCTAATGCCACCGCTTCATCTGGATTGACGGAGCGATCGGGCGTTCTGCCATTAAAAAAGGTTCGCAGCGCGTCTTGAACGGCTGGAATTCGAGTAGAACCGCCTACTAAAATGATGCGATCGATATCTTCGGTTGTTAGGGCGGCGTCTTTCAGGGCCTGTTCCATCGGGTCGAGCGTTGCCTGAATCAACTTGCCCACCAACTCTTCAAATTTGGCGCGAGTCAACTCTGCTTCTAAGTGTTTGGGTCCGGTCTCATCTGCCGTGATAAACGGTAGATTGATGGTAGTACTAAGCGTTCCAGATAGTTCAATTTTGGCTTTCTCTGCTGCCTCTCGCAGCCGTTGCAGTGCCATCTTGTCGCTAGCTAAATTAACGCCTTCCTGCTGCTTGAAAGCGTCACTCATCCACTGTACGAGACACGCATCAAAGTCGTCGCCGCCCAAATGGTTATTTCCGGACGTTGCTTTGACTTCAAAAACCCCGTCTCCTAACTGAAGGATAGAGACATCAAACGTTCCTCCTCCCAAGTCGAACACCAGAACGCACTGATCTTGATCTTGCTTCTCTAATCCATAAGCTAAGGCAGCAGCCGTTGGTTCATTGATGATCCGCAGGACTTCTAAGCCAGCGATCGTTCCAGCATCTTTAGTGGCTTGACGCTGAGCATCGCTAAAGTAAGCTGGAACGGTGATTACCGCTTGCGTCACAGATTCGCCCAAATAGTTTTCAGCGTCCTGCTTCAGCTTTTGCAGTACCATCGCTGAAATTTCTTGAGGCGTGTAGTGGCGTCCTCGAATCTGCACATCAACGGTATCGTCTTTGCCCCTGACACAGTTATAGGGAACCCGTGATCGCTCGATCTCGGTATCTTCCCAACGCCGTCCAATAAAGCGTTTGATACTAAAAACAGTATTCTCTGCATTGGTAACAGCTTGACGCTTGGCAAGCTGACCAACAAGTCGCTCGCCTGCTTTACCAAACCCTACAATACTGGGAGTTGTCCGTCCCCCTTCAGAGTTGGCAATAATAACGGGTTGACCGCCCTCCAAAACAGCAACACAACTGTTGGTCGTGCCTAAGTCGATACCAATGACTTTTCCCATAGCTTGCGGCGATAGAAGATACGCGGGTGAACTGCAATCCGATGTAACGTAAATATCAGCAAATTAGCTATACGTAAGTAAGCTCCGTAAACTAACTGCTTAATCCGAAGGTTCCCCTATTCAGATTTTTCATAACGTTCCCACCGTCAGTGTTCGTTATACTCCGTACCTTCGTGCGTAAAATCACATAAAATCGCCGCATCTCCTCGTAGCCACGCAGAGCGGAGCAGTCATTTAAGCATCAAGTTCTGGCTCGGCCGCTGACGTCTCTTCTGTAGGAGCGGCGACTTTGACCATCGCATGGCGCAACACGCGATCGCCAAGCATGTACCCCCGCACGAGTTCTTCCACCACCATGCCTTCTGCATATTCGTTGGTCGGTTCTCGCATCACGGCTTCATGCAGGTTCGGGTCAAACTCCTTGCCTTCTGCTCGCATGGGAGCGACGCCAATTTTTTTGAGGCGATCCACCATGTCTTTGTAGACACCTTGGTAGCTCTTGTGAATGCCCATTTCTGCATCAGTTTGGGGTTTAATGTGCGATCGCGCCCGCTCAAAGTTATCTACGACCGGCAGCAACTCATTCACGGTGTTGCACTTAATTTGCTGTTCCAGATCTTCTTTCTCTTTTTGAGTGCGTCTCCGAAAATTCTCGAAATCCGCTGCAATTCTCATATATTGGCTATTGCGGTCTTCAGATTGCACTTTGAGAGCTTCTATCTCTCGCTCTTTAGCCGCATAGTTCGAGCGAAGTTCCATAAACGCGGCTTCATAGTCAGTATCATCCGTTTCGACGGAGGCAGCGGTTTCTTGAGATGTGCTTTCAGGCTGAGTCCCAGCAGAAGCATCTGCAGATTCTGTGGTCGTCTCAACCGTGGTTGCTTGAGCCTCATCTAGTCCAGACGCTTCTGGAGAGGGTTGAGTGGAGTCTATTTGCTTTTCTTCCTCGATCATTGTTGCGCTAATCCCCTGTAAACAACGCCAGCTTTGGCTAATCCTTCACTTATCCTAGCGAATTGTCTCAAGTCGCTACTGTCTGATCAAGCCGTTAAGCATCATATCCTGCTGGCAACATTTTGACCTAGTGCAACTCGAAGTCAGGTTGCTTTGTAAAGAGCAGTGCTGCATGGCGCTTCAGGGGTGACACCCATAACCGGACCGTACTACGGAGAGCCTTCTTAAAGTTCTGGTGAATTCAATTCTGCTGGTGAACGAGTCTTTTCAAACCTTTTAGGGAATATTCACCTACGAGGACATCCTTCGTTCATCAGCTATGACTAACTTCTCTTCTCAGCGGCGAGCGCTTGTCGTTCAAAACAATTTTTCTCACTTTGGAAATCAACTGATTCAATCTGGGTATGTCAACAATGAGCAAATGCACCAAGCGCTTATTGATAGTCGGAAGTCAGGAAGACCGCTTACAGCCGTTTTAGAGGCATTAACTGGACAGCAGCTTCCTCCAGATTTGCTACGGCAGTATAAGAAGCAACAACTGTTTGAACTCAAAATCCTATATGGGGTTGAATCGCTCGATCCGGAGATTAATCAAGTTTCTGAGAATCAAGTTGGTCAACTGATTGACAACCTTATTCCGATCGAACTGTGCCGTCGCTATAACCTGGTTCCTCTAGCGCAAGGGGATTCTCAGCCGCCTTTCTTGTTGGTGGCAATGGTTGATCCGGACAATCTTGCCGCCCAAGACGAGTTAAATCGCATCTTGCGTCCAAAAGGCTTGGGGTTGCAGCGACTGGTCATTACTCTGGAAGACTATCAACGGCTAATGTCGAGCTACCTCGACGATCGCATCGCCCGCGATCGCCAGCTAGAGGAGCAGTCGAGAGTCGATGTCAAATCGGATTTAGAGGGGTTAGAAGCTCTCGGAGAAGCAGACGATAGCGATAACGAGGTTGACTTAGATGCCTCTGCCGATGCGGACGCGGCTCCCATTATCGCGTTGGTTAACAAAGTTCTGATCAAAGCCCTTCAGATGGGCGTTTCCGATATTCACGTCGAGCCACAAGAAGAATTTCTCCGCATTCGCTTCCGCAAGGATGGCGTGTTGCGAGAAGCGTTTGATCCCTTTCCCAAGAAGATTATTCCTGCTGTCATTGCCCGCTTCAAAATCATCTCGCAACTTGATATCGCAGAACGCCGAGTGCCGCAAGACGGTCGGATTCGACGCATCTACGACGGTCGCAAGGTCGATTTTCGGGTCAATACTTTGCCGAGTCGCTATGGCGAAAAAGTCGTTCTCCGAATTCTGGATAATTCCTCGACTCAACTGGGTCTTGATAAGCTAATCACCGATCGCGCCTCTCTCGAAACCGTTCAAGACATGGTGAAGCGTCCCTTCGGGCTGATTCTGGTTACAGGTCCTACGGGGTCTGGTAAAACAACGACGCTCTACTCAGCCTTAGCAGAACGCAACGATCCCGGCGTTAATATCAGCACCGCCGAAGACCCGATCGAGTATTCTCTCCCTGGTCTGACTCAGGTGCAGGTGATTCGAGAGAAGGGAATGGATTTCGCGGCGATCTTGAGAGCTTTCCTGCGACAAGATCCGGACGTGATTCTAGTCGGTGAGACACGCGATAAGGAAACGGCTAAAACCGCTATCGAAGCGGCGTTAACCGGACACCTAGTGTTAACCACCTTACACACGAACGATGCGGCGGGTGCGATCGCGCGTCTTGACGAAATGGGGGTTGAACCCTTCATGGTTTCCGGTGCTTTGGTAGGTGTGGTCGCTCAGCGTCTTGTGCGCCGAGTCTGCGATCAGTGCCGCGTGTCCTACACTCCTAGTTCAGAAGAACTGTCTCGATTTGGCTTAACCAGTTCTCGCGACAGTCAGTTAACCCTCTACAAAGCCAACACGCTGCACACCCACGAAATTCAGGAAGCACGGGCGAGGAATCAGCTTTGCGAGAAATGCGCTGGAGTCGGATACAAAGGACGACTAGGCGTCTATGAAGTGATGCGAGTCACCGAACGCTTACAAACCCTAATCAACCAAGGAGCGCCCACCGAGCAAATTAAGGAGGCTGCAGTCGAAGAAGGAATGCAGACCTTGCTTGCCTACAGCATGAATTTAGTTCGTGAAGGACTATCTACGCTAGAGGAAATTGAACGGGTGACCTTTACGGATACAGGTTTAGAAGCTGAACTGAGAGCTAAACGGAAGACCTCACTGACCTGTCGGTGCTGTAGTGCAGAACTCAATCAAGAATGGCTTGATTGTCCCTACTGCATGACGCCTCGCTTTCAAGATTAGCCGCTTCGATAGTTCAAGATCGCACATTACTCCTCCCAACTTAGCAACCTCTATCTGTTTTGAGAGCCTGCGGAGCGATCCTTTGGAGCTTGCGGAGCGATCCTTTGGAGCTTGCAGAGCGATCGCTGGGCAGACTAGGTTCCGAAGTGGCAAATTTCCCATTGCACTGCTTTCAGATTGCACTCTGCGCTAATCGACCAATTCTTCCAAGCAAATTTTTCTAATCCCTATTTTCTAAGCACTAACGGAGTGAGCCGCATGGAATTAATGATTGAAGATTTGATGGAGCAACTCATTGAGATGGGTGGCTCTGACCTACACTTAACCGCTGGATTGCCCCCCTATTTCCGAATTAGCGGACATCTTAAGCCGATCAACGATCAAGCACTGAGTGCTGAAGAATGTCAGCGGCTCATTTTCAGTATGCTAAACAACACGCAGCGTAAAAACTTAGAGCAAAACTGGGAGCTTGACTGTTCTTACGGCGTCCGAGGATTAGCCCGCTTTCGGGTCAATGTGTACAAAGACCGGGGAACCTACGCCGCCTGTCTACGTGCGCTCAGTTCTAAGATTCCTAACTTTGAGAAGTTGGGATTGCCTGATGTCGTGCGGGAAATGGCAGAAAAACCGAGAGGCTTAATTCTGGTTACAGGTCCTACAGGATCTGGTAAGACAACCACTTTAGCGGCAATGATTGATTTGATTAACCGCACCCGTGCAGAGCATATTCTGACCGTTGAAGATCCGATCGAGTTTGTGTATGAACCGATCAAAAGTTTAGTTCACCAGCGCCAGTTGGGAGAAGATACGAAGAGCTTTGCAAACGCTCTGAAAGCCGCTCTGCGGGAAGACCCAGATATTATTCTTGTGGGTGAAATGCGTGACCTAGAAACAATTTCTCTCGCGATTTCTGCGGCTGAAACTGGTCACTTAGTATTTGGAACGCTGCACACCAGTTCTGCGGCTCAAACCGTTGACCGGATGATCGACGTATTTCCGTCTGAACGTCAAACTCAAGTTCGAGTACAGCTTTCTAACTCGCTCGTTGCGGTATTTAGCCAAACGTTGGTTCCGAAGAAAAACCCGAAACCAGGAGAGTACGGTCGAGTGATGGCACAAGAAATGATGATTGTGACGCCTGCCATCTCTAACCTTATTCGAGAAGGCAAGACGGCACAAGTCTACTCTGCGATTCAGACGGGCGGAAAGTTAGGAATGCAGACGTTAGAAAAAGTGTTGGCAGATCTCTACAAGGCTGGAACTATCAGCTTTGAGGCAGCGATGTCTAAAACGTCTCGCCCTGACGAACTCCAACGTCTGATTGGAGGAGCTCCAGCCACTTCTAATGCGGGCGTTAAACGTTAAGTAGATGAAGGATCGGCTTCTAATTAAAGTGTCATTACTCAACAGAAGCCAATTCTCTTCTCGCTCTAGGTATTAAAAATTGCTTTTGCACCGAAATCAAAATGTCGATTCATTCTTTTGTTGTAAGAAAAAGTTTCCCGCAGTAGCGATCGCTACCTAAACATCTTGCTTTCCGTTTCATTCTTCATTCAGAGCTAGACTATGCCTACTTACGTTGCCCGTGTTCGAGATGCCAAAGGAAACGCCAGAAAAGAAAAAGTGACGGCCGAGTCTCTAGGAGATGCAAGAACGGCTCTGCGGGATCAGGGTCTTTTTGTACAGGATCTTCAAGAAAATAAAGGATCTGGTCTGGATCTGAAGAAATTTCAGACTTCAATGGTCAAAGTTTCTGTAAAAGATAAAGCCGTTTTCTCGCGTCAGTTTGCAGTATTGGTCAATGCGGGTGTGGCGATGGTACGAGGATTGGGAGTTCTGTCTGAGCAGTGTACCAATCCCAAATTAAAAGCGGCGCTGATGGACATCAGTAGTGAGGTTCAGCAAGGAACCAATCTCTCTGATGCCATGAGAAAGCACCCCCAATGCTTCGATGGTTTGTATGTCAGCATGGTTCAAGCGGGTGAAACGGGGGGTGTACTGGATGAAGTACTGAACCGACTGGCCAAACTGCTTGAAGATGTAGCGCGGTTACAGAACCAAATTAAGTCAGCCATGACCTATCCAGTGGTAGTTGGGTCGCTGGCGCTGATTATTTTTCTAGCCATGACGATCTTCTTGATTCCTATTTTCGCCGGGATTTTTAAGCAAATTGGAACGGATTTGCCTGCCTTCACTCAAGCGATGCTGAACATCAGCGAGTTCTTGCGGAGTCCAAAAGCCGTCATCATCGTAATTCTGATTCCGATCGTCATGTTTGTCTACAAGCGCTACTACAGCACTCGGGTGGGGCGTGAAACAATGGATCGCTTTTTCTTAAAAATGCCGCTATTTGGCGATTTGATTCAAAAAACAGCAACCGCTCGCTTTTGCCGCACCTTTGGCGCACTGACTCGCTCTGGCGTGCCAATTTTGACGTGTTTGGAAATTGTGCGCGATACGGCTGGAAATCAGGTTGTGGCCAATGCGATCGATGAGGCACGCCGAGAGATTCAAACAGGCGGCATGATCAGCATTGCACTCCAGAAAGAGCAAGTCTTCCCTATGATGGCGATCCAAATGATCAGCATTGGGGAGGAAACAGGAGAAATCGATAAGATGCTGATGAAAGTGGCCGATTTTTATGAAGATGAAGTGGAACAGGCGGTCAAAGCGCTCACGAGCATCATGGAACCAATCATGATTTTAGTCATTGGAATTATGGTAGGTAGCATCCTGCTTGCGATGTATCTGCCGATGTTCAAGGTGTTTGAGAAGCTCGGCTAAGTTAGCCCACTAGTCGAGATGCCACTAAAGTAGTATCTCAATTCTTGCCATTCTCACTAGAGTCAGAAGCACAACGAAGCTAAGACGAGCTTAGTGCTTCTGACTACTTGTATTAAGGGTATTAAGGTTCTAAATCTCAGATTGAATTGAAAAATGACCACTCAAAAAATTCACTACGAGGAACTACTTGCCACGTACAGCCGAGCCCTAGCTGCGATCGCGCTCCTCAAACACTACCGGGCTTACTTGGAAATGTTGCCGAGTATGCGTCGCCCAGAAGAAAGCGTGATTACGATTCCTTTACCGATCGCTCGGATTCGTCATCCAACCGGATCAGCAAATGGAGTGGCCTCTGCAGAATCTACACTGCTGCCGTGTGAACTCGCAATTCTAATGTGTGATCCGGAATGGAAAATTAAAACCGGAAAAGAAATCTTTATTTTCATTCATCGTCCCGACGAGGACTTCTCAGAGTTCCTAGGACGATGGCGACACACGCAAGTTTTGTTGGGTAAGGACTACGAGTGGGTTCTGCCACCGCGCTATCAGCATATTTTGAATGAAGGCGCAGACAAAATCTATCCTCTATTTGTGGTGCTTGAAGAGACGCCAGAGCGAATCTTACGGGGACTGAAAGGAGCGCATTTACCGTTCGTGGCACACGCTTCGGTAACAGATAATCAACCTTCATTAGAACAAGACGTCTCTGTAGAAACGAAGGAATAAGGGGTAGTGGTATAGATCTATGGCTGAACCTGTAGTTATAGGGCGCATCGTTCTTGTAAAAAAGACCCGACCAACGGCGTCTTCACAACACGGCCTGGAAGCTACAGGTCTGCACCACTATCGAACACCGAAATAAAAAAGCTTTAGCAAAGGTTATTTGCTAAAGCTTTTTGAAATAAAATTAAACAATTAGTTTTATTGCTTCCGCTTAGGTGCTAATTTTTGTCGTCGTCGATTAGTGGCAATCATTGCCTGCTCGACCGGAAAGCCAACAACGGGCATAACCTGGTACTTACGATCGTCTTCTAGCTGCTTGAGCTTTGTGTACTCAATCCAGTGAATACAATCAACAGGACAAGTATCGATCGCCTCCTGAATCAATTCTTCGGAGTCGCTGTCTTGACTGATTACACGAGAACGCCCGTAGTCTGGCTCGATATAAAAGGTGTTTCGAGCAACGTGGGCGCAGTGCTTGCAGCCAATACAGACCAATTCATCAACATAGACGCCCTTTTGCCTTAAAAGACCTCCCAACTCAGGCTCCAAACCAGAGCGATCTTGAGCGTCTCTTAAGAAGCCACCCAACTCCGGCTCCAAACCGGTGCGATCGGAGTCAGAATTTGGCTCATCTGCAGAGTTGTACTGTTGGGAGGGGTCAAGCATTATGCACTCCAGCGTTGCAGGACTAAACGAATTGATCCATCTTGATTGGTCTTTTGCTCAGCAACCTGAAAGCCCTTGTGAGAACCTTCATTGACGATCGTGTGGTAAGCATAGCGCTGGGTAACTTTGCTGAGAAAGCGATCAACCGAGCTGCTTTGCTTCCAAAATTGCAAATCGGCGACCAACTCGTACTCATGACCATTCCAGGCAAACCCAACATCGTAGCCGTTGTCTTGTTCGACAACAACTTCGGCAGTCTGGGTCTGTCCGCGATAACCTCGAACATCGCGAGGACCGGTTTTCCAGTCTACGCCTAGATCGTCTAGGGCAGCTTTTAAAGAAGGAAGATTTCGAATTTGGGTTTTAATTTGGCTAAAGTGTGACATGGCAATCGCTACGAAGTTTAACTGCAATCGATCAAAAAACTACCAATCGCTAAAGGTTGCTTGAGTGTTAACGGTTTCAGACTGCTGCACCGGTTGTTGAGCAAAGTATTCAGACGTTGGTTCTTGAGCAATGACTCGACCAAGTTGTGCCTCGATCGCAGCTGTCACCTCTTCGCAAGAGGCTCCAACAATGCCAGTTACTTTCTCCTGAACTCGACCATCTGGATAAATCACAAACTCTAACGTTTCCATGCTGGTTGCCTAGGATAACCTGTTTCTAAAAAACAACAACAGAAACCGGATCGAAGAAAAACGAGCAAAGACCCATTCAGAGTACTGTTCATTTCTCATAAAGCAATCCAGCTGTATCTATTCAAAGCGTCACAGAACTTAGTAATTGATAGGAGTGCGTCTCGACTAACTGTCAGTTTCGCTTAACTTTAAAGGTGAGTCAAGATAGCAGTCCAACGGAAATCTGTTTACATAAATTTGTAATTTTTTGCCTTTCGCTATTCTTCTGTCTGGGGAGTGAGATGCAGCAGTACAGGATCAGTCAGTAATTTTAGATAGGAAAGGCAATTTGAATTACGCACTCAACCTTCTATTTCATAGTTCTCAAGTTGAGACACTGATTTAAGTTTAATCCTCTGAAAATTGGTAATTCATAAGAATTAGATGCTCTCGAAACTGAGCAACAAAAAAACTTTAGCAAACAACTTTTTTTCAGTAGATTTAGCTAATTTCTCGTATGTTAATTTTCTTAAATCAACAACTACTTAGGACAAAATCCATTGAGTGTGATCGTTGTCACATGTTCTAGGAGACTTGTATCACAAGAGTTCTGAGCGTCTAGCTTTTTTCAATTGAGGGGTCAAGCCCCATAGGTCTAATCCGTATCTTTAAGTAACAATAATTACAGTGATTTATTGATTAATTGTTACTGCTCTCCGAAGCTATGCGACCCGAAATGGTGACTTCAATTCCGACAGGAACGCTCCTTAGACAGCGCTACTTGATCAAGCAAGTTTTAGGACAGGGTGGATTTGGTCGAACTTACCTTGCGATCGATCAAGAGCGATTTAACGAGCCATGTGTTTTGAAGGAATTTACGGTTCCCTATCAGGATGATGCTCTCATTGACAAAGCCAAAATCCTGTTTCAGCGTGAAGCAAGCACCCTTCATCAGATTCAGCATGCTCAAATTCCTCGATTCTGGGCTGCATTTGAGCATGAGCAACGGCTTTTCTTAGCACAAGATTTTGTGAAAGGGCAGACCTATCGCACCCTGCTACAAGGACGGAAACAACGTGGTCAAACCTTTTCGGAGACAGAAATTCTTTACCTGCTTAAACACCTTCTGCCAGTACTGAGTTACTTGCATAACTCCGGCATCATTCACCGGGATATTTCACCTGACAATATTATTCTCCAAATCTCTAACGACTCTTATGAGATCGGTGGTGCAGATACGTTCAACGCCAAGTTACCTGTTTTGATTGACTTTGGATCGGTCAAAGAAGCTGCGAGTCATTGGCCCATCATTTCCACAATTACGCGTGTAGGAAAAGTCGGATATGCTCCGCCGGAGCAGTTGCAGACGGGTAACGTTTCGCCTCACAGCGATATTTATGCCTTGGGAGCGTCCTGTTTAGTGCTGCTGACAGGTCGGGAGCCACAAAGTTTGCTTGACAGCCAAACGCTGACTTGGCAATGGCAACCTTACACGCAAATGAGTGAGGGGTTAGCAACTGTAGTGCAGAAAATGTTGGCGCTGCATCCGGGCGATCGCTATCAGTCAGCAGAGGATGTTTGGGCAGACCTACAGCCTTGGATTGAAGGTGAAGTCAAGTCAACTCTACTTAGCCCTGCGATAGCATCCTCTGTTGACCGAGATATTGCCCCTGCTGCAAGAGATATCAGCGATTCAGCCATCATTACGACCCTCAAGACAAAGCTGTTTATGGGTTCTACTCATTCCAACAGTGGATCTTCAGATCCGCCACGTACCATGATTAAACCGTCAGAATCTCAAGGATTACCTCGTAAGAGAGGGCTTACGCCGGGACTCGCGATCGCAGCGAGTCTACTCATTGCCACAGGAATCGGAGCGCATTTGTTTAAGGTGACTTCTCCCCGTGGCAGCGCTCAAGCGATTGGTGTGGAGGCTGGAAAAAATGGAGACAATTCTCGCCCACTCGTCAGCAATGGGCAGCCCAAAAAAATCGAATTTGAACCTGGCGCAATTTCGTCTGTGGAGCAGGGAAATTTGCAAGACAGAAATATGCAGCCCTACTACATTGAAGCGGCTCAGGGGCAAATTATGACCGTCACGCTAGACGGAGCAGGAGTAGAGATGAATCTGCTGCGTGCCAACGGACAAGCGATCAATAGTTCCGCTTACCGAAGCCACAGTTGGACTGGACAATTGCCGGCTGATGAAGAGTACATCATTGAGGTGAATGGCTCAGGTGCCTATTCTATGGATGTTGCCATTACGCCAATCTCTAATTCTCCATACTCGGACACTCAACTGGTGAAGTTTGAACGAGGCAAAGCCTCCACAACGGTAACAGGAGATATTCGGGCGAACCGGATTCGGCGTTACCTGCTTGAAGCCAGGACTCGACAAGTGATGGCAGTCCGGGCATTAAAAGGGGGCGTGGCGCGTAGCGCAGTTCCTTCAGAGTTACGCTTCGCGGTGATTGCGCCGAATGGTCAGCGGATCGGTGGAAGCTCAACCGGTTCTCGCGATTGGCAAGGACGATTACCGATGGAAGGAAAATACGTGATTGAAGTATCCTCACCGAGAACGGAAAACTTCGCGCTGTCCTTGGAGGTGAATTAGAGTCGGGACTGCTTCAGTAAGCTTGGTCTAATCAACTAATCTAATTAAACAGGGATCGGCTGATATCGATCCCTGTTTTGTTGTTAAGGCGGCGTGACTTTGACTCGTTTACTCAGGCAGCGTTTGCACGGTGCCATTTGTTTTGAGAAGCAGCCGAACTTTCGTTTCTTGCCCATTGGGATTGGGCGTAGCGATGACTTCTCCAAGAGCAGGAATAGAAGCGCGATCGCGGTATAGAGTTGCATTTGGTCCGACTGGCTCAACCGCTTGCAGGGAGCCATCTGGTGCCAAGGTCAGAACGAACTGAATATCATCAGGCAATTCTTTGGGCGCTTGCCAACGAGACGTGAAGTAAGTCTTAAGTTCGTCAACTTGAGTTTTCGCAGTCTCAGGAGAAGCCTGTCTTGCAGCATCGCGGACACTCGGCAACTGAGGGCGATCGTTGGCTGCTCCAGCCCCTTGAATACTAGCAGCAGAACTGTTGCTGGGTTCTGAACCAAGGGGAAGCGGATCACCGTCCGGGTCTTTAGCGATCGATCGAGCAGCTGGAGGGGCTTTAGCTACCACTTGAGGCGCTTGAGCACCACTTGCCGTTTGATCGGGAATCGGTGCAACTTGAACAGATCCTTCTGGAGCTTCTCGAACGGGAAGTTGAATTCCTGATTGTGCTCCTTCTGGTGCTTTCTGCTCGACTTTGAATTTCGGCAAATTTTCTGGAGCTGTTGGAGCCGAGGGCGGACTATTTTCTAGCGATGGTAAAGGAACGGTTGTAGTCGGTAGACTTGGCAGTGTAAGGGAAGAGGATGGCTGAGGACTACTCGGTAAGGGCTGAACGGCTAGACGCTGATCGGCACTGCTTGCACCTTGGCTGGAAGCCGTTTGGGGATCAGGTTGTCGATCGAGCAAGCGGACGGCGGTAGTAGTCAACCCGATCGCGACGAGCGATACGGCGGCAATCTTGCCCCAAGCGGGAGAAGTGCTTGCCCAACTGGGTCTATTTAAGGTGGGAATAGCCGTTACGTCCGCCGCGTATTCATCGAGTGCGGTTGCTAAATCGGCAAGTTGGACAGCACTCAGTTGAATGGTGGAACCTGACTCCTCGGTGGCAAGGCTACCTAAGTGTAGTTCGTGGGACAACATGCCCTTGGGTTCGAGGTAGATGCCTGCGGTATTGCTCTGAGATTCAAAAGGCTGCCCATCTGACCCAACAAAGCTTTGGGGAGCGGCAACTGCACCATTGCTCAAGCTTTCGCGCTGTGTGATGAAGTTAGAGGACTGATGCAAGAACCTTTGAACGTAGCTGGTTACTGCATCACATAGGGCTTGAAGCTGGTTGCGATCGCCGCGAACGGCAACCCATCGATCTTCACTAACTCGCGGATCGTCAAAGCTGAGTTTGAAGCGGACATTCTTCAGCGCAGACTGCCCCATCCAACGAGAGAGGGGAGAATTGTTGGCTGCGATCTCTAGAGTGCAGGTGGGCGGCGTATACCGTCTTAAAACTGAGGTTGCAGAGGACATGGGTTCACTGTTGAATGCGGCAAAAAGAGCAGTTAGGGAAGCATAAGGGAATTGGAGCAGACGAGAGCAAGCCGCTCTGCTATGCTCCGAGCGATCGCTCTAGTAAGGTTAACCAGAGACGCCGGACTCCATGATTGCTTCCGTAAAACAATAAATCAATTAGCAGCTTTAGCGCTAAGTTTGTAAGCGATTCAGTCGGAATAATTTCGCCATCTTCCATGCGGTCTTGGTAAGTGTTGTGGAAGGCATCTAAATAGTTTCCTAGTAGAGCGGCTTGGTGAGGTTCGCGGTTTTGTTCTGTCATCTGTTCTAAAAGCGCGACGGCTCGACGAATGAGTTCGTTGTGCTGTTTGGCAAGATGGCAAATGATCAGGGTCAAGGCGCGTGCTTCGTCTACATCTAACTTTTTGCGTCCGCCTTGCCCCTTTCTCAATGGACTCGATTGACGCAGTCGCCACAACGACACACGATCACTGATCATGGATTCAAGTTTAAGATCGGTGGCGGCTTGGAGCATGGCTTCGGAACTGATGCTTGCGATCGCTTCGAGTGCCAGCAAAATCAGATCCAATTGAGCTTTGATGTTATCTAGCTGCTTGGAATCGGGCTGAATTGGAAGCGTAAGTTCCTCTAGGGAAGAGGAAGAGCTAGAGGGCTGCACGGTAGAGGTCATAGTTTCAGAGTAGAAGACAGTCGGGGTGAATGTCCGGCGGTTACAAGTCTTGAAACAAAGGACTTGGCAGAAATTACGAAAGTTTCTAATTGGAGGTTTTTATCAGTCTAGCGGTAGTGGTGCGATTGATCAGTCATCCAATGGACAGAAGACAACAATTTTTCTACTTTGTTAGATAAATAGAAACTGGCTCAAGAAGAGGCCAACAGCAGCACTGCCAATGGGTACAGTCAGATTGTCAATGCCAAATTTGGAGAAGGCTTCTAGGGTTGCAGCTACGATCGCGATCACGAACGAGATGAACCACGCTTGCCAAAGATTTCCTTGGGTTGCAATCAAAATAATTAGGCTCACTAAGAAACTAATGGCCGCCATCGTGAGCGAGCCTTCCCAGCTTTTCTTCATGTCCCATAACCAATAGGGATGGCGTCCAAAGCGCTGCCCGACTAGTGCAGCGAAACCATCTCCCCAGGTCATTACTAAGATTCCGATCGCAGCAAATTGAGGCAGGTTTAATGTCCAAAACCAGGCGACTAAGACGCCAATGCTCACTGCATAGAAAAATGTCCCCAAACTCTTGCGACCGACGCCGTTGATGCTTGGCAAAATGGGTACATAGTACGATAACAGCGCGATCGCGCTAAAGAAAACTGAAGCCACAACGCCGACCCACATCGGAATTTTGAGTAGCCACGCAAATAGAATGACGTTTCCGGTTCCAATGTGAACCACTTTACGAACAATTTCTGTGCCCGCTTGAGTGTAGCGGTTTACGCCTTCTGCCAGTAAGCCAATGAGGAGTAGCCAGAGGGCTACGATCGCAACGTTCATCAGCACGCTTGGAGACGTAGATGCGATCGGGTACTGAGTAAGTGAAGTGAGCAAGCTTGACCAGAAAATCACAGTCGAAACAGTGGAAGGAGCATTTTTAACGAAGCTTTCTCTCTACACTTTATCGGGTTTCGCTCTGTTGCATCTATTACGGTTTCTTAGCATTTCTTTTGAGGAAAAAGAGACACAATCTGGGTGTAAGGCAGCTAGAAGTCGGCACTAAACAGCCTGGAGTTGACGCCAATTCTACTGAAGATCGAATTTTCAAGTCTTTAGAGGGATGGTGAAACCAAAGAGCGGGGATAATCGTCGAGCGATCGCGAAAATTACCTTGACTAGCGCTTAAATTCTCTAATCTTTTCTGATGCAAATTTAATTTATACCGCTAAGCTTTTTTCATAACTGAAAATGGAACCTTTTGCGTGACTTCTAGTGTTGCTCCTTGTATATTCTTTTGCACAAACAAGTAATCCTTGTTTTGCCACAGTGGGATAAACGGAACGTCCTGCATTAAAATCATTTGTAGTTCAGCAAATAGCTTGTTGCGGACTTCTGGGTTTCGCTCTTGTCGGCTCTGATCAATTAGAGTGTTGACGCGATCGCTATAGTAATACGACCCTTGAGACGCGCTCGCTCCCTCTTCACAGCCTGCCTTCGATCCTTTTGTACACTCCATGAACGGTTGGATATAGTTGTCAGAATCGAGAAAATCGGGTGTCCAATCCAGCAGGAACATAGGATACGCACCAGTATCAAGATTTTTGTAGGCTGTGGTTGATTCGACGCTTTTGAGATCAAACTGCATCCATCGACCTAGTCTTTTCTGAGCGATCGCTTTTAAGGTGAGGGCAGCTAACTGATCGGTGACAACATTAGAACGATACCAAAACTCCACTTTCAACGGATTCGCTTCCGAATATCCTGCTTTTGTGAGCCATGCCTTTGCTCGTTCAGTATTCGCATCTCCCTCGGTTTGAAACACAGGTTTTTGTTCCTTCAAGGTAGCGGGAATTAAGCTATATAGCGGCTTAATCTGTCCTTGAAATACGCGATCCTGCAACAGCGATCGATCGATGATTGCCGCGATCGCTTGCCTTACCTCTACTTTATCCAACGGCTCAGACTTGAGATTAATCGTCAAATAGTTAATACCGCTACCCGATTGCTCAATCACGTTCCAGCCTGACTGAGCCGCCTTTTCTTGCAAACTGCGAATTTGATCGAGTGCCATCCCTTGATACGCGACATCGATCGCTCCGGTTCGGAACGCATTGAACAAGTTTGCAGGGCTAGAGAAAAACTGGACATTGACCCCCCGATTGGCAGGCTTTTCTCCCCAATATTGGTCAAACGCATCAAGACGCAGCGAATCGGTTCCATACTTTACCAATTTGTAAGGACCTGTCCCCACAAATCCATCTGGCTTAAAGTCTCCCGACTTAATTTGGTAAGCGTTAGGCGAAACGGCACATGCTCCTGAGAACGCCAACAGAGATGGAAACGCCGCAAATGGTTTTTTTAATTTGATCGTGAGTTGATCGGCTCCAGTAGCCGCGATCGAATCCACGGCATCTGATAGTAAAAATGCAGGAGAACCTCCGTTCTGAATAAATCGTTGAAGCGAAAACTCCATCGCTTTTGCATTAAATGGAGTGCCATCATGAAACACAACTCCTTTCCGTAAGGGAATCGTGTACGTCAATCCATCTGCGCTGACTTTGGGCAAGGCCGTTGCAAGCTGAGGCTGCAATTCGCTTGTGCCCAGTTTGTAGCCATACAGTCGATCACCCAAGTTATAAAGCAAGTTACCTGCAAAAATGCTGTAAGCATCCGCCGGATCAATTGTGCTAATTGTTGCTGTTGTGCCGACCGTGAGGCGATTTGTTTCGGTTGTGAAGGCGTCGGGAGTTGAGCGGGCGCAACTGATGGCGACAAAACAGCACAAGCAGAACAACAAGACGGGCTTCAACAGCGATTTCCAAGCGTTCATAGACGGTGATCGACACGGTACAGATAGTTTATACTAGCGCCGCCTATCCTTAAGAGTTCATGTAGCTCAGTGCAATAGAGACTAAATCAAAACTCACACCAAAATGTTTCGTTGGCATCGGATTTGTATAGTGGATATAGCGGCTGAACAAGTCGATTACAGAAGCTGCTGCCAGTGCGTAAGACCTATTGATAGCAATTTTCTAAAACGCGATTCCCTTTTGTGCTGCTAAGTCAGTGCCGGAAGCCAGTTGAGGCTAGGACTGAAGATCAATGGAGACAAAATCTCCTCGCACCCACCCCGTTGCACCCGATTTTGGAAATTTCACTTGATACCAATACGCCTTGTCTGATCCGGTGCGGCGAGCCAGTAATGTTACTTCATCGCCCGCATATCCAATATGGCGAATCTTTGCGGTTGTACTAGCTTCAGTTCGGATATTAATCGGAGTGTTGTAGTCTTGGCTGGTTGTGAGCGTACCCACACCCCCTGCAAACGGCTCAACGTTTGGTGAAGAGAATGTCTGTACAGAGTTCGCTAATGCTAATACATCCGGTTTGAGTCCGTTCTTAATGAACACGCCATACCTCACAGCGTTAGACTTCCAAGCAACAGAGGCTGTGCAGTATGCACCACACTGATTACTATATTGTGCTGGTGTTCCGTTAGCTAACGTGACTGGCTCAACTGTATTGCTTGGATTTTGAGTTTCATCAGAAATTGGTTCTATTTCTCTACCTTGTTGAGCCGAAATGCCGCCAAAGTTGCAAGCTGTTACCCCATGACAGTCTTTCGTGTGATCGAAGCTAACCTCATAGCGATCGCGGCTTGCCGTGCCGTTAAAATACATTTGACCCTCGACAAGCACGGCACTCGGCAATAGAACCGGAATCTGCGTAATTTGCTGGAGTTTTGATGCCAATGCTTCCGATTCAGCAGAATTCGGCTGTGTGATGTTTGGAGAATTCTGATTCGTGTTGGCTGAGGATGCTTCAGCAGAATTCGGCTGTGTGGTGTTTGGAGAATTCTGATTCGTGTTGGCTGGAGATGCTTCAGCAGAATTCAATTGTGTGGTGGTTAAAGAATTTCGATTCGTGTCGGTTGAGGATGGTTTTGCGGAACTCGTTTGAGATTGACTACAGCCTGTAATTTGAAGAGCGATCGCTAAACCAAATGTAAAGCATAATTTAGCAGGGAATGGAACTGAAAGTGACGTCTTCATAGGTTTATTTCTAATCCCATATCTCAAGGATTAAGGTTGCGATTGTCATTGGCTGTTATGACTTAATACAGAAAATAGCGGAGCAATTCCGGATGGGAATTCGCTGAAAACGCTTGGTCAACTGAGGATAAGCTGATTCGCTAGCGATCGTATTCAAGAGATGATTAGCGATATATTGCCCACGCGATCGCAGATGTTGCCAAAAAATATCGGATTACTCAAATTGTGATTCGGGAAAGCCAGTACCCACATAGAAAGTTATTTCTCTGGCGATCACTCAGCAGTTTCTTTGACTGCTTAAAGACATCAATATTTGCATTATTTGGATAAAAAAAGGAGTCAAGAGATAGAGAGAATGGCATGATGAGACAAACCATTTTTTCTCTCGTTCTATGCGTGTAATTGGTTTAATTAGTGGAACGTCGGTTGATGGCATTGATGCGGCTCTCGTTGATATTTCTGGCTCTGGATTTGAGCTACAAGCAGAGCTAATTGAAGGCGCTACGTATCCTTACCCTGAAGAGTTACAGCAATTGATCTTAAGAATTGGCGGGGGCGCTGCGATCGCAATGCTCGAACTTGCCGAGCTTGACGATCGCATTGCCGATCAGTTTGCCCAAGCTGCGATTGCAATTCAGAACAATCATGCCAAGGCTGACCTGATCGGCTCACATGGGCAAACCGTCTTTCATCGACCTCCTCGCAAGAGCAATGGGTTACAGCTTGGGTATACAGTGCAGCTTGGGCGAGGAGACGCGATCGCGCAGTTGACGCAAATTCCAACCGTCAGCAATTTTCGGGTTGCAGACATTGCCCTAGGCGGAGAGGGCGCACCCTTAGTTTCTCCGGTTGATGCTGCCTTGTTGCGACATCAGACCTACGATCGCTGCGTTCAAAACATTGGGGGTATTGGGAATCTCACTTATCTTCCGGCTAAAAATTCAGAGCATTCAACCAAGATTCTCGGTTGGGATACTGGACCTGGGAATATGCTGCTCGATCTCGCGGTTCAGCATCTGTCGAACGGCGAAAAAACCTTTGATGACAATGGAGCTTGGGCAGCGACGGGAACGCCGAATCGAGCGCTTGTAGACCACTGGCTTGAGCAAGACTATTTTCAAGCCCCGCCGCCTAAATCGACTGGTCGAGAACACTTTGGGCAAGCGTACTTAGCGCAATGCCTAGTCGATGCCTCTGAACTAAACGCGGCGGATCTTCTGGCAACGCTGACTGACCTTACTGCTGCAACGATCGCGCACAGTTACCAAACCTTTCTGCCTCGCCTGCCCGATCAGGTTCTCCTATGTGGAGGTGGTAGCCGGAATGGTTATCTAAAACAGTGCCTTCAAGCGCGTCTGGATCAATCTACGGTGATCACCACCGATGACGTAGGGCTAAGTGCTGACTTAAAAGAAGCGATCGCGTTTGCCGTGCTTGCCTACTGGCGATATCACACCTTCCCTGGTAATCTCCCGGAGGTGACGGGAGCCACTCGGTCTACCCTTTTAGGGGAAATTCGCCACGTACCCTAAAACCCAAGCGTGATAGCATAGGCAGCCATTGAGGAAGGCTAAACGATGAGGGGATACCTTCGACCAACGCTTTGCCAAACCGCACAGGCAATCATCCCAAACCGCCCTCTCCCCATCCCTTAGCACCCAAGGACTGCCATTGTGAACCACACCTTTTTACTGGAATCCGGACGCTGGACTCTTCAGGGAAACTGGCTAGAGCGGCATGGACCCCCCATTCTTGTAAAAGGCAAAATTCTGGTTGCCTGGAGCCGAGATGATTGGTTCACGATGGTGACAAAGCTGGTTTTTCCGGCGGGCGATCGCGAGGAAATAAGCTTTCAGTACAGAGGGCGGTTAGATGCAGGCGATCGTCGCTATACGTTTGTGCTGCAACACAGTCTCCTCGGTCGCGTTGAAGGAGAAGGTTGGATTGCCCCGGAATCAATTGTGCAACGCTATTGGGCCTTGGGTGATCGCCAGCGCCGCAGCGGATTTGAAACGTTGTATCGCGTAGATGACCATAAGTATTACTTGTCGGGTAATGTCCTGTCTGGGCACTATCTGACGAATACGATGGAAGCGACCTTAGAGCGCCAGTCGGAATAGAGCATCAGTGGGAAGTCTCCAGACCTGACAGTTACTTTACAAACCGAACTGTCCATACTGGGCTCAGACTTTTTCTCATGTTTGGTTGCCTCTTCATCTCGAATCTCTACTCCCATTTTTGTCCCCATTCCCCAAGGACTCCTGTGCAGACTCGCTCCCGTAAAGACCCTAGAATCGGACAGCTTCTCTCCAATCGCTATCAGCTAATCGAGTTGATTGGACGTGGGGCAATGGGACAAGTGTACAAAGCGGAAGACGTGTTACTCGGTGGCGTGATTGTGGCGATCAAATTTTTAGCCCAAACGCTGCTGACGCGCAAAATGCGCGATCGCTTCCGCAGTGAAGCCCGAACTTGCGCCCTGCTCAGCACCAAAAGTATGCACATTGTGCGAGTGATGGACTATGGCGTTGATGAGCAGGAGGTGCCTTACTATGTGATGGAATACTTGCAGGGTAGTAGCTTCAGCGATATTATCTCAACCCAGAATTTGCCGTTACCTCGGTTTCTCAGTTTGGCACGTCAGATTTGCGCGGGTATTCAGTGCGCTCACCAAGGCATTACGATCGATGGCTCGACCTATCCGATCATCCATCGCGACATTAAGCCGAGTAACCTGTTGGTCATTCAAGACTCGGGCTTTGGCGAACTCGTCAAAATTCTCGACTTTGGCATTTCTAAACTGCTGCAAGCAGACGTTAGCCAAACGAGTTCCTACATGGGCACGTTGGCCTATTCGTCACCAGAGCAAATGGAAGGGCGCGAACTCGACTCGAGATCGGACATCTATAGTTTGGGTGTCATGTTGTTTGAGATGCTGACCGGAAAAATGCCGCTCCAAGCCGATACTCACTCGTTTGGTGGTTGGTATAAAACGCATCACTTCCAAGCTCCGCGCACGTTTGAATCGATCAATCCCAATCTCAAAGTGCCGAAGATGCTGGAGAACTTGGTAATGAGTTGTCTGGCGAAGGATGTAAATGCTCGTCCTCAAACGATCGCTGATATTCTCAAAGCCTTAGAACCGTTGGAACAGCGCTACAGTGCGACGCGGCAAATTAGCCATCGCATTAGTGAAGCGCTGCTCAGACGCCCAGTAGCTGCTCCTGCTCGCGATCCTGATGCCCTGACACCGGATGAAGCGTGCCAACTAACGACGTGGCCCAAAGACAAACCCGTGGCTCAAATTGTGTTTCCGCATGTTCTAGAAACCAAGCGAGAAACGCTTGCGACAATTTGGGTGATGTTGCCTCAGCAAGAGATTGAAAACATTCAGATTGGCAAGCTCTACAATCGGCTTTACAAGAATTTTCTGTGTACGATGTCGCCTCATCCCATGATTTTATGGGTTACAGCGTTGTATAACCAACTCCACCACAAAGAGACCGATCCGCGATGGTTGCGCTGCTATTTGGATCTTAAAACCGAGCAGGGCGAGAAGATTTCGCGCCTGCTGATCGATAAAGAGAAATATTACATTCTGTTTTTTGCGATCGAAGATCCGCACCATTGCGCTTATGTTCTGCCCTTGCAAATGACGCCGATACAGCGATCGCAGTTGCTTCAATGGACGTTAACGAGTCGTACCTGGGCAGCGATCGGCAAACCGACGCTCAGTAAAGATGTCCTCAAGGACGAATTTGAGAAGCTCAAACCCAAAATCAAAGAAGAACTACAGGCACAGGGAGAGAGGCTTGGATAGCGACAAGCAAAGAGACAAAGAATTTGTTATTCGACAAGATAGATAGCAACAAAAAAGCCCGGTCAGTGATGACCAGACTTTGGAGCTACTCTCTCTTAAACCTGTAAAAATTTTGAGTTCACGGGGAACTGTTTATTCTGTCAAACACTGTTGCGGGTTCTCAAAGCCAACAAACACTGAAAGCGCTTGTAACTATTAGAGATTGCTACTAGAGATCGCCACCGCGAAAGGCTAACAGAAAGATCACCACCGGACCTGCCAGCATAATCATGCCTACCAGGGTCAACTGTGCGATCGCTTCAAAGTTAATGTTACTTAGAAACTCCATCTCTCCTCCCAAACAAGCCCAACTGGGTCATGAACAATGCTGCGCTAAGCGCTATTCTATCGGTCGATTTGTATCAATCTTAAGAAAGTTAACAAAACTCAATAAAACTCTACTTTGTCAGAAGCAAGGTCTTGATAAGCGGTACTTCCCCAAAAATAGTTTCTCATATTCTGGGAGTTGTTAAACTCTAGAGTGTTGTCTTTTCAACGCGATGTATGGAAATTCTGATTGTTGAAGATGAAGCAGAAATTGCTCAACTGATTCAGCTTTACCTTGAGAAAGAAGGATTCTCCTGTCGCACCTGCCGAGACGGATTGAGCGCACTAACCATGTTTCAAGACCAAAAGCCTGATCTAATCATCCTGGATCTAATGATTCCAGGCTTAGATGGTTTGGAAGTGTGCGCTAGAGTCCGTCAAAAGCCAGGGCTGAAAGATCCGTATATTCTGATGCTGACGGCGAAAGGAGAAGAACTCGATCGCATCATTGGGCTTTCGACGGGAGCCGATGATTATATGGTTAAACCATTTAGCCCCAAGGAGCTGGTTGCCAGAGTTCGAGCGTTGCTTAGACGAACTCTGCGTCAAGGCGGACAGAGCCAGATCTATCGGACTCAAAATTTTATGGTGGATTTAGACCAGCGCTCAGCGGTTCGTCAAGTGGATGGCGCTCGCACTGAAGCTTTAGATTTGACCACGCTAGAGTTTGACCTGCTCTCGACATTTATGAGTTACCCTGGTCGCGTCTGGAACCGGACTCAACTGATTGATAAACTTTGGGGTAGTAACTTCTTTGGAGATGAACGCGTGGTCGATACTCATATTGCTCGGCTGCGCAAAAAGATTGAACCCGATCCGGCAAATCCGACGTTTGTAAAAACGGTGATCGGCGTTGGATATAAGTTTGAAGACGCCGTTGCCTAGGCTTAGATGAACAGAATTAACCTCAGTACACGCCTCTTTTTGTCCCACATGATCGTGATGATTGTGGGCATCAGTACGCTGTTGGTGGTCGGAAAAATTTATTCTCCGCAGCTATTTATTTGGCATCTTGAAAAGCTGCAAGGGTACGGGTTTAACTTGATCTATTCCCGACGGCAACTTTTGGAGGGATTTGATTCGGCGTGGAGTCGAGGCGCGTTCTGGTCAGTCATTGTTGGAGGAACCTCTGCGATCGCACTGAGTTATTGGGTGTCCAAACGCATTATGCAACCCTTAGTTCAGATGGAACGCATCACTCGCCGCTTTGCCTCTGGACGTTTAGAAGAACGGGTTCCGACGAACGAAATTCCTGAACTGAATCGTCTGGCTCAAAGTTTTAATCGTATGGCAAAAAACCTGGAAGGAGTGGAACAGCGTCGCCGTGAATTGGTTGGTGACTTGACCCACGAATTGCGAACGCCTTTAACGGTTCTGGAAGGCTATTTAGAAGGGTTGAGCGATGGCACGATCGAGCCTTCAACTGATATTTATCAGCGTCTTGCCAAAGAAACGACGCGGCTTCGCAGGCTCGTAAATGATCTACAAGAATTGTCTAAAGCAGAAGCGGGCTATTTGCCGATCAATCTGCAATCGCTTAATCTCTACCCGTTGTTAAACTCCCTGATTCAAAAATTCTCCGATCAGCTGTTAGACGATAATCCGAGTCTAAAGCTCGACTGTCCTCAAACTCTACCGCTCGTTCTTGCTGATCCAGAGCGAGTCGAACAGATTTTGATTAATTTAATTGGTAATGCGCTGCGCTATACTCCCGAGGGCAGTGTCACCCTACGGGCGTGGGAAGCGGCGGCTCAAGTTTGGGTTGCTGTCGAGGATACCGGACAAGGGATTGCGCCAGAAGAACTACCTCATGTGTTTGAGCGATTCTGGCGATCGGATCGATCGCGCGATCGCCACTCTGGAGGAACGGGTATCGGCTTAGCCATTTCTCAGCGATTGGTCGAGTTACAAAATGGGGTGATTCAAGCCGAGAGTGAATTGGGCAAAGGCAGTATTTTTCGATTTTCTCTACCGATCGCGCCATCTGAAGCATTTAGCATTTCTGCGATCGCAAAACGTTAGTTCTTTGCATTTTAGGATTGACTCGCTCCTGCTGCCTGTTAAAGCGTCGCGATAACAGAGTCATGCGGATGTCAAACCACAACTGTACATTAAGACTTAGTAACCTGAGATTCGCTAAGCTGTGATGTTGCCCTATGGTTTTTGATCTTTTGATGGTCGGTATCATTATCATGTGTGCCCTCGCCTCAATTCGGTATTTGTTTCCTCGAAGCAAGCTTTCGTACTCATCGAGACGGAAGCGCTAATCTGGTTTTGCCCAGCCTCGGTTTTTTCCAGTCTCAGTGCCTATGCCGTACTCGTCAGCGATAGAGGAACCAATCACGCTTGCAGGAACGCAGATTCAACTGCGGAGCGTTGCCCTGCAAGTAGCTTATGCACCGGGTCGATTGCCCGCGATCGTCTGTATCCACGGCGGGCTTGGCAGTCGCTACAATTGGCGGCTGCAATGGGAATTTTTGCGGGCGTCTGGGCAGGCGGTTCTTGCCTATGATTTGGCGGGGCATGGAGACTCTAGGCGCTATCAGCGCTATTCGGTGGGGCGACATCGACGCGATCTAACGCGGTTGCTGAGACACTTTCAGATTGAAAATCCAATTTTGTGTTGTCATAGCTATGGCGTTCCGATTGGTTTGGAGTGGGCAAAACGCCATCCGACGCGGGCCATCATTGCGATCGCAGGTGGCACGCATGATCTAACGCCATGGTGGGAAATTCCCGCGATCAAGTTTTTTGCGCTCTTTTGGAACTTCGCAGAGCGAATTGCTGGGCATAATCTCTATCGTTGGCAGCCACACGTGTTAATCAATTCTCTTGGTAGTGCCCAAGACGATGAGCCTGAACGGTCTCATGATCTCCCGACTGATCCTCACCCCTACGAAGCGATCGAAGCATTTTGGGGCTACGATGGACGCCATCACGAATTTGCTTGCCCAATTACGATTATCACGGGCAGCAGCGATCCGATGTTCCCGCCTGTGATGGGGCATAAATGGTTAGCGCGGCTGCAACATCAGCACCCAAATAGCACTCACATCACGGTGTCAGACGTAGGACATTTGATCATGGCAGAAGCTCCGGGTGTGGTAAATGACGCGATTCTTCAGAGCTTGGTGTAGCCGATTTTTTGGAGTTGTACTCTGCTTTCAGTGCAAGTGCAGTTAGCTATTCCAGAACAGGCAGCGGATTGGGTAGTAGATGAAACGGATGTAGCTTCCAGCACTCCTCTGCAAAAAACAAATAGTGGTAACTAATCTATTCCTCACAAAGTGTTGCCGCAGGCGTTGGCTATGTTCGTAGGCGAAGCTTCTTCCGAAGGTATCCAAAATTTGCTGCCAACGCGCAGTTCGCTCTGCCAAATTCCGAAGGATTGCTGTCTAAGTCCTAAATTCTTGAGCAAGGCGATCGTCTCTCAGCCTTGGCTACAGCTCTCTACTCCATATCATTCCTGAAGCTGCCCAAGCGCAGTAAAAAACCCAGTAGCGCGACACTACTGGGCTGGTAGCTGTGAAAGTTGATACTCTCTAATGAAATGACTTATGTAACTATAGTTGCAGACAAATACCTAAACCTCATCTGTGTTTTTACGTAATTTCAGATTCTACCTGAAGAAATGTTTTTGAGAGGCGTGCAGAGAACTCGTAAAACTGCGGTAGTGGGTTTACGCTAATCACGTTTGAGAGCTAGAGCGTGAGGGATGGAGTGAATTGAACCATGATTCTGATAGCCCTCAGTGTTGTTCCTGAGCAAGCGACTGGCTTTGCCAAACTCTGACCGATCGCTTGCTCCAAGCTCTAAATCGAAAAACAACATTACTTTCAGTGATGGTTGAATCATTACGATTGAGCGAAAATAACAACATGTTTTAAAAATGCGTCAGATGTTATTAGAACTCAGTCGTATTGAAGTTCCGCCGGGGCAGCACGTCTTGCTACAAGATGTTACTTGGGAAGAATTTGAGCGGATTTTGGACGAGTTAGGTGAACATCGTGCCTCTCGGCTGGCTTACGATAATGGAACTCTAGAGATTATGTCACCGCTACCTGCTCATGAAGGAGACAAAGAAATTATCGGAGATCTGATCAAAGCATTATTGGAAGAACTAGATATCGAATTTTTGACGTTAGGCTCTACAACGTTTAAAGATCAGGCCATGTTGACAGGAATTGAGTCTGATCAATGTTTCTATATTCAAAACGAGTCCCAAGTGCGGGGTAAAAGACGGTTCGACTTGGAGACTGATCCTCCTCCCGACTTAGCGCTAGAAATTAATGTCACTTCTCGGACGCATCCACGCCTCTATCAAGCATTAGGCGTTTCCGAACTGTGGCGATTTGAACAGGAAAATCTACAAATTAATATTTTGAAAGACGATCGATATCAGATATCAGAACATAGCTCGATTTTTCCAAATTTGCCATTAACGCAAGTCATTCCTCAATATTTGGTAGAAAGTAGAACGGTAGGGAGAAATACAACATTGAGAGCATTTCGGCAATGGGTAAGAAATAGTATGAACAGTAAAGAGTAGATGAGTAGCTCTTTCAGGAATTAGCACTTCTTCAGAAATTTGCGGTCAGGTTCGAGATGGTTCACCAAAATCAAAATGGATACGTTTATTTTTATTCTCAAAGTGGTTCTTCCCTCATTAGCACTCTCGATCGCTATCAAATATCTTGCTCCGTTTCTCAACGTTGCACCAACGTTGACTACTGTATTGATTGCTGTCCTGTCTCCGTCGATTGTAATTGCGATCGCGCTCCTCATTCAAACCCGCGCTCACCGTAAAAACTAGATTCGCTATGACAAGCTATCAATTTCCAAAAGACTTCCAGTGGGGCGCAGCGACGGCTGCCTATCAAATTGAAGGAGCCACTGAAACAGACGGACGCAAGCCGAGTGTGTGGGATACCTTTAGCGCGACTCGCGGACGGACGGTAAAAGGACATACGGGCGCGATCGCGTGTGACCATTACCACCGCTACGAAGATGACATCAAGCTGATGAAAGATTTGGGCATCCAGAATTATCGCTTCAGCCTCTCTTGGTGCCGCATTATTCCCGATGGTCGAGGCAAGGTGAATGAGGCTGGAATTGATTTCTATAGGCGATTGGTCGATCGCTTGCTCAAACATAACATTACCCCCTACGCGACGCTGTTTCATTGGGATAGTCCGGCGGCGTTGGAGCAAAAATACGGTTCTTGGCGCAGTCGAGAAATGGCGCAAGACTTCGCGGACTATGCAACAGCAGTCGTGAGTCGATTGGGCGATCGCATTACAAACTGGATGACGCTCAACGAAATCTCTTGTTTTACACACATGGGATATGCCGTGGGCAAAACGCCTCAACATGCGCCCGGAACTCGTGTGAAATCTCAAAAAGACGTTTGGCAAACATCCCATCATGCACTGTTGGCACATGGATTAGGATGTCAAGCAATCCGAGCGGCATCGACAAAGGCGCAAATTGCTTTGGTCGATAACTTCGGAATCACGGTTCCGCTCACCGAATCAGCAGAGGATATTGAAGCGGCAAAGCGAGCTTTTCCGTACCACTGTGGCAATGGTGGAATGATTTACCCAGCATTAACGGGAGCATATCATCCCGCGTTGTTAGAACAACTTGGAAGCGATGCACCGGATGTTCAAGATGGTGATCTGAAAACTATTCATCAACCCCTTGATTTTTTAGGTCTCAATATTTATACAGGAACCTACATTCGTGCCGCCGATAACTGGCAAGGCTGTGAGTGGCTCAACTTTCCAAAAGCTTATCCCGCGCTGAATATGCCTTGGCTACAGCTTGTTCCAGAGAGCTTGTACTGGGGGATTCGTCATGTTAGCGAAACGATGAATCGCCCGGATCTACCGATTTACATTACTGAAAATGGTTGTGCGGCTCAAGATCAAGTAAAACCTTCGGGTGAAATCATTGATCTTGATCGGGTTTTGTATTTACGTCACTATCTTCAGAGTGTTCATCGGGCGGCTGTCGAGCACTATCCGATCAAAGGATACTTCGTCTGGAGTTTGATGGATAATTTTGAATGGTCTTACGGCTACGATCGACGATTTGGCATCACATACATCGACTACAAAACGCAGCAGCGAATCCCAAAATCTAGTTATCGCTGGTACGCAGAATGTATTCGCCAAAACCGAGTGGTCTAGGTTTCCTAAACAGTTGTAAAAAATAATCGCCGCGAAAATCTGAAATCGACGATCTGCACGCCTTAACGTTGGGAGTTAACGTGTTACTAATGAATTGGTCACGCCTCTCGTTTTCAACCTATGATTTCAATCTGTAGAAGATGTCCTTGGCTCTCGCTGTCGCTATTACTGGTAGCCTATGCCATTTTTGGTAAATTTATTCTATCCGTTCATTCTCCTGTGATATTTGGAATCGCGATCGTATGGGGACTTGTTCTAGCCATCTTGATGATGAGTCCGATTCGGGGACTGCAACGCATGCTGATCAGGTGGTTTAATTCAGACACTGTTGCGTTCACGTTTTTAATCGGAGCGGCTGCTTTTGCTTCAATCTTGCTCAACTGGTTCAAGATATTCCTGCCGTTCTTCATGGTCTTCTCGGCTGAGTCATTAGCACGGCTTGACATTCAAACAGCAGAATTCAACAACATTCAGGCTCTAATTATGCTGACGCTGGTTGCTTGGTTGGGGTTGGGAATTGGATGGATAGCTGCTCAGTTGATTTAACGACCGTAAAAAACTCGCGCATCAAACTGACGATCGCGCAGAAACTGCTTCACAATTTCAGCATCACTGCGAGTGGCATAAGGACCTACGGCTATATGAGGACCAATCGGGCGATCGCGCAGCCGGATTGCCGTTCGAGAGACACCCAACTGAATGGCGCGATCGCGCAATCTAGGTAGTTCATTTTGAGATCCCGGTACGATCGCGTAATACCCACTCGGGCTTTCCCCTCCACCGGGAATTTGCCCTCCTGATTGGGTCGTAATGCTCGCTCTTATCCCTTGAGAGGCAAGCAAAGCCACCTGCTGACGGGCATTTGCCTCACTGTTATACGTGCCTGTCTGAATCACGCGCCGCCCTCCAAGAGTTTGAAAAAACGCGCCGGGTTCAAACGTTTTAATTTGCTGCAACAGATACGGATCACTGCTATCAACGTAAACCCGGTATTGTCCAACTGTCGGCTGCGAGTAGCTTCCGCTAGGCGGACTATAAACTCGTTCTCCGGGCACGGGATAGGTTTGAGGGGGTGGATAGGTTTGAGGGGGCGGGTAACTGTTGGGCTGAGCGGGAACTAGAACAGGGGGGGGTGGCAGCGTTTGCGCGACGGCTGGCGGCTGTGCTAGACCAATCTGTGCTACACCCATACAAACCGTTACCCCTGTCAAGCGCACTCCTAACGGAACCGCCCTTAATACCTGTCTCCCACACCCCATGGTTTTTGCCCCGATTCAGTAAACAACGTCACAATGAAATTTTAGCGGCAGTGTAACACGGACATTAGCCCTTAATTCAGCAACTTTTTTCTCTGTGCTTCCTACGGCTAATTCATTTCGCTAGAATTGGCGCTTTCTTGCACAGGCTTGCCGCTAGCATCCCTCATTCAACCCTCAACGAACAGTGTTAGCCTAGAGCTATATTTTCTTTCTCTCGGTTTCCATGAACAAAGTCGTGGTTGGACTCTCTGGTGGAGTCGATAGTTCTGTTGCTGCTGCTACTCTACATGACCAAGGCTATCAGGTCGAAGGCATGACCCTCTGGTTGATGAAGGGCAAGGGACAGTGCTGCTCAGAAGGCATGGTAGATGCCGCTAGGCTTTGCGAAGAACTGGGTATTCCGCATCACATTGTTGATACTCGCGATGTGTTTCAAGAAAATATTGTCGATTATTTGGTGTCTGGCTATGGAGACGGGATTACGCCCTTGCCGTGTTCGCAGTGCAACAAAGCCGTCAAATTTGGCCCGATGCTGAAGTATGCTCGTGAGCAGTTGGGCATTGATGCGATCGCGACAGGTCATTACGCCCGGACTCGGTTTGATCCGGCAACCGGACGCCACCAACTTCTCAGAGCCGTGGATCGCTCGAAAGATCAAACCTACTTTTTATACGATCTCAGCCAAGAAATTCTGGCTCATGTGGTGTTTCCGTTGGGAGAAACGCGCAAAACCGAAACGCGCCAAATGGCGGGTGAGTTTGGCTTGCACACAGCAGAAAAGCCCGAAAGTCAAGACTTGTGCTTGGTTGAGGCAAACGGTTCGATGCGGGCATTTCTTGACAAGTACATCACGCCTCAAAATGGTGAAATTGTCGATCGCGCCGGAACTGTCCTCGGTCAGCATGAAGGCGTGCATCATTACACGATTGGACAGCGCAAAGGACTTGGGATAGCCCACAGCGAGCCGCTTTATGTGATTGGTTTAGATGCGTTGAAGAATCAAGTCATCGTAGGAGAGCGGGATGCGGCGTTTCGCCCAGATTGCACTGTGCAGCGCGTCAACTGGGTGTCGATTGCTCAGCCTACTGCCCCAATCAAAGCCGAAGTGCAAATTCGCTACCGCTCGGCCGCCACCCCAGCGACCGTAATTCCGCTTGAAGCGGGGCGGGTGCGAGTTGTGTTTGATGAGCCGCAGTTTAGTATTACTCCGGGTCAAGCTGCCGTTTGGTATGACGGGGAAGTACTGCTTGGTGGGGGCGTGATTGAGCGTTCGGTTTAGGCATCGGGTCGTGAGGTCGGAACTGCGTATTTCGACGGTTGAATTGGCTTGCCTCGATATTTGGAGTAGACTTGCGTGAATTCTGCTCCAAGCAGCAGAATCTGAGCCGAATAGAACACCCAAATTAGAATGACGACCAGCGACCCCGCCGCACCATAACTAGAACTGACACCACCATTTTCTAGGTAAAGCCCAATTAGAAACCTGCCGAGGTTGAACAATATTGCAGTGACCGCTGCCCCGACCCAAAGATTGCTCCAAGGAATTTTTGCATCGGGAAGAAACTTATAAATGGCTGCAAATAGAAAAGTAATTACTCCAAAAGAGATAACGAAATTAAGAATTTTTCCAACAATTAGAAAACCAGGAACAAAATTACCAAAGTAATTGCTGATGAGAGACAATACTGCCGTAAAAACTAATGAAACAAGTAACAAAAATCCGATTACTAGCACCATTGCAAACGATAAAAAGCGGGATTGAATAAAACTCTTTACCGCTCGTCCAGGCTTAGGTTTCACTCCCCAGATGATATTTAGTGCCATCTGAAGTTGTCCAAATACGCCAGATGCACCAAATAGCAAGATCGCAACGCTAATGATCGTTGCGATCGTACCGCCCGAATTAGGTTTATTCGCATTATCAATCAGAGCAGAAATGGCGTCTGCGGCAGGTTTTCCAACGATGCCTTGAAGCTGAGTGACGACTTCTCCCCGTGCGGCTTCTTCGCCTAAGAATGCACCCGCGATCGCGATCGCAATCAGCAGTAAGGGCGCTAACGAAAATACAGTGTAGTAGGCTAGTGCTGCTGCCAGCATCGGAACGTTATCTTCATTCCATTCCTGAACTGTGTCTTTTAGCAGGCGAATTCCAGTTTTAAGTCTCATGGCGAAGGTCGCATACACTAGCTCTTTCAATATCGTCTACGACTGAATAATAGCGCCACATCGCTCCTTAGAAAGATTTATGAAGCAAGGTTAAGGGGGCATGTTCTGATTGGGCTGCAGGATGAATTCTTCGTTCCCAATCTCTAAGCGCGTACTACACTGGATGTTGACAAATGTGCTTCAAAAGCATCTCAATTGTTCGTCATGGAAAAATCAATGCAATCTAAGTCCCCCGACGCTTCCTTCTCGATGGAAGATTTCGCCAAAGCGCTTGAGCAACACGACTATCAGTTTCAGAAGGGTCAGGTTGTGACAGGAAAAGCATACAGCTATGAAAGCGGTGGCGCATTGGTCGATATTGGGGGAAAGTCTCCAGCATTTTTACCCGTTGAAGAGGCGAGTGTTCGGCAAGTGGCGGATGTCTCAACGATTCTGCCGTTGCAGGAAGAGCGAGAGTTCCTGATTGTTCGTGAACAGAATGAAGATGGGCAGGTAACAATCTCGCTACGTCAGCTTGAGTATCGAAAAATTTGGGAGCGCTTGGCAGAAATGCAAGACAGCAACCAAAGCGTACAGGTGCGCGTCACGGGCATGAATAAAGGTGGTGTAACCGTTGATGTTTTAGGATTGCGAGGATTTATTCCGCGATCGCACCTCGTCGAGCGAGAGAACTTAGAAGCCCTCAAAGGCCAAACTCTGACCGTGACCTTTTTAGAATTGGATCGCGATCGCAACAAAATTGTTTTATCTAACCGTCTCGCGGCTCGCGCTCAAAACTTCAGCCAACTCGAAGCCGGACAACTTATTGAAGGTAAAGTCGCGAGTCTCAAACCGTTTGGTGCGTTCGTTGAGTTTGACGGCACGACCGGATTGCTGCACATCAATCAAATCAGTCAAAAGTTCATCCCATCGCTTCCAGCTCTCTTAGAAGTCGGTCAGCCGATCAAGGCGATGATTGTCGATCTCGATGAAGGTAGAGGTCGGATCTCGTTGTCAACCAAAGTGCTAGAGAACCATCCGGGCGAGATGGTGGAGAATTTGGCAACGGTGATGGAAGAGGCAGAATCGCGGCAAGATCGTGCCCGGAAAAACTTGCTAGGCAGTTAGGCAATAGAGCAGTTTGCCTTGCGATCGCTTTCTCGAACAGTGCCTGTTCAACGTCTCCACGGGCACTGTTTCATTTTTATAAACCGTTTCAGTGGGCTTCCCACGATCAGCGTATAGCCGCAATAGGCCTTACAGCTAAAGCCCTGTTTCAGGAAACTTGTCTGTCCAAGTAAATGTACCGAACAGTCGATCGTAGAGTGGAAAGATTGACGCAAAATTACGATCGTAGTGTTGAGGTTCTCGACTGTGATGAATTCGGTGATGCATCGTTGTCGTTAGCACATGCCGCAGCCCCGGCATTACAACTCGACAATTGGAGTGGATTATAATCCCCCACACTCCTAGAAAGAGTCCTAGCGTACCAGTATCGGGCAAAATCAGCCGGACGCATAGCGTTGAAGGAATGACAATAAACACCCATTCTAGAGGCTGCTCTAGCGGGTGGTTCACATGATTCCAGATGTTCATCTCGGTGTGCGAGTGGTGCAGACGGTGAAACCGCCACAGTAGCCTAGAGCGATGCTGTAAACGATGAAACCAGTAGTAGAAGAAGTCAAACAGCAGAAATGGCAGACAGGGAAGAACAAAAGATTTGAGAGCGATGACAGGAAAACGGTTGTCGCTTGCTAAATACTGCACGTTGAAATGTAGCAGACTTGGCATGTTTATCTTGGACACCACCATTAGAAACACAGCTGTCCATGCAAAATATGCTAGTTGCGATAGAACACCTATCAAGTAACTTTTAGCGGAATGCCGCTTGATTGGAACTACCAGCTCAACAACTGTAAAGGTCAAAAAGACCCAAGCGTACAGCTTGTAAATGCTGACGATTTGCTCGAACACCATTGTTGCTTTCTACCTACTTCAATCTGATTTCGCGTTTCAAAGCAAACCCTGATGTTCAGTCGAATTTCGTTACAGTTTTGTCAGGTACTAGCTGCTAATCTCGCCTGGAGTAGTAACCAAAAAACGTTTTTCAACTGTAGAAATACTGACTGTTCACCTTCTATCATTGTTCCGTCCTTTAATACAACCTCATTTTCAGTGTAGAAAAAAAGGCTCAAGTGTGGTATATACTCTCAGCCTTGTCCAGCGGAGAAAAGATTCTATAAAACGCTCATTGCTTTCGATTTCTGCTACTTAACGCTCTACTATTTAACAATTGATTAATACTCGAAGTTGTGATCGTGGTCAGCTAAGCTGCGATCGCCTTGTAGAAATTGCACTTCCATCACCCAATAGCAATAGGATTGCTATAAGACACCCCCGCTTTTAACCTATGACTACGATTTGGGAACTCGATTACTACTCTCGTCCAATTTTGGATGAGCAAAAGAAAAAAGTTTGGGAAGTGTTAATCTGCGAAAGCCCGACCACTGTGGATGCTCAGCCCGAAACCTTATTTCGATTTTCGGAGTACTGTTCCAGTTCCCAGGTCAATTCAATTTGGCTGACAAGTGCGATCGAAGAAGCGATATCTCGTGCTCCGAGTCCGCCCGATAAAATCCGATTCTTTCGACAGGCCATGAATAATATGATCATGACGGCCTGCAAAGAATTAAATGTCCCCGCTTACCTGAGCCGTCGTACCTACGCGCTCAATGTATGGCTGCACGATCGCTTGCTCACGGTTTATCCAGAGCATCCTGGTTATCAGGCGGCTGCCACTCCATCCGTGGCCTTCCCTGTCACTCCCCCGCAGCCCTTACCGGATGCCTTAACGGGTCAGAAATGGATATTTGCCACCTTACCCGCAAGTGCCTTGCACGAGATGAATGACTGGTCAATCGAGTTTGGAGAAGCGTTTCCACTAACGCTCGCCCAACTGGACGCAGAAACTCCTGTATCGGGACTGATCATCTACTCGTCTCGCGCTACAACAATGGCCGCTTGGCTGTCAGGACTAGAACTCGCAGATGTCAAATTTGATCCAGCCTTGCCCAACCGACTGCTGCTGGAAACCGGAATCAGCGATCGCTGGTTTCTCACAAGTTTAGATAAACAAACCAAACCTGAAGCCGAACAGTTTGAGATTGCCAAACACCAAGCAAACGGCGTTCACTTTCTCGCGATTCAAACCAGCCCTGATGTTGAAGCCTTCGCAGGATTTTGGTTACTGCAAGACATCAACTTAGCATCCTCCACAAAAATCTAGACCATTCCTTAAAATCGGGGAAATAGGGGAATCGAATCATGGTTTGATGAAATGGGATTTCTCATTTTTCGTTCCAGCGTTTGCTCTGAGAATTTTTTATGACTTCTAGCGATGCTCAACACACTCTATCCGAACAACTGTTAGCGTTAGCGCTGCGATCGGGCGCAGAAGCCGCAGAAGTCTTTCAGTCGAGATCGCTCTCGCGTCCCGTTTATTTTGAAGCCAATCGGCTCAAACAACTCGAAAGCGCTCAGGCAGAAGGAACAGCACTCAGGCTTTGGAAAAGAGGGCGTCCGGGTTTGGCAGTGGCGTATGGAGATGTCGAGCCTCAAGCCCTTGTGGATCGCGCGATCGCGATTAGTGACCTGAATGAATCCGAGGAAATTGAACTATCTCCCGCTTCAAAACAAATTTATCCAGATGTGGGTGACGCCGTTACGGTCGAAACTTTAGTCGAATGGGGAAAACAATCGATCGAACTCGTGCGCGATCGCTTTCCAGAAGTTCTCTGTGGCGGCGGGTGGGAGTGCGAAGCCGAAACCACTCGATTGATCAACTCCAACGGGCTAGATTGTGGCTACACCGACACCACCTTGAGCGGCTACTTAGAAGTGGAATGGGTGCGCGGAGATGACTTTCTTAATGTAGGCGATGGACAAACTGAGCGGGGCAGCTTGAATCCCGACGCGATCGCACAGCAGGTTTTGCGCCGGTTGGAGTGGGCAAAAGAGAACACCTCGACTCCAACTGGGCGAGTGCCGATTTTGTTCACCTCTAAGGCAGCAGATATGCTGTGGGGCACTGTGCAAGCAGCATTAAACGGGAAGCAGGTGATCGAAGGGGCATCTCCTTGGAGCGATCGCTTAGGACAACAAGTAACTTCAGATGCCATCACCATTTCACAGCAACCTACCTCCGGGCCGTTTAGCTGTCCATTTGATGATGAAGGAACGCCAACGCGACCAATTACATTTATCGATCGCGGTGTGCTGCAATTGTTCTACACTGATCGCACCGTCGGTAAAACCTTGGGAAGCGGCACAACAGGCAATGGCTTTCGATCAGGGTTGGGCAGCTATCCTACACCAGGATTGTTTAATCTCTTGATTCAACCGGGGTCGAAGTCGCTCGATCAGCTAATTGCAACGTTGGAGAATGGGTTAATTCTTGATCAAATGCTGGGCAGCGGGGCCGGAATTTCGGGTGAATTTTCCATCAACGTCGATTTGGGCTACCGAGTGCAGAACGGTCAAATCGTCGGTCGCGTGAAAGACACGATGCTTTCGGGAAGCGTCTACACGGCGCTAAAAAGTTTAGTTGAGATGGGTGGAGACGCAGATTGGAATGGGTCTTGTCATACCCCTTCCGTGATTGTAGAAGGACTGTCTATCACGGGACGCAGTTAGGGTCTTGCTGCTCCAATCAGGCCAGAGATGACGAACAAAATCATGCTAAGGGCAAGGATGGAAAGTTGCAGAGCGCTTCTGGTCGGAAGAAACAGAATTGCCGCAATCAGCAAAACGATACCCATCATAAAGATACTGAGCCACAACCGATTTGGATTACTGTCCCGATTAGTCACCTCAGACCTCCTATGTTTCAATTCAGTGTTTAAAACAATGATAGGGACGTTGTGTTAAACATCCCTATCTGCAATTGGCTTCGCCAAGTTTAATATCTAAATTTACGGCTTCAGCACAACTTTGATACAGTCCTCTTTTTTCTCCTTGAATATCTTGTATCCTTTGGGAGCATCTTCCAGCGCAAAACGATGCGTGATGATGAAAGAGGGATCAATGTCCCCGTTCTGAATTCGCTCCATCAGAGGGCGCAAATATTTATGAACATGAGTTTGACCCATTTTCATGGTTAAACCTTTGCTAAACGCTGCCCCAAACGGAACTTTGTCCAACAGTCCGCCATATACGCCCGGAATTGAGACAGTTCCGCCCTTGCTGCACGCGACCAAAATTTGCCGGAGCGCCGTTGGACGATCGGTTTCTAATCGAACGGCTTGTTTTGCCATGTCGTAGAGCGAATCTACCCCAGCACCATGAGCTTCGAGGCCAACCGCATCAATACAAGAATCAGGCCCACGTCCTCCGGTCATTTGCTTCAGCGCTTCGCCTGCATCGACCTCTTTAAAGTTGATGACTTCTGCACCGCACTGCTCTTTCGCCATCTTCATACGTTCGGGAACCTCATCGATCGCAATCACTCTCTCGGCTCCCAGCATATAAGCGCTGCGGATGGCAAACTGCCCAACTGGGCCACAACCCCAGACCGCTACCACGTCTCCAGGCTGAATATCGCAGTTTTCGGCTGCCATGTACCCGGTAGGGAAAACGTCAGTTAGGAATAAAACTTGCTCGTCCGTCAGTCCTTCAGGAACTTTAAACAAACCTGTATCGGCAAAAGGTACACGAGCATATTCTGCCTGACCGCCAGCGTAGCCGCCAAACAGGTGTGAATAACCAAATAGCCCTGCCGCAGAATAGCCATAAAGCGCTTCTGCCATGAATTGATTGGGGTTAGAGTTGTCACACAACGACCACTTATCGCGGCGGCAGAAAGCGCAGTTGCCGCAAGCGATCGTAAACGGCACAACTACGCGATCGCCAATACTCAAGTTCTTTACATCAGAACCCAGTTCGACGATTTCGCCCATGAACTCGTGCCCTAAAATGTCACCCGATTGCATGGTTGGGATCACACCATCGTACAGGTGCAAGTCAGAACCACAAATCGCTGTAGACGTAATTTTGATAATGGCGTCGCGAGGATTCAAAATCTTAGGATCAAGAACCGTATCTACTCGAACATCCATTGATCCATGCCAACAAACTGCTTTCATCTATTTTAATTTCTCCTGTAATTTACCTTCTAGTAGACCTGGATCCTTGACTGATCTTTCTAGTGACACCTAAATTAATCGTTAGAGTTGCCTAAAACCTCGTTTGCTTTACCCTTAGTATCGTTTCCAAAATCTTTTGTACTCTAGGGAGTAGGCTCATCAAGGTGGAGTTTTTCCTTGACGTTCCCAACGATTTCTTCAAGTTTGTTTTGGGTGTTGCTAATGAGCGGATCTCTACGATCAGGCTTGCCAGCCTCTACCCGCTCTCTCACTTCTTTTGCCGTGTTCAACGTCTCGTGATTGCGAAGTTTCTCAGAAGAGTCTGAAGCTCTCAGCTTTGCGCCTGCTTCTTGAGGACTGTTCGACTCTCGGATAATATCTTTAGCTTCAGAAGGGGTAATGGCAGCGAGGCTATAAGCGCTCGTGCTAAACAGGATGCCAACAAACAGAAACACACTGGTTAACAGAACGATTAGAGTTCTGCGTAGTTGAGTCATTGATTTTAGTAAGTTATAGGTTTTGATAAGTTGTACGAGTTGAAGATTAAATGAGCAACACAGAATCAGCCACTAAGATGTCTTAATCTGTTGTTTAACAGACAAGACATCTGTTTCGGCAACATCAGGGCCTCAGCAGCACCTTGATGCAGTTATCCCGCTTGTGCTTAAACATTTCGTAAGCTTGTTTGGCTTCGGTAAGAGGCATCTGATGAGTAAACACATCAGACGAATCAACATCACCATTCACAACATGTTCAAGCAATCTAGGCATGTACTTTTGTCCGTACATTTGGCCCATGTTGATCTTTAATCCTTTGTTAAAGGCTGCACCTATTGGCATTTTGTCGATAAAGCCTGCATACACTCCCATGATGGAGAGTGTGCCGCCTTTGCGACACGCTACGATCATTTGTCGGAGTACATGAGGACGATCGGTTTCAAGTCGAACGGCTTGTTTAGCTTCGTCATAGAAGCCCATTAAGCCGGTTCCATGTGCCTCTAACCCGACGGCATCAATACAAGCGTCTGGTCCTCTGCCGCCTGTCATTTCTTTTAGCGCTTCTCCTGCATCAACCTCTTCGTAGTTGATAATTTCAGCTTTGCTGTTGTTTTTTGCCATCGCCAACCGCTCAGGAATTCTGTCGATCGCAATGACTCGTTCTGCACCCAACAAATAAGCACTCCGCATAGCAAATTGCCCGACTGGGCCTGCGCCCCAAACCGCAATCACATCTCCAGGCTTGATGTTGCAAAGATCGGCCCCCATATAGCCCGTAGGAAACGCATCTGAGACGGGTAAGGCTTGCTCATCGCTCAATCCGTCTGGAACTTTGACGCATCCGTAATCGGCAAACGGCACTCGCACATATTCTGCTTGAGCGCCTGCATAGCCACCAAACAGGTGTGAATAGCCAAAGATACCAGCCGTTCCGTGACCAAACAAAGGCTCTTGCATCCAGCCATTGGGATTGGAGTTATCACACAACGACCATTCTTGATGTTTGCAAAAATAGCACTGTCCGCAACCAATAATAGAAGAGGTGACCACACGATCGCCGCGCTTCAGTGTCCTGACTTCTTGACCGACGTCAACCACTTCTCCCAGGAACTCATGACCAATGATGTCACCCGGTTGCATCGAAGGAATGTAGCCATCATAGATGTGCAGATCAGAGCCGCAAATAGTGGTGGCTGTGATCTTTAAGATGGCGTCACGGGGATTAAGAATTTTTGGATCAGGTACAGTTTCGACCCGTACATCGTTAGCACCGTGCCAGCAAACGGCTCGCATAAATTGTTTCGCTCCAAATTATTGATGTGGTTGAAATGATTCTTAACCTCTGGGTTGTCCGTCAGTTGTAGCAATCTCGCCTGCTTCCATCAGTTGTTTGAAGCGATTCAGTTCGTCGCCAATTTGCTGTTCTGGTTCTTCACCAAATAGCTTAGCGGCGGCAGCGGCTAGCGTCCCGCCAGGAACATTGTATTCCAAAACGACCTTAACTTCAGTACCCCGATTTCCGGGTGCAGGTTGAAAGCGGACGAACCCAGAATTATCAACATCTGCTCCCTCAAGCGATGCCCACGCGATTAGATGGTTGGGCAGATCATTGATGATGTCAGCGTCCCACTCCACTGTTTGTCCTAGCGGTGCGGTTGCGACCCAATGAGAGCGACGAGCATCTTGTACCGTCACAGATTGGAGGTGCTTCATAAACGTCGGCAACCTTTCAAAGTCGTGCCAGTAGTTGTACAACTCTTCGGCTGATCTGTTGATGGTGACTGTCTTTTCGACTTTGATCGCTTTGTGTACTCCTACTGCATCACCTACCTTATCCGTTAAGCTTTTGTCAGTCGTTGCGCCGTGATAAGCAAGACCGCCACCTGCGATCGCGGTTAAAATTCCCCGCAGCGATCGCTGTTGCAGTCCAGCTAACACCATCGCACCGCCTCCGATAATCGAGGCCCACTTTTCGGTGTCCGACACGCCTGCCTGCTGAGCATCGGTAGAACTCGTGATTTTATTAGACTCAGTTTCCATGTTGAATTCCTCTAAAAATTACCTAAATGCGTAAAGCAACATTGGATGAGGAACGGGTGACTTCCCTAAAATGAATCATCCGTTTCATCCGCTTTTAATTGGTTGCTAGTCCTATCCCGCTGTAACCGAAGGACTGCTCGACGGCTGCGGAGATTGGGGGGCGCGATCACCTAGGCGATCTTTGTACATCTCAGCAACGCGAGCTTCATCTCTAGCGAGCACAATTTCCATCTGATCGAAAATGTCAACGGTCGCCGGATCGGTAAGCTTGTTACGCAAGCCATAAACATCGACAACGCCTGTTTGCATATCGCCCAGTGCCCGACGCAAAACATCAATATTGCTGCGGTTATTTTGGAAGAATGCTTTGACATCAGCATAGAAATTGCTAATTGCGGCGGTTAGAGACGGCTTCTCTCCTAATACGTTTAGACGCGATTCTAGCAATTGAATATGCTGCTGTTTATGAGCACAAATTTCGTGAAAGAGTTCGCGCATCGCTTCGTCCGATGCGTTATCGACATAATGTTGAAAGGCTTCGAGACTGTAGCGCTCTCCCGCGATCGCGGTGTTAATCGCTTGGACAATTTCGCTCTTGCTCGATCCGCCCCACTCTTCGCCCAGCTTCCACCAGCCTGCATCAGCATCAGCTACGTTCGGCAAGCTAGTGTCCGGAACACTGAGGTTTAAGTATTGAAGAATTGCTGTTGTAAAAATTGGCAAATCTCCCGGACGGCGAGAGGTAATTAAGTTGTCATCGATGACTAATGGCTCGTCAACAAAGACGGCTCCAGCATTCTGCATATCTTTACGAATGGCTCGGAACCCCGTTGCTCGAACATTCTCTAGCATGTCACCTTCGATTAGAACTTGAGGGCCGTGGCACACGGACGCTACTAAAACGCCCGCGTCTAACGCCTCTTTGACAAAGTTGACGGTGTTCATGTTCGTCCGCATCTTGTCCGGTGCTTGTCCACCCGGAATGATCACCGCGTCGAAATCGGCTGCGATCGCTTCAGTCGTTGTGGCATCAGCCTTGACCGCCACCTTATTCTGCTTACCTTTGTACTCTTCATTAGTCCGAGAGCCAAGGACGACTACATTAGCTCCAGCTTTCTTCAGCGCATTGTAGGGAATCTGAAATTCTGCATCTTCAACGCCTTGCTCAATCAGAATTGCAACTCGTTTTGTCTCTGTCTGGGTCGTCATCACCATTTCTCCTTAGTCTTTAATTTGGTTTCTAAAATCTTTTATGAATGCTTACTCTTAGCAAACTGCACCGCGTTGAATGCTGTGACGCAGAGCATGGTTTCTTATGCAGCACTGTTCAGCGTAGAATTTCTTGCGATCGCACCCCTCACTCTAGAGTGATAAGCCGTCCTCGCTCTTACGACGGATTCCCGCCGCAGAGCGCCCTGATCTGCCTATGTGAAGATTTGATACTTTCTTAAAATCGCTACCGTTCAGGTAACTAAGAAAAAACGAAATTCAACCGTCTTGGATAGAGAGGTACTAATTATGACTAACGCAGGCTATAGCCGGGATAGTTCTGGCTCCAGAAATCCCACGGATGACACTGATTTAGAATCCTCTCTTCACAACTTGGGCGGTGACGTAGAAGATGAGGCAGATGCTAACGCAGCAGAGATCGACGGTACATTCGATGAGAACGGCGAAGAACTACCTCAAGAAATCACAGAGTCTTACGGAACTGGCGTCCACGAGCTTCCGGGCTACAACATAGGGGGCCGGACGATGCGAAATCGCGCCGAAGAAATGAACGAAGCCACCCCAGAGCTGACGGGTGGTGATATTGATGCCAACTACGAACAAGCTAATGCTGTGGGCGATGAGTCGGTTGGTGGAACGGTTTCAACCCCTGATATGGATATCGTCGATAATTTGGGAAAAGCAGTCGGTCTAGAAATGGATGACGCTAACTTTCTGCATACCAACGACATTTTAGAACAACGCGATGAGCGTCGCTGGGAACTAGAACCAACCTCTTCAGAAGATTATGCTGAGAGACGAAACCTTGCCGAAGATGAATGAATACTGAGTCCAATGCTAAGTCTATAGCTACGCAAAAGTTAAGCAAACAGAAATTACGTCACTGAAGAAACAAGAAGATAATGAATTTGAAGCCAATTGATCAACAAGTTGTCGCCGTTGTTGGCGCGTCGAGTGGCATTGGACGAGATGCCGCCTTAAAGTTCGCTCAGAAGGGTGCAAAAGTAGTCGTCTCCGCTCGGAGCAAAGAAGGACTAGCAACCCTCGTCGAAGAAATTTCTAGAGCAGGCGGAGAAGCGATTGCAGTTCCGGCGGATGTTGCCGATTTTGAACAAGTCAAAGCAGTTGCCGATAAAACTGTCGAGCGCTTTGGTCGATTGGATACTTGGGTCCACACTGCAGCGACGGGAATGTTTGCCACGTTTGATTCAATTACGCCTGAGGAATTCAAGCGGGTGATCGATGTAAACCTGATGGGGCAAGTCTATGGCGCAATGGCAGCTTTGCCTCACCTCAAGCGGGAAGGTCGCGGTTCACTCATTCACATCACCTCGGTTGAAGCGCGGCGATCGCTGCCGTTCCAAAGCCCTTATTCCTCTTCTAAGCATGGTGTAGAAGGGTTTCTAGACGCGATGCGGTTAGAGTTGAAGCACGAAGGCTATCAGATTAACGTGGCGAATATTTTGCCTGCGGTAATCAATACGCCGTTCTACAATAAAGGCAAGACAAAATTAGGTGTCAAGCCTACGGGTGTACCGCCTTACTACAATCCGAGTTTGGTGTCCGAAGCGATTCTGTATGCATCTGAGCATCAGGTCCGCGATTATATTGTGGGTGATATTGGTCGAATTATCGATGTTGTACATAAAGTGTCTCCTGCATTAACGGATGCAATGCTATTAGCCATCGGATTTGCAGGGCAAAAGACTACCGACCCTAAAGCAGAAGATCCAAACAATTTGTATGACCCAATTCCGGGCTACGATCGCGTAGAAGGTGACTTTAAGGGTTTTGAAATTCCTAGTTTTCTAGACAAGATTGATAAGAGTCCGGTTGCTGCATTTGGAGCGCTGGCGATCGCAGCTCTTGGCGGTCTAGCCTTGCTGGGTGGATTGCGCGATTAGCCCGCCACTTCTAAAGATTCCCAATTCGCTCAAAACGATTCAACAACGATTCAATGTGATCTCCTCTTCGTAAAGGGAAGAGGGGATCTTTCGTGTCTAATAGCGGACTTGCTCTCTCTCATCAACAATGGCGAAAAAACAAAAGCGCGTTTCAATTCAAAAAATCGCTCACGATCGCTTAGGATACGACGATTTGCGTCCGGGACAAGAAGCCGCGATCGCATCAATTCTCGAAGGGCACGATACGTTAGCGGTAATGCCAACCGGGTCTGGAAAATCGGCAATCTACCAACTGACAGCCGCTCAAATTCCGGGTTCAACAATTGTGATTTCGCCGTTGCTCGCCTTGCAGCAAGATCAGTTGGATGCCATTGCAGAAGAAGAAGAAAGCATCGGTGCGGCTGCTGTGATTAACTCAACAATCTCACTGGCAGACCGAGAAGCCGCTTTCGCACAATGGAATGAGGGACAGCTGGAGTTTTTGTTTCTCGCTCCAGAGCAGTTTGATAATCCTGATACGCTCGATCAGTTGCAAACGAAACCGTCTTTGTTTGTCATTGACGAAGCGCACTGTATTAGCGAGTGGGGACACGATTTTCGACCTGCTTATCTTCGCTTAGATACCATAATTGAGGCATTGGGGCACCCCACCGTACTAGCGCTTACCGCGACCGCTTCTCCGCCTGTACGAGAGGAAATTGTACAGCGCTTAGGAATGCACAATCCCCGCGTCATTGTGCGAGGATTTGACCGTCCTAACCTCTGGCTGAGTGTTGACCGATGTGATGAGGAAGCTGAAAAACAGGATGCTTTCGTAAGGCAGATTCAACAGCTACAGAAACCTGGCATTGTATACGCGGGAACGCGCAAAGCAACAGAGCAACTTGCAACTCTGCTCAATCAAGCAGAAACTAGCGCGTCTGAAAAAGCCTGCAAAGCCGTTGCCTATCACGCTGGAATGAAGTCAAAAGAGCGCGAGCAGGCGCAATTTGCTTTCATGAATGATGAGGTCGATGTGATTGTGGCGACGACTGCGTTTGGTATGGGCGTCGATAAACCCAACGTTCGCTTTGTTTTGCATTACAACATCAGCGATTCGATCGACTCGTACTATCAGGAAATCGGACGGGCAGGACGCGACGGAGAGCCGGCTTATGCACTGTTGTTCTACACGCATAAAGATTTGAATCTTCGGAAATTCTTTTCAGGTAGCGCTAAAGTCGATGCAGAACAAGTGGTTCACGTTGCCGAACTTGTTGAAAGTCAACCAGAGCCGATCAAACCAAAACACTTGAAAGAGCTAACGGATTTATCCAAAACGAAGCTCAAAACAACGCTCAATCAATTACAGGATGTTGGTGTTGTTGATCTGCTTTCAACGGGAGAAGTAACCGTCGTTGAAGATCCTCCCGAATTTTCAAAAGCGGCGACAGAGGTGCTGCACGCTCAAGAACGAGCTGCGCATGTGGAGCGATCGCGCCTAGAGATGATGCGCGGTTATGCAGAAGTTCGCGATTGCCGTCGAAAATACTTACTCAATTACTTTGGCGAACAGCTTGATGAACCGTGCGGATATTGCGATAACTGCAAAGCAGGCATCACGGCAGACAACGAAGATAAATTGCAGCCGTATGAGATTGATAGCCGAGTTGAACACAATGCTTGGGGTGAAGGAACGGTAATGCGGCATGAAGAAGATAAGGTCGTTGTTCTGTTTGATGAGGTTGGCTATAAAACGCTGAGTGTTGCAACAGCTCTGGTTCAACGGTTGCTGAGAAAAGTGGAGTAGTCGAATTTGGCAAAAGGATTATGAAGTCCGAAGACCATTCAAAACAGAAACATTTTTCTTGCAAATAAGAACGGACACTTTGTGAAGCAAAGCGATCGCACCTAAAACAGAACTATTTCGATGTGAAACAGAACAGTTTCTACTCGAAACCGAAACGATCGCAATTCAAGCAGGAGCGATTGCATTTCAAATAGAACGAGTCCTACTTCAAACAGGAGCGAACAGTTTGTGAAGCACATCTACCACACTTGAAGCAGGAACGATCGCATGAGAGATTCTCGCTTTCGAGGCGTCTACATTTTTATTAGCCACCATTGAGCGTATCAGACGCGGCTAAATCCATCTCAACGTCTTCGTAGACTAGCGAAAGCGGGCACAGAAAATCAACACTAGTGAGATGAACTTCTAAGTCATCTGGGGGCGTTTTCAGGAGATCATCTGGAGTGTAGGAATTCAGTTCCCAAGTGCCTCGATCGTTGCGACGGTAGCAGTCCATACCCCTGCGATCGCACTCGACGACCACGTACTCTTGCAGACTCTCTAACTGACGATAGCGCCGAAACTTTTCGCCTCGATCAAATCCTTCAGTAGATGGAGATAAGACCTCGATAATCAAACAGGGGTAGCGTATCATCTTGATGGCCGTGCGATCTCGCTCATCACAACTCACAACCACATCTGGATAGAAGAATGGTCCTTGGTCAGTAATGCCCACTTTGGCATCTGACATGAAGACCTTACAACCTCGTCCTCGAATATGAGACTTAAGTGCAGAAGCTAGGTTAAGTGCAATAGAGGTATGAGGAAGGCTTCCACCTGTCATGGCGTAGGCTTCGCCGTTAATGTATTCGTATTTGAGTGGCTGCTGGGCTTCCCAGTCTAGATAATCCTGGGGTGACAATCTTAAATCGTCGCGATTAGCAATCATGACAGAGACAAGAATGATGGCTATTGCTATTGTCGCTTGAAAACAAAGAACTGCGGACGGCGTTCATCGCAACTCTCGCTCTTTGGCTCCAGACTGAACCTGCCACAGTTTGGCATACACTCCGCGTTGTTCTAATAGCTGCTCGTGAATTCCTTGTTCTACAATCTGTCCATGTTCGACAACATAGATCCGGTGAGCGTGACGAATGGTTGATAGGCGATGCGCGATCGCAATCGTTGTGCGATTTTGCGTAATGTGTTCTAGCGATCGCTGAATCGCTGCCTCAGTTTCGTTATCCACCGCAGAGGTGGCTTCATCTAAAATCAGAATCGGCGGATCTTTAAGAATAGCGCGTGCGATCGCTAACCTCTGTCGTTGTCCGCCCGATAGTTTCTGGCCGCGTTCGCCAACGATCGTGTCATAGCCGTGTGGAAGCTGCGCAATAAAGTCATGGGCTTCGGCTAATTTTGCCGCTCCAATCACCTCTGCACGGGTTGCATCGAAACTGCCGTACGCAATGTTTTCTGCCACCGTTCCGTGAAACAGAAACACATCTTGACTGACCCAACCAATGCAGCGTCTCAAGTCGTGTAATGTTAGCGATCGGATGTCAATATCATCCAACAGAATCTGCCCCTGCTGAATCTCGTAAAACCGCAGCAGCAGCTTGACCAGCGTACTCTTGCCAGAACCTGTTGAACCCACTACTCCGATCGTTTTTCCGGCGGGAATGTGTAACGTTAAATTCTCTAGAGCATTCGCCCGACTGTTGTACGCAAAGGTGATGTGATCGAATAGCACGTCGCCTCGAACCTGATGGACAGGCAAGCTGCGATCGCCGGTTGGAATCGAGACAGGCGTATCAAGCAGATTCATCACGCGATTGATGGAGGCCATCGCTCGCTGATATTGATCCAAGGTTTGACCTAAGGTCGTGAAAGGCCACAACAATCGCTGAATGGTAAACACCATAAAGCTGTATATTCCGACTGAAAGCTGACCGTTAGCGGCTTTTAGCCCTCCTAAAAACAGCGTCGCGGTAAATCCAATCAAAATTACAAATCGAATGAGAGGCACAAATCCAGCACTTAGGGCAATGGTTTTGCGATTGCTGCCGCGATAGGCTTCACTTTCGGCACTGACGCGATCGCGCTCATACGCTTCAGCGGTAAAACTCTTAATCGTTGCAATTCCAGACAAGTTATTGGCTAATCGACTGCTGATAAGCCCCGCTTTTTCTCGCACATCAGCATATCGCGGGGTAAGCCGTTTTTGATATGTCAACGTACCCCAGATGATAAACGGAATCGGCAGCATCGCCCACCATGACACTTCAGGCGCAACAATGATCAGCGTTCCTCCGATCGTAATCACTGTCGTCAAAAACTGCAGAATGTTATTTGCGCCGCTATCGAGGAAGCGTTCGAGTTGATTAATATCGTCGTTTAGAATCGAGAGCAATGTGCCAGTACTGCGCTCCTCAAAAAAGCCGAGTTCTAGCTCCTGCAAATGAGAATACGCCTTCATTCGCAAATCATGCTGAATTGTTTGAGCAAGATTGCGCCAGCGTAGCTCAAAGGCATACTCAAACAACGACTCTAAGCCCCAAATCATTAGGGTGAGCAGCGAAAGAACGATGAGTTGACTCGTAACGCCCGTGACGCCAAGATTGCCGAGCCAGGACTGTTCTCGTTTCACAACAATATCGACTGCCATTCCAATTAGAAACGGCGGCGCAAGGTCGAAGACTTTATTTAGAATCGAGTAGATGCTGGCTTGAACGATCGGTTTTCGATAGCCGCGCTCGTAGCGAAGCAGTCGCTGAAGCGGATGAATAGTGCTTGAACTCATTAAAACTAGGTCTCCTCAGGCTCTCCTTTTTCTGGCTTCAGCAATGGAAATGCAATGACATCGCGAATGCTAGGAGAATTAGTCAGCAACATGACCAAGCGATCGATACCAATACCTAGCCCTCCCGTTGGCGGCATTCCATATTCCAACGCGGTTAAGAAATCTTCGTCAACGCCTTGCGCTTCGAGGTCTCCAGCAGCTTTTCGCTTGGCTTGGGCGTCTAAGCGATCGCGCTGATCAAGCGGATCGGTCAACTCTGAGAAACTATTTGCCGTCTCCCGTCCCACAATAAACAACTCAAACCGCTCTACCAGCCCATGCTTCGAGCGATGCGGTTTTGCCAATGGAGAGATTTCAACCGGATAGTCGAGAATAAACGTTGGCTGAATCAGCGTTTCTTCTACCGTTTGCTCAAATGCTTCATTTAGAACTCTGCCAATCGACTCACATTTGTCAATGTCATGAAGTCCCGCTTGCTTTGCCGCCGCTTTCGCCTCTTCTACCGTCGCGAACTGCGTGAAATCAAGTCCTGACTTCTCCTTCACCACGTCATGCATCGTGACACGCCGCCAAGGTGGAGTCAAATCAATCTCTTGATCTTGATACGTGATCTTTAACGATCCTAAAACCTCCTGAGTCACCGTTGTAATTAAGGCTTCAGTTAGATCCATCATGTCGCTGTAGTCAGCATACGCTTGATAGACCTCGATCGAGGTGAATTCTGGGTTATGGCGCGTCGAAATGCCTTCGTTACGAAAGATGCGACCGAGTTCAAACACTTTCTCAAATCCGCCGACAATCAGGCGCTTTAGGTGCAACTCAGTTGCGATCCTTAAGTAAAGCTCCATCTCCAGCGTGTTGTGATAGGTGACAAACGGACGCGCATCTGCTCCCCCCGCTTCTGAGTTCAAAACAGGCGTTTCGATCTCAATGAAGCCTCGCTGATCCAAATAGCGACGCATTCCAGCTGTGACTAATGCTCGTTTCCTAAACGCATCGCGGACTTCAGGATTTACGATCAAATCAACGTAGCGTTGACGATAGCGTTTTGCAACGTCCGTTAATCCATGCCATTTGTCGGGTAATGGTAATAACGATTTCGTCAGCATTGTGTATTCTTGCACGTACACCGATAGTTCACCTTTCTCGGTGCGCTTAATTGTTCCTTTTGCGCCTAAAATATCGCCCGCATCGGTCAACTGCTTCAGATGCTCAAAGGCTTCTGCATCCTGAGAACCCATGTTTTCTTGAATGCGTTTCTTCTCCAGATAAAGCTGAATCGCTCCGGTTTCGTCTTGCAAGGTAAAGAACGCCAGCTTTCCGAAGACTCGCCGTGCCATGATGCGACCCGCGATCGCAACCTCGATTTCTACTTCTTCCCCACTCGGCAACTCCGCAAATTTTGCCTGCAACTCCGCTGCATGATGGGTCGATTTCCACCCATAAGCATAGGGATTTAGGCCCAATTGCTTTAATTGCTCAGCTTTTTCGATTCGAGTGGCACGGAGTTCTTCTGACATGACGTTGATGTTCGCTAATCGCAGTCTCCAATTATAAAGCGATTTTCCAAAGGACTGATTCAAACTTGCAAACTCAGCTGATTTGATGTCTTGAAGGTTAGCCTTCCTCAACCTGCTGCATAACGCCTCTGAAACCGACGTGTATTGCTTATGACAACTGCCTACCAAGGAAATGATGAAATTTCAACTCCGTCGCGCTCTGATAGGAGCTTCTTTGTTGACTGGGCTGTTCCTGACGTTTGCATTAGCGTTCGATATCTATGCCCGAAGATCCTATGAAGCACTAACCGATCTTCAAGTGTGTAACAACCAATTGAACGGGAAGAGTTTTGCCAGAACCGAGCTATTTTTTGGCTTATCTAAACCAGATGGCTCAGTGATCACCGAACCCGAGTTTCAACAGTTTATAGACCGTAAAATCACTCCTCTTTTCCCAGAAGGTCTGACCTTGTTAACAGGCACAGGTCAATTCCAAACCTCGACTGGAACCGTTACCAAAGAACGATCGAAGCTCTTGATATTGCTCTATCCGTCTGGCAACGATCGCAACGGAGCCGTCGAGCAAATTCGGAAAGCCTATAAAAATGCCTTTAAACAAGAGTCAGTGCTGCGGGTTGATGAGCCGCTGTGCGCGTCCTTCTAACGATTCGAGTGATTTTCTGACTCGGCAGAATCTTTGCCAAATGTTTTGGCAATGACTTTATCGACAAAATCGGTGACGGTCTGCGCGATCGTAGATGGCAAATTCTTAGAAAACCACCGATGAACATAGACTAGCGTTGGGATATCTACTTCTTTCTCATTAAAAATTTCCTTCTGTAGATCATCTAACCGCTCTAACGCTTTGCCTTTCATGTCATTTGGCGCTTCGGCTTGAACTTGATTAACCAAGCGCGCAAAATTGTTCTCTAGCATCGCAAAATCTAGATCTTGCACCTTCAATTCAGTCGTGCTTTTTGTCGCGACATGTCCATTGCCATTTGTTAGAGAGTTTACTTTGAGCTTTTCATCTAACTGTTTTGCCCGACGAACTTGTTCTAGCAGTTCTTGTCCTTCTCTAACAGGTTCAAGAGCTAGGGCATCTCTTAACCGTGCGATCGCGTCATCAAACTGCCCTAAATCTCTCAACTGCGCTGCATAATTCAAAAACGTTCTAATGTAGACGTCCCTAACCCGAACCGGATCGATTAAATACGCTCGTTCGTAAGAGACGATCGCTCGCGCAAACTGCTCCAAGTCAGCAAGTGTTGAAGCCAGTTCCAACAGCGCTTCAAAATGATTGGGATTGAGTTTTAATGCTCGATCAAGCAGCGTTGCGGTTCTAGGTGTCGCGCCGTGATCAGCGCGATCGCGCTTCGCCCGTTGGTACAAAGCGTCAGCTTCAGGACTCAACATACTGAGTTCTTTAATCTCTTTACGAATCGGATGCCTGCCGACCAACCATCGACGCACTAGTTCGATTGTGACTCGGTAAGTCGAAATGCTGGGTGGGATCGTTGCTGAGCGAACCCGTGGACGATGGGTAGACGCTTGCAGAAATTTCCAATTCACAAGATTGAGAATGCTGCGGCGGATGTCATCAGTCACAATCACACCGCAGTCGCCTAACAATTCCAGCGGCTCTATCTCTGTAAATTCCAGCGACAAATCACCCAAATTCGCGGCTAACTTCAGTTCTGGAACTTCGGCAGCGGCTGAAAACACCACTCGTTCTGGAAGCGGAATGCCGTCCCAAAACCAAGCTAGTCCCCCTTCTCCAAACTCGATTGCCCGGTCAACAATCTTCTTGACATCATCGCGAATTACCTTCCAGCGCCCTTCTTCTCGTGCATTAATAAATAGCGAGAAGCAAAGCATCTGCGTGAAATAAGGATGTCCTGCAGAAAGTTCTAAGATGGCGTCGATCGCACCCGGAAAGTACTCTAAAATTTTCTCAGCCGGTTTCGTAATTAATTTCTCGGCGCTGCGTCGATCGAGCAGTCCCACTTCCTGGTAAGGCGCTTCTCGAAACAGACTGAGCAGCGATCGTAAGTCCGTAAGCTGCCGTCCCACAACTGGAATGATGTATAGATCCCGGTGCTGATAGACTTCTGACTGCAAAAATGGAAACAAATGACCCGCCGCATCGGTCATGTCAGGTCTGTAGTCTCCTACGGCATCAAACTCATCAAGCAGCAGCACAATGTTCTTCACGCCCAGCACCCGCCGCAGATCTGGTAAGAAGCGATCGACAAACAGCTGAGGCTGTTCGGTCAACTCTTCGATCGAAGGAACCTCGACTTGATCTTTGAAGCGATCAAAATAATCGAGGGAATCCCGCGCCAGTTCATGTAGTACCATGCCAAGTGGTTTGCGGCTATCTCCTTCGAGCGAAAGCGGCACAAACTCAAAATCTTTCAGCTTCACAAAGTGCGGAATCTGCGCTAACACAGATGATTTTCCAATCCGGCGTTGCCCGTGGAGCAAAATCACCTGCGCCCCTTGCAGCAAATTATCCTGAATAAATTCAAACAGAGTCTCCCGTCCGAAAAACATCTCCGGCTCTACGATGGGACGACCAATAATATAAGGATTTTTTCGACCGAACGAATCGCTCATATACCAAAGATAAAACGTTACCTACCCGGTCAACCTACCCTTGCATGAAGCCTTTGGGCAATGCTGCCGATAGCTTCCCTAACCATGCCAGGATCGAGGGCATTGCTTCCTTATGCTGCCACAACCAGCGAATCGCCGCTGTAACACTCTCCGCTTGGCGATGACTCATCAAGTTGAGAAATCCTTTTTGGCGGGCTTGCAGAGATGCTTCATCACTGTTTTCAATCTCTTTGATCACCCACCACTCCATTAGCGACGAGGCAAATTGATAGACCTTCTGACCGTCATGCACCTGATGGAAGACTACTCCACGTTCCTCTAGATCCCTTAATTCTCGCTCTTTCTGACTGAAAATGATATCTACATCGCCCAAATCGTAACGTTTGCCTGGAATTCGACCTTTGAGGTTGACTAATGCCAGTAGCATTAATAACGTTTGTTCAATCTCGGTAGACAGATTCCAAACGTCCTCAAAATAGTGTTCCGTCATTTGCTGAAAATCTTTCGCAAAGTTGTCCGCTTGAGGCACATGTCCGGCACGAAGTTCCCGATACAACAGAAATCCGGCATTCTGTAACAGTAATGGATTGCCGTCAGCGACTTCGCGAATGCCCTCTCGCAAGGCAGGGGTCATGGGCATTCCGCCCAGCAAACCCGCGACTTCGGTTTCACTAAACGATTTGAGCGGTTGAAAAAGATAGTGGTTATACCAAGGAGAGCCGTCGGGCTTGAGTTTTGGACCGAGTTCGTTTAACCGCCGCAGCGACGTAACGACCATCGAGAGAAATTGCCGCTCTCGCGAATGAGAGGCAAGGTTGCGACAATCGCTCAAAAACACCATGATCTCTTGATCCCTGTAGTTCTCATGGGGACGAAGGGCGACATCATAATCATCCACGAGCAGCAGCAAAAACTTTCCTTTTTTGCCTAGCTCTCGCAAAATATGTCTGAGGCAATCTTTATTGGTATCGCCTTTGTCGATCAATTTAGTCACTTCTGCCTCAATATCTGGTTCATCGCTCAGTTGCTCTTTCAGCAGAACGAAGACTTCCCGCCAGAAATGGGTAGCTGTAAACGGTTCGATGCTGAGACAACTGAGAATGACAATGATCGCATTCGATGGATCGTGACCCCGCACTTTCCAAGCTGGAGGCGATGCCAACAGTTCTAGAAACGATGATTTTCCGATTCCTGGGCCGCCCCAAACGGCTAAATTACTCCGACTAAAGATTTGATCGAACGCGGTTTCAATCTCGCTGGTGCGTCCAATGAATTTGAGGGGCGGAACAGGGTTGCCTACAACATAGGGGTTTTGGGGTAATTCGGGGCTATCGGTCATAATCGACGCAATTTATTCCAGCAGAATTTCTCTGATCGTAGCTCTAGAATCTCAACTGTGTCAGCATCTCTCTATAGCTATCCAGATCAACCCGTATCAATAGCCCTCTACGCCTTCATGCTGGAGCAACCAGCGTTTACGCTCCAAGCCTCCTGCATATCCAGTTAGTTTTCTATTCGCTCCAATGACGCGGTGGCAAGGCAGCACAATGCTGATCGGGTTGAGAGAATTGGTCATGCCTACGGCTCGATAAGCTGTAGGTCGCCCGATCGCGTGCGCTAACTGTCCATATGTCCAAACCTGTCCGACAGGAATGGTTCTTAGCGCCAACCAAACCTGCTGCTGAAACGGTGTTCCGCCTAAGCTAAGAGGAATATTATCTAAACTGGAAAAGTTGCCCGATAGGTAAGAGCGGAGAGCATCACAAATGCTTTGCAGATTTGATGTTGGAATCAGATCTACCTGCCCAAACCGCTGTCTAAGCAGTCGCATCATCCGTGCTTCATAGTCGGAGAAGTCTACCGCGCACAGGCTTTCACCATCTGACACGACGAGAATGTGACCCAAGGCAAACGGGATCGAATCAACAAAGAGTTGCTTCGCCTGAGTAGCGACAGTAGACTGAATCATATTGACTGTCTTATAACTTGGCCGACTTAAACACTGACGCCATTATGACGCATTGCTTCTACTTCTACAGAGGGCTTGCTCAAGGGCGCAATACCAGCCAAATCTAGAACTTGTGGAATTAAGTCTTCTCGCTTAACTGCCATCATGTGAACCCCGTGGCATAGGTCTTTTGCGAGTAAGACTTGTTCTGCCGCGATCGCAACTCCTTCCAACAACGGATCAGACGCCTTCTCCAATCGCTCAATAATATGCTCTGGAATGTTTACTCCTGGCACAGCCCGATTGATGAATCGAGCATTCTTGGCCGACTTCAATAAAAATATTCCAGCAAGAACAGGTTTGCCTGTACCTTTGGCGATCCCCGTCATAAATTGGTCCAATCGATCAAAATCAGTGATTAATTGGCTTTGAAAAAACTGTGCACCTGCTTCTAATTTCCGCTCAAAGCGCTTCTGCAAGCCTGACCAACTGCCACACTGGGGATCAACAGCGGCTCCAGAGAATAGTTCAGTCGCACCATCCGTTAAAGGCTGATCGTTCCAATCTAAGCCGCAGTTGAGTTTATCGATCATCTTCAACAAGCGCACCGATTCAAGTTCAAACACGCCCCGCGCCGCTGGATGATCTCCTGCTTTCACGGGATCGCCCGTCAGCGCTAACACGTTCCGAATGCCTAGCGCTTGCGCTCCCATTAAATCCGCTTGCAGGGCGATGCAGTTGCGATCGCGACACGCCACCTGATAGATCGGTTCTATTCCTTGCTGCAATAACAGTGCTGCCGAAACCAGCGATGACATCCGCATTACCGCTCGACTACCATCTGTGATGTTGACGCCATGAACCCTTCCTTTCAGCATGTGCGCCATCGCCAACATGTGGGATGGGTCAGCCCCCTTTGGCGGAGCGACCTCTGCCGTAATCAGAAACTCTCCTGCTTCAGCCGCTGTCCGAAATGCAGAAAGCGGGGCTTGACCATAAGATTTGGCAAATCGGAAGTTTGTCATGAGCGATTAGGAATGGATTGCATTTGCTCTAGGGTATCGGTCGTCTACTCAAAATTTGAAGCAACCGCTCGAAACCTTTACAAGAAATTAATTTGGAACAACTCTGATTTAGAACACTAATAGCGTTTCTAACTGGGCAAGGTGTATCCCATTGCTTTCTTGGCTTTGTTCAGTGTTTGGTTTGCGATCGCAGAAGCTTTCTCACGTCCCGATCGCAACACTGACTCTAAGTATCCCTGATCGTCCATGATGGCGTCGTACTTCTCTTGGATGGGTTTGAGCGCTGCGATCGTTGTTTCTGCTAGCAATGGTTTAAACTGTCCCCAGCCCATATCCTGACACTCTGTTGCCACTTCGTCTTTGCTTTTGCCCGAAAGCAACATATAGAGCGTCAGCAAATTGTTACACTCAGGGCGCTCTGGATCGCCAAAGGTTAGACCTCGAATCGGATCAGTTTTGCAGCGCTTAATTTTGTTTTGAATTGCTTCGGGTGGATCGAGCAGATTGATGCGGCTCAACTCTGATGGATCAGACTTCGACATCTTCTTTGTGCCATCACTAAGGCTCATCACCCGCGCACCTTCTGCCCGAATTAGTGGCTCCGGGCGCTTAAGAACGGGTGCTTTTGGCGTCGCGAATTTGTGGTTAAAGCGATCGACAATATCTCGTGTGATCTCTAAGTGCTGTTTTTGGTCTTCTCCCACCGGAACTTTATCGGGTTCATACAGCAAAATGTCTGACGCCATTAAAACTGGGTAAGTCAGCAACCCTGTTCCTACGTCCTGACCTTGTTTGATCGCTTTCTCTTTGAACTGGATCATGTCTTCCAACCAGTTCAACGGAGTGATACAACTGAGTAACCAAGCGAGTTCTGTATGGGCAGGAACGTGAGACTGAACAAAAATTGTCGTGTGTTGGAGATCCAAACCACAGGCTAAATACACTGCCGCCATTCTGTAAGTGTCAGCCGCTAGCGTAGATGGATCATGGGGTACAGTAATCGCGTGTAGATCCGCTAGAAAGAAATAATTCTCGTATTGGCTTTGTCCCTCAACCCAGTTGCGAATTGCACCTAGATAGTTGCCTAAATGCAGATTACCAGTGGTCTGAATACCTGAGAGAACTCGCTGCTTGGTCATAACCGTGAAGATGGCTCAGAAAAAACAATCAGTACAATGAACTTATCAAATCCTTTAGCCCCTACCGTTGAGGTTTGCGGCTAGAAGGAGTCCTTCAGTGTACCTATTTTAGGGTGTCTCCCTGAGCTTACCTTAGTGAGATCTCAAACCAAACGGATTTAGATTGAAGCTGAGTGTCTAAGCCTAAGGTTTTTGCTCGTTGGACGAGAAGAACCAGTTTTTGATGGTGATACTCAGCCAAAACCAATGGAACCAACCAATCGCAGCTATAGAGAAAACCCAGCCCTCTGCAATGTCCTCTATATCAATCTTGCCTGAAACTAAATCAAGCCAGATAAAAGGCGCAAATAGGAGTGACATTAAATACTACAGTGGGCCAACTAATGTTGGAAGACTAATTATTGCAGGTAGAAGCCATATCAAAAGTGCTGTGATGCGCTTACTCCGGAGTGATTTACAGGAACTATAAACTAGAGCAGGAATAGACTGAACTAGAAATAATGGAATTAAGTAACCCCCAAGTGTTGACAAGGATGTGATGACACCAAGACGATTGAGGTGGTTAAGAAATAAAGAAAAGGGGATCAGGACTCCTCGCAGTTGGTCTGAATTCTCTGAAACTACTTGATGAGCAATGACTCCAAGAGCTAATGTCGCAGACTGAAACCAGCTAATACTCAAAACACAAAATAGAAGCCAAGAACGACGTTCTAACCAATAAGCTAGGGTTTCTGCAAGATTTTGTAGCTTTCTCACTAGACTCTACCTACTTTTGATACCGAGCAGCCTAATGCTCAGGTTATGCCGCTTGATTACGCAGAAAGGGTAAGGGACTAGAATCTGCTCAGTTCGTTTAGGTGCTCTCCTCCAGTTGCAACCGCATAAACGGTACGAAGAATGTCGGCTGAGTAATATCGATTGCCACGATGATGACAAACGCAGACCCTACATCCTCAAGAATCACAAATCCATCTCTATGCCTAAGCGATCGCAGTTAGGCGAGCCTTCCTCAAACCAGAATTGTTGAACGCGCGATCTCTATCATCGTTCTCAGCAAAACCGAGGCGTCTACTTCTATGAGCGTCGATTCTACCAATCACTCACAAGATTTTTGAGATTTCCACCGGGTGACAAGACACCGTTCTAAAAGCTCGACGCGGTAGTGATGCCAAAATCGTTTCGGATTTAAGATCAATGGATACGCTTGGTGAAACAAAGGCTGATTGAGGTATTGCCAAACTGGGAATTGGGTTTTGTAAAAGCCAGAAAGCATGGGAATTCGTTCTAGGGTAGGAGTGCTAGGCAACCCTTCGTAAAGCCCATTCGTGTTCCGCAGGGTGAGAAACACTTTCTACGACCTACGAGGGATGACTTAACGTTGTTTGCCTTCCCTAAGATGCCCAACTCAGTAGTTCACCCTTAGTGAGGATTGCGGAATCTAAGAAAAAAGTTTGTGAGAAAAGATCTGTAATTCTAGGGATGAAGATTAAGGCTAGAGGCAACTGTGCTCTAATCAGCGAGAAGTTTTAGGAGCGATCGCCCTAAGTACTGATACTGGTTGGGTGTGTTGTACAGTTGTGCCGAAATTCTGACCAGTCGCTTGGGTTCGCTTGGATAGGGCACGATTGGAACCTCAATGTTAAACGATTCCCACAAGGCATCTTGAAGCCCAGCGTAGGAGCCATCAGGTAACGGAATCGTCGCTAGTGCACCCAGCATTGACTCCGGGCATGGCGGTTCGACGTTGAGCAGATCGCACAGTAGCGCTCTTGCCGCGATCGCTTTGGCTCGATTACTCGCCCTCAGTTCTGCCCATCCTCCGGGGAGAAGCGATCCCATCCACTCGATTGCTTTTGCAACGCTGAGATAGGCGGTTGGGTCATCAGTTCCCATCCAGTCAAACTCTAGCTGAAAGCGGGAGCGATCGCGTCTTGGAGAGTTTGCCCCGTGACTGATCGTGAGCGGACGAATTGCGGATTGGCGATCGCGTTGAACATATAAGAACGCCGCACCTTTAGGCGAACAGATCCATTTGTGACAGGTCGCGCTATAGTATGTCGCGCCAATTTCTTTCAGGTTAACCGGAACCATTCCAGGCGCATGAGCACCATCAACCAACGTCTCGACGCCTCGTTTAGCGAGTTCTTGAGAGAGGTGCGCGATCGGCAAAACTAACCCCGTCTGACTCGTGATGTGATCTAAGAGTGCCAATCGTGTCTTCGATGAAACGGCTTGCAGCACAGGTTCAATCACTTGATCTGGTGATGCGATCGGGTAAGGTACGTCTGCAACAACAATCTTTGCTCCCGTTCGTTCGGCTACAAAATTCAAAGCATTACGGCAAGCGTTGTATTCCTGGCTGGTGGTGAGGAGTTCGTCATCGGGCGTAAAGTGCAGCGACCTTAGCACTGCATTTACGCCTGTCGTCGCATTAGGCACAAACACTAAGTCTTCTGAATCTGCACCCACAAAGTCAGCCAGCGTCTGACGGGCTTGATCCAATAATGCTTCAAAATCTCTTGAGAAAAATTTAAGTGGTTGCCGCTCTAATCGCTGTCGCAACGCTTGCTGAAATTCTAAAACTGGAGTCGGACACGCCCCAAACGATCCGTGATTGAGAAACGTTACGTCTGGGTCTAAGTTCCAACATTTGCTGAACTCCGAAGGCTGAAACTCTAGCTTAGAAGTTTCATCCCTCATCTTTTATCCCTCTTGTTAAAACTCCCCAGGCAGGATTCGAACCTGCGACCAATCGATTAACAGTCGACCGCTCTACCACTGAGCTACTGAGGAACGTCGCTCTTTGCGAATATCATAATAGCGACAAACCTAGGACTTTGGCAAGTGTTTTTGAAACTCTTCGATCAGCGATCGGGCAAACCAAGAATTATTCGCAACCTTCCGTAGCAATTGCCACTGTGATCCAGCGATATGGTCAAATGAAAGCTGAAATTCTGTTGAGTCGCCTCCCTTGCACAGTCAATTTATGGCGTCTTACCGTCTATAGGAGATCGAAATTGCAGAAACTACTTCGCCTCTCCAGCGCGATCGATCAAATAAACGAAAAAATTGGGCAGCTTGCGCTATGGCTTGTTCTATTGATGGTTGGCGTTGGGGTTTGGAACGTAATTGGGCGGTACATTGGCAAAGCGATTGGGCAAAACCTCACGTCCAATGCTTGGATCGAAAGCCAGTGGTACATTTTCGACCTTGTGTTTCTGTTGGGGGCAGCCTATGCCCTCAAGCACGATGAACACGTGCGAGTTGATATCTTCTACAGCCGTTGGAATCGCAAATGGAAGGCATTGGCGGATTTGTTCGGAACGATTTTTTTTCTGATTCCGTTTAGCTTGCTGGTGATTTACTTCTCGTGGAATGCGATCGCGCAGTCGTGGATTACCCGTGAAGTCTCGCCCGATCCAGGCGGTCTGGTTCGCTACCCCATCAAAACCATGATTATTGTGAGCTTTGTGCTGCTCATTGTTCAGGGAATTTCTGAAATTATCAAAAACTGGGCAATTTACACAGGTCAACTGCCACCCCAGCGCGATTCGTCAGAGCTTAGCAGAGCCGATCACCACGACATAGAAGGGTAGGAGGTAGGCATGGATTTTTGGAATCAGTACGAAATCGTGTTTGATGCAGAGTGGCTTGGGCCTCTGATGTTTCTAGGAGCGTTAATTCTCTTGTCTATCGGATACCCAGTTGCGTTTGCGCTGGGTGGCACTGCCATTTTATTTGCCATCATCGGCGTGTTGCTTGGCGTGTTTGATCCAATCTTTCTTACCGCGATGCCCCAGCGCATTTTCGGCACCATGTCGAACTATACCCTACTAGCGATTCCCTACTTCATCTTTATGGGGTCGATGCTAGAAAAGTCAGGGATCGCAGAACGCTTATTGGAAACCGTTGGAATTTTATTTGGCAAAGTGCGGGGTGGGTTGGCTTTAGCGGTTATTTTAGTGGGCGCATTGCTAGCGGCAACAACAGGTGTGGTCGCCGCAACAGTTGTGACGATGGGATTAATTTCGCTGCCGATCATGCTGCGCTATGGCTATGACAAGCAATTGGCAACCGGTGCGATCGCGGCATCCGGAACGTTAGGACAAATTATTCCTCCCAGCGTAGTATTGGTCGTGCTGGGCGATCAGTTAGGCGTCTCAGTCGGCGATTTGTTTATCGGGTCGGTGATTCCGGGTCTCATGATGGCGGGAGCCTTTGCGCTTCACGTGTTAATTACCGCTTGGATTCGTCCCGATGTTGCTCCTGCCCTGCCGGAAGAGGTGCGATCGCAGCTTGGCGTCGGCAAGGAATTTGGCAAGCAGGTATTTCTCGCGATCGCGCCTCCCCTCGTTCTCATTCTGCTGGTGTTGGGCAGTATTTTCTTTGGTTACGCTACTCCCACTGAGGCGGGCGCAGTGGGATGCTTGGGCGCAATTGTGCTGGCGGCGCTGAACCGAAAACTATCCCTGCGATCGCTGCGAGACGTTTGTGACTTGACCTTACGAACCACCAGCATGGTTGTATTTATCCTGTTTGGTTCGACGGCGTTTAGCTTAGTATTTCGCGGCGTTGAGGGCGATCGCTTTGTATTCGATGTCCTCACTAATCTGCCTGGTGGAAAGATTGGATTTCTACTCGTCAGTATGTTGGCGATCTTTCTGCTGGGTTTCTTTATCGATTTCTTTGAGATTTGCTTTATTGTTGTGCCGCTTTTTGCACCCGTGGCGCGACAGTTAGGATTAGATATGGTCTGGTATGGAGTAGTGCTGGGAGCAAATCTTCAATCCTCCTTTCTGACGCCTCCCTTTGGGTTTGCTTTGTTTTATTTACGCGGTGTTGCTCCTCCAGAAGTCAAAACGACCGATATCTATCGTGGAGTAATTCCATTTATCTTGCTGCAACTGCTGGTGTTGGTACTGATCATCACATTTCCTGGAATTGTCGGATTTCTGCCTTCGATCTCCAAGACTTAATTGGCAAACTGCAGATGGGTAAAATTAACTTTCAGTTAGCGCAAAGTCTGAAAAACTAAGTTCATTAATTCTGTTCCACTGATAAAGCTGACTACGGAACTGTTTCCACTGGTCGTACACTTGCTTGAACGTGGCATTTTTACTAGAATTTTCTTCATACAAATCAAAAGAAGCTTTCTGTGCAGCCTGCATGATCTCTTTGCTGTAAGGCGTCAGTTGGGTTCCGGCGGCAGTTAAGCGTGCGATCGCTTCTCGATTCAAAGAATCATATTGTGACAACATATTCATGTTTGCCTCATACGCTGCTGCTTTGAAGACTTCCTGATACTCCTTCGGCAACTTCTTCCAATCCCCAAGATTCACCTGAACTTCGAGAGTCGGACCCGGTTCCCACCAACCAGGGTAGTAATAGAATTTTGCAGCTTTGTAAAGACCGAGCTTTTCATCGTCGTATGGGCCAACCCATTCGGCAGCGTCGATCGCCCCTCGATCCAACGCTAAATAAATCTCTCCTCCCGGCAAAACTTGCACATTGACACCCAAGCGAGACATCACCTCCCCGCCCAAGCCTGGAATTCGCATCTTCAAACCCTTTAGGTCTGACAAGGATTTCACAGATTGCTTAAACCAACCGCCCATCTGAACGCCTGTATTCCCAGCAGGAAAGTTAATCACGCTAAAGTCCGAATACAGCTTGTGCATCGTCTCAAGCCCATTTCCGTGATATAACCATGCGTTTTGCTGCTGGGCATTCAGCCCAAACGGAACGGCGCATCCAAACGCTAGGGCAGGATTTTTGCCGATATAGTAGTAACTCGCTGTATGTCCGCACTCGACTGTGCCATTCTGCACCGCATCTAAAACTTGTAGCCCTGGAACAATTTCACCAGCGGCAAAGGGCTGAATCGTAAAACGCCCATCGGTCATTTCTGCCACACGCTTACAAACGGTGGCTGCACCCCCAAAAATGGTGTCTAGAGACTTAGGCCAACTTGTTGCCATTCGCCAAGCTACTGTCGGCAGGGCTGCCCCCGCAACCGCCATTCCCCGCTTCCGAATCGTGCAAGCGGTCAGGGTACTTCCCGTCGCGATCGCAGCAGTACTCACGAATGCTCTACGCTTCATAACCGTTGGGTATCTTAATGCTTTGTCGATAGCTAGATCCCAAATTTTACAGGCGAACGGAGTCCAGGTAGCTGAATGTTGCGGAACCTAAAGCTCTGTGAGGCGTTTCGTGAACTTGGAGATTTACTTCTTGTGATCGCTAGAGCGAAGTTGAGCCAGTCGCTGCTGAGCGATTGGGTCTAATGAATGCATTAAGAAGCGCCCTGTTGGCTTTTTAGCAGGCTTTAGGTGGCGTTGAACACGGCAAGCAACAAACTCTACATCAGTTGCTAGCCGTTCAGCCGACATCCAATCGGCTCCAAATCCAATGACCGTTATTTTCTGCGCTTGATCAGAAGTCGCCACGATCAGCCGCTGCTTAAATTTTCGGAGATCTTGGCGAAAATCAGCGCAAGTTCGTTCGATAAACGAGTCTGCGGTTTGTCCAAAGTCGGTGTAGTACACCGATACATGTTCTGTAATGACTTCTCGAATATTGGGTGAATCGCGGTACTGGGCATCAAACACGATCTGCGTCTCAAACCCTTTATAGGAGCTATAGCCCATGAGCGCTTCCACCAGCCGACGCCTGGCTTCCTCTAACCCCTGGCGATCGCGCACTTGTTTCAACTCATGCCAAGCTCCGACCATGTTATAGCCGTCTACTAACAAAATTGCTTCTGGTGTAGCGCGTGGCATCGCTCAAGATCCAGGAATAGGGTTTGCAAATCGAGTTCTTCCCTAATATGGCATCTTCACTCGTTATCTGTACACAAAAATTTGCATCTGTAGCAGCAGATACCGCTAAAGACACATCTCAGAAATCGAAACTCTATTGATTAGCTGAAGTTATGAATCGACATTGCTCTCAATTTACTCAAAATAGTCAACTCAGATCGAGAGTAGAGGCTTCGCTTTGCATCAGTCTTTGCTTCAACCGCTCTGGCTCTCCTTGATCGACGACTCGGCCTTGTTCTAGAAGAAAGGCTCCGTCGCAGTACTCTAATTCCTCTAAACGGTGCGTCACCCAAAGCGCACTAATCCCTCGCTCTTTAACTAAGGTTCTGACTTGAACAACCAAATCGAGTTGACTGTCTGGATCAAGAAGGGCAGTGGGTTCATCTAATAAAAGAACTTCACAGTGACGAGCGATCGCGCCTGCGATCGCAACTCGTTGCTTTTGCCCGCCGCTAAGCGCATAAATTGGACGTCGTTGAAAAGCCTCTAAATTCACGGCGGAGAGCGCTTCTTCAACTCGTTGCCGAACAATTGGCGTCGGCAGTGCTTCCTGCACCAAACCAAATGCTATGTCCGCGCCAACCGTTGGCATGACTAATTGATGATCTGGATTTTGAAATACAAACCCAATGGGTCGCTGAACCTCAATCTCACCCGCTATAGATGTAAGTAGCCCAGCCAGTAGTCTCAGTAACGTTGACTTACCACTGCCATTCGTACCCAGCAGCATCCAAAATTCCCCTTTTGGGACGTCTAAAGTACAAGCGTCGAGAATCAGTTTGTCTTCTGTCCAACCGAAATAGAGATCCCTGGCTTGAATGGCAGTAGTAACGTTCAACGTCATAGCGTTATGCTTCAGCCATTGAAAAGAAGCCCGGAGTCCTGCCTGAAGAAGTTGCACTAGACTTCTCGTACATCTGCACAGCCGCGAGGCTGTCCGTGAAGATAGCCAGTTTTTTCTCAGGCTGGCGATCGCAAGCCAACTCCAGAAGCTGGTTTCCGCCCGACTTTATGGCATCTACAATCTTTTGATAAGTCTCCTGAGCATCTTCCTCAGACTTGCGCTGGACAGAAAGAGGAATTGGATTAGTCTTGAGAGTCAATTCGATAATGAACATAAAAAGCGTGTGAAACAGCCAGATTCTAGTATTACAAATATCTGAAATAACGGCTTACAAAGTCCTTAGGCAGCCTGAGAGCAAAGTGTAGCCCTCTTGTTTATGCATGTTATAGCCCTTTTATTTATACAGATTAATTGCAGGACTAGAAATTTTTAAAACCTATTCTTATAATGAATGTCATATAGTGAAGAAAAGTAAATTCTCTCATAAACCTCCGCCAATTCTCTCATTTTTGAGATTGGTGTCTGGTTTGGGGAAGCCTTCTTTACCTGCAATAAATCTAGGAGTTTTCCAACTATGACCATAGCAGTAGGGCGTGCGCCCGCGAGTCGGGGATGGTTCGACGTCCTCGACGACTGGCTCAAGCGCGACCGATTCGTCTTCGTCGGCTGGTCCGGCATTTTACTCTTTCCCTGTGCCTTCCTCGCCCTTGGCGGCTGGATGACCGGCACCACATTTGTTTCCTCCTGGTACACCCACGGCCTCGCCAGCTCATATCTTGAAGGCTGCAACTTCCTCACC
>JAHHHP010000003.1 GCA_019359275.1 Myxacorys chilensis ATA2-1-KO14 | reverse complement strand
CACTCAATCTATTTCGATTGCATGGCTTTGCCTCCATCACCAAAGGCATTCGCGCACTCAGTCACGATGTGCGTCGCCTCTTTTCCTTCTTTCAATAAACTAGCCCTGCCATTGGGAGACGGTTGCCTCCCCCAAGCCTCCTGCAAACGAAATATGGGTGGGGGATTCGAGATCTGAATAATTCTGAGATTTAGCTCAATCTGGGAAGGTTTATTTTTTTGGCATCATTACTTTCTCAACGAAGTTGGTGTAGATTTCGCCGCGTTGGAATTCTTTGGTTTCGAGAATGCGTTGGTGGAAATTGATGGTGGTGGGGAGTCCGGTGACGGCGCATTCTCGCAGGGCACGCTTCATGCGACGGATGGCAGAGGGGCGATCGCGGTTCCAAACAATTAGTTTTCCAATTAGAGAGTCGTAGTAGGGCGGGATTTCGTAGTCGGTGTAAACGTGAGAATCCATTCTGACACCGGGACCGCTGGGGGGAAGATAGCCAGTGATTTTGCCTGGACTGGGACGGAAGTTGTGATCGGGGTCTTCCGCGTTGATGCGACACTCGATCGCGTGTCCGTCTAGGTGAACTTGGTCTTGGGTCAGCCGCAGAGGTTCGCCTTGAGCAATCCGAATTTGCTCGGCGATCAGGTCGATTCCGGTAATCATTTCGGTAACGGGGTGTTCGACCTGGATGCGAGTATTCATTTCCATGAAATAGAAGTCGCCGGACTTGTCAAGCAAAAATTCAACCGTGCCCGCTCCAACATAATTGATCGATTTTGCAGCAAGCACGGCGGCGGTTCCCATTTTTTCTCGCAACTCTGGCGTGAGAGCAGAGCTTGGTGCTTCTTCGAGCAGCTTTTGATGTCGCCGTTGAATCGAGCATTCACGTTCGCCAAGGTGAATCACATTGCCCTGGCTGTCTGCCAGAATTTGAAACTCGATGTGTCGAGGATTTTGCACGAACTTTTCGATATAGACACCAGAGTTTCCAAACGCGGCTTCGGCTTCTCCTTGAGCGGCGGCAAAGAGTTTGCCTAAGTCTTCATCCGCTGTGACGAGGCGCATTCCTCGTCCGCCTCCGCCTGCGGTGGCTTTGATGATTACTGGGTAGCCGATCGCTTGAGCGATCGCACGCGCCTCTTCTTCGTTCTGAACCAACCCTTTACTGCCGGGAACCGTGGGCACGCCAACGCGCTGCATCGTTTTTTTGGCAGTAGATTTGTCTCCCATGGAGCGAATGGAGTCGGGAGAGGGGCCGATAAAGGAGATTTTGTGATCGGCGCAGATCTCAGCAAATCGAGCGTTCTCGGCTAAAAAGCCGTAGCCGGGGTGAATGGCGGTAGCGTTGCGGGTCAGAGCAGCAGCAATGATGTTAGGGATGTTGAGGTAGCTTTTGCTGCTGGGAGGGTCGCCAATGCAGACCGCTTCGTCGGCAAGCTGAACGTGGAGCGAATTGCGATCGATGGTGGAATGCACTGCCACCGTTGCAATGCCCATTTCTTCACAGGTGCGAATAATGCGTAGGGCGATTTCTCCCCGATTTGCAATGAGAATTTTTGAGAAGTGCATTTTAAGTGACTAGGTTCCGTAAGAAGTAGAATATCCGGTTCTGTGGGTCTTCTGAAAGAGATCTCATTTTAAGGTGCTGAGTAGGGCACTCGGGGATGCGTTGAGAACGCAGTAGGATAAAGATTTTGGAGCCGGGGGTGTTTTATGGCAAAGAATCCTTCTCCTTCTGAGAAGCGAGTGATGCTGCCGGGGGTGAGTTGGCAACAGTTTGAGACGTTACTCGGTGAATTGGGCACGTCTCGAACCGCAAGACTAACCTACGATCGCGACAAGCTGGAAATGATGACGCCATTAGAAGAGCATGAGCGTTGCGATCGCTTAATCGAGACGTTGCTTCTGGTTGTAGCTGAAGAAGCAGAGGTGCCTCTGTATTGTAATGGGTCGCTTTTGCTTAAACGTGCCGACTTGGGACGGGCGATTCAGCCGGAAGGGTGTTATTCGGTGGGCAGTCCGATCGCGATTCAAAAGCGAGCTGAATTAGATCTAGAGCGAGTGGCTCCACCTGATTTGGTTGTCGATGTAGCGGTATCCAGTGGCTCGTTGGATCGGTTGAGTCTGTATGGATCAATGGGGGTTCCTGAAATTTGGCGCTACACTACGACGGTCGGAGATGACGTTCTAAAAGGAACGTTGCAGATCTATCGATCGCAAGGGAATCGATATGTCGAATCAACGAATAGTGGGTTGTTTCCGTTCTTGCCTGGGGCGCAGGTGCTGGAGTTTCTCGAACAAAGTGACGCGATCGGGCTGGCGCAAGCGCTGATTGTGTTGCGCGATTGGATGAATCAACACGTATAACAGAATGGAGCTATTTAAACTTTCGTTTCCCACAGTAGAAGCAGTGCCAATTGTGGCGAATCTGCCGCATAGTGGGCTATTTGTGCCAGATGCGATCGCGGCAACAATGACGCCGGAGCATTTAAAGGCACTGCCGAATAGCGATTGGCATCTTGACCATCTCTACCAATTTTTGCCGCAGCTAGGAATCACAGTGATGCAGGCGACGCACAGCCGCTATGTGGTGGATCTTAATCGAGCGGTGAAAAAACCTGAATTTGGCAGTTTCTGGACATCGGTGATTCCTGAAACTACCGCATTTGGGCAACCCATTTATCGAGTTTTGCCAACTCAAGCGGAGATTGAGCGGCGAATTGAGAAATTTTATGATCCCTATCATGCCAAGCTGAATGCGCTTTTAGAAGAGACGCGCGATCGCTTTGGGCAGGTCTATTTTTTGGATCTACACAGCTTTCTGGGGCTAATTACCGATGATGTTTGTCTAGGAAATCGCAATGGAGAGACCTGTTCAGAGAAGATGATCGAGGCAGTGGCGCGAGCATTCAATCGGCAGTGGTATCGCGTGGTGAAAAATAAGGTGTTTAACGGTGGATTCATCACCAAACACTACGGACAATTGCCGGGTGTAGAAGCGCTTCAGATTGAAGTTCGCTATCCGGTGTATCTAAAAGCATCGCAACTGGATCAACCCCAGCCGCCGGACTGGGATGTGAAGGAGTTAGAGAACGCTAGAGAGCCATTTAAGGCAGTTTTTAGCGCGATCGTGGCAGCGCTGACCTAAGCATTTCAGCTTTTTGCACCATCGTTCCTATATTCGTTGCGATCGTTCCTGTTTCAAACAGGAATGTTTCTATCTAAAACAGAAACGATGGGGTCTGAAACAGAAATGACCCTATCTGAAACAGAAACAATGGAGTCTAAGACAGAAACGTTCCCATCTGAAACAGAAACGTTCCCATCTGAAACAGGAATATTCCTATCTAAAACAGAAAGGATGGAGTCTGAAACAGGAATGACCCTATTTTGAGCTAGAGTCTCCCCTTCTGATCCTCAACGTTCTTAAAATCTTCTCCCATCATCCCTATTTTGCTCCTCATCCCTCATCCCTCATCCTTCATCTCTCCCATCTCCTTCCCCATCCGTCCCACCCTACCGATAGAATAAGAACCTGTTCCATCCATGCAAGGGTCTATGACAGAGATTGCCGCCGCTCCGTTTAGCGCACAAGAGATTGCATCAGAAGGCATTAAGCCCGACGAATACGACGAGATTGTGCGGCGCTTGGGGCGTCACCCCAATAAAGCCGAGCTTGGCATGTTTGGGGTGATGTGGTCAGAACATTGCTGCTATAAAAACTCCCGTCCCCTGTTGAAACAGTTTCCGACCGAGGGCGATCGCATTTTAGTGGGGCCTGGTGAGAACGCAGGCGTCATCGATCTCGGTGATGGCATGAGACTTGCCTTCAAAATCGAGTCGCACAATCACCCATCTGCCGTCGAACCCTTCCAAGGTGCGGCAACCGGAGTCGGCGGCATCTTACGCGATATCTTCACCATGGGCGCTCGCCCGATCGCGATCTTAAACTCCCTCCGATTTGGCAACCTAGAAGACGCCCGCACCCGCCGCATCTTTACAGGCGTCGTGGCTGGCATTTCGCACTACGGCAATTGCATTGGCGTCCCCACGGTTGGGGGAGAAGTGTACTTCGATCCGGCCTATTCCGGCAATCCGCTCGTCAATGCGATGGCGCTTGGCCTAATGGAAACCACCGAGATTGTTAAATCAGGCGCAAAAGGCATCGGCAACCCCGTGCTGTATGTCGGCTCAACCACTGGACGTGATGGTATGGGCGGCGCAAGTTTTGCCAGTGCCGAACTTTCCGACGAATCAATGGACGATCGCCCCGCTGTACAAGTGGGCGACCCCTTTTTAGAGAAGTCTCTCGTCGAAGCCTGCTTAGAAGCCTTTAAAACAGGGGCAGTCGTCGCCGCGCAAGACATGGGTGCCGCAGGCATCACCTGCTCTACCTCCGAAATGGCGGCAAAAGGCGGCGTCGGCATCGAGCTTGACTTAGATCTAATCCCGGCTCGCGAAACGGGCATGGTTCCCTACGAATATTTATTGTCCGAATCGCAAGAGCGCATGTTGTTTGTCGCTCAAAAAGGGCGCGAACAAGAATTAATCGACATTTTCCACAAGTGGGAACTGCAAGCTGTTGTGGCAGGCACGGTCATCGAAGAACCGATCGTCAGGATTCTCTTTCAAAGCGCGATCGCGGCTGAAATTCCCGCCACCGCTCTTGCCGACAACACGCCCATCTATCATCGTGAACTGATCGCTGAACCTCCCGCTTACGCCCGTGACGCCTGGAACTGGACACCCGACCAACTCCCCTCTACCGATCCCTCTGGAATCAACATCGACGGAACCCCATTAAGCTGGACTGATGTTTTAAATCAATTGCTTGACTCTCCAACGATCGCCTCCAAACGTTGGATCTACCGCCAATACGATCATCAAGTCCAAAACAACACCATCATGCTCCCCGGTGGAGCCGACGCCGCGATCGTTCGCATCCGCCCTCTCGCCGACGCGACCTCTTCATCCATTACTCCAGCCGCTTCATCCATCACCAAAGCTGTCGCTGCCACCACCGACTGCAATTCCCGCTACGTCTACCTCAATCCTTACGAAGGAGCCAAAGCCGCTGTCGCCGAAGCCGCTCGCAATCTCAGTTGTGTCGGCGCAGACCCGATCGCTGTGACCGACAACCTCAACTTTGGCAGTCCAGAAAAGCCGATTGGCTATTGGCAACTCTCCGAAGCCTGTCGTGGACTCTCGGAAGCCTGCACCGAATTCGCCACTCCAGTCACTGGAGGCAACGTTTCCCTCTACAACGAGACGCTAGATTCCAACGGCAACCCCCAGCCGATTTATCCTACCCCCGTTGTCGGCATGGTCGGCTTCATTCCTGATCTGACTCGAATTGTTGGACAAGGCTGGAAGAACGATGGTGACGCCATCTACTTACTTGGTATCGGATTCGACGACGATTCTCCCTCGCTGACCTTGGGCGCATCCGAATATCTCGCCGTCCTCCACCACACGATCGCAGGGCAACCCCCCGTCGTCAACTTTGACCTCGAACGGCGCGTGCAAGCCGCTTGCCGAGACGGCATTGGTAAAGGTTGGGTTAACTCTGCCCATGATTGTGCCGAAGGCGGACTCGCGATCGCGCTAGCCGAATCCTGCATCAGCGGCGATCGCGGTGCAACCATCAACCTTCCATCTTTTTCAACCAGAATTGATCACAGTTTATTTGCCGAAGGGGGCGCTAGAATCATCGTCTCGGTTAATCCCCAAACCGTTGCAGAATGGGAATCTTATCTTCAAACCCAACTCCCTAACCATTGGCAAAAACTAGGTCAAGTTGAGACATCCGATCATTCTCTTCGGATACGCTCAGGGAACACATCTGTTTTAATCGACGCTACGATCGCACTCATGCACACCACCTGGTCAACTGCGATCGAACGCCGATTGACCCTTTAGTCCTGAGCCTAATTAGAACAGCCTCCGGCAATGCTTCACTCTGGTAAGCCCTTCTAACACAGCATCTCTACCAATACCTAGCAGACGACTCGACAGAAGAGACCGTAGAAGCATTCATCATCTCTTCTTATCTGTGCATCAAGTAATCTCTATCATTTATCCCCTTCCTTAGTTCTCACCTAAATCTGTGCGATATTTAAGAGAATGTTAAGAATTCCTTTACATTCTCCCATCTTTGCTTCCTGTCTCTAAATTCACCGTTTCATCCTAAGCTGAGCCTAACCTATGCTGCCGAATGACTCTCTCTCCGACCAGTCTTGCAACTCCAGCGACTCAGAGATTGACGCGTTAGCCGCCCCTGACAAACCCGAAGAAGCGTGTGGCGTCTTCGGCGTCTACTCACCCGGAGAACAGGTCGCTACCCTCGCCTATTTTGGGTTGTATGCCTTGCAGCATCGAGGTCAAGAATCAGCAGGAATCGCCGCATTCGATGGCAATCAGGTGAGTTTGCACAAAGACATGGGCTTAGTGTCGCAAGTCTTCAACGAAACCATTTTAGAAAAGCTGCCCGGCTCATTAGCTGTAGGACACACCCGCTATTCCACCACCGGATCAAGCCGAGTTGTCAATGCTCAACCCGCGATCGTACCGACCCGTCTAGGATCGCTCGCCCTCGCGCACAACGGAAACTTAGTCAACACGGCTCAACTCCGGGAAGAACTGTCTCAGCGCGACCATGCCTTTATCACCACCACCGATTCTGAAATGATTGCCCTCGCGCTAGGCGATGAAGTCAACGACGGCAAAGACTGGGTCGAAGCAGCCACAAGCGCCTTCAAACGCTGTAGCGGCGCGTTTAGCTTGGTGATTGGAACGCCCGATGGCATCTTGGCCACCCGCGATCGCAATGGAATTCGTCCCTTGGTGCTTGGAAAACTCGCCAAAGAAGATCCTGATGCGCCCGATCGCTATGCCCTAGCCTCCGAAACTTGCGGACTCGACATCATCGGCGCAGACTATGTACGCGATATTCAGCCCGGAGAACTTGTGTGGATTACAGCCGACGGCTTAACGTCGGTTCAGTGGGCGGAGAAAGCCGAACGCAAGCTTTGCATTTTTGAGATGATTTACTTTGCGCGTCCCGATAGCGTCATGCATGAGGAAAGCTTGTACAGCTATCGACTACGCATTGGGCGGCAGCTCGCTCAAGAGTCTTTTGTTGAAGCCGATATTGTGATTGCGGTTCCCGATTCTGGCATTCCTGCCGCGATCGGGTTCTCTCAAGAATCAGGAATTCCTTACGCCGAAGGGTTAATCAAGAATCGCTATGTTGGGCGCACTTTCATTCAACCGACTCAGGGAATGCGAGAAGCGGGAATTCGGATGAAGCTCAACCCGCTCAAGGACGTTCTTGCCGGAAAGCGCGTGGTCATTGTGGACGATTCGATCGTTCGCGGAACCACCAGCCGCAAAATTGTTAAAGCGTTGCGAGATGCGGGGGCGCTCGAGGTGCATATGAGAATTTCGTCGCCGCCTGTCACGCACCCCTGTTTCTACGGCATCGATACAGATACTCAAGATCATTTGATTGCAGCCACCAAATCTGTTGCAGAAATTGGTGAGCAAATCGGAGTTGATTCTCTTCAATATCTCAGTTGGGAAGGCATGTTGACGGCTACGAAAGAAGATACAAATGGCTTCTGTTCGGCGTGTTTTACCGGAGACTATCCGATTTCAGTACCTGACCAAGTGAAGCGGGCGAAGCTGATTTTAGAAAAAGTTGCGCCCGTATAGTTGGGTTAATTTAGAGGCTAGATTAATTCACCGCAGCGTCACGGGCTAACATGGGTCTCTACTCCAACTGTTAGCCCGCAATTGCCTAGCAAGATCCGGAGGCCAAGCGGCTTGATGCGCCTCAGTACTCTATCGAATTTGGATCGGAAGCTGAATCACAAACTGTGTCCCCTGCATTTCACTAGAGAAGCACTCAAGCGATCCACCGTGTCTTTCGGTGACAATCTGATAGCTGATCGAAAGTCCCAGCCCTGTTCCTTTGCCAACGGGTTTGGTCGTGTAGAACGGGTCAAAGATTCGGTGTCTGACCGACTCCGGCATCCCAGATCCATTGTCTGCGATCGTAATTTTGATGTGGTTCTGGCTGGTGGTCTCTGTCGAAATTGTAATGGAACTGAGAGCGTTGACCATTTCTGAGGTGCGATCGTCATTTTGGTGTTCTAGGGCATCGATCGCATTACTCAGAATATTCATAAATACCTGATTGAGTTGACCCGCATGGCACTGTACCAACGGCAACGTTCCATAGTTTCGGATAACTTGAATTTCTGGACGCTCCGATGTTGCTTTCAGACGGTTGTGCAAGATGGTCAGAGTGCTGTCGATGCCTTCGTGGAGGTTGACATCTTTGATTTCTGCTTCATCTAGGCGCGAGAAGTTTCGTAGGGAAAGCACAATCTCTCGAATTCGGTTAGTACCGACTCGCATTGACTGGAGAACGTTCGTTAAATCCTTGCTGAGAAAGTCTAGATCGATCACTTCGATTTCATTCAAAATGCTCTGCGGCGGGTTTGGATAGTGATGCTGATACAAATTCACCAGATTTAATAAGTCTTTAGTGTACTCACCAACATGAGCCAGATTGCCGTGAATGAAGTTAACGGGGTTGTTAATTTCGTGGGCAACGCCTGCCACCATTTGACCCAAACTGGACATTTTCTCGCTTTGAATCATTTGGAGTTGGGTCTGTTGCAGATCTTTCAGAGTTTGCTCTAGTTCAGTTGTCTTCTGTTGCAAAGTGACTTCTGCCTGTTTGCGTTCGTCTTCGACGCGCTTGCGTTCGGTGATATCGCGAGAGATGCCGACGGTTTGCATCACTCTTCCTTCAGTGTCAAAAATTGCGCTCTTGATGGTGCTAAAAACGCGTACCTCGCCGTCATGCCGAGTAGCTAGTTCTTCCACCACCAAGATTTCTCCGGTGTTGAAGACATAGGCATCATCTTTCACACATTGCTGCGCATAGTCTGGCTGATTGAAGGCTGCATCAGTAAGGTTCTGAAGTTGCTCCAAGGTCATATCGTAGTAGTCACGAAATGCTTTATTGGCATAAATAATGCGCGACTCGACTCCTTTGCATAAGACAAAATCGGGGATGGTATTCAGAATTTGTTGGTATAGATTTTTCGTTTCCAACAATTGGTGTTCTGCCTGCTTGCGATCGGTGATCTCAATGGTGGTACCCACAATGCGATATATCCTGCCTTGAGCATCTTTCAGAGGAGACAGCGTGGTTAAGAACCACTGAATCCCTTGCTCAAAGTGAGTAAACTCTTCGTAAGAAATGGTCGTCTCTAGCTGGGTACACCGTCGATAGTTCTGCTCAAAGCTCGCACCTGTAACTTCGCCAAACACGTCCCCTGGAGTCCTACCCTGAACTTGAGCAGTGCTGAATCCAACGACTTGTTCAAGTAAAGGATTGAATCCGTGATAGCGAAATTCTCCCATTTCTGTAACATTTATTACAAAAAAGCCCACCTCTGCTCCCTCATAGAGGCTGTGCAGGAAGCCTTCTCTCTGCTGCAACTGTTCCTCGACCTGTTTGCGCTCTGTGGTATTTTGGCAGACCACCACGCCCCCTTTGAGCTTTCCATTGACATCTATTAGCGGTGTGCCGCTAATAGATGTCCAAAGCCCGTTTGGCGCGTTGCTATGACGGGTAAACATTTCCATATCTTCCACACGTTCGCCCCGCAGCGTCCGCACAAGGGGAAGCTGCTCTGTCGGAAAGGGCGTCACCCGGTCGGGCAGGAAGAGCCCATATTGTTCCGACCATTCCTCGCGTTGAGTGTCTGTTGCTCCGCTGCCAAACATTTGTTCGGCAGCCGGGTTAAAGATCAGAAATTGCCCCTGTTCATCAGCCACGATGACTCCATCGCTCGTCTTGTTCAGAATCAGTTGCAGCAGATCGCTCTGTTGTTTGAGTTCTCCTTCAATGCGCTTGCGATCGCGAATGTCGCGGCTGATGGTTGCTAAACCAAAGGGCTGACTTGTGACCAAATCGGGAACAACAAAGAGGGTAGATTCAACCGGGATCACTTCGCCCGTACTGAAATTGCGAAACCGTAACTCTCCCTGCCAGTAGCCTGTTTGCTTTACTGTTGGCAGAATGTGCTGCTGAAAGTGTTCGAGGTCTTCGGGCAGGATATAGTCGCTAATCTGTTTCGTCTTGGCTTCCTCAATATCCTTTAGACCCACCAGTTTCAGGGCTGCTGGATTGCTATACAACCATTGCCCGTCCATTGAGTCAATTTCAATGAAGTCGGCATTGGCTTCCAGAATTGCTATCAGCGCTCGATGGCCGCCTTCCGCTTGCCCAATGCCACGATTGGCTTTGCCAAGCTCTACGGGAGCACCCGTGTCTCGAGTTGCCTGCTGCAATGACTGCGATCGCAGTTTCAACTCTTGCTCCAACTGAGTAATTCTTTGTCGTAAGGTTTTTAGTTCCTGGTTTAAGGTTGCATCGGTTTCGGCTGCAAATTGATCGACCGTGGACGCGTCGGAGGTTTGAAAAAGCTGAGTCATAGCTTAAAGTCAGAGGATATTAGTTTTCCCGATGTTATTTAGGGAGACGGGTGCTTGCTCTAGACTTCCCAGTATTTAACTTCAGCTACACTTAGAATGCTTCTCCTCTAAAGCGTTGAGCCGTTCTGCTAGGCGATTTCTTCATTAAATTGAGCGTTTCCGCAGGTTATTCATTCATCTCGCGATAGGTCGCTACCGCCGATGGAGAAACTCGGTTTAGATAACGGAAAATCCAATACTTGAAAATCGTATCTAAAATCACGGGGAAGGTTGCAATAAATAAGAAAATAAAAGCGTGATTGGCAGGTAGACCGAAGTGTCTAGAAAGACCATCCAGCAGCACTTCCCAGCCGTGCGGCGAGTGAAATCCGACAAAAACATCAGTAAATAAAATAATCACAAATGCCTTGGCACTATCGCTTAAACCATAAGCAACTTCATCAATAACAGATTTGAGAATTTCGACTTCGCGTTTGCTATTGGTGAGAACAAAAGCAAATGTGATTACGCCCGAAATATCTGCAATCCAATTTTTGATCGCGTCTGTACTATGAAGCGAGAAGGTTTCGGCAATTTCCACTGCTTTTTCTTGCATTTGAGCTTCGACTGCTTCGGCTCGTTCTTTGATCCGCGCTTCCGCTTCTTCTACCGAAAATGCTCGTCGATCTAATGTTTCTTTTAATAAATTTTCAAACTTCAATCGCTCTTCAAACCGCTGTAAATCTAACAACGCTTCTTCGGTCATCTCTCCATTGAGAAAAATCTTTTCAGGAGCCTCAATCCTAAACTGTTGGTTGATCCAGTGTCCTGTGGGCAGGGCATTCGTTAAAACAATATTCCGAATTCCTTGCTGCACCAAGAGCGGAATTAAAATGAGGGTCAAAATAAATCGAACGGCAAGCAATGTTCTGACTTTGGAAAGTCGATAGGTCTGAACAACTTCTGTTTCTGATTTGGGATCTAAGTCCCGTCTCAATCGGTTTAAGGTGGTCAAAATCGATCGCGGCAGCAGACCCGTTTTATCAGAAATCGATTCAAAGTCGTCGCCACCTGTAGCAGCATTGGTTGGAACTTTTTCATCGGGCGGTGTCTCACCCGTGTTGCTCAACCGTCTATCTGGATCAACAGCCGGAATCATTGCCGTTGACACTGCTTCTAGGGTCAGATTTTGTTCGGCGTAGCGAGCTAAAATTTCGTCGATGAATTTTAGTTTTTCCAGCGCGATCGCGGGTTTATCTCGCACGGTCGGCACAAATCGATCCGAGCCAATTGCTGTAGTTTCGATGGTTCGCAGCGATCGCCCCGTCGCAACTTTATTGGGATTAGTGGTGTTAAGCGTCGAGCGACTGCGGCGAAACTCGGTTAACCGCATCCGAATCGTGCGGAGATGCCGCTTGAGATCGGTTTCAAAATAAGCGAAGGCGTTATCGCTGAGCGCTCCAGTATTCCGAGCAATTTTTTTGCCGCCGAAATGCTCGTCCTCGATCGCTTTGATTTTTAACGCCGCATCGTAGGCTAAATCGAGGGCACGATCGGGCGTTTCGAGATACCACTGCTCGGCACGGCGGAGCGATCCTTTCAAATGAGCAAAAATAGACGTTCTCATGATTCAATCGGGATGCAATACTGACGAATGAAGGGTGTCAAACGGTTGTAGCGTAAAGGATGGGACTTAGATCCAACTGGAGTGGAGAAGAAAATTGACTTTGGTTTGTGAATTGATCGGCGAAACGGATGTAGTTCATTCTAAGCGTGCTGATGTAGGGAGATCTAGGATAGAGGTAATCATTTGTCTCTAGCCTTTGGCGGTGCAGGTAGATCGCATGGTTAGAGTGCTAAGGATTGTAGCAAATTCATCTGAGGCTGATCTGTGCGTTCTAATTCTGTTTGGGTAACAGGCGCTTCGCGGAGCGGCAAAACGACTCGTTTGGTCAATCAATTTTGCGAATGGGTGCGTCCGGGGTTGACTCGTGGCGTAACGCAAAGCGCGATCGGTGTTTTGGTGTTAGCCGCGATCGGAGATAACCGATTGGATCTTGCCGATCGCCTCACAGCCGCAACGCAAGGCAAATGCCCCTTTCGCTCAACAACGCCACTTGGATTTTTTGAAGATGAAGTCATGCTGTTTTGGTCACTGCTCATCGGGTCGTTGGATCTGAAAGCGACGTTTCCGATTCGACTGCGACCAGAGAACGAGCAGGAATTAGCCACACGGCTGTGGCGGGCTGAACTGGATAGCGCAATTGCTCGAACGAGCTACAGCGAAGCTAGGCTTGTGCGGCGCATTCTAGACTTGATGCAACTGGCATCATTGAGCGGCATTACGCTAGACGAAATTCCGCTGTTGCTAGAACAAGGCGTTCCGGGAATCGAAGGACAGGTGGCAGAACTCTCGATTCCCTATGCGACGGTTGGTGAGATGTTGCAACGGTGGCGGTTTTGGTGTTTGCGGCGCGGATTGCTCACCTATAGCTTGATTACCGAGTTGTACTGGCGCTATTTGTTGCCTAATCCGATTTATCAAAAGCATCTGCTCGATCGCTTTCAAGGCGTCATTGCAGATGACGTAGACGAATTTCCCGCGATCGCTCGGCAGTTGTTTGAGGTCTTTTTGAACAATGACACAGCCTGCGCGTTTGGGTTTAACCCAGATGGGGCCGTGCGGCTAGGCTTAGGAGCCGACCCAACCTACATGGCAGAATTGGCGTCTAGCTGCGAAGAAGTTGCCCTAACTCGGTCTGTGCCGTCGCTGATGGATGATTTGGGTGAGTCGATTGTTGAACTTATTAGCGATCCGGTTTTCTTTGCGAGTTTGCCCGACTCAATTCAAACGGTGCAAACCACGACACAAGCGCAATTGATTCGTCAAACCGGAGATGTGATTGTCAAAGCGGTGCAGTCGGGGCAAATTCAGCCGCGAGAGATTGCCATCATCGGCCCCGGAATCGATCCGATCTCTCGTTATGGCTTGACTGAAATTTTGAGAAAAAAAGGAATTCCGGTTGAGTTGCTGAACGATCAGCGTCCGCTCGCAAGTAGTCCGATTATCCGATCGCTGTTGACGTTACTCGCATTGATTTATCCTGGCTTGGGTCGATTGGTCGATCGAGACGCGATCGCAGAAATGTTAGTCGTCCTCAGCCAAAAAATAGCCGCCTCCGACTGGAGGAGCGACGAAACCTTGTCTACGTCATCTGTGAGTACTGCCTCGTTTTTGATTGATCCAGTCCGAGCAGGATTGATAGCAGATTATTGCTTTGAGCCACACCCGGATCATCCAAACCTGATGCCTGCCACTGCATTTCCCCGGTGGGATCGATTGGGGTATCAGGCCGCCGATGCTTATGCGGGAATCGTGAAATGGGTTGAAGATCAGCGTCAGCAGCTGCGAGAAAGACTGATTGCGAGTCCAGTAGTGATGTGCGATCGCGCACTTCAGCGATTTTTTCTAGGTGGCAGTCACTTACCATTTGATCAATTAGCTGCCCTGAGAGAGTTGATAGAAACCGCACAGCACTATTGGGAAGTAGACGATCGCTTACGCCGCAGCGATTTTAGCGACGCTCCAGCCTCAATGACGGTTCGTAACTTCATTCAACTGTTGAGAAACGGAACTGTGACGGCGAATCCGTTTCCCGTGCGTCCGGTTGGACTTGCGAGTAATGCTGTCACCTTAGCAACTGTGTTTCAGTATCGGTCAAGTCGTCGCGCTCACCGTTGGCAATTTTGGCTGGATGCAGGGTCGTCGCGCTGGCTCAGTGGGGTCGATGCATTATTTGCGGCTCCAATTTTTCTTCAGCATTGGTCAGGCCAAGCTTGGCGCGTCGAAGATACTCAAACGATGAACGAACAACGCTTGCGTCGAATTATGCTGGACTTATTGGGCAGAACCGAGGAGAAATTATTCTTGTGCTATAGCGACTTATCGACGAGCGGACAAGAGCAAACAGGCGTTCTGACCACTCTGGTAAATGCGGCGATCCCAATTAACTCTGATCCTATTCCTGTTTGAGTTTTAGCCATTTTCTGATCTCCTTAACCAGCCAAACTTGCTCAAAGTCGGTCAACTCATACCCGATTCGATCTTGGCGATACCCATTGCGGTAAGGGCCTGACGTGATTTGAATGCAGCGATCTCCGCGCCACACTTCTCGAATGTCTGGAGTTGCGCCTGTAATGCAAGATGTGGTGGAGTAAAAATGCTGCTCTTCAATCAAAAACTGTTGACGAGTGAAGCGAATTCGAGTTTGGCGAAACCAAGGAGCTATAAAAAGGAAAAAGATTGCTCCTAGACCAATAAGAATCCAGCCTAGAGGACTATGAAACCCAAACCAAAACCCCCGCGCAATCAGGAGCACAATAAAGAGCGTAATGCCGCTTATAAGAGTTGTTCCCCACAAGAGGAGAAAGGCGGGTACACCCCTTGATCTTGGGATTGCATATTCGATGGCATCAATTTTTTTCTGTTTAGGAATGATGATTTCCAAATGAGTGCGAGATTTACTCAGCTTGATTTGAGTATTGCGAGGGCGCTCAATGCCGAGTCCTGTGGAGTTGTGCTCTGAGCTAATTGCGGCAGCGGAAAGTAATTCGGTTTGATGGGCTAAAACTTGCAGGGCTTGCTCTGCGCTTTTGAGTCTTGCTTCGGGTGCGGGATGAGTCAGATGGTCGATCCAAGTTGCAAAGTCTGAACTTAGGGTAACAGCATCACGAAATTGAATCTGCAAGTTACGCTGAGGTAAATCGGCTGGAGACGTTCCAGTTAATAGATGAATCAACGTTGCGCCCAACGCATAGAGATCTGATGCCGGAACGGCTCGTCCCCCAAATTGTTCCATCGGCGCGTAGCCATAGGTTCCAACGACCGTAAAGGTTACGCCTTCTTTAGCTGCTTTATCTTGTACGGCTCCAAAATCGACTAAGTAGATCTGATCGTCTTTTCCTAAAATCAGATTACTAGGTTTGATGTCGCGATGGAGAATCGGCGGATTGAGATGATGTAAATCGCGCAGAATTTTTAGAACGGCGATCGCAATCTTTCTCACATCGGCTTCAGAAAATCGCTTGCCATCGTCAATCAATTGCTTCAGTGATGTACCGGGAATGTAGGCATACACTAGACCAAACCACAGCAAGCGATCGTCAATCGAAAAATAATCGCGATACTTCGGAATGCGCGAATGCTCCAACTGTCTCAGAATTTGCGCTTCTCGCTCAAACAGTTTGAGGTCATCCCACTGCACCTGATCACCAAACGCCAGCAGCTTGACGATCACAGGTTCCGCTTGCGTCTCTAAATCTACTGCTAACCAAGTTTGTCGTCCTGCATTTTGACCCAGCTTTTGTTGGAGTTGGTAGCGATCGTGGATAACTTGCCCTACTTGCAGCATAGATGGCTGTCCTCTACTTAGGCTCTTAGTTCTTACTCCACATCCAATCCTAGCGGTTCAGTAAAAGCTTCGGAGAACAGGCAAATCGTTAGCGGCTAAGTAGCTGATAAATCGCTGTGGTAATTCAAAAAGAGCATTTAATTAAGTCATTAGGTGCTGTTTGAAGTTCATCTGCACGTCCTTAGGTTGATTTGAATTCGACGTGTCAAATTACTGAACAGAAATTATACTAAATCAACTCATTTGCTGGTCTCTTAAAGGTTAAGTCAAACTTCGCTGGAAAAGAAAATTCCCATGGGAGATGCCACACGCTACTATCAAATTCTTGAGCTTGAACCAGAAGCAACTCAAACTGAAATCAAACAGGCGTATAGAGATCTAATTTTGGTTTGGCATCCTGATCGGTTTTGCGATCATCCACGCTTACAACAAAAAGCAGAAGACAAAATCAAGCAAATTAATGCTGCGTACAGTTTCTTGAAGACCTATCAACCTCAAGCTGAGGTAGCACCAGCACCTAAAAACAAACAGACTGTTGAGCCGCCTTTAAACTGTGAAAAACTCAAGCAATTACTCGAATTGAAACGGTGGAAGGATGCTGACTTTGAAACAAAGCGACTTTTGCTTGAGCTAATGCACAAAGGAAGAGACGGTTGGTTGCACTCAGATGATATTAGAAACTTACCCAAACAGTCTTTATTGACGATCGATGCACTCTGGACTCAGTACAGTGATGGTTGTTTTGGATTTAGTGTTCAGAGTAAGATTTGGCGAGGTCTCGGTTGTAAATCATCTCCAGAGATGACTGCTCAGACAATTAGTGAAACTAAGTTTGGTAAAGCTGTTCATTGGCATGTCAATGGCATGTGGCTATCTCCTTGGGATTCTTTTAAGTACGATCCGCAAGGTTCTATAGGCAGCTTGCCAAGAGAATACATCTTCGTGCTAAGTGGTTGGCAAAGTTACACTAAGGGCTGGACGGGTTACTTGATTTGGAGATTTGAAGAAATATTTCTAAAGCTTTAGGGACTGAACAAACAAAGAAATCAGAAATCTTTTACTACAAGAGTGGGAAAGTAGGGTGAGCAACGCAACGCTAAGCCTGCTTTCGGTCTTGGCGAGGCGAATCGCAAACCCATTACCTTATAACGGCATCCGCTTTATACTAATAGACTGCACTCAAAGGTTTGTTATATGGTCAGCGAAGTTAAGGCCGTTACAGGGCGGGGAATCCCACTGGTTGGAAATGATATTGATACCGATCGGATTATTCCGGCACGGTTTCTGCGGGCTGTCACCTTCGATGGCTTAGGCGAACAAGTCTTTGCCGACGATCGCGCTCAAAAAAGCGGGCAGCATCCTTTTGATTTGCCGCAATATCAAGGTGCAACCGTTCTTGTTGTCAACGGTAACTTTGGCTGTGGCTCTAGTCGTGAGCATGCCCCTCAAGCGATCGCGAAGTGGGGTATCCGGGCGATCGTAGGCGAAAGCTTTGCTGAAATCTTTTTTGGCAACTGTGTGGCGCTTGGAATCCCTTGTGTAACGGCTGATCCAAGCATGACAAAACAGCTACAAGAGCGGCTGAGCGCAAATCCTCAAGCCGAAATAAAGGTTGATTTAGAAATGAAGCAGGTTCACTGCGACGACTTCACCGCTCCAGTTTCAATAGGCGAAGGCCCACGTCAAATGTTTATAGCAGGAACGTGGGATGCGTGTGGTCAGTTAGTTGCTGGAGCAGATCAGATCCGCGCTACGGCAGCTCGATTGCCTTATGTGAACTGGAGTGCTGCCTCGTGATTATTTTGCTTATGGGCGTTTCTGGCTCCGGCAAAACCACCATTGGTAATCAGCTTTCGGATGATTTGAAATGGGATTTTATCGACGGAGACGGGCTACATCCCCAAGCGAATATCGACAAAATGAGTCACGGCATTGCGCTGACAGATGACGATCGCAAGCCTTGGTTAGAAACGATTCGATCGCTGATTCAGCATGGGCTTGAGAACAAGAAAAACTTTGTTTTAGCGTGTTCTGCTTTAAAGGCTAGTTATCGATCGCAGCTAAAACAAGATTCTGATCAGGTGAAGATCGTCTATCTCAAAGCGTCGGAAGCAGTTTTGCAAGAACGCATGCAGCACCGTCAAGGACATTTTATGCCACCCAGCATGTTGCACAGTCAGCTTGAAACCTTAGAAGAACCAACCGACGCGATCGCGCTACAAAGTGATCAACCTGTAGAACAAATAGTTGCTCAAATCCGCCAAGCCATAGGCATCTAGTGAGTAAGCCTCAACTGCTGGTGAGCCTCGTCCAATACTGGTCGTAGAGTTCGAGCGTTGATTTTGACACCGGGGCGATCGATTCCGATTGGCTAATCTGAGCATCTGGCGGAAATAAACTCACATTCGATCGCAACGACTCAGGCAATTGTCGGAACGCCGCCAGGTTCGGTGTGGCAAAAAACAATCGCTCTGTTACTTTTGCAGCGACATCCGATTGCAGCATGAAACTCATCCACGCGTAAGCCGCATCTCGGTTAGGAGCCGTTTTTGGAACCACCATCGTATCGCTCCAGATCGATGTTCCACTCTTGGGAATTACGTATTTCAGCTTTTTGTTTTGATTGATCACGCTCACGGCGTCGGCAGAATAGCACATCGAGATCAATAAATCGCCTGCAATGATTTGATCACGCCATGCATCAGTTGTGAAGGTGGCGATCGCGCTTTTCAATTCTTGCAGTCGCTCATAGGCTTTCTTAATCTCATCGGCATTGGTGGAATTGTAGGAAAACCCTAGCGATCGCAACGTTGCTCCCATCACTTCCCGAACGTCATCCATCAGCGTAATTCGCCGCGTTAACTTCTCTTTGTTTTGCCAAAGATAATTCCAATCGGTGGGTGGTTCTTGAATTTTCTCGCTGTTATACACCAATCCCGTCGTTCCCCAACTCACCGGAACGCTGTAGCGGTTGCCCACATCGTGAACCGAGTGCTGAAACCGGGGTAGAAGATTGGTCAACCCGTCTAATCGAGAATGGTCTAATTCGCTCAATAATCCTAACTGGATCATCTGACTGACTTTGTAATCAGAGGGATAAATAATGCTATAGATCCCGCCTTTACCAGCTTGAAACGTTGCCAGCATTGTTTCATTAGAATCAAAAATGTCGAAAATGACGTTGATTCCAGTTTTTTCCCTAAACGCATTGACCAATTCTTGATCGATGTAGTTTGACCAGGTGTAAATGTGCAATTCGTTAGAACGGTTCTGAACGACTTCTGCGGTTTGCACTTTAGCTAACGTCCAGCCGCAACTCGACAGGGCAAATCCCGATGCTCCCGCGATCGCGCCCTTCAAAAACCGACGACGAGACCGATGAGAATGAACTCGACTTAACATAACCTTCACCCCTGACTATCTGGTAGTGCTAAACAGCTTTCCGCGTCCCAAACCAGATAGATCGGGGTTTCTGCTGTCGGCACGGTCAAGGCGTGAGGTTGACGTACGGTGATGCGATCGCCAGACATCAACTGGACGACGTAATGCACATGCGTTCCCAAATACATCACATCTCGCAGGCGTCCCTCAAAGCAGTTGCCCTGCTCTTTTGGCGTGAGGCTGACCTGAATTTTTTCAGGACGTACACTCACCACAACGCGCCCCGATGTGAGCGGTGGGGTTGTCTGAGCAGGTTGCACCGTCATCTTCAAGCCGCTTTCAGTGCGAATCCACAGCATTGTTGGATGTGCGCCCTCGATTCTGCCGTGAAACAAATTGGTATCTCCAATAAAGCTAGCGACAAACCCTGTTTGAGGACGCTCGTAAATCTGATCGGGTGTGCCGACTTGCTCAACTTGTCCCGCGTTCATCACCGCAATCCGATCGGACAAGCACAGCGCCTCTTCTTGATCGTGTGTCACCAGCACAAAGGTCACGCCTAACTCTCGATGCAGCATCGACAGTTCGACCTGCATTTCTTTGCGCAGCTTCAGATCCAACGCGCCCAATGGTTCATCGAGCAATACGACCGCCGGACGATTCACTAATGCTCGTGCAAGGGCAACTCGCTGCTGTTGTCCGCCCGAAAGAGAGGACGGCGATCGCTTGGCAAAGCCTTCCATCTTGACCAGTTTCAGCGCATCCTGCACCCGGCTTTGCACTTCTGAGCGGGGACATTTTTGAATTCGCAGCCCAAACGCAACGTTTTCCCACACGGATAGATGACCAAACAGCGCATAGTTTTGAAACACTGTATTTACAGGTCTCCGATAAGGCGGGACATGATTCATAGACTGACCGCGAATCACCACCTCGCCTGCTGTCGGTGTTTCAAATCCGGCAATCAGCCGCAATGTGGTAGTTTTGCCGCAACCCGACGGGCCGAGAATACTAAAAAACTCACCTTGACCAATGCTGAGATCAACGCCTCGCACCGCAGATTCACCCCCATAAACTTTAAACACTTTCCGCAGTTCAACATCAAATCCAACGTTGACGCCTGTTGAAAGCGGCTTGTGTGTTGCCGTTTGAGACATAGTTTCGGTTCCTTGCGGTGATTCTCCCTGGATCATGAACGCGGCATTCCCTACCAAAAGATAGAGGGGTTCGACGCTCAATTTGATTTATTTTATGCGATGGGAAGGATGTAGAATCTACGGTTTCTGCGGAGGTGCGCTCTAGGCTAACTGCGCCTTCAGGGAGCGTTTGGCAAATTTGATCTGAAAGAATGATTTAATTAAACTGGGTGCATTCGATCGCGTTCACGGTCTCCGGTTTTAGATTGCCCATGTAGGTATTAAAACTCCCAGACCCGAACTTGAGGACAACTGTTAAACGATAAGTGTTAAATGACAACTGTTAAACGATAAGTGTTAAATGACAACTGTTAAACAAAGTTGTGACAGCTTTGGAATCTAAGCCGCTCTAGTGCAAGTCCTCTAGTGCAATCCTAATATTGCAACTCCTAAGTAGCACTGCCTAGACCTGCGTCCCTTCAACTGTTTATTTATGACCCTTCTTCACTCTTCTTCTGCACCCGCGCTCCCCAAACAAACGGGTCGGAACGTAGGACGCCAAAATCAATCAATGGTGCTGCTTCTGCTGCTAATTGGGCTGATTTTAGGTGGCTTGGGCGGGCGGTTGGCGTATTTGCAGCTCGTTGAAGGCGATCGCAATCGTGAACTGGCAGAAACCAACCGAATTCGGCTGATTCCCAAGCATCCAGAGCGCGGAAAAATTGTCGATCGCAAGGGCAGAATCTTGGCGGGGAGTCGATTGTCTCATTCAGTGTACCTCCAGCCATTGGCACAGAAGAAAGTAGATTGGCCCAAGACGTTGCAGCGTTTATCGCAAATTTTAAATATTCCCGTGCAGGATATTGAGCGGCGATTGCAACAAGAAGGCTACAGTTCCCCGTACATGGTGCGAATTGCCCGAGGAATCAGTCCCCAAAAAGTGACGGCGTTAGAAGAGTACCGCAGCGAATTAGCAGGGGTGGAAGTCGATGCTGAAGCGGTACGAGATTACCCAAACGGCGATTTGGGAGCGCATGTAATCGGCTACACGGGCGAACTGAGTGATCAGGAGTTGCAGCGTCACCAGGGCGACGGCTATCGACTGGGAGATGTGATTGGGCAAATGGGAATTGAAGCGGCCTTTGAGAAGCAACTGCGCGGCGAGTGGGGCGGTCAGCAGGTTGAGGTCGATGGTGCTGGAAATGTCTTGAAAATTTTGGGAGAGAAAGAAACCCACGCTGGCAAAGATGTCACAGTGACGCTCGATCTAGATTTGCAAAAAGCGGCGGAAGCGGCACTTGGAAATCGTGAAGGTGCGATCGTGGCGCTTGATCCGCATACTGGGGCAATTCTGACGATGGTGAGCCATCCTGGATTTGATCCCAATCTTTTTACCACGCGGATGTCAAACGAGACGTGGAAGCAACTCCAGAGCCAAGACCATCCCTTTCTCAATCGGGCATTGCAGAGCTATCCGCCTGCCAGTACGTTCAAAATCATCACCACAACGGCGGGATTAGAATCGGGCAAATTCTCGCCCGATACCGTTCTCAACACCTATCCTTCTCTCAAAGTGGGTGGAATTGATTTCGGTGAGTGGAACCATGCGGGATTTGGTCCTCAAGGCTTTGTTGGTGCGCTGGCCTGGAGCAGCGATACGTTCTTTTACCAAATCGGTATGGGAATGGGGGAGAAACCCTTGATTGAGTGGACGCATCGCTACGGATTTGGGCAAAAAACGGGTGTTGAACTGGCCGCTGAAGAATCTCCTGGTCTTGTGCCTGATGCGGCTTGGAAGCAGAAAGAGGTGAAGCAAGAATGGTTTGTCGGCGACACGGTGAATATGACGATCGGACAAGGCTATGTTGAGGCATCACCGTTACAAGTAGCCGCTATGTTTGCGATCGCAGCCAATGGCGGATATCGGGTCAAGCCTCATTTGCTCAAAGACAACGAATCGGCTCAGAACTGGCGCGAACCGCTCAATCTTAGTCCTGATACTATTCGGATTCTGCGAGAAGGACTAAGAGGCGTAATCAGTACCGGAACCGGACAGGCGTTAAATGTGTCGAATTTACCTCCGGTGGCGGGCAAAAGTGGTACGGCTGAAGATTTAGGACAAGGCTCTCATACATGGTTTGGAGCGTTTGCCCCGTACGACAAGCCTGAAATTGTAGTCGTTGCAATGGGCGAGTTTTCCGGTGGCAGCGGCGGCTCGGTCACGGCTCCGATGGTCCGTCAGGTGCTGGAAGCCTATTTCAAATCGAAGACGCCGGAAAAATCTGTCGGGAAGAGCTAGAACTCTTGTTGTCGAATCGATTGCGGCACGCCGATGGGGGAGAGACCTGCGATCGCCCGCAGCGCCTGACATCTTAATACTTCAACAAACGTCAGCGATCGCCCTTCGTTTTGAGCCACTGATTCGATCGCCGAGAGCAAAAATCCAGCCGCGTCCGTCTCGGTATAGCCTCGACGTTGGGCGATTTGTAGCGCTTTCTCGTCGGCGTCAAGTTCAATCCGGGAACTGCGATTGGTGCGCCAAATTTGGGTGAGTGCGATCGCGCCGAGAGCAGTCGTCGCGGCGATGCCTACAATGTCTTGCTGTAATAGCTCAAACCCCAGTCCCACAACTCCTGCCCCTGCCAGCCCTAGCGAAAGATTGGGCTGAAACCATTTCACGCTAGAGAGCCAACTGACGGTGCGGAGAATCAGTAGATCTCGTTGCGGGCGGGAGAGACGACTCCACAAATCAAAATTAATGTAAATGACGCGATCGCTACTCCAAGGCATCGGAAATGGGGCATCAATTAGCGCCCGTTGCTCTGGCTTGCTCACTAGTTTGGTCAGCATCCGCCCAGAAGCAGGCATAACGTCTAACAGGCGACGAATTTCGAGTTCCGAATCGAGCATAGTTCAGTGGGCAATAGGAGGGATACGTTATAGCGTACAAGCTTCAGACAGCAATTGAAGCGTCTCCTACTGCCCACTTTTTCTTCTATTTAGCTAAGAAGAGCAAATCTGGTGAAACCCAGTTGATCAGCATAAACGCCGTAAACACGACGCTGATTGAAGCCACTGCCAGTACAGGTGCGCTTGAAAGATAACGAGGCAAACCAGCCATAGTTAGACTCCGTAAATTCAATGTTTTTAGGGTAAAACAGCGTTGCTTGAGATGACTCAAGCCTTTCTTGGTGAGAACTGATTCTACCGATGTCCCTTGAGCGCTCATTGAAGGAGCAATAGACGCGCTTGGTGGGTAGTTAGACTAAAGTTGAGGGAGAAAGGACAAAGAACTGAAGACAATTAATTCATCCTTCTTCCCTCATACCGTCTCTACTAGCGCGGAGACACAGGAATGCCGGTGTCCGCGTTCGTGATTTTACCCACAACAAGTTCACCTGACGTCAATTCCTTGATGGCTAGAAGAGGCCATAGGACAGCACCCAACAAGCATTTGATTGCCAAAGGCACGTTGATAATGATCTCTTGGTCTTCTGCGTTGCCGCTCTTCTTCACCGCTTGGATGTAAGAGCGACCCGCCCAACCGATCCAACCGGTGAGCAGTAGAAACAGAATGCCTGGGATCGTAAATTCACCTAAGTGAGCGAGATTGCCATCTACAATTAAGTGAGGCAGCCCGTCATCTTTGCCGCACAGCAAGTTTGCGCGAGAGTACATCTCATAGCGTCGCGCGGCGTTCTGGTTCACCGAGTCTCTAGCACGTTGAGCAAAGGCCGTACTTTCGTTACAGGGGACTAAGTTGTAAGCCTGGGCTGGCTGTGGGGCAGCAAAGCCGAACCACAAGGAGAAAACGAGAACTAGAGCAAACAATCGTTGCATGGAATTGTTTCCCTTTTTTACAAATTGCGTAGTTTATTAGTGCAAAAAGCGTTGAGCTTTCTGCAATCCAAAAATAGACGAAACTGAGTAGCGCGATAAACTTTTATTAGCGTTACCTAATCCAAGTTTTAGCTACACCACGCAGGGTTTAGCCACGCTACGGTAGCCTATACCTTCAAAAACGTATCAGCAAATGGCAACGGTTTTAGCAATTGAAACAAGTTGTGACGAAACGGCAGTAGCGATCGTAAAGAATCGTCACGTTTTGAGCAGTATCGTCTCGTCACAGATCGCAATCCATCAGAAATACGGCGGGGTTGTGCCAGAAGTGGCATCGCGTCAACATGTCGAAATCGTCAATTGCGCGATCGCGCAAGCTCTTGAAGCGGCTAATCTCGGTTGGTCTGACATCGATGGCATTGCCGGAACCTGCGCTCCTGGATTAGTTGGGGCGCTACTAGTCGGATTGACCGCCGCCAAAACGCTGGCAATGCTACATCAAAAGCCGTTTATTGGCGTTCATCACCTAGAAGGACACATTTACGCTTCTTATCTAAGTGATCCAACCTTACAGCCTCCGTTTCTATGCCTGCTGGTGTCTGGTGGGCATACGAGTTTAATTTATGTCAAAGATTGCGGACGCTATGATGTGCTGGGTCAAACGCGC
>JAHHHP010000149.1 GCA_019359275.1 Myxacorys chilensis ATA2-1-KO14 | reverse complement strand
ATTCACTATGCCGTAGTCGTGAACACAGGTGCGGTGCAATTCGCGTGGCTTGCGGTTGTTTTCTTCTGTTCTCTCAACTTAACCCGCAACTTGGATTATTAAAGCTCAGTGATTTTCTACGGCAATTAGAGGTTAGCCGCGTTGGACAAGTCTTTGTTCTAGAGCGGAGTGGAATGCTGATTGCCAATTCTGGAACAGAGCCGCCTTTTACATTGGGCAAAAATGAAGTGCAGCGCGTGCAGGCAACGAATAGCTCTAACCCAGTCGTCAAGGAAATTGCTCAACAACTCCAGCAGCGTTCTAACAATTTCCAGGCTGTTTCTCAAGACAAAAACTTCCAGGTTGAGGTGCAGGGAGAGCGATATTTTGTGGATGTCACTCCTTGGCGTGACCCGTACGGATTAGATTGGCTGGTGGTAGTGAGTGTGCCAGAACGCTCATTCATGACGCAAATCAACGACAATACGCGCCTGACGATCGCGCTGTGTTTTGGCGCATTGGTGATTGCCTCGGTGATGGGTATGTTTACTTCCGGTTGGATTGTCCGTCCGCTTGTCCGTCTCAATCGGGCAAGTAAAGCAATGGCAGCGGGTGACTTAGACCAGACAGTAGAAAGCAGCGGCATTCGCGAACTCAATAGCCTGTCTGACTCCTTTAACCACATGACAGGTCGACTGAGCGAATTATTTACGGCGTTAGAGCAAAGTAAGGACGAACTGGAAGACCGGGTAGAAGCGCGCACGGCTGAACTCAAAAATACGTTAGCAGAGTTGCAGCGAACGCAAGCTCAAGTGATCCAGAGTGAGAAAATGTCGAGTCTAGGACAACTGGTAGCGGGAGTGGCTCACGAAATTAATAACCCAGTCAACTTTATTCATGGCAACCTCGCTCATGTACAGCAATATAGCCAAGATTTATTAGCATTTGTGCAGTTATATCAGCAGCACGATCCCAATCCAACCGCTGAAATTCAAACTGCTGCCGAAGATATCGATTTAGAGTTTTTGCAGGACGACTTACCGAAGATGGTGTCTTCGATGAGGTTGGGCACCGATCGCATCCGCCAAATTGTTCTGTCGCTACGAAACTTCTCTCGCATGGACGAAGCCGAATTTAAAGCGGTCGATCTTCATGAAGGAATCGACAGCACCTTAATGATTCTGCAACATCGTCTCAAAGCTCGACCCGAACGACCGGAAATCGAGGTGATTAAAGACTATGACTCGTTGCCGCTAGTCGAATGCTATGCCGGACAACTCAACCAGGTGTTTATGAATATTTTGACCAATGCGATCGATGCGTTGGAAGACGGTAATGCAAAGCGTACCTATCAAGAAATTCAGGACAATCCTAATCGGATTACGATTCGCACATCGGTTGTGGGTGCAACCTGGGTAGAAGTGGCGATCGCGGACAATGGATCTGGCATTCCCAAGAACATTCAGCCGCGAATCTTTGATCCTTTTTTCACCACAAAAGCGATTGGCAAAGGAACCGGAATGGGAATGTCGATTAGTTACCAAATTATCAAGGAGAAGCATAGTGGCAAACTGAAGTGCTTCTCATCTCCTGAAGGGGGAACTGAGTTTACAATTCAGGTTCCTCTCCGGCAACAATAACTAACAACTAATTCGGACTTACGCAAAGGTTTCTCGTTGGCGGCAGATGGGGTAATAGATGTAACAAACGCCCCCGGCACCGCTTTGCAAAGAGGGATGAAAGCCAATCCTAATTCATTTTTTGTCCCTCATCCCTCGATTCAGAATTGACAGACCGCTAGTTAGAACCGGAGCCGAGGGCTACATCCGCTATTAAATTCGTTGACTGCATAGATGTTCAATGCCTTGGAGACATTTGTCTTGAGAATTTCAGAAAGCTGATCCGCAGACCCAATTCGGATTGCTGTCGACAATCAACTTGCGGTCGAATCTAAACGCTTGGGCGAGTGCTGCTTGGTAGATGTTTCACTGAACGATCGCATAGTACGATCGAAGCGTCGCTAATTGAATTTTTCATCGTGAGTTCTGAACGTTTAGATCTTGCCAACCGAGAATATGAGGCAGGGAAAACTGCCTTTGAGCGGGGAAACTACCGCGACTCCGTTCAGTATCTAGAACGGGCGAGTGCATTAGTCGAAAGTGGAACGCGACTCGGCGGAGAAATGCAAATCTGGTTAGTCACTGCTTACGAAGCGGCGGGGCAGCGATCGCAAGCCATTCAACTCTGTCAAAAAGTGAGTCGTCATCCCGACCTAAAAACGCGCAAGCAAGGAAAACGCTTGCTCTACATTCTCGAAGCGCCGAAACTTAAAACTCGTCCCGAATGGCTAACTGAGATTCCCGACCTCTCCAAAATTTCGGACAATGAAGGCTCGGCATTAGGGACATCAAAGTTTGCGCCTGCGATACCTCCCAAACGTCCTGAAAAGCCAAAATCGATTGTTCCAGAGCCAGTCGATCTGAGCCAGGTCAACACTCAAGACAATCTGTTCATTTGGGTGGCGTTAGGCGGCGCGATCGCAATTATTGCTGGATTGATCTGGTTCAGTTAGCGAACCTTCTAGAGTAGTGTTAGATGATAAAGAACACTCCATTCTCTGGTTTGCCATGCTTCAACGAATTGCTCGATTCGCGTCGCACCGTACCCACGCACTCTTCCAATCTGTTTGGTCGGGGCGAGTCGTCTGGATTGCGCTGATCGCCTTTGCGCTCTCTGGCTGTGTCAAGTACGACGTTGGTATCACGTTCGACAGCCCGACCCGAGGCACGATCGCGCAACATGTTCAATTAGATGAGCGGTTCACTCGGGTCAATAGTGGCACTGCCCAAGCGTGGCTTGCCAACATCGAGCAACGCGCTCGTCAGATAGGGGGCAAGGCCCGCCGCGTATCGAGCAAAGAAGTGTTAGTCACGATTCCGTTTAGCACCGGACAGGAATTAGAGAAGCGATTCAACACCTTTTTTGATGCCAAAGCAAAAGTAAAAACCAGCCGAAAGGTAGAACTGCCGCCAATCGAATCTCATCTCACCGTCCAGCAAGGTAACTTTTTACTTCTAGAACGTCGTAGATTGATCTACGACGTAGACCTGCGATCGCTAGGCGTTGCCTCTCCCCAAGGAGAAGTTTTGGTCGATTCTAGTCCCCTGCTCGATCTTCAATTTGAACTCACAACCCCGTGGGGTGCGAAAAATATTGTTCGTCCAGGTTCGGTTGCCTCTCGTCGCGCTGGCAAGCAACTCGTCTGGATGCTGCAACCCGGACAGAAGAATCACCTAGAAGCTGCCTTTTGGATGCCAAGTCCTCTTGGGATTGGTACAGTGATTATTATAGCGATCGTCGCCATCGGAACTTATATCAAGAATCAGCAGCCTCCGAGCGCAGGTGAACCTTCAGTTGAACCTTCAACCGCAAACAGCCTTTAGCCTCGCCACGTCTTCATAAAGTTCTCGTTCCTGCGTCCACCGTGTTACCGAGGGCGTTCCTCAGCTCTGCTCCTCTATGCGTCGCCGTCGATCTTTTAATGCACAACGGCTGCTGATTTTGGGTTTGATAGGCCCGATCGCAGCATTAAACATCTGGCTTCTCGGTCAATTGTTGTACTACTTTGAGCATTTGATCACGGTTCTAGCGGTTTCGGCGATTCTGGCATTTTTAATGAACTATCCGGTGCGGTGGTTTGAACGAATTCGGATCAAGCGCACCGGAGCCGTTGTGATTGTGCTGCTCTCGACCGTCACAGTTCTCTCGGTTCTAGCACTGACACTCGTTCCTATCTTGCTGGAGCAGACCAATCAGCTTTTAGTCAAGATTCCAGGGTGGCTAGAGGCGAGTCGGCAAAATTTGGATTTTTGGGATGAATGGGCAAAGCAACGAAACTTACCGATCGACCTGAGAGGATTTGGGGGTAAGCTCAGCATTCAAATTGAAAATCAGATTCAAGCCTATGCGTCTCAAGCATTGGGGTTAGCCATTGGCACGGTTTCGGGCTTAATCGATACCATCTTGATCATTGTGCTGGCATTTTACATGTTGCTCTACGGCGATCGCGTGTGGCAAGGCTTGATTCACCAATTTCCGCCCAAGATTGGCCTTCCTCTCAGCGAATCGCTACAGCAAAATTTTCACAACTTCTTTCTGAGCCAAATCCTGCTGGCGCTATTTATGGCAGGCGGTTTAATTCCTTTATTTTGGGCGCTGAAAGTGCCGTTTACGCTGCTATTTGCGCTGATTATTGGGCTTGCAGAATTAATTCCGTTTATTGGAGCCGGGTTAGGAATTGGACTCGTCACCATTCTCGTGATGTTTCAGAGCGTGTGGCTGGCATTTCAAGTCGCGCTGGCAGCAGTAATTTTGCAACAGATTCGAGATAATCTGCTCGCGCCTAAAATTATGGGCGACTTCACCGGATTAAACCCGATTTGGATTTTCATTGCCTTGCTCGTGGGATTACAAATTGCGGGCTTGCTGGGCGTGGTGATTGCTGTGCCGATCGCAGGCACGATTAAAGGCACGATCGATGCGATTCGCCTGTCAAACCAGAAGCCGCCCGTCATCGTTACAGAAACCGTAATCACGCCTCCGCCTGCCGAGTAGATCGCTCTTCTCTTCCTGCCAATCTTATTTTTTCTTTTTCTCCCTTTTTCCCAATCCCTGCTAGACTAGCGGCGTGATTGGAGAAAACATGATGAGACAAGTTAATTTTTTAATCATCTTTGTCATTTGTTTGGCTCTCGTTTTGTTTGGCATTGAGAATACTGAACCGTCCATTATCCACGTCGTTCGAGGAGTACAGCTTCAAGCCCCGTTAGCGGTTGAACTGATTGTGGCAATGGGCATTGGGGCGGTGTTAGCGTGGGTATTCAGCGTTTGGTCTCACCTCCAGCGGACGCTCGAACTTGGAAAAGAAGTCAAAATTCGCGAAACTCGAATTCAGGAGCTAGAGCAGGACGTAGAGCGCTATCAAGCAGAACTTCAAGAGCAACGTCTGTTGCCTGCGGCACAAGAAAAAATGGAAGATGTTGAGGTATTGGCATAAGGAGGAGGGAGCCTGCGGCAACCCTTCGCAAGTTGCTCTTGGAGTGAGGAATGAGGGATGGGAGAAATTGCAGGAGATTTGACGAACCCTGGAAGTCTTTGGAGCCTCTGGGTTCCGTTCACCCTATACTTGTTCATTCTGCTTGCAGCAATCTACTTTGCGCGGATTAAAATCAAGTGAACGACTCCGCTCAAGGCTTCATTCAGTAGCCCACCCCTTAAATCTGACAGCCGTCTTCCTCCTCATCCCTCATCCCTCATCCCTCATCCCTCATCCCTCATCCATGCCTCCTCCCTCTCTTGCTCAAGACGCGATCGCGCTCCTCATCGACATGGCAGAACGCGGAGAACTTGATCCGTGGAATGTCAATGTCATCGACGTTATTGATCGGTTTTTGAGTGATTTGGCTCCGGCGACGGGCCGCGAATTGTATGAAGCGAACTTGTCTCAGTCGGGGCAGGCTTTTTTGTACGCGTCGATGTTACTGTTGCTCAAAGCGCAGTCCTTGACGCAGACAGCAGTTGTAGAACCGTTAGAAGAGTTTCTAGAAGACGATCTAGAAGGGTTTGAGTTGGGATCGGCATTGCCGCTAAATTTAGAGCGACAGTTGCGGCGTCGAGCCGTGGCCCATCCTCCCCAGCGTCGGCGCGTGACGCTGAATGAATTGATCGAACAAATTCAAATTATTGCTACCGCATTAGATGACCGAGCGCCGAGGCGACGCCCCACGCACGAAAAAATTCCTCGCGCTCAAGCAGTGCGAGCGATCGCGCAACTCGCTCACCAAGAAAACCTCTCAGAAATGGCGGTTGCGATCGAGGAATTCTTTGTCAATCACTGGTCGCACGTCTCGAAAGGACAAGATTGGATTGACTTTGAACTTGTGCTGGAATTTTGGGTCGAGCTAAAAGAACAGGGCAAAACTACGGTAGAAGATGATCCACACGCCCATGCTGAGAACCATGAGAGAGTTGGTGTGTTTTGGGCGCTACTGTTGCTCTCAGCCCAATCGAAAGTAGAACTGGCTCAGGAAGAGTTTTATCAAGACCTGAAAGTGCGATTTTCTCCGACAAGTTCTGAAGGAGCGCTGCTACAAGCCAGCGCGATTGAAGTTCTGACTGAAAGCGCGGTGCTGGACTGAATTCGATTGCGATCCGCAACTTGCGGAGCATTTTCCTTGAAGCGGCGCGCTGCGATCGTCGTTGCTTCGTTAAAGACAGCTTTAAAGACTGCTGTTGGTATAAATTAATTGTGAAGTTGGGTACGCTAAGGGTATCCGTACTGCAAACGTACAAGCATATTACTTAAGGGACTGCTTTGCAGGCTCCGATCGCATGACGACGTTTGCTTCTTACGCTGCTAAGGGCAACAACTGGCAATTTGGGCTTGAGCTTATCGTTTACCGTCCGGTAGTGAATAGTCTAAAGTCCTGTCCTCCTCTATAGTGAGAAAGACGCATTCTGGAATTGTCCGGTATGCTTAACAATTGACCTAAAAATTGATGGCGTAGGATTAGAGAGAACGCTTATGAAAGCCATGATTCTGGCAGCCGGGAAGGGAACACGGGTTCGCCCAATCACATACACCATTCCCAAGCCTATGATTCCAATCCTGCAAAAACCCGTGATGGAGTTTCTGCTGGAGTTGCTTCGTCAGCACGGCTTCGACCAAATCATGGTCAATGTGAGCCACTTGGCACACGAAATTGAAAGCTACTTCCGCGACGGACAGCGCTTTGGCGTAGAAATTGGCTATTCGTTTGAAGGCCGCATTGTCGATGGCGAACTGGTCGGAGAAGCGATCGGGTCAGCGGGCGGCATGAAGCGAATTCAAGATTTCTCCCCGTTTTTCGATGACACCTTTGTGGTGCTGTGCGGCGATGCGCTGATCGATTTGGACTTAACAGCGGCGGTGAAGTGGCACCGAGAGAAAGGCTCGATCGCTACGGTGATCATGAAACCCGTTCCGCGTGAGGAGGTTTCAAGCTACGGTGTAGTGGTCACGGACGAGTCGGGCAAGATTAAGGCATTTCAAGAGAAGCCCTCGATTGAAGAAGCACTCAGTACCAACATCAACACCGGAATTTATATTTTTGAACCCGAAATTCTCAACTACATTCCGTCGGGTCAAGAATACGATATCGGCGGTGAACTGTTTCCCAAACTTGTCGAGATGGGTGCGCCGTTCTACGGGTTGCCGATGGAATTTGAGTGGGTGGATATTGGCAAAGTGCCGGACTACTGGCAAGCGATTCGCAGTGTTCTAGAAGGTGAGGTGAAGAACGTTCCAATTCCAGGGCACGAAGTTGCTCCAGGGATTTATACCGGGCTGAATGTGGCGGTGAATTGGGATAAAGTCGATATTCAAGGCCCAGTCTACATCGGTAGTATGACCTGCATTGAGGACGGCGCGAAAATTGTCGGCCCGGCGATGATTGGCCCAAACTGCTGGGTATGCAGTGGTGCAACGGTGGACAACAGCGTGATTTTTGAATATTCGCGGTTGGGGCCGGGCGTGAGACTGGTTGACAAGCTTGTGTTTGGCCGCTATTGCGTCGATAAGACGGGTGCGACGATCGATGTGCAAGCCGCCTCGCTTGACTGGCTAATTACGGACGCGCGGCAGCAGTTGCCGACCCATCCAGCCGCAGAACATCAAGCGATCGCAGAACTGCTGGGAGTCGATAAGGTCGCTCCGTAAAGCTTCACAGTTAGATCAAATGTTAGATCAAGTGCCGAACTTTGAGCCACAATAGCTCAAGGTTCGGCATTTTAGTTTATGGAATTGCAAGAAAAAATTGCCTTTTATCTAGAAGATATTGATACGCCGATTGGTCGAGGCATTAATTTGTTTATCACCGGATTGGTGCTGGCTTCCTCTGCGATCTTCGTTGCTGAAACGTATCAACTTCCTGCTGCTCTTAAGACGCAGCTTGATATTTTCGAGAACGCAATCCTTTTTATCTTTGTGATTGAATATTTTCTGAGATTCTGGTGTGCAAAACATAAAGTTGAGCATGTTTTTAGTCTGTTTTCAATCATCGATTTGATTTCAATTCTTCCGTTTTTGTTAAGCGGGTCTAGTGCCGGATTTCTCAGAATCTTTCGATGGTTTCGGATCTTACGTCTGATCCGGTTTATTGGTGGAAACACTGTTTTTGGCTATGTTAGTAGTGAAGACAGTGCCATTTATACCAGAATTTTATTTACGCTGTTCTCCATTGTTTTTGTCTATTCTGGCTTGATCTACCAAGTAGAACATGCCTCTAATTCAAAATATGGCACGTTTTTAGATGCTGTCTATTTTTCAGTTTCTACTATTAGCACAGCAGGCTTTGGGGATATCGTCCCTTTATCTCAACTCGGACGATTTCTAACCGTTTTAATGATTTTGACAGGCATTATTTTTATTCCTTGGCAGTTAGGAGATCTAATCAAACGACTTGTGAAAACAACCGAACAAGTTCAAACAAGTTGTTTAAGCTGTGGTCTGATGCCTCACGACTTAGATGCTCAGTTTTGTAAACGCTGCGGTGCGTCACTAGAACACCCTCACTAAAACACTGTCAAAAGGCAAAGTAAAAGGGCTTCTGTCCACTCGACGATCGCACCATACGTATCTCCGGTCTGTCCACCCAATTTGCGATCGAGCCATGCTCCAACCAGCAACCCGATCGCGCCTCCTCCCACCAATAGCGCGATCGCGCGAATCGGCTGTTCATACAACGCCCCACTTAGCCCAAACAACAGCAAAAAACTCGGCAACGCTTCCCAGAGCGATCGAATCGATTCTTTGTGAAACGCGCCTTTGCCAGTTGGTTTGAGATAGGGATAGAGCACGATCGCCACTAGTTGTCCCCAACGTCCCCAGCCTGCCACTGCCATCAAGATCCAGATGCGATCGCGATCGATTTCACTCAAGGCCACGGTTTTGAGTAAGAGAATCACAGTCGCCGCGATCGCGCCAAATGCACCCGTCACGCTGTCAGACATCGCTTGCAATCGTCGCTGAGGATCAGTCACGGCTAATCCATCTGCCGTATCCATTGCACCGTCTAAATGCAGCCCTCCGGTAAGAGCGATCCAGACCGCAACTGCGATCGCGCTGCGAGTCAGCACAGGCATCCCCACATAAGCCAATCCCCAATCCAGCAATCCCAACAGTCCGCCAATCACCACTCCAATAAGCGGTGCAACCCGAGCGATGCCTCGAAATTCGAGTGTCCAGCCTGAAGGAATCGGCAAACAGGTGTAGAACATCGTTGCAGCTAGAATTTGAGCGATCCATACCCGAAGTCGTCTGACCATTCCTTGCACCCCAACTTTACAGAAGTTAAATTCCTCTTCTCGACTAGGAGATCCAAATCTGCATTTCCCAGCCATAATTGCTTTAGGAAGCACCGACCTAGAGGGAGGATTCTTATAGAGCGCACCTCTCTAGATATCGTGAAACTGTCCACTCAACCGTCTATTTTTGCAAGTTCTCAGAAACTCTATGCGATTCTAGACGGTGGGCAATTCTGCTTCTGGCCCTGTTCGACTCGTAGTTCGACCCCTGTTTTGTCATGAGTCACGACTTTTCCTCTCGGAATTCTTGGTTTCCTGCGCCTTGCATCATTGACGTTGGCATTATCATCGACAAGCAAGATATGCAGCGAGTGTTGACCGACCTCACGCGAGTGCGCTATATCCACACTCAAGATGGCAGGCCCACAAACGAAGGCGAAGGATGCGTTTTAGAAGTGTTTGCCGATCCACATCGAGCAACGCTTCTGGCAAATCATGCCCTCTACCTCAACGTTTACAGCTTTGACTATATAGAGCTAAGCCAATCGACAGAAGGGTCTGTGTTCGATCTGATTCAGGAGGATCGTCGATTGCGGTTAGTTCCATTGACGAATCCGCTTCTGGATCAGGTGAATCGAGCCATTAACGCGGCAGAACTTGAAGCGATGGTAACGGAAGTCATTTCAGCCCGGTTAGACGTTCAGATCGATGATGAAGAACATTTTCCGTTCTAACCCAATGCGTTCTAACCCGGTAATTTATAGGACTGCTGGTTTGGCAGGGCTAGGGATACGAGTGAACGGTCAGGGCAAATGCATCTAAGACTTGGTCGTGTTCTAGACGTGTGGAGCGATAGCTAAATGGGTAATCCAAATTCGTACCGATTGATGAACAGACCAATAACTACATCATGCAACCATTCTGATTTGGAAAAGCAAATCGTTCTACGCG
>JAHHHP010000148.1 GCA_019359275.1 Myxacorys chilensis ATA2-1-KO14 | reverse complement strand
GCCCTCCTGGTATCGGTCTACAATTCTCTGGCGGAGGTCGGGCGAGTAGGGTTGCATAATCGCTAGCTTAGAGATGGCACTTTACATTACTCTAGCTTGTACCTCATTAGGCTGGAAAAGGCTGTATAGGGTCTTTCATCCCTTGACTCTAGCGATTTTTCCTTTGTTTCGAGTGCCCTTCTCTCCTCGCTCTGCGTAAGTCCTATTCTCTAAACTTTAAAGAGACTAATGGCCTCTAACTTCGATTTCCTCGTCAACAAGCCTTCTATAAAGCTCTGAAGCAGGTTCATCTGCTGGCTTTTGAGACACTAATTTCCCCCGTACTGCCAGCTCGAGAATGAGGTTTGAGTTTAGTAATGCTACCGGCATCTTCAGCGATTGTATGGAAGTGTTCTAAAAAGGTCGTCAAGTCCATCGGTCTATTTATCCCTTGCAGACCAGGCTCCTGATATCAACATAAAGAGCCCGCCTGCAAAAATGGCGATCGCCAAGCCTCCCAACACCATATCTATCTCATTCAACGGTTCCATCCGTTCGCTCCACTATGAATTGTGTTAACTGCCCCGCATTGGATGGGCGATCAATGGTTTTGGAGTTCGCTGGGGCATTGGACGATCGAAGGTGTTCTAAAAAGGCCTTCAGATCCATCAGATGATTTTTACCACTATAAATTTATTGATGAACAATCAGAGTAGCGTGGCTTAATTCGAGATAGCTGTGTTGCTCAAATAACTCAATAATTGGTGTTGCCCAATAGAATGGCATGATTATCAGATGACGACAGGTAATCTGTCATTGGCGTGATTTAGTAGCTAGAAGAAACATGACAACTAATTTGTCACGAATTCGCAACACGACAGCTAATTTGTCACAAAATCACATTGCTCGAAAGCCTTCAAAAATGTGCTACTTCCTCCGAAATTTCTGTTACATAAGGAATATAGCTTGACGACACTAATTTGTCTCGATGACATTTAATTAGTCACTGTACATTTGATCTGCGATCCACGGAGTTTGGCAGAGCCATTTCTCCTAAAGTTGCGCTTTGCGCTTATCGCTCCTAGTGTAGATCCAGAAATTGTAAATATCCGTAAAACCTTTACAGCTTATGGTTTACAGCTACTCATAATTCAGAACAACTATTGACGGTATTCGCAACTGCTGCCTCCGAAAGCAAGCCAAATTCCTTAAAACGGCAGTCTGAACAGATGCGGCTTGTTGTGGATAGTTTGCAGTTAAAAATAGCCCAACGTCCGTTCAAACTATTTCCGCTTCCTCATAGCCCACACCCTTCTACAATAATTGAGATAACACACCCCCTGTTTTTCTCCATGTCCCAACTTACACTCAATTTGGTTGAAGGTTCTGTGTCATTTGGCTTTTCGCTAGAAGCCGCTCAAGATCTAAAATCTGCCTTGATGCAGTTGATGGAAAGCCTGAAAGCAACCGCAACCACAACGGCTCCCGGCAGTAAAGCGGCGGCGCGAGAACCGATCGAGTATCGTCACACTGGAGATGTATTTTTAGAAATTTTTTGTAATCCCAACATTTGGGCATCTCCATTTGCGGCAAAGGTATTAGTTACCCTGAGAGACGATCGCATTCGCCTTAGCACCGAAGCTGAACTGACTCGTGTTGTCGAAGACGTGAATCACTATCTCGAAGCGAATTCATGAGATCTACGATCGCCTGGTTTGTCAAAATTTACGAATCAGTGATGTAGAGCGACAAATTGTTTGACCGCAGCGATAAAACGCAGGAGTTGGATGGATGACAAATCATCTGCCGTTTTGGTCAAATAATTCGTCGCTCTACATCTAAATGATGGGTTGTGCAGCTTCGCTTAGTCGGGTTGGCAGTAGTTTGAAGTTAGATTTGATTCACAATTACATCTACCGAGGTCGGCTTGCCTTGGGTAATAACGCGATAAGCAGATGTATTCCTCCAACGGGCTTTACCATCAATCAAAATTCGCGCGGCGATCGTATAGGTGTTCGTAGGGCGAATCGTTGCTGAATCGTAGCTCAGACTGAAGGGAATCGGAACCTGTCTGCCGTTCAGAGGAATCGTTTGCTCTGAGATCGTCACCGCAGGTGCATCAGCGCGGCTCACATCTTGAAGTTGAACTTCAACAACAGCATTCGGAGGTAGCGCAATCCGTTGCAGATAGCTAACCGTGCCCGATACTGAGCTTGTATTCGAGCTTGAGCCAGAATTTATTTTAGTTGAACACTGTTGATAAATCATCTGATCATTCAATGTAATGAACGCCTCATTACCTTTCGTTGACAGAGTGTAACCCGCGTTTTGATAGCGGGTTCCCGAAGCGGCTAGAACCTGACGCATCAGCAGCGACTTGCCATCATCGAGCATTGCGATCGCTTGTTCTGCTGAAAACACGGCTTGAAAATTTTTGCCACCGCTACATTGAAACGAATAGGCTTTCTGCTGTTGCGCGTAAGCAGGCAATACGGCTGTAACTGCTATTAAAACTGTTAATGCATTTGTTCTTAAATTCACAATCGATTGTTGCACCTCTTCATTTAACTTACATGACTTAACTTACATTACAAGTGACGCAGAGTTATTCAAGAAAGTTCAGCATTCAAATTAACATTTGCATCCATCGCTGCTATCGACGATTACAATAGGCACACTATCCGCTACGCTCGGATGATTTGCTTCTTGAGATTAAGTATGAATGAACCGTTGCCTAAAAATGTTCGAGTGTGGGGAATATGGTGTCATCTTTCGGGCACGATCGCAGCCCTCGTCGGAACCGTATTATTTCTTCCATTCGTTACGCTACTACTTCCGCTTATTGTGTGGCGCAGCGGGCGCGATCGCCATCCGTTTATTGATCAGCAGGGACGCGAAGCCATGAATTTTCTGCTTTCGATGACGCTCTATGGCATTGCTGCTGGTGTTTTATCTGCGTTCTTGTTTTTTGCAACATGCAGCGTAATTATTTATACAAGCGCTAACACCACTAATACATCTGAGAACATGTTGATGTGGATAGGTTATACATTCTTAATTGGTGTTGCCCTATTCGTTGTCTTTCAGGTTGTTATTACTATTTTCGCTGCGATTAAAGCATCCAAAGGTCAGTCTTACCGCTATCCTTTCTCGCTAAGATTTCTAGGCAGTTAATCAGTATAATAAACCTAACTTAATTAAACCCGTCTTCTACATCAGTCTTCCACACCATTAATTTATGTCTGACATTCGAGTTGCGATCGCAGGAACAGGGTTCGGTCAAAAAGTCCACATTCCAGGCTTTCAAGGCCAGTCCCGGACTCGTGTGGTAGCAGTCTACCATCGGGATTTAGAGAAGGCGACTGCGATCGCTCAAACACACAATATTGCTCATGCCTGTCAAACGCTAGAAGACATGGTTGCGCGATCGGATGTCGATGCCGTCAGCATCTCAACGCCGCCATTTTTGCATTATGAGATGGCAAAAACAGTATTGAATGCTGGAAAGCACTTGTTATTAGAGAAACCGACAACGCTAAACTACACAGAGGCAAAAGAGCTTTATAACTTGGCGCTCAACCAGCGAGTAGCGACCAGCATGACCTTTGAGTTTCGCTTTGTGCCGGCATGGCAGTATTTAGCAGAGCTTCTGTCGCAAGGATATGTCGGACAAAAACGACTGATCAAAATTGATTGGCTAGTGTCGAGTCGAGCTGATGCCAGCCGCCCGTGGAATTGGTATGCTCGCAAGGATCAAGGTGGGGGTGTGCTGGGCGCGATCGGGTCTCATGCGTTTGACTATGTTGCGTGGCTATTCGGTTCGGTGAGGCGGCTCTCAGCCCACCTCAGCACTTCAATTTCAGCCCGCCCTGATCCAACGACTGGAGAACTGAAACCCGTCGATTCGGACGATACCTGCACCATCATGCTGGAATTAGCAGATGGAACGCCCTGTCAAATTTGCCTCAGTTCTGTCACAACTCAAGGGCGCGGGCACTGGGTCGAAGTGTATGGCGATCGCGGCACACTTGTTTTGGGCAGCGACAATCAAAAAGACTATGTGCATGGCTTTAAGCTGTGGGGGAGCCAAGGTGGAAAAGAGCTGACCGAACTCGACGTTCCAAAGCGATTGGCATTTCCTCAAGTGTTTCCCGATGGGCGAATTGCGCCATTTATTCGCGTGGTCGATCAGTGGGTGCTCAGCATTGACCGACAAGAAACGTTGCCGCCGTCGCTGAAAGAAGGCGTATACGCTCAACTGCTAATGGATTTAGCGCACGAATCGAATGAAACGGGAACGTGGGTGACGGTTCCAAGCTAAATCCAAGTCAATCTTTAAAACTGGCGTTTAGCAGTTGTGCGGCTATTTGATGAAGATGACACTATTCATCATCATGAGCAAAGCGATTGTAAAGGAAATCTAGAGCATGGTTGCGGAGTTTGTAATACTCCGGCGTTTCCATCATCCGACTCCGATTGCGAGGACGCCGGAACGGAATTTCCATCACTTCTCCGATCGCGGCGGCAGGCCCGTTGGTCATCATGACTAATCTATCTGCCAGAAACAACGCTTCATCAATGTCGTGCGTGATCATCAACACGGTACATTTGTGGGTGTTCCAAATTTTCAGCAGTTCTTCCTGCAATTCTTCTTTGGTAATCGCATCTAACGCGCCAAAAGGCTCGTCTAAGATCAGAACTTCTGGGCAGAGGGCGAGGGCACGGGCGATCGCAACCCGTTGCTTCATCCCACCCGAAATCTGAGGCGGCTTTTTCTCCATCGCGTCTGCCAGTCCCACCATTGCCAAAAACTCTTTGACGATTTGGGTTTTCTCGGATTTAGATTTTTGGGGATAAACAACATTGACGCCCAAGTAAACGTTCTCGAAAACGCTGAGCCAAGGCAGTAAGGCATAGCCTTGAAACACAACCATGCGATCGGGGCCCGGTTTCTCGATGGGCTTACCTTGTAACAGAACTCTTCCAGTGGTGGGTTTTGCAAATCCGCTCACCATGTTGAGCAGGGTAGATTTGCCACAGCCAGAGTGACCAATGACGCAAATGAATTCCCCTTGATTGACTGCAAGATTCACGTCTTTAAGAACTGTGTAATCGCCAGTTTTGGTCGGGTAGACTTTGGAAACTTGGTCTACGATTAGGAAAGGAGTGGCGTCGTGTGAAGAACGTTGTGCAGACTTGAGCGATGTAACCATTTGCCTTTGAGGGGGTTGAGTAGTTTGCAGGAATGGATCAGAAATAGAAGGAGTTGAGCGCTTATGAATCAGGCGTAAGTCATTCTAAGCAGCCTGTATTCCTGGCGCTTTTAACGGCACGTCAGCCATGTAAATGTCATGCTTGATTTGTAAATGATTCAGATAGGCGATCGGATCATCTGCTGTAAAGGTAGTGCCATCAAAGAAGTGAATCGGACCCCGGCTGTAGGAAACATCCAACTCCAACTCACGAGCCGCAATGCTAAACACACTCACCTTACAAATGCGCTCCAAAATCTCAACCCAGTTTCGGGGGAATGGCACCTCTCCCCACCGAGCAAGCTGGGTCATAATCCACAGATGCTCCGTGCGGCTAGGACGATTCACGCCTGCGCCGAAGAACTGATGGTGGGCATACTCGCGCGGCGAAGGATGCAGTCCACAAGTGTTATGACTACCATCGCCAAGGTCAATGTATTCCATCTCACAATCGAGATACTCTGGACGAGACAGAATCATCCGAACTTCTTCTTGATTCGCTGGATCGGCACAGTAGGCACAGGCTTCAAGCAGTGCTTTCACCAAGGCAATGTGAGTATTCGGATAAGCATTTGCCCAATCTTCGCGAACCCCCAAAACCTTGCCGGGATGACCATCCCAAATTTCCAGGTCAGTTGCGATCGTATATCCAATATTGTCGATCGCAGCCCGCACATTCCAAGGTTCGCCAATACAATAACCATCAATATTGCCAGCTTCCAGGTTTGCCACCATTTGAGCAGGCGGAATCGTGGAGATCGTGACATCTTTATTTGGGTCAATGCCGCCCGCCGCTAACCAATAGCGCAGCAACAGATTGTGCATCGAAGCCGGATGAACCGCCCCAAAGGTATGCCGCTGATCACGGCTTTCTAGGAGCATCCGTCTTAAGTCAGTCAGGGTGATAATTCCTTGTTCGTAGAACCGCTTGTCGAGTGTGATGGCGTTGCCGTTACGGGTCATCGTTAAGGCACTGACAACCGGCAACGGCTCCCCATTTAAACCACCTGAGGTCAACCAAACTGGCATTCCAGAAGGCATTTGCGCTGCATCAAGATAGCTGCCCGCAATCCCATCCTGAATTCCGCGCCAACTAGACTCTCGCACCAAATTCACAGCATCCAATCCGTGATGCTCAAAGAATCCCTTTTCCTTCGCGATCACGACCGGAGCCGCTGCCGTTAAGGGCACAAATCCGATTTCGAGATTGATTTTCTCTAAACCGTGACGTGCGATCGCCGTAGTTTTTCTGGCTCTCAACTTCTTGATCTGCTTTTGTTGATTCAAGAAATAAATGATTTCACTTCGGTAACTGTAGTAGTTGGGATGATTGATTACTTCCATGCGTTTTCGCGGACGCGGCAGATCGACGTCCATGATCTGCCCAATTTTAGATTGGGGTCCGTTAGTCAGCATGACGATGCGATCGCTAAGCAACAGGGCTTCATCCACATCGTGCGTCACCATAATTGCGGTTATATGGCTCTCTTCGCAGATTTTCATCAGTTGCTCTTGCAGATTTCCGCGAGTGAGCGCATCCAACGCTCCAAAGGGTTCGTCTAACAGTAAAAGCTTGGGACGAGTAGCAAGGGCACGTGCGATCGCCACCCGCTGTTTCATTCCACCCGATAACTGATCCGGTGGTTTATCTACTGCATGGCGAAGCCCAACGAGATCAATATTGCGTTCAATAATCTCATTTCGTTCTGCCACTGATAGATCGCTCAACACATTGTTTACAGCTAATGCAATGTTTTGACGAACAGTCATCCAAGGGAGCAAAGAATAGTTTTGAAATACAACCATGCGCTCGGGGCCTGGACGCAGGATTTCTTCACCTTGAAGCATCACTAATCCATCCGTGGGCAAATCCAATCCTGCAACCATATTTAGCAGGGTGGATTTGCCGCAACCAGAGTGCCCAATCAGTGAAATGAATTCGCCTTTTTGAATTTGTAAATCAATTCCTTTGAGAGCAACATATTGCCCACCATTCTCTAAGGAGAAGGTCTTCTCAAGACTCTCAACTGTTACAAAAGCAGTCATGATGGATTGCCGAATGAAGAACAGAACAGGACGTAAATCAGTAATGACAATGTTGAGTGGAATGCCGATGTTGCGCGGAATGCCAACGTTGAGTGGGATGATTGCTGAGTGGAATGATTATCGCTGGCTCTGCGGCAGAATCAAGGTCTGCACCCACGCCATCAGGCTATCGAGCAACCACCCGACTAAGCCGATATATACCAGGGACACGATAATCTCACTAATTTGACTGTTTTGATAAGCGTTCCAGATAAAGAACCCAATTCCGACAATCCCAGACATCACAATCTCTGCGGCAATAATCGCTAGCCATGACAACCCGATCGCAATCCGTAACCCTGTGAAAATATAAGGCAACGCGGACGGAATCAAAATTTTGAAGAAGTACTCCGTTTTTGGGAGCTGCAACACTTGAGCCACGTTGTTGAAATCTTGAGGAATTTGCCGGACGCCAACCGCCGTGTTAATCAGGATCGGCCAAATCGCAGTAATGAAGATTACGAACAAAGCGGCAGGCTGATTCTGTTTTAATGCAGCAAGTGCGATCGGCACCCAGGCGAGGGGCGGAACGGTGCGCAAAATGTTGAAAATTGGATCAAGTCCTTTTGACAAGCGTTTGTTCAAACCCACTAAGATTCCGAGTCCAATGCCCACAACAGCCGCGAACGAATAGCCGATCGCAACCCGTTGCAAACTGGTAAAAACCTGCCAAAATAAGCCCTTATTCGTGCCGCCGAAGTCGAAGAATGGATATAAAATCAAGACCCACGTTTCTTGAACAACTTTAATCGGCCCTGGCAAATCGGTTGGCAAAATCATCGTCAGAAGTTGCCAAATTAACAGCAGAATTAAAATCGTTCCAAGCGGTGTTGCAATATCCTCAAGCCGTTGTTTTAGCTTCTTGTCGAGGACAAAGGACGGTTTGTTGAATTGCTTCCGGGCAATAGTCATGATTTTTTACTCCTATCAACTGTGGTAATCATTGACGTGTTCAAGATAAAGTTTCAGCAGTTGCTAGATTTTCACTTATCTTGCGTTAGCTTTTATGCTTCTTTATCTACTAACGTCTTATGCTCAAATCCCTAAGCTTTCTTAATCTTCAAACTATCCAAATAAGCTTGAGGATTCTCTGGATCAAACTTGACTCCATCAAAAAATTCTTCAACGCCGCGAGAAGTGCTGCTTGGAATATCAGAAGATGCAACGCCCAACTCCTGTGCTGCCTGCTTCCAAAGGTCTTCTCGGTTGACTTGATCAATCAAGCTCTTAGCATTGGTCAAGGTTTCTTTGGGCAAGAAGTTCCAACGAACGCTCTCAGTCAAAAACCAGAGGTCATGGCTCTTATAAGGATAGGAAACACTGCCTTTGCTATCCTTCCAGTACAGTACTGCCATCGAGCGATCGTCGATTGTTCGTTCTCCTAGGTTGTACTTGCCCATTAATGGCTCAGCTATAACGGTTTCTGGCATGTTGAAATATTCTCGTCCAGCCAAGATCTTAGTCATTTCTGCACGATTGTTAAAGTCATCACACCACTGTTGTGCTTCCATGATTGCTTTTAGAATCGCTTTCGTAGCTTTAGGATGGTTATCTACCCAATCTTTTCGCATTGCAAAATATTCTTCGGGATGCGCTTTCCAAATTTCAGCTGTGAGGGCTGCAATGAATCCTGACTTGTCCGAAACAATTTTGGCAGGCCAAGGATCGCCCGTACTAAATGCATCCATTGCCCCCCGCTTCATATCGGCAACGGTTTGCGCTGTTGGAACGGTCAACAATTCCACATCGGTATCTGGATCAATGCCACCCGCTGCTAACCAATATCGAATCCAAAATTCTTGGTTGGCTCGGGGAAACGTATAGGCAGCTTTGAATTGTCCACCTTGGGACTTTAGACCGTTAAAGAAGGCCGTTTGATCCGCCAGCTTTAGACCAATGTTTTTGCCAAGGTGTTTGTTTGCGAGCGCAATTCCATTTCCTTGAGTGTTCAATTGCGCTAATACGAACATGGGAATCTTAACGTTATCGGTAATGATTCCTTCCGAAATCAGATAAGGCATTGGCATTTGCCACTGACCTCCATCAATTCCGCCTCCAGATGAACCAATTTTGACATTATCGCGAGCAGCACCCCAGTTCGCTTGCTTATCTAAAGCAATTTCTCCCATGCCATGTTTAGCAAAGAATCCTTTCTCTTTCGCAATGATTAAAGGGGCAGATTCCACGATGGGAAAATAGCCTAATTTAGCAGTTTTAACTTCCGGTTCTTGCCCTGCTTTTACACCAGAGCCTGCATCTGCAACAGGGGCTGCTTGGGTTCTACCTCCCACGAGTTCAGCAGGTGGATTACCCAGACATCCTTTCAAAAAGATTGAAGATGCAGTGGTTGCACCTGCTGTATAGAGAAAGCGCCGCCGAGACATGGCAGACGAAAAGCGTTCCATTTCTAACTCCTAACTACAATATTCAGTAATGAACAGATTGATTGCTGATTAAAGGCAATCGAATTTCGCTCAGCAAATCGCTTATAAAAATGCATTTTTAAGCAGGTTTGCTGAATGTGAAATATTTAAAACACGAAAGTCTGATTCGTCAGAGCGATGCATCTCAACGACGCTCACTCCGACTTAAATGCCGAGCAGAAGATGACAGAAAGTTAATAGATTAAGGGAGTTAACAGATTAAGGATTAACTCCCTTAAATCTCGCGAAAAATAGACCAGCGCTGGCAATCATTGCTTGAGACTGTTGACAAATCAATTAATTTCATTAGCTGATTTGTTAAAGATTAAGATACTCTGAATTTCTCTGAAAAGTCTAGCCATGTGGTGGTTGTTAGGACAAGATTTCTCAAATCTATTACATAGACTAAAACCTATGAATATCTGAATTTGGATAGAAAATGCTGCTATAACAGCACTTTCCAGAAGCGCCATAACATCGCTTTATAGAGGGCATCACTTAATTCTAAATCTGCGAGAAACTACGTCTTCAAAGCTATTTAAGATTCACAGTATCTAATCTAGATGCGTTTACCCTACTGCTAGGTCGATGCTTGACAGTGCGGACAGTAGTAGAGCCGTTGAAGTGTCCCCTTTAGTTCGGACAGAAGCACAAAAGATTTAAGCGTATCTACTTTCTACCACATTTCTACTTCTGTTGCTCATTCCATTTCTTTTCGTATTCGTCGGGTGTTAGATAACCTAACGACGAATGTA
>JAHHHP010000147.1 GCA_019359275.1 Myxacorys chilensis ATA2-1-KO14 | reverse complement strand
GTGGTACGCAATGTCTTTATTACCATAGCTCGCACCTTGGGGTTCACTTCGATGGCTGCTGCCAAACGGCAGTTCGCCAATCAGTTGGACAAGGTTTTTCCCCTACTACAATGAAACAGCCCTGCCCGCCGCACGCAGGGCTGTTTCAAAGTCAAAGTAGAAAAATTAAACTAAGCCGTGTTGTGACTTGACTTCACTCCCATGAGCTTGATCGAACACCTGCAACGCATCCCAGAGTTTCGCGCCGCTCGAGGTCAACGCCATGAGCTATGGCTGGTTTTGCTGCTGATTATTCTGGGTGCCATGATGGGGTACTGGGGTTATCGCCCGTTAGCCGAGTTCGTCGCAATTTATGGGCAAGAAGTCTCTCAGAAACTGGAACTCGCACCTGGCACAAAACTCCCTTCGTACTCGACGTTTCGCCGTGTCATGCAACAGCTGGATTATCAGGTTCTGGCGACTGTGTTTACTGACTGGGCACAGGTACAACACAAGGTAGACATAGGCGAGTGGTTTGCTTGTGATGGTAAAAGCATCAAAGGTAGCGTGACTGATTACAACCAAGCCGAACAGAACTTTGTCAGTTTGGTGTCGTTGTTCTCTCATCAACGTGGCGTCGTGCAAGCAGTCATGCCAATGGAGCAAAAACGAATGAGTGAACAGGACGTGGTGCGAGTGCTGCTGGATGCTGTCGGATTTTGTGGGATTGGCGTCACGTTGGACGCATTACACTGTCAAAAAAACACTGCACCAGCTTGTTAAGCAAGGCAATGACTATCTGGTCTGTGTCAAAGCCAATCAAGGGCGATTGTACCGAGGCATTGCTCAACAATCGAAGACGCAACAACCCCTGAGTTGCTATCAAGAACAGGAACAAGGACATGGACGGAGCACGACATGGAAAGTCAGCGTGTTTGATGGCGTGACCGCTTTTGGGCATGAGTGGCCAGGTATCCAAAGCGCGATTGTGGTGCAACGACACGGCTATCGAGATGGAAAACCGTTTGACGAGCGGCAGTCCTACATTAGCAGTGTCGCTGCTCATGCCGAGAAGTTTCATCGCATCATTCGCGGGCATTGGTGCATCGAGAATCGATTGCATTGGGTCAAAGACGTGACGTTTAACGAAGACAATGCGCTGCAAAGAGGCAGGAATGCAACTGCGAACTGGTCAGTGGTCCGCAACTTCTTCATTCACTTTGCTCGCATGTTGGGGGTTACTTCGATGGCGGCTGCCAAACGGCAATTCGCCAATCAACTGGACAAGGTTTTTCCCCTTCTACAATGAAACAGCCCTGCCCGCCGCACGAGGTCACTAATAGATTTTGAGGGTGGATACTCGATGTGCATGTGTACATGATCCTTACTCACCACCCCCTTAAGAATCTTCACGTCCTCAGCATCACAAATCTGGATGATCAATTCTCGACACCGCTTCTGGATCTCACCCTTAAGTACTGGATATCGATATTTCGTCACCCAGACGAGATGGGCAGTTAAGCGAGTGACGGTATGACTGCCTCGACGTTGATCGCTCATGATGGTTTTTCTTTACAAACCTATCGTGCTCTCCTGTTGCAGCTATCGGGAGGTGTGTAGCAACTAAAGTCTCCCACTAAAGTGGGTAGTTTCGACTAGCGTGCTGAGACAATGAACCACAGAAGGTTGTGTCGCAAAAATGGTAGGGTAGGAAAGCCCAATTTTCTCTAGCTTCGCTTTAAATGACGACTGATTCCCTGTTTAAATGGCACCACTTTCTCCCTGAAATCATCTTGCTGAACGTGCGGTGGTATTGTCGCTATTCTTTGAGCTACCGGGACTTGGAAGAAATGAAGACAGAGCGCGGAGTCGCAGTGGATCATTCGTCGATTAATCGTTGGGTTTTGAAATTTGCCCCAGAACTCGATAAACGGATTCGACCGTTCTTGAATCCGACAAATGGCTCATGGAGAGTGGACGAAACGTACATCGAAGTGAAAGGCGAGTGGAAATATCTTTACCGAGCCGTGGATTCGGAGGGGAACACCCTGGACTTTATACTGAGTGCGAAGCGAGATGGAAAGGCTGCTGCCCGCTTTTTTCGCAAAGTGTTGAGAGCAAAGCACACTCAAACGCCACGAGTGATTACTGTGGATAAAAATGCTGCTTATCCGGTTGCAGTCGATGAGTTGAAGCAAGATCAGACATTGAAAGCCGAGACCGAATTGCGGCAGCGCAAATATTTGAACAACATCAACTATGAAGCCGTGAACGTGTCAAATAAGTTTGTGGCTTGTAGTCTTGCAGCAGTTCCTAATTTCTTTCATTACAAATCATTCATCTTGCTCTTCAAGATGATATTTTCATTACCTATAACATTTTTTTGTATCTGAACGTGTGTCAAAGTAAATTTAATCAACTATCCGAGTTGTCGATGCAGTTCGTGCTTTTTCCACATTGTCTCAAGAGTTTTTACAAAGGTGCATGGCTTATTCGTCGAGGCAATTATGTTTCAAATTAGATGTTAGTTTCAAGCTCATGCTTCATCATCTTACTTTGACTTCATTCTCTCATTCTGTTTTATGCTTCTGTAACCGGTTGAGCAAGCTCTGGTTTCCACGGCTCGTTGTGTAACAACATCGCCCAACACCGCATTAACAACTTCCGAGCTACCGCTACAATCGCTGTTTTCTTCCGTGTCTTCTGTCCGCCACAAATTCGGGCATACGTCGCCGCTGCCCACTCGTTGTACCGCAACATTGCCCATGCCACCTCCACTAATGCCGTTCGCAATAATCGTGATCCTCGTTTGGTAATCTTGCCCAATCGATTCGTTTGTCCTGATTGATGTTGTTGTGGAATCAATCCTCCATACGCTGCTACTTGTCGTACATTTCCAAATCGCTTTGGCTCATCCAGACAAGTCACGATCACCTCCGCGGTTCTGCGTCCTACCCCTGGAATTGTCTGTAATAGTTGCACCCGCTCTTCCTGCTTTGCTAATGCTTCCAACTGCTGCTCAATTGAGGCAAGGTGCTCCCACAATTGATCCAGCATCGTTAACTCCAGGTCTAATTCTCCACGCCACAAGTTGTTCATATCACAATCCGTCAATGATCGTCGGTGTTGGCTCAATTCTTCAATTCCCTGCACGGTCCAAGCCCGATGCCCTTGCGGCATCTTCACCCCTTGCTGGTCGAACAAGGCTCGGATCGTATTCTGCACTCGATTAATCCGTCCAACCACCACCTTACGGTACTTCACGAAGTGTCGATACTGACGAGCCTCTGGTGCAGGCACATACACTGAATTAATCTGCTTGAGGGCTGCCAATTTTGCCAGCTTCAGGGCATCATCTTTGTCGGTTTTACGTTTGACGTTTTTCCAACGCCATGCGTCCTGAGACGAGTCCGCTACTAACACTTCATAGCCCTGCTTGACACACAGATCATGCACCCATCCTGTAATTGAGCAAGTTTCTACCACGACGAGTTGGGGACACATCCGCTTGAGCAAATCCTCAAACTCGATGCGATAGGTTTTGATCGTTTCAAACTCCGTCGTATTGGTTTCGGTATTGAACAGACAGGACACACAGTTAAATTTTCCTAAGTCGTTGCCTTCAGCACAGCGAAGCTGCCCGCTAGAATCTTCATGTTATTCTCCAAGAAGTGAGAGGGTAAGGTTTGGTTGTCTCTACTCTCTCACGGCTTACATAGATTCTTTGAGCAAGACCATCGCAACGTGAAGCGCATTGTCAAACCAATGATGGGATTTCAATCATTCAACACAGCACGAAGAACATTACGCGGGGTAGAGGCAATGGCTATGATTCGCAAAGGACAAGTGAAAGGAATCAGTCGAGGGGACAGTGTATCTCAAGCAGAACTCATTAACGAACTCTTCGGAGTGATGGCTTAAAGCAATACGAACAAGACCAGTTCGTTTGTCACTTAAAATCTTTGCGACACAACCCTTTCGAGCGCTCTGCTATCTTGCTGATGAATGGGGCGAAGGTATTACATACTATTTAATCTCGTCGAATCTGAAACTCTTGAACCCTTGAATTTGTCAGGACTGAGCGATCCTTTCCGCGCTGCTCCGCAGATACCGCAAGGGTCGCCTGCACTTGCCACTGGAGCAATTGCTGTGTTTTTTCATTTAACCAAGATGGGGCGGTATAGCTGGTTTGAGTCGGCGTGAGTAGGGCAGATAGAATGACAGTAGAGTTTTGCTTAATTTCTAGCTTGTATGCGATCGCATCTTTGACTGCTTGCCACTGAAACCGAATCGGCTGTTTGGCAGAGAGTTGAGCATTGTCACTTGGGCTTAAAAGCTGCAAACCTGATAGATCTGAAGTCACAAAGTACCGCAGAACAGGTAACGGAAAGCTAGCTACGCCTCCAGAGTTAACTGTCCCAATTCCAGTTTCAGAATTGCCTTCACGATCGTCCGTTGCTTCAATTCGTAGCAAAATGAGATGCTGTCCTTCAATACCTTTAGGGATCGTGGCTGGATCAGGACCGGGCAGAAAGACGCGACCTGTAGGTGGCACAAAAATGTCAAATCTTTGTAGGGTAGTATATCGACGCTGTAAGGCGCGTTCTTCGATCGGTAAAGAAGCCTCTGTCAGTAAATCGCGATCGCTGGGTAATGGTTCTCCAGGGCGGACGATTTCCCAGCGTCCTTTGAGTCGTCCAGTGCCATTGTAAGCAATGTTAGCTCCGAAGCGTGGCAGGCTACTTCCGGTTGTAATGGCAGGCACATCTTGTCCAGATTCAAATTGTAAACGAACTTCAGTCAGTGCTAGAGGAACTCTTGCTCCACCTCCTGCTAATCGACAAGTCACTGCGACAAACTCATCGGGCGCTCCGGTTCGACTAACAAATCGGCGCACATAAAAGAACTCAGACGAATTCCCTCGCAGTGCATCCTGATAGGCACGACGAGCAACGGACGGAGGGATCGTCATAATGTCCGTAAAGTTATTGGTTCCGCTTCTTCTCGATCGATTACTCCGAGCCGGAAGCTGTCCAAAAATTGTTCCTGAAACGCAAGACTGATCAGCATTGATCGCACCGCACCATAAACCTTCTGCGGGGACTTGATTATTGAGCCCAGCAAAGGTCAGAAAGACTGTCGTTGATCCAAAGGTTCTGACGTTCACTCCTCTCGGACTAACAGTAACTGCTTGAGCGTTAGACGAGAGCACAAGCCAGCCCGAAAAAGTAAGCGCGATGAGTTTGAGCAGTCGGTTCATAGTGTTACTCCTCAGAAACTAAAACTTAAGCCTGCGTTGACTGTTTGAATCGTGGCGTTGGTATCGAGGTCAAAAATGCGATCGCGATTCAAATTCGCTTGTCTACCGTAACGGATAAAAGCACTTGCAGGCATCGTGCGTCCTAGTGCATTAATGTTAAATTGCCACGTCAGAATTGCTTCTAATGTTGTACTACGGCTAAATTTCTGGTTGAATGAATCAAACTCGTTGCTGCGATTGTAGTTCAAGCCTAATGTTAGCTTGGGAAACATTTCCCAGGTAATGCCGATCGTGGGACTACTGGTGAAGCGCGTAATGTCTTCTTCAAAGCTTTTTGCACTAGTAAAGACATAGCCAAGATTAAGGTTGAATCGAGGGTTCGGCTGCCATCCCATTGATATTTGATGGCTGATTGTTTTGAAATCTGCATTTTCTCGACTCAGTTGGCGGTTGTCTTGAAAGGTGTTAGAGAGTTGGTAACTCAGGTTAAATTCTGACATTGACCAGGACACGCCAAACTGTCGAGTGGTTGTGATTTGATCTGGGATTTCAGTCGGATCAAAAGCAGAAAGTTCTGGAATCGGGGTGTTTACTCCAAATTGATGAGTTTTCTGGAAGCTATAAGTCAGAGTGGGTAGGAAATTATTTTGAACATTTAAGACTGTCTGAAGCGGAACATTCACATTGAGTGAAGTATTGCGAGTTCGGGTTTTAAGAACAGTCGGGATATTGGCAAGATTGTCCTCGCTTTGGTTGGATTGGTATTGAACGGTTGCGCCAGCGATCGCGGCATTGATCCCGAATTGCGTTTGTAACCGATCTGCTGTCACACTTGTTCCGACCGTCCCAAATTGTGGATCAACTCGTTCACGTCGGAAATTGAAGGATAAATCGAGTGTACGGGTTGCATCGAGTGGCACTCCTTTGAGCAAATCATAATTTGCTTCGACATACCAAGCATTGCGAGTAACTGGCTCAACTTTCACGACATCAAAATCATTGATCAGTTGAGCATCACTTGATGGATTTGTAAATGTACTGCGTGCGAGTCCAGCATCGAGTTTGAACCGTCCAGAGGCATCATTTGCCAGTAATCGGAAGCCAATTCCACGACTTTCTTCTGCATCTACGACTTCCCCTGCATTAAAATCGCTTACAGGTTGGCGGAGTCCTCGCATGACGGTTGTTTCTAGTCGAATCCCTCCTGCTTGATTTTTTAGAAGTTGCAGCCCAAGCGTTGCGGCTGTGACGGTATTGTTTGAATTGGCGATGCCAAGAATGTCATCGAACCCAACAATGCTAGTGGTACTGAGATGAGCAACGGAGAGATCTAAGCGATCGTTGATGCTCAATTTACTACTCAATCCACGAGTACAGAGACTATTGAGAAGAAATGGATGATTTCCATAGCAAATATGACCGAGTGAGAACTGGGCTGAACCGACTTTGAGATCAATCAAGTAATCACTCAAATCAACTGGAGGAGCGGATTCTCCTAGCTGTCCAAACCGGAGGGCTTCTTGCTGAAATGTGCTGCCTGCTAGATTGATGTTGGTTTGAAGGTTCAGATCCCCGCGTTGATACTGAGCAGAGATCCCGCCAGTAAAAGATAGATCAGCAAAAGTTGGACGGTCTGAGACACCTGCATCAGGACTACGAGCATCGAGAATTTGAGACTTGAAATTGACGCTCAGCTTGGGCGTAATAGTGAGATCACGAGCCTGGGTTGAGAGTTGAGCGGCAGGGGATTCAGTGGGTTGAGGTGTAGGAGTGTTAGGTTGCGGATTGGGAGACTGTGGTGGGGTTGAGGATGGCGGAGGTGACTCTTCTACTTTGATACTAAAGGTGGTAAATTCGCTCCATTGATTTCCAGGTTTTACTATGTAGAATGTAACGGTATGATCGCCCGATGCAATTGGAAACAACGTGGGTTGGTAAACGAATTCAGTTGCGGTCTGCTGAACTTGCGAGGTGATATCGGTTTGATCCAGAAAGATAGCAAGTGTGCCTTCGGTGGGAAGTCGATCGAGCTTGAGTCGGAGAGTTTCTCCAGGACGAACAATTGTAGGAGTTCTTTGAGTGTTGGGTTGTTGGGCAATTGTTGTGGGGACTGTTAGGGATCTGAGTTGAGGCAGTTGGGATTGAGCAAAAACCGGAGAAATGCCCAAACAACTCCAGACCAACAGCCCAAGGCTTCCGCACATGAGCCATTGCATAGAATTCTCCAAGTTGTAGCAAGATTGATTTAGGCGAGTCGGATTAAATTCGGTTGAACTTGCGAGGTAGAGATCGCGCAATGACTCCGTTCAAACACGAATTCGCTGTAATCTGCCAGGTTATCGAATCCGGTTAGATTGAGAGCAAGTTCAGCAATGAGCCAAACGGTAATGTTGATCAGCCTATCTTGACAGTTCCTGTCCATTGCGCTTGTCCTCCCGACGGGTTGGATTGCTATGAATAGAGTCGCAAGCTTGGCGTTGCTGAAGCGTTCCTGGAGCGTCCTCCACTAAACCGAGCAATAAGAGCCGATCGGCTTCTGGAGCAGCAATATCGGTGAAGATAAATAGATGGTCGAATTCATAATTTCAAAATCGATCAAAATTGGCGGTATGAGTGAAAGGCGGCTTCATCATGGAAAGCTGAGAGTGCTGATGGAGTCATCGAAATGGTCTTTGCAAATCGAGCCAGTAGCGGGCATCATCATCAGACCAAATTCGACAGAGCAATTGCTGGCTGGATCGTAGCCTTGCCAGTAGATATTGCCATTGCGATCTCGCTTTTTCCAGAACATGGGTTCCTGACGCGGCTCAAAGGCTGTGGCGATCGCCTGACGAAGTTTACTAAACCAAGATTTATGCTGGGATCGATCGGCGGTTGGTTGGTTGATCGCATGAGTTTCTAGATCGATCTTGTAGCCAGTTCTAGAATTCATGATGTTTGTTACCTGTGGATATCAAGAAAGGGATTTGCGCGAGGCTAGAACTTAGTTTGAGCCAGTCGCCCATAATGTTCGAGATAAAATTCTGGCGAATTGGCGATCGATCGTACCGTTTCCCGCTGGGCTACTGCTGCTTGCCACTCCTGAAGTCGATCTAATCCTGATGGCAACCCAAAGCCTCGAAAATGCTCCAGCACGGCTAATTGCTCGAACCAAGGGTAAAAGGTTAGATCGACCAGACTCAACTCCGTACCCAGCCAATAAGGGGTAATGGTGGGATGTTTACGCAAACCCTCATGCTCCATAAAGAGCAGGTGCTCGCTCAGTTCGATTAATAACGTCGTTGGGTGCGGATCGCGACCGTATAATATTTTTCCGGTAGTAGCGTACAAGCGGGTATCGGCAAAGTTAATCCAAATCCGCGCTCGTGCCCGCTGGATTGGCTCGGTGGGTAACAGTGGCGGATCGGGAAAAGTTTCCTCTAGATATTCATTGATGATCGCCGATTCCCAGACCCGGTTATCGCCATGTTTGAGGACGGGTACTTTGCCATAGGGAGAAATTTCGAGGAAGTTAGCAGGCTTATTTTGGGGGTCGATTTCGATAGATTCAAACCGAACGCCTTTTTCTAACAAAGTTAACCGCACTCGATGGGCAAAAGGACACAGAATTGCACCATAAAATTGAATTTGAGACACAGGGCAGTACCAAACGGATAGACTTCAACCATCGTGCCCTGCGGATCGGAAGCCAAGGCAACATGGCTGGCAAATCGACTTGCTAGTAGGTGGCATTTCCAGAAAAACAGGAAACCGACCTTTGAATAGATTTACGGAATTGGCGCAAAATCGATCGGTTGACCTAGAATTCGATCGATCGATTCTGGTTGCATCGCTTGTAGATATTGAGGTGTAAATTCTGGTGAGAAAAACTCAAGCAAAAAGCGATTCTCGACCCAAAACTCAACCGCACTGAAGGGGTTGCCATTGCCCTGTTTGCGGGTGAGGACGCGCCAGCCCTCTCGCTTGCCAATCTGTTCGATCTGTCGATGTTCGATCGGAACAGAGATAGCGACATGAGCAGAAACAAAATCGGTAGGTGTAGTTTGGCTTACTTTAGCTGCTTCGACATCGGCACCTGGAATCCAGGCATCACCGGATTTAAACACCACAATATGAGTGCCATAGTTGTCAAAAGGCATGACAAGATAACTACCGGGAATGAGAAATTTGTATGCTTTTCCCTTCCAGATTTCTGCAAGCACACCCGCCACCCGCAACGGATCGCGAGCATCGATCGACAGATGATGAATCATGAGATTAACTCCGTTAAACAAGTTATAATTTGCGATAATTGCTCGACCTGAATTTCATAGTCGGCGATCGATTCAGATTACTTTTGGCAGTAAATTTCGATCACCGATTTTTGAAATATTTCATTGACAGAAGATCGTTTAGGGAGCATGTCAGTTCTTTCAGAACAAACTATCCGTTAAATCTAAGTCTTTCAGGATATCTCCCCACATCTCGATCTCAGGCTCAGCTTTAAAGAGTACCTGCGTTCCTACAAAAGTGACCTGCTCCCGATCGTTTGTCCGTCTGGATTAAGAGACATCTAATCGAGAGGCTCGATGATTATTGAGGATCGACGGTAACTTGATACTGGACTTTGTTGGAGTTCAATTCGCGATTCCGAAGGATGACAATATAATTGCCAGCGAGTAGATCTTTACGGGTAAATGAGTGTTGAAAAGATCCAGAACTTTTAGCAATTAATTCACCTGAATCGAGTACGCCATTGTTGTTGAAGTCGCGAACTAGTAACAAATCAGTGCGTCCGCCGTTAGGGGCAATATTGCTTTTACCACTGATATGCAAGGTAGCTTTACCAGTGAGGAGAAATTTCCGGAAATCTTCTAGATCGTTGGTAGCCGTTACATCGCCGTTAATCTGCCGCGATTGACCGAACCGATCGACAGTACCCTCAAATTGCGCGTTGCGGATGCTGTTGTCGCTATCGGCTGTTGCCAAGGCGGGGGCAGCCAAGCCAGTGCAAGTTAATAAGCTGAGTAATGCGAGGTTGAGACTAGATTTGAAGAAAGTCATGATGCTTGTTCCTGTTGTAATTGTGAGTTGGAGGTGGAATTAGCAGTTGAGCCACAATTTGTTTAGACTCAAGCTGTATTGATAGTTCACGTAGCGTTCTCTAGCATTATGCAAAGTCTGACAAAATTAATGTTTTTAGCATTCACAGTAGAATTGCAAAAGTCTGACAAAATTAATGTTTTTAGCATTCACAGTAGAATTGCATCTGACTCAATTGTGTGA
>JAHHHP010000146.1 GCA_019359275.1 Myxacorys chilensis ATA2-1-KO14 | reverse complement strand
TCACCTGAGTCCCATCACAATCTGGGCAATGAACGGGTTCTAAAACCATAAGTTGGAATAGGCTGAGGGGACTCCTCCATTCCAACAGATTCACCAGCCAAAAACAACAGATCTATAGCATTACCGGGTAACCGATCGATGATCAAATCCCGTGGATATGGTTGGGCATGACGATGAATGCGTTTAATTGAACGTGGGGAAACCGATCGGGAATTTCCCACCACAATTTTTGGGCAATTTCACCCGCGATCGACAAATCCATAATTCCATTCTGAATATTGCCAAAGAAATGCTGCCGATTCTGGGTGCAAATGGTGATGAAATATGCGCCATTTCCGGCGTAATCCCATCCAGGTTTGCGGGCTGATTCAATCCGGTATTTGTTTTTGTATAGGGTCATGGTCAGTTCCCGTTGGCAAATTACCAATGACCCTAAAATGCCCGCAATAAATGATGCGATCGCGCCGCATCGATCGACGATCGCACCGTTCAATCATCAACCCCGCACCTTCGCTCTCCAACCTCAAACATTCGCCGTTGATGCTCAGAGGTTCAAGCGCGAATGTTTAAGGTTCGTCGTTGAATGTTTGGGCTGCATCGCTGATGTTCAGAGGTTCAAGCGTGAAAGTCTAAGCATCAACGGCGAATGTTTGAGCTTCATCGTTGAAAGTCTGAGCATCAAGCGTGAATGTTGATCATTCAAGCGCGAATGTTTGACCTTCATCGCTGATGCTTAGAGGTTCAAGCGTGAATGTCCGAGCTTCATCGTTGAATGTTTGAAGTTCAACGACAAACCCCGATCGCTCCACCACCAAGATTTCATCTCAGCTAGCCTATTCCACCACATCAAACAAAACGGTAGTAAGATAGCGCTCTGCCCACGCCTCACCAAACGCCTTCTCCAACACCCGCCGCGTCTTATCATTCAACTGCTGTTGAGCGCAGTAATAGCGCTGACTCGCCAAAATCTCATCCCGTCGTTCTGGCGTCGGAGCCGTAGCGATCGCCCGTTGACAATGCACCTCCAAATACTGAATCACCCGCGACAAAAACGCCTTTTCCTCCTCCGGATTCGTCGGACGCACCAACAGACAGAAATTCGAGAAAATATCGCCCCACTCTGGAACCGGGCGCTGTTCAGAAAACTCCACCGTTGGCAATGCACTTAAACTGGCTTGATATTCCACAGACAGCGATCGCGCCTCATCCGTAGGCGAGAGATCCACGATCGCCATACTAATCGCCTGTCCGCGCCCCCCGACCAAATCTGTCCCAAACATCGGTAACGCATACTCCGGACGGGGAAACATAACGCAATGCAGAATATCCAACATCGTCCCCACCTTCGCGAGTTCCATATGCAGCTTCCGAAACTGAGGAGCTTCGTAGCACGCATTCTCAATCACCAACTTTTCGCCCTCCATCCGTCCTTCGACGTAGCCCAAATCCTCTGGTAATCGGTACGGAGATAGATCTAGATAACGCTGCCATGTGGATTCGATGGCGTTTGCTAAATTCCGGATTAAGGGATGCTGCTGTTCACGAATAGATGAGGCTGAAAGGGAAGACATAAGAAAGGGATAAACAAGGTTTGTTTCAGGATATCAGTTTGAAGGTTGTGACAGAGGTTATGGCGACTGTAAAGAGTAGACTGGGACAAACAATTGTGGGTCAAGTATTAAGCGATCGCTACATCATTGAACGAGAACTGGGTCAACAAGCGAGTCGCTCGACCCTGCTTGCCAGAGATCTTCAGTCCAATCAACAGGTGGTCATTAAGCTTCTACCCATCGATGAGAAGGTGCGACAGGACGATCTGAACCTGTTTGAGCAAGAGGCAGAAATTCTCAAATCCCTGTCTCATCCCTGCATTCCAACCTATTTAGACTATTTTCAGCAGACTCTTCCGACGGGGCGATCGCTGGCATTGGTGCAGACCTATGTAAACGGGCGATCGCTCGAAGACTGCTTTACCGCCAACCGCACTTTTACCGAGGCAGAAGCCAAGCAAATTGCAAAGTCCATCTTATACATTCTGATTTATTTACAAAGCCGCCGTCCCGCGATCGTGCATCGAGATATCAAGCCCAGCAGCATTATTCTTGCTAATAAAAAAGTCCATTTAGTCGATTTTGGCTCCGTCAGAACCCTGTTTAATCAGCACGACGGCATCGCCTTTACGCTTCTCAGCACGCACGATTACTCACCCCCAGAGCAGTTAAGTGGACAGGCACTAACGGCATCCGATTTGTATAGTTTGGGGCTGACCATCATTGCGATCGTCACGAGCAAACGTCCCTTTCAGCTACTGCACAAAGACAACCGGATCAATTTTGAACAACTCAATTGTGAACCGTGGTCTAACCTCACTCCAGAATTTGCAGATTGGCTCATGTGGATGACAGAAATTGACCTAGAGAACCGCTTGAAATCTGCTATGCAAGCGCTGCAGGCTCTGGATGCGGCTCAAGTGAGAAAGGCATAGGATAGAAGCAGCGATCGAGAATGCATTTCAGACAACGCTTATGTATCTCCTAGCAAATCGTTATCAGCTTGAACGGCAACTGGGCAAAAAAGCAGGTCGACAGACGTTTCTCGCCCGAGATACTCAGACCGACACTCTTGTGGTGATCAAACTGCTTCTGTTTGGCAGTGATTTTGGCTGGGATGACCTCAAACTATTTGAGCGTGAAGCCGCAACGCTACAAGGACTATCTCATGCGGCAATTCCAAGCTATCTAGATTATTTCGAGGTTGATGAACCCGCTCGTAAAGGGTTTGCCCTGGTTCAAACTTATATTGATGCGCTGTCGCTAGAACAACACCTAAAAGCCGGACGCACCTTTAGCGAAACAGATGTTCAGCAGCTTGCTCAAGACTTATTGGAAATCCTGACCTATTTACACCAGCGTCAACCGTCTGTCATTCATCGCGATCTCAAACCGAGTAACATCTTGCTAGGAAACCGTTCTGGAAATAGTCCTGGTCAGGTTTATCTTGTTGATTTTGGGTCTGTACAAAACTGCGTTGCCAAAGAAGGCGGCACAAGGACGATCGTTGGAACCTATGGCTACATGCCACCAGAGCAGTTTGGCGGACGAGTTGCTCCAGCGTCTGACCTCTATGGTTTGGGGGCAACGCTGATCTACCTTGCAACGGGACAACACCCGGCTGACCTGCCGCAAGATGACTTGCGCATTGAATTTGAATCGTTGGTGAGCCTCCGTCCAGCGCTGGTAAAGTGGCTGAGACACATGACAGAACCAAGCCTAAAGAAACGATTTCGCACCGCCCAAGAAGCCCTCAATGCTCTCCAAGCTCCGCAAGTTGCATCCGTTACGGTTCAACAAATTGCGGTTCAACAGCCCGTAGGCAGCAAGATTCGTCTCACTCAAACCAGCCAAGCTTTTGAAGTTCTGATTCCGCCGAGCGGGTTTCATATTACAGGAGTTTTCTTGGCTCCCTTTGCGATCGCGTGGAATTCATTCATCTTTTTCTGGTCGCTGTTTGCCCTTCAGATTCCATTTCCATTGAATATTCCATTTCTGTTATTTTCTCTTCCGTTCTGGAGCGTTGGCATCACGATGGCGCTTGGCGTTTTGTTTCCGATGTTCGGCTCAATGCGCCTAAAAATTGATGCTCAAAAGATTTCACAAACCTGGGAAATGTTTGGATTTGAGTATTCGCGTCCACGTCCAGATCCACGTCAAAGTATCTATAAGCTCGTCTACATTCCTAGGCATTCGGTCAAAGATTCGGATGGCGATCGCGTCCAAAAGCCTGCCGTGCTTGAGATTCGTACCAACTGGAAAGAGTTTCAGTTGACGGCAACGAAGGGAGGACTTGGAATCGCCAGTGAAGCCGAACTGGAATGGGTCGCAAACGAGTTGAGCCAGTGGCTAAACATGCCGATTGAGCGAGGATAGTGTGTTCCCGCCCCTTCGCCCCTTAAAATGGAAACGACTAACTGGAGACGACACTAACTGGAGACGACTATGTTTAACCTGGGCTGGACTGAAGTGGTCATTGTCGGTGTCGTTGCAATTCTGATTTTTGGTCCAAAGAAGATTCCAGAGTTAGGCGGCACGTTTGGGAAGACGTTGCGGAGTTTTAAGGAGGGAATCACAAAGTCAGGGGATGAAACCGAGGATGATCACACCTCTGACGACTAGGGAGATAGCAGCCAACAATAGGCGGAGCCGATGATCAATTTGTGAATGCCCTCGATCATCGGCTCCATCTGCGTAATTCTCCAATTAGACACCCGAATGCGTTGAAACCGCTTCTTTAGACTGAAACGCCTCCGAGGCAACGATCGTTCTCTTCTCTGCTCCGCTTGATTCAACAGACGCGATCACCTGAACTGGATTGCGCTCCTCAATCAATTGAATCGCGCGATTGACGCTTTCAGGTAGAATCACGACGAGGCTTCCAGGGGACGCACCATCCAAAGCAGTATGAACAGCAGTCGTCTCATCTAGAATGACATCGTGCTGAGCGCTGGCGTTGACTTGAGTGATACCGAGCCGAATCCAGTTTGCTGCATCGCCGCGATCGCGCCCCCGCGTGTCGTCGTCTTCTTTAATGATGATGCGATCGAAGATGCCCGCCGACAGTCTTCCCAGCATCACCAGATCCTCGTTGCGACGATCGCCTGGACTGCCAATCACACCGATGCGTTCGCCCGTCGTCCAATTTCGCACAAATCCACCGAGTGCCTCATAGCTGTGGACATTGTGAGCATAATCAACCAAGGCATGGAACCGTCCCAAATCAAATAGATTCATTCGTCCAGGAGTCTGCTTGGTGGAGGCCTGGAACGTTACGAGCGCGGATCGAATGTCTTCGATCCGCACGCCTTGCGCAAAAGCCGCTAAGCTTGCTGCTAATGCATTCGCAATCATAAAGGGCGCTCGTCCACCCAAAGTTAAGGGGACATTGACCGCTTGCTCAATCCGGAGCGTCCAATCGCCTTTGAGGATTGATAGATACCCGTTTTCGTAGACAGCAGCCAGTCCCCCGCGTTGAGAATGAGCCCGAATCAGCTCATTTTCAGGATTCATGGAGAAATAAGCGACTTGAGCAGAAGTGCGTTCTGCCATCGCTGAAACTAAGGGATCATCAGCATTCAACACCGCGTATCCATTGGGCATCGTAGTCTCTGCAATGACGCCCTTCACTTTCGCCATGGCCTCAATGCTGTTGATATCCCCCAAGCCCAAGTGATCGGCAGCGACATTGAGGACAACGCCCACATCACATTGATTGAAGGCTAAGCCCGATCGCAGAATTCCGCCTCTTGCACTCTCTAAGACAGCAACTTCGACGGTCGGATCTTGCAAAATCAGTTGGGCGCTTTGAGGCCCTGTGTTGTCTCCCGGTTCAACCAGGTACTCCCCAATGTACGTTCCGTCGGTTGTCGTATACCCAACGATCTGGTTCGTTTGCTTGAAAATGTGGGCGATCAGGCGCGTCGTGGTGGTTTTACCGTTCGTTCCTGTAATCGCAACGATTGGCACACGACTAGGTGTTCCAGGAGGAAATAGCATGTCGATTACGGGTTCTGCAACGTTGCGAGGAATGCCTTCACTGGGGCAAACGTGCATCCGGAATCCAGGTGCGGCATTAACTTCAACAATGACCGCATCAACATCGCGCAAGGGCTGGGAAATATCGGAGGTGACAATATCAATTCCAGCGATGTCCAATCCGATGATTTTAACGACCCGTTGAGCTAACCAGGCATTTTCAGGGTGAATATCATCGGTGCGATCGATGGCAATTCCTCCTGTACTCAAATTGGCTGTGGATCTTAGATAAAATACTTCTCCCGGCTCTAACACGGTGTCGAGCGTGTAGCCTTTTTGATCGAGCAACTCCCACGAGGTGCGATCGACCTCAATTTTGGTCAGCACATTGTCGTGTCCTGTCCCTCGACGCGGGTCGCGGTTGGTTTCCTCGATCAACTCTGAAATTGTAGAATGCCCGTTCCCTAAAACATGCGCCGGAACCCGTTCTGCTACGGCAACCACTTTGCCATTCACCACCAGAACGCGGTGATCGCGCCCCTGATAGAACCGCTCGACAATCACCGATTTAGACACCGCTTTTGCCGCATCGTACCCTGCTTCCGCTTGTTTCCAACTGGTGATGTTGATTGTGATGCCGCGTCCGTGATTGCCGTTAAGCGGTTTGATGACAATTGGATAGCCCCCAACATCTGCGATCGCGTCTTCGAGTTCATCCAAATAGCTCACCACCGTTCCCCTAGGAACCGGAACCCCTGCTGCCCGCAGCACTTGCTTTGTCCCTTCTTTATCTGAAGCCAGTTCGACGCCTAAAATGCTGGTATGACCACTCAGAGTTGCCTGGATGCGCTTTTGGTGTGCGCCATAGCCGAGTTGAATCATGGCACGAGCACTTACCTCCATCCAAGGAATGTCTCTTGCCTCTGCTTCTTTGATTAGCGCTTCAGTACTTGGACCCAAAGCCGCTTCTGACGCAAGATCTCGAAGATCCTTTAAATCTTGCTCCAATTCTGACGCCGGGTAAGATCCTTGCTCAATGATGCCCTGGCAAATTCGCACTGCCGCCCGCGCTGCGTACCGCCCCGCTTGCTCATTCTGGTACTCGATCACCACCTGGTAGGTGCCCGGTTCTGCCGTCTCGCGGGTCCGCCCAAACCCAACTTCCATGCCCGCCAGTTCTTGCAGTTCTAAAGCGACATGCTCAACAATATGCCCCATCATGGTTCCGTTTTGCACGCGACTTAAAAAGCCCCCGCGACACCCAGGAGAGCAGAAATGTTCGACAAGAGACGGCAACGTGCTGACTAATCCCTCATAGAAGCCTGGAATTCCGTTAGACGGTATTTCTGCCAGCGTCTCTAAATCGAGGCGCATCACAATCAACTTGGGACGGCGGATGCTCCAGTAATTGGGGCCACGTAATGTCAGAATCTTCAGAATCTTCATATGAACGACGTAGAGGGGTTACGGACTGGCAGATAAAAGCGGAAATCAGCTCGCGATCGCGGAGCGAGCTTCCCTTGGAATCGCAAAGCTCTGTTGTTGAGTCGTGGCACGCAATCGCCTTTACCAATCGGATCAGTTATCCAGTGTGAGCGGTAAGAACCTCATGAAACTGTTCAGGATAAACAGTTTGTGCGATAAAGCGTCTCTGCAATCAACGTCAGTCTAGCTTACTAGAGGCTTGAGAACCGGTTGGTCATCAATGCACCATCTCAGGAAATTGCCTTTGAACACCTTGAACAATTGTCTGAGAGGCAACTGAGCAACATGTTGGTCAGCCTTGACCTAAACAATTAGGCATTGAGAATGACGATGGTTTGATTTAAAGAACACTGTGGCTTGATCAAAAATGCTGGTTTGATCAAAGCTGATTGTGCCCTCAGTGAGTTGGAAGGATCATTTTGCGTTTGTCTAAGTCAAAGCAGCGACCTGCATTAAGGATGTGAACGCGCAAATTGCTAATGCACAACGGATCAGTTCGGTTTACCTCAGCTTGATTGGTGTACGTCATCTCGCCTGGATCAACAATGGTAACGGCTCCTTTACCCATCACTTGTAACCTGCCATCGCCTTCAAACACAGCGCAGGTATCTTCATCAATGCCAACGCCCAAGCGATCGCGGTGTCCAGCGATCGCGCTCATCAGCCGCGCCATCCGATTCCGATTATGAAAATGCTGATCCACAATGACTTCAGGAATAATGCCCAGCCCCAAAGTCATATCCACCATGGAATGATTTGGCGTTTCCCCGCTCCCGCCGCCTGCGATCATGTGATGTCCCATCACCGCTGCCCCAGCACTGGTTCCCGCTAAGGTCACTTCCCCCGCTTGAGCGCGCGATCGCAAAATTGTCATCATCGGCGTATCTGCCAAGATACCGCACAGTCGGATCTGATCACCGCCCGTCATAAACACACCCGTGCAATTCGAGACATACTCCTGCAAAATCGGATCGCTGCACTGGTCGCGATCGCAGATGTTGAGAACCTCGATCGCTTTTGCACCCATGGTCTGAAAAATGCTGCGATAGCGCTCACCAATTAAGGTGGGTTCGCGGGAGGCACACGGTAAGATGGCAATGCGAGCATCTTCGCCACCAGAGCGCCCAAAAAAGCTATGGAGGATTTCGCAGCCATGGACTTTATCTTCTGCTCCCCCAATAACCATAATGGCAGTTTGAGTGCGTTGAGGCATGGTTGATTCGAGAGATTGCAAGGCTAAATGTAGCATGGGAAAGACTATGGGGTAAGGGTTTGGGGAATTTAAGCCGTTAGGGGACAAACTGGTTAGATCAGCACCGCTCAATTTTGTAAGTTTTAATTTTAGAAGGTCAAGTTGAGATGATGAAGATAGGTTAGATACGAAATTGAGCATAAGCTCACAATCCGTCCTCACTCATTTGCTGACGAACCAATCAGCCTTTTTAAGCCATTGGCGCTGATCGATTCTTACTCATAGGTTCCTACTTCAAAGGCTGAACTAGCAAAGTGCTGGACTAGCGGCTTTACTTGGGTTCAGCCCTACGATTCACAAATAACTTTTATGCGTTTTGATATTGTCACTTTGTTTCCTGATTTCTTTGGGTCTCCGCTCAGTTCTGGGTTGCTTGGAAAAGCATTAGCGAAAGGGATTGCAGAGGTTTATCTCACCAATCCACGAGACTTTGCGATCGACAAACATCGTCGGGTAGATGATGAGCCGTATGGCGGCGGTGTCGGCATGCTGATGAAGCCTGAACCGATCTTCGCGGCAGTTGAATCTTTGCCTGTTTTGCCTCGTCGGGATGTAATTTTTGTGACGCCTCAAGGTCAAGCGATGGATCAACCACTGTTGAAAAATTTATCTTTAAACTTTGATCAAATTATCATTATTTGCGGACATTATGAGGGCGTTGATGAACGAGTCATGCAGCTTGTCACGCGCGAAGTGTCGTTGGGCGATTTTGTCTTAACCTGCGGTGAAATTCCGGCTTTAGCCTTATTAAATGGAACGATTCGACTGTTGCCCGGAACGGTGGGTAAAGAAGAATCGCTCAAAGCAGAAAGCTTTGAAGCAGGGTTGCTCGACTATCCGCAATACACTCGCCCATCTGTGTTTCGAGAGTTGGAAGTGCCGCCTGTTTTACGCTCGGGCAATCATGCCGAAATTGAGCGCTGGCGCAGGCAGCAGCAGCAAGAGCGCACCCGCGATCGCCGTCCTGATTTGTACCAACAGTGGATCAATGAGCAGCAATCGTCCGAATGCGTAGAATAGGAGAGTGTAGATAGAAGTACCGTTAACGGACTACTTTAAGTCATGTCAAAGCCTTTTTCTCGGCTGCTTGGAGCTACGATCGCGAGCTACTGCCTGCTCAACTCGTTTAGCATTTCAGTGCCCAGTTCTCTTAAATCCCAAGCGTGGCGCATTGAGCAAGCTGCCCTTGCCAAAAGCAGTGGAGGGCGCAGTCGAGGCGGCTCGTTTAATCGATCGACGCCTTCTAATAGGGGGAGTCAGCGATCGCCAGAAAATTCCCGTGGGTCTGGAGGCGGTTATGGCTATGGCGGCGGTTATGGCGGTTATGGTTATGGTGGCGGCTATGGCTATGGAACCTCGGTAGGCGGCGGATTGTTCGGTTTAATGGCGCTGCTAGCGGTAGGCGGCGTTGGGCTAGTGGTTTGGTATTTGATCTGGGCAAACAGAGGCAAGCGATCTACAGGTAGCACTGAGCTAACGAATGACATCGTAACAGTCAGTAAAATTCAGGTGGCTTTGCTGGCTCAAGGCAAAGCGATTCAGTCCCAGCTTGCCCAAATTGTTGAAACGGCAGATCTAGACACACCGGAAGGACGGCAGCAGCATGTTCAAGAAGCCGCTTTAGCGTTGTTGCGAATGCCGGAAAATTGGTCGCATGTGCAGACGGCTTCGGAAACGGTGAAATCGCTGAACGAAGGCGAGAGCTTGTTTGAGAAATGGTCGATCATCGAGCGTACTAAATACACCGAAGAAACGCTAACCAACGTTGGTGGTAAAGTTACTCACAAAGACTACACGCTAGAGCCAGACCAAGAGCCAGCGTCTTACATTGTGGTGACACTACTGGTTGGAACAGCAGATGATAAACCGCTATTTCAAGAGGTGCGAACCACTGAAGCGCTGAAAGAGGTGTTGGCAAAAATTTCTAGCCTCAGTCCTGACTACCTGATGATTTTTGAACTGCTGTGGACACCTCAAGCAGAGGGAGATAGTCTGACTTACGATGAATTGCTGACCGAGTATACCGATATGCTGCAAATTTGATCGAGATTTTAAGGAGAGTCGTTACGCGGCATAATCGGTTAGGTGATACGAGTAATTGATCTAACAGAATGACCATCAGAATCGGAAATGGATACGATATTCATCGTCTGGTTGCAGGACGAGATCTTATTCTCGGCGGCATCAAGATTGACCATGAAACGGGATTACTGGGTCATAGCGACGCTGATGTTCTAACTCACGCCATTATGGATGCGATGCTCGGGGCACTCAGTCTTGGCGATATTGGGCATTACTTCCCACCGACCGACCCACAATGGGCTGGAGCAGATAGTTTGAAGCTGCTAGAACAGGTTCACCACCTGATCCGCGATCGCGGCTGGCAAATCGTTAATATTGATTCAGTCGTCGTTGCCGAACGCCCGAAACTTAAACCCCACATCGACGCGATGCGATCACGACTTGCCGAAGCGCTGCATCTCCCGGCGGATCGAGTAGGCGTTAAAGCAACCACCAACGAAAAGCTCGATGCCGTCGGCAATGAAGCCGCGATCGCATCGTATGCTGTCGTCTTGCTAGAGCCTCTATCGACGTGAAGTATCCCAACTTGCTCTAGGTTGTGTTGATAATTATGTGAAGTTGGGCTGAATAAGCTAAAAGGCGATGTCAACCCCAATGTTACTAAGCGACGACCTG
>JAHHHP010000145.1 GCA_019359275.1 Myxacorys chilensis ATA2-1-KO14 | reverse complement strand
ACGGATAATGCGCTCGAGTGCGGAAATCGCGGATTTGTTTGAGATGGTCAATCAAGCTCATGACACGTTAGATCAGAAACAACTCCTTTATTCTCCTTTTTCTACTGCTGATGAATCAGCCCTGCCCAAAGGTGGGTGGGACGAGTGCGGACTGACTGTGCTTCTTCTGGGTCGTGAACCCAAAGCAATTCCAACATACAGTTGTGGAAGAAAAAGCGGCGACAAGCCGTGCCCTGTTCAGGATGAACATTGGAAGTTCCTTCGGTTAAGCCAAAAGACACGAGGCGATCGGCTGCGGGTGCATCAATGTCTGTAAAAATAAAGAGATGATCGAGTTCAAATTTAGCCATAGTATTTCCAGCTCTACCGCAAAGATTTTTAAGTGACATACGGACTGGTCTTGTTCAGATGTTGAGATTCGCTAAAGTGCTTGCGCTGTTGCATTGCCGTCAATCATATCTGTCATCACGTTCTCCACTGCGATCGCTGAATTTCCCATCTCCACACTCCGCCAACATCAGGATCGATCTCCTCGGATACTTGGGTCAATCCGCACTTCTCTAGTACGCGAGTTGAAGCATTGCGCTCTGCCAATGTGTGAGCACAAACAGAATCCACTAACGCGGACTCAAAAGCAATCTGAATCAGTTGCCGGGTTGCAGATGTAGCAAAACCTCTACCCTGATACTCTGGAGCGATCGCGTAACCAATTTCAACACTGCGCTGGGCATCAGGCGGGAATTTGAAGCCTCCCAGTCCAATCAAGGCTTGATCAGAAGGCAAAATAAACAGATAGGGAAGCCAAGGATGCCAAAGTTGAGCCGATTTCATCTGATTCAGAATCACCTGAAGTGCGCCTTTAAAGGGCATATATCCATCGGCGACCTGAAGCCTGTAAGCCTTGAGAAACGCATCTGCACCCTGAGTTATTCAAGATGCTCATCGAGCCAGGAACAAGTTCTACAGCCATGATTCAGACTTCCTTTACTTTCTTGCTACAGCAGATTGTGACAACTGTTCTATTGTCAATCCTATTTCCTGTCCGTAGGAGAGTTCGAGCGTATGACCATCGGGATCGCGCAAGAACGCCCAATAGCCAATGGGATATCCAGAATCTTGAGGCTCTTGTACCAAAATACCTGCCTGACGTGCCTGCTCACAGAGAGCATCCATCACTTCGCGACTTCTACAACCGATGCCAAGATGAGCCAGTGGAGATAGAACCGTCTGCACTGAGGCAGTCTGAATCAGCACAATGACAAAGGGGCGGGTACGATCACATAGCCACACGACTGCCACTCCGGTTGCGGCATCAACGCGACGGTGAATCACTTGCATTCCAGCGTATTGAGCATAGAACTCGGTACTACGATCGACATCCGCCACGGGCAGTGCAATATGCGTCAGTCCAATATCAAGGTTAGAATTCATAATCTTAATGCTCCATCTCATCAGATCGCACTTTTGTTCGCCGTACTTCGCTCATATCCTGTGATGCTGCCGACCCAGGAACCCATCTCAGAAAACACCGATTTCCCTGCTGCTCTGTAATCTCTGCGCCTAAACGACTATAAAAACTAAGTCCACGAGTATTTCGAGCATCCGCATTCCAAGCAAGATGGGTGCAGTCATTTTCTTGAGCAATTTGAGCGAGATGCTTCATTAAAGCTGCTCCTGCACCTTGGCTTCGTCGATGTCGATCGACATATAAATCATCCAGCCAAAGACTCGGTTGACCAACAAATGATGAATATCTGAATCCGTACAGTGCGAAACCGATCTTAAGTCCTGACTCTTCTGCAAACAAAACATAAGCAAAAGGACTTTCACCAAAAAGCGTGTTGCGTATTTTGCCTTCAGTGGCTTGCAATAAGCCGGAGAATGCGCCAACGTCACGGTCAAATTCTGCTTTCTTTTGAATGAAGGAGAAAATGAGCGAGACATCATTAGGAGTAGCGGATCTAACGTTCATTGCTTAATTAAAATCTAGGATGGGACCTTTTGGCACAATGCGACTCGGATTAATCTCAGGCATACTTCTGTAGTAACCTTGCTTGATAGAGTCGAGATTGCACGTTACTTTGAACTCAGGACGTTGATACAGTGCTTTGAGATAGTTCCAGAGATTCGGATAGTCCACAATGCGGCGTAAGTTGCATTTGAAGTGACTATAGTAAACCGAGTCAAACCGATACAAAGTGGTAAAGAAACCAATATCTGCCTCTGTGAGTTGATTCCCGCAGAGATAACGCTGTTGACCTAGAACCGATTCCCAATGATCTAACTGCTCGAAAACGTCGGTTACTGCGGCTTCGTAAACGACTTGAGACGTTGTAAAACCAGCCTGATACACACGCCGACTGATCGAAGTTGCGATCGCATCGATCGTGTCATCAATTTGAACTTGTAGTTTACGAGGATAAAAATCAACGTTCTGCATTGCTAATTCTGCAAACTCAACATCAAACATACGAACAATTTCATGTGATTCGTTATTGACGATCGTTTGCTGTTGCCGATCCCACAACACTGGAACCGTGACTCGTCCAGTGTTGTTCGGATCTGCTTTGAGATAAATCTCGGACAAGTATTGTGCATGATTCACTGTATCGGCTGCATCCGAAAACTTCCAACCGCGATCGCTCATTATGGGATCAACGATCGAAACAGAGATCACCTGCTGTAATCCTTTAAGTTCTCGCATAATCAGTGTGCGATGCGCCCACGGGCATCCCAAAGCAACATAAAGGTGATAGCGTCCAGCTTCTGCCTTAAATCCACTCTCGCCATCCATCGTTACACGGCTCCGAAAGGTCGTCGGCTTGGGATTATATTGACCATTGGGATTGCGTTCTGTCCATTCATTCGTCCATTTCCCTTCAATCAGCATTCCTGGCATGATTTTCTCCTTTTTGCTCACTTTCTAGAGTCGGATCGTAAAGCACAACATTCTCTTGTTCATTGGGATCATTGCGAGCGACTAACGCATAAGCAGGCTCATCTGCACTCAAGTTGTGCGGTTGATGGGGTACACCGGGTGGAACGAAAATGAAATCTCCAGCTTCGGCAATCTTTGTTTGCTTCAATCCTCGACCATAGCGAGTTTCGACTCGACCTTTGATCAGATAAATCGCCGTTTCATAGTTCGCATGGAAATGGGGTTCAGCGGTTCCACCGGGAGGAATGACCGCCAGATTCATGGAGATGCCTGTTGCCCCAGTTGTGTTTGCAGAAATGCCTACAAAGTAAGGTAACTGTTGACGAGTCTGAGTTGTAGCATCTGGGTGAACAATGCAAATGTCTGGTTGCTGTAGATTCAGTGGGCAGATCGGCAGTCGTGTCGTCTATCATGATTGATTCTCCTAAAACAGAATTAAGGGTCTAAATTACGCTGTTGGGCTTTTCGTTGAGCGCGATCGTAGTTTCTCGATCTCCAGGCTCTCTAGAGAGCTTGTGCTACTGCAAGTAATGATTGGGGTTCCATAAACGTCAAGTATCGATCGATCAGTTCTGGTGGTAAGAGTTCGATCAGCAATTGGTTTTCCAGCCAGAGTTCAATGATGTCGAAGTAGCTATCGCCCCGACGACAAAGCGCCATACGCCACTGTTCTCGATCCGCGATCGCACGAATCTGATCTATGCTAATGGGAACAGAAATCGCCGTGTGATTTGCGCTGTAAGAGGTTGCTTCTGAATACTGCTGAAGGTGCCCCGGTTCATTCGTCGCCTCACCTGGAAATAGAGCCGTGCCGTAGGGGTGAAGCTCAACCATTGTTCCGTGAGTGTCGAGTGCTAAAGCAACATAGCTACCGGGATGATAAGGAAAGGGAATCGATTGCCCTTGTAGGATTTCTGCTAGGACTTGGCTCACGTGTAAGGGATTGTGAACTGCGATCGAAATGTGATGAATCATGATGAATTTACCGAGTGACTGATGTGTAAGACTCAGAGCGGAGTAGCTTTCCGTAGTGTTCGAGATAGAATTCTGGGGGTTTTGCGATCGATCGAACTGACTCGCGATTGCTAAGAGTTTCCTGCCATTGGTTTAGTCGATCGATGGGCACAAGGACACAGCATCGCGCTATAGAGTTCAATTTTAGTCATCAGAAAGTGCCTCTGTTCTTGCCCAGAAAAGGTGCCGTATTTGCCAGAGATAGCAAGTTGTCCATACCGCAAAAAGCGCAAAGGGTAGAAACAATAAATTGCCTGGGCTGATGCTTCCTAAATATAGATCTCGCGTCCATGCTGCGGTCAAAGGATACAGCCATAGGAGATTTGCCATTTGTGCAGTCGTCCATCCCCAAGCTTGTAAGCGCCATAGCCCCAACACGCTAACGATCAAAAGAGGGATTGCCCAAATCAGGTCTGCCACCATGAAGCCAAGTGTTGAGGCGACAGAAGTTGGGTCTAGACTGAGAGACAGGTGAGCCACTCCAAATAGACGATGCTGAACTAGATACCAGAACAGCAGCGAGAGGACAGCAGCAATGCCATTGATAATTGCGATCGCGCTCACCTTTAAGGGGCGTAAGTCATTGGTCTTCATGCTTCACCTCTGGCGTTAGATGATAGGGGATAGATTGCTCCTGCTCGTCGGGATCGTTACGAGATGCTAGCGCATGAACAGATTCCGTTGCGCTGAGGTTTCGCGGCTGATGGGGCATTCCTGAAGGCGTAAAGATGAAATCTCCAGCTTCGCAGATTTGGCAGTGCTCAAGCTGTTGTCCATAACGGAATTCAACCCGTCCCTTGAGGATATAGATTGCAGTTTCATGGACTGGATGAATGTGAGGTGTAGCCACTGCACCCGGAGGCATGATCACCAGGTTCATAGAAAGCCCTTTCGCGCCTGTGGTCTTGGCAGAGATGCCAACAAAATTGGGCGTGCGATCGCGAGTTAGTATGTCGGCATCAGGACGGATCACAAGCAACGGAGTTGATGGTTGAGATACGGTTGTTTCTATCATGGGTAGTTCTTTCCTCGTGGTTTGAAGGGTGATTGAGTTATGCTAATCTGCATAGCTTTTTCTACTTACGTTGCCATCTCGCTAGCTGGTTGACTGACAAATCTTTTGTAGGTTGGGTTTCACGATGTTAAACCCAACCTACTGGACTGGATTAACTAACCGACGATCGCCATACCATTGACTCAAATCCTGCTCAATTTCTTCAAGGATTGCGATCGCATCCATAATTGATTTTGCATTAACCGATAGCAAAGTAAATACTGACTCAACCTGTTGTTGATAATTCTGTGGACATAGCGCAAAGCTGTTGGCAACTGCCACCGCGCCCTTTTCATTCAATAAGTACTCTTCATTGAGTGCAAATAGTACCTGATTCATACAAGCCACACTGCGAAAACAACACCCTGCTGCATATACAACATCACCTCGGACAACTGCCTTCTTGGCAACGAAGAGCGAAAAACTAATTTCCCAGGCAAACTTATTAATCGTTGCTTGTTTAAGCTGAATCGGATAGGGCTTTGTTTTAACCTTTAAACCGTCTAAAACACTATGCGGGTCGTGAAGTGGCAAACAAATAGCTACTTCACCCATATAGATAGAGGATACAAAGCCGTGGGGATGACCAGGTTGGTAATCAATCGTAATTTGCCCAGCATGGCAATCATCAATAACACGGCTAACCTGAGCTAAATCACGGTAGAGAAAATCTACAGGTACACCTTCTATCCGTAACCAACCGCCACCATTGATCCATCTTCCCCATTCGCCAATTGGGGTGATTAAATTTGCACGATGGTTATCGTCAAGTTCAGCGGCAAGATGATTAAGCGCCATCAGATCGAGGGGGTTCTCAAGCGAGTAATAGAGTCCCAAATCCACATCCGACTTTTGCGTATGGTTGCCTCTTGCTCTTGAGCCACCTAGAGCGATTGCGGCGATTCCCTCAACTGACTGCAAACGATCAACAACGCAATGGATAAACTGAGGCAATGGCTGATTCATAGATGGTGAATGGCGACATGGTTGATACCTGATACAAGGTTCATGGGGAAACTCCAATAAAGGGGATGAATCGCGATCGCTAGACTGGCGAGAATGCCAAGGTGAGCATCACGAGTGTTAGGACGGCAGAGCCAGTGATCCCAAACGTTCGCGGCCAGTTGTAGCGGATCAATTCACTAATTACTCTTTCCTGCTTGCCGCCGTTCTCCAGTCGGTGATGACGCGGTATCTCTAGTACCACAGTGACGACCAGCCCGACTAGCCCACAGACTGCATTCGCTAGAGCAATCCACAGGGGGATCGACAGGGGACGGAAGAAAATCAGCACCATGGGTAAAAGAAAGCAAGCAAACCCTGGGAGAATGACCGGAAGCGGAATTCGACTTGAATAGAACCTGTGATAATTAACATAGTCATCTGATCCGACCTTGGCGAACAGGGGGTAGACAACGAGTTGAACAAACCAGATTACACCCAGGTTATAGAGAATGAATAGGGTACAGACCAATAAGAACTGATGCGAGAAGTCCATAATTTCCTCCTGATTTAAAGTTTTACCAGCTTCAGCAAGCCGAGCATTCAGTAAGCGATCGCTGGAACTTTACACAGATAGTCATTGCTTGTTGCCTGTCGCAGCATAAAATCTGCAACATCTGCCCGTGCAATCTGCGTTCCCGAAGCGGGAAGGTCATTCACAGCGATACGGTAGTGCCCGGTTCTGGGTGCATTTGTCAGAGCCATCGGACGCACAACCACCCACTCCGGCACCTGTCCTCGGATTTCCTCCAGCGCCCGCCGATGATCAGCTAGTGTGTGAGGAATGAATCGTTTGATCAAAAACAGGAGCGCGGTTCCCCGCATCCCCTGCGCGGTCTCATCGAGGATGCCAAAATTCGATAGAAAAATCAGTCGGCGAACTTGACATGCCTGCATCCCTTGCACAATATTGCGGGCACCTGCTGAGTACAAAGTGATCGCACCTTTGGTATTTGCACCTAACGTCGCAAACGCCGCATCTTGCCCGATCAAGGCTTGCTTGACCGAATCTGCATTGAGGACATCACAAGCCAAAACGCGCAGTTGTGGATGGGTAATGGTTACATTCGCAGGCTGCCGAACGGCTGCTGTGACTTGATAGCCCAGTGCGAGAGCCTGCTCGACCAGACAACGCCCCACACCTCCATTTGCGCCAAAAATAACAATGTTCATGAGTTGATTCCCTGATGGATCTAAATTATGGGTTGGACTGGTTTCCAGGCCCCAGTGAGTCTAAACCCTTCCACGATGGGTTCACTCCACTTATGCATCGGTTTAGTGAGTTGCTGGGAAATAACGTTCCCACCCCACACCCCCACACCCTTCAATCGGTTAGGACTTGTTAAAAGATAACTTCACGGGTTGAACTTGTTTGATTGTCTAAAAGCGTGAAGTTATTTCTTTACAGCTCCTTACTTTATTCGTCTGATCTAGCAATAACACCTTGAAAGGGCTAGATTGCATAGATCAAACAGCGTCCGTATTCATGTTCAAACTCTTTCTCAAACTCCATGCCGAGCTTGCACACAACCCGAATCGAAGCCTGATTTGCAGGATCGATCAGACAAATTAACCGCGTCAGATGCAGGTGTTCAAAGGCATATTGCATGACTCCCTGCGCCACCTCAGTTCCTAATCCTCGCCCCCAGTATGCCTTGGATAGCAAATAGGCGATCTCTACTTCTTCACGCCCCTCGATCGTCCAGGGCAGCAACCCACACCGTCCGATGAACTGGTTTGTTTTTTTATCAAGGGTCGCCCAAAGCCCTAACTGTGGATACTTTGGATGTCCATTGAGAAACCACTCCAATTCTTCCTTCGTCTCTTGGTACGTCTGGGGCGCATCGGGAATAAATCGCGTCACCTCTGGATCTTGATAAATCTCATAAAGGCGATCGATATCTCCTAGTACCTGATGTCTTAAAACGAGTCGATTGGTTTCCAAAATTTTCATCGCTTACCCTCCAAAGCCAGACGATGGATAAGGTTACTAAGCTGGAGCTTCGTAACTAGGATCTCCGACAGCCTGCTAGGAGAAAACTGCTGCTAGATTTTTACTGCCTCAATGATGTTAAGCAATGACGGGGTCGGAATCACGCGGGTCAGTTCAAACCCATTCGATCGCAATAATGATCGATACTCCTCCTGCGTGCGTTCTTGTCCGCTCACCATCAACAGCATAATCAAATCGAAGAATTTTACTGGAGAAGGTTCATTTTCCGGTGGAATAATGCTTTCAAGCAGCAGTAGCTTGCCCTGATCAGGCATTGCTTGATAGCAATTCTTCAAAATGATCGAAGACTTTTCATCATTCCAATCGTGGATGATCCACCGCATTAAGTAAGCATCGCCACCCATCGGCACAGATTCAAAGAAGTTTCCGGCAACGGGTTGAATTGTCTGATCGACCTGAACGTTAGCAATGATTTCAGGTAAGTCAAACAAAATGCCCTTGAGGTGAGGGTTTGCTTGCACAATTGTAGCAATTAAGCTGCCTTGCGCTCCGCCCACATCCACAATCGTATTAAACCGAGAAAAGTCATAGCTTGCGACAACTGCTTGCGCGATCGCAGTTCCCGTACTGCTCAACGATTGCGAAAACACCTTCCCCGCTTCAAGATGTCGAGCATAGTAATCCCAGAGCGACATCCCGGCTGCGGCATCAAACGCACTCTCACCCGTTTTCAGGCTGTGCAATCCGTTGCTCCAGCCCATTGAATGATCCTCGCCCATCTGGGACATCACCACATATCGCATTGAGCCAGGACTATCGCTCTTCAGCGTTGCCCCCAACGGAGTTAATCCAAAAGATTGATTCGATTCGGTCAAGATACCAATACTGCCCAAAACACGCAGGAACCGATAGAGCGATCGCGGATCGGTATGGGTTGCGGCGGCAAGTTGGGCAACTGTTTTCGGTTGATCGTCAAACAAATCAGCAATGCCTAGTTGAGCAGCGAGATAGAGCGATCGAGCAATCCAAAAGCCGCTAATTAGACTCATCATCGTCTCTTGCGGAGCGACTTCCACTTTTCCCATCGTCATCATAATTCCTTTCTCTCCAGTTAATCTTTGCATTCCACGATGGGTTCACCCCACTGATGCATCTATCTGTTAAACCTTGCGAACAAAGAAGTACAACCGATAACGCCCCTCACTGTCACTACCTAAATTCCAAGTAAAGTTAGATGCCGGATCACCTCCCTCCTCTCTCCTTGCCATTTGGATCAAAGCGTCCTGAGTGATCAATTCAGCGCGTCTACCGACATCATCATCCCCCGCGCCGACCAATTCGCTGAGCTTATCGGACAACAGTTTTACGACTTCAGGCGGCACTGAAACGCCTCCCGTTTGACTCGCAAGTGCTGCATTTCCCACATCTAGAATCGACTTGAACGCCCCTGAAAAAGCGTGCGGATCGCCTTCATCGTTTTCGCGAATCACGACGGCTAAAATCAGATCTCGCGCCGTCCCAGCATAAAGTCGCTTCGCAATGCGTGTGAGTTCTCCTTTATCCACACCTCCAATCACACCCGTTTCATGCGGCGTTTGAGGCTGTCCAGAAGTAGAAACTCCTAAGAACAGATAAGGCTCATCGCTACCGGATAGCTCACTCGATTCATCTAGACATTTAAACCCTGAAAACCATAGTTCGATGTTCACAGGAGTGAGAATTGTTTTTGTGCCGCCTTCGGGTGTCCAGCGAATTTCTCCCCCTTCAAAGCGGCTGTATCGACCTCTACCATTCGTGCCTTCTGTCACTAGCTCATCCGTCACCGGATACCCCAGTCTGCCACGCTCCCAGCCTTGTTCTGCCCAAGCTCCGCGAATGTAGCCTTTGACAATGTGTGCGCCTGTGTTCGGTGTCCAGTAAATCGATGCCCCATTTTCAAAGTGGTTGTAGCGCCCAATGCGATCGGGCGTTTCAGTTTCATCGGTCACCGGAAAGCCTAGCTCCCCAACATCCCACTTCTGTTCTCCCCACTTAGCGTAGATCAAGCCATAGACTGCAAATGCTTCTGCCGATTCTGATTTCCAAATGATTGTGCCATTTTGGAAATTGTTGAATCGACCTTTGCCGCTGCCTGCATTTAGCTCATCTGTGGTGGGATATCCCAGGGGACTTTTCTCCCAACCTAATGCTGCCCACTTAGTTCGGATCAGTCCATAAATTAAGTGTGCGCCTGTCTGCGGACTCCAGTAGATCGATGCGCCTTGATAGTGGCGGTAATGTCCAACTCCATCCGGGCAAACTTGTTCCGCGATCTTCGGTTGTCCAATCCAAGGATTTGCGCCGATCAATTGATTGTACTTGGTGTCAATAGCAGAAGCCATACTAACCTCCTTATGGGTCATTTGAAGTGTTATCGATTGAGCAATGTCGAGCAGTTATATTCGGTTCACTAAGTGGATTACAAACTTCCACGATAGGTTCATCCCGCCTATGCAGGTTGTGTCGCAAAAACCTGGGAATGGTAAGGTAAGCAGGACTAAACTCTCTTCTCAACCCTCCGATGTCTACTCCTGCTCTATTCAAGTGGCGGCATTTCTTGCCCCAAATCATCTTGCTCAATGTTCGCTGGTATTGCCGCTACGCCTTGAGCTACCGAGACTTAGAGGAAATGATGCAAGAGCGGGGGATGGAGGTAGATCACTCGACGATTAACCGATGGGTTTTGAAGTATGCGCCAGAATTGGACAAACGCATTCGACCCCACCTCAACCCCACGAATGACTCGTGGCGCGTGGACGAGACGTACATCAAAGTCAGAGGAGTGTGGAAGTATTTGTACCGAGCCGTGGATTCGGAGGGCAATACTCTGGATTTTATGCTGAGTGCAAAACGAGATGGGAAGGCGGCAGCGCGGTTTTTCCGCAAAGTGTTGGGAGCAGAGCACACTCAAACTCCACGAGTGATTACCGTCGATAAAAACGCGGCTTATCCGGTGGCGATGGATGAATTGAAGCAAGATAAAACGTTGGAAGCCCAAACCGAATTG
>JAHHHP010000144.1 GCA_019359275.1 Myxacorys chilensis ATA2-1-KO14 | reverse complement strand
CTTCACTGCTGCAACTCGGGCAAAGAACGGGTTCGAGAACCATCAGAGTTATCCTTGCTGAAACCACACTCCTCCAGTATCGCAAAATCCACACGTCTAGAACACGACCAAATGCTTGAATCAAGACGACAAATTAAATGTCTAAACTTCATTTTGACAAATAAAGTGTCGCCACGGACAAATAAAGTGTCGCTCTACAACATACTTACAAAGCCGATGGCGGGATTTGAACCCGCGACCGCTCGATTACGAATCGAGTGCTCTACCACTGAGCCACATCGGCATATATTAACAATCAGTAAGTATAGCAGGTTTCACGAACCCCACGACATAGATTTTGGTCATACTGCAAATTGCACAAATTCATGGCACGATTTAAAGTACCCTGATTCTCTAAACAACCTTATGACGGAACGTTCTGAACGATTACGCAGACAAGACCCAGAGCGATATGCACGCCTTGTTGCAGAATCAAAAGCTCCTTACCGAGGACTGAGAAAGTTTATCTATGGCGGGGTGGGAGCTTCGGGTGCGATCGGAGCGGTTGTCTTTCTGACGCAAATTTTAGCGGGTCGAGACGTAGCTGCTGCCCTACCTAATCTTGCACTTCAAGTCGGACTAGTTGCAGTCATGATTTGGTTATTTCGCTGGGAAGACCGCACGCTTAGAAAATAGAGTATTCAGCATAACGATCAAGTTGCAGAGTCGGTAGTGCCCTAACTGAGTCTATCGGACACTGAATTATAAGTTATTTGCAAGAGCTATCAGAAGTAGGTTTGATAGCAGATGTAACAGATGAAAGTATTCTACTTTCATCTGTTACATCTGCTCAAGAATCCCTTTCGAGTCGTGAAGGGCTTACCGCTCAGCGATCCGTTACTTACCTGCCGCTAACAATATAAGGGGATGGAATTGCTTGTGCTTTACCTGAATTCACAAGTGATTGGTAGATGAAGGCAGCAACCTCAGCACGAGTGGCCTCACGATTTGGATTGAGTTGTCCAACGGTAGGATAATTTACGACAACTTGCTTTTGAGTTGCAGAGGCAACGAGTCCATTAGCGTAAGTAGGAATTGTCGTTGCATCTTGGTACTTCGACAAGATTGAGACATCTCCTGCGCCGTACTCTAAGCCATTTGCCAATGCTACGAGAACTTGTACTCTAGGAATTTTTTGCTCAGGCCTAAATGTTCCACCAGGGTAGCCTGACACAAATCCACCTTTTGCAGCCGTCTGAATGGCCTCATATGCCCAGTTTTTCTGAGTCACATCAGAAAAATTAATTGCAGGTTTTTTAGCGGCGGGTGCAAAGGCTTTAAGAACGATCGCAGCAAACTGAGCGCGAGTGACTGGGTCGTTTGGTTTGAACGTGCCGTCTGGGAAGCCAGTGATGATCGCTTTCGAGGCTAATGCTTGAATGTATTGCTGTGCCCAATGTCCTTGAACATCAGCAAACGCAGTATTAGTACCGCCTGGTGTGAAATTGACCTGACCAATGATTTTTTTGGGATCAATGTTGTTGCCGATCGCTTGAAAGGTATTACCGGAGACGTTGCGAAGATCGACTCCCTTGGTTGCAGGATCTTTGCCATTATTGCGAATCGTGTTGTTTCCAAGGCTATCAGCAGTTCCTAGATCGGGAAAGGCACTGTCTCTAGCCACGATGCCATCGCCTTGACTATCGGTAATCGAGTTGTTACGCAGAATCGGACGAGCCGAACCGCTAATGTAGATGCCAGACTGGTTTTGCGTAATTTGATTGCCTTCAAGTCTTGGGATTGAGGTTCCGCCGATCGCAAGTCCAAATCCAGTGTTGAGGAACACATTGTTTCTAATTTGACCCCGCGCTCCACTCGCGATCGACATCCCATTGCCCGAATTCTTCGTAAATAGGTTGTCGGTAATGGTTGGGTTTGAGTTTCCAGTTACGAAAACACCTTCGCGGTTGCTATTGATAAAGGTATTGTTCGAGATGGTGGAATCTACATCTTCAACCCAAATACCCGTCCCTCGCGTCACAGTATTGGTAACGGTTACACCGCGAATCTCGCTGCCTTGCCCAGCACGCATACTTACGTTTTGCTCAGCAAACGTTTTACTGAGAGTTTTTCCGCTACCCTGAATCAGAATGCCTTGTCCTTTACTGTTCTCGTCACCGCGCAGAATCACGCCAGGTTTGAGATTGAGCGGAAATTTCTCGCCGTTCTCTTGAACATAATTACCGGGAGCTAGTTGAATGACGGTTCCAGCAGCAGCCTGCTCAAGTGCAAAGGAAATGGTGCGATAGGGAGCCGCTTCAGTTTTGCCAGCACTCGGCTGATCGTTGCCACTGGTGGGATTGACGTAAATAACAGAGGTTGCTACTGTCGGCTGTTGTGGAGTTGTTTGGTCGGGCGGATTGAGTGATTGCGCTAGTACAACGCTATGTCCTGCAAATCCAATTAGGGCAGCCAGTCCAATTCCAGATGAGATGGAAGCCGCTTCTAGAAGACGCCCGAACCGCGAAGGGATATTCTTGCTGTTGCCCTGATATGCCATAACTTTGTTACACGTAGATAATGATTTGGAATCAGTGAGGTTTGCACCTGAAGTCTTGTACCTGAGTCTTGCACCTATTGGGGAAATGACAAGCGCAGCGCACGCTGGGTTCCCTCACGTCGGTTAGAAATATACACAAGTTAATTGGAATTGGTGTAGTGAGGGAAGGAAATCTTTAGAATCTTCCTAATCGTATTTGTTGAGAGCGGGTTACGAAGAAGTTGACTTTTCACGGCGGTAACTGCTATGTCTAACCATCTGATTATTTTCACTCGCTATCCCGAACCTGGAAAAGCGAAGACTCGCCTTATTCCTGCCCTTGGCGATGCAGGAGCCGCCGATTTACATCGTCAGATGGCTGAACATACGGTGACACAAGCTCGCAAGCTTCAAAAAAAGCAGGCCGTTTTGGTCAAGGTGCAGTTTACAGGAGGTGACTTGGCGCAGATGCAAACCTGGCTAGGCGAGGATATGCAGTATCAATCGCAGAGTGCGGGAGATTTGGGAGAGCGGTTGATACAAGCATTTCAAGCAGCTTTTGGGCAGAATGCTACGGCTGTTGTGGTGATTGGAACAGATTGTCCGAGTTTAGGGGAAGACATTCTATCTGCCGCGTTTGAACTCTTAACCACAACCGATTTAGTTCTGGGTGAGGCAACTGATGGTGGTTACTATCTTGTTGGTTTACAAAAACTGATTCCTGAACTATTTAAGAATATTTCCTGGAGTACTGATATTGTATTTCAACAAACGTTGGCGATCGCAAGTCAGCTAAAATTGACAATGGCATTGCTTCCTGTATTAGATGATATTGATCGTCCAGAAGACCTAAAGCATCTGAAGATGTAACGCTCCCTAAAATGCTGCCAAAAATTTCAGTCATTATTCCGGTTCTCAACGAAGCAGAATACCTTTCTAAAACATTGGCACTTCTGAGCATGGCGGCGAACGTAGAACTAATTGTGGTGGACGGAGGTAGTCAAGACGCGACGATCTTGGTTGCTCAAACGGCTGACGCTCAAGTGATTTCTTCAACTCCTGGTCGCGCCGTTCAGATGAATTTAGGAGCAGCGATCGCATCGGGCGATATTCTGCTTTTTCTCCATGCTGACACTAGGCTACCGCCCAAATTCGACACGATGATTCGAGAAACGCTCGCCTACTCTATTGCAGGAGCGTTTGAACTGAAAATTAATATTCCTTCGGTTGGAGTACGGTTAGTAGAGTGGGGGACAAATCTGCGATCGCGCTATCTGCAACTTCCTTACGGAGATCAGGCGATTTTCTTAAAAAAATCCGTTTTTCAAGCAGTCGGCGGATTTTCAGCGTTACCGATCATGGAAGATTTTGAATTTGTGCAGCGCCTTAAACACCACGGCAACATTCAAATCGTTCGTGCTTCTGTCCTAACCTCTGGACGACGATGGCAAACGCTAGGCGTTGTACGGACAACCTTAATTAATCAATTCATTATTGGGGCATACCTTCTGGGCGTATCACCCGAACGCCTCAGACAGTGGTATCGCAGTGGCATGAGAAGGCGCAAAGTATAACGGCTAGAAACCTAATAGCTCAAACTTAGATTAATGGTTCGGAAAGGGATGGAGAATGAGGGACGCTTTTCGACGAATTTCAGTACACTTTATATAAAGATGCTCCTCACTTAGCTGCTTTCTATGCCTGTTCGTAAAGATACTATTTTTGAGCAATATCTCGCTCCGATCGTTCGCTTCTTAATTAACGAAGACGAATTGCGCCAATTTGCAGACAGTATCGATTGGCAAGTGGAAAGCGATCGCATCCGCAATCCGAAGCTGACGTATCCTGCCTACTACTCTCAGCATTTTCATAGCATCGAAGGCGGTTATCTCAACCTTAGCGCGGCTGTCACCTATGACCCAATCACACAGTACGTTTTGCCTCCCAACGAAACCTGGGTGCGCCAAAGTTTGATCGATGCGATTCGAGTTAAACCTCTTCGTATTCTCGACTTAGGATGCGGAACCGGATCGACAACGCTAATGCTTAAACAAGCCTTTCCCAACGCTGAAGTGATTGGACTCGATTTGTCACCTTACATGCTGATTGTTGCAGAACATAAGGCAAAAAAAGCAAATTTAGAAATCCAGTGGCAGCACAACAATGCGGAAGAAACCCGTCTTGCTCCTGGATCTTTCGATTTAATTACGGCTGCTCTATTGTTTCACGAACTACCGCCCGATCGCTCTCAAGCGGTTCTAAGAGAGTGCTTCCGGCTACTCAAAACAGGCGGCGAAGTGCTTATCCTCGATGGCAATCAGAAAACGTTACGGCAGACCGAATGGCTCACTCAAGTTTTTGAAGAACCTTACATTCAAGCGTATGCTAACGGAAGTGTTGATGCTTGGATGGGAGCCGCCGGATTTGGAGCAATTCAGACGGAAGAATTTTGGTGGATGCATCAAGTCACGCGTGCTGTAAAGCCTCTTCCTCACGTAGATTTCGTTGCAGATTTTGGACGTGATGATGAGATGCGACAGTGGGCCGTTGGATAGGGAATAGGCGGGCAAGATTTTTGGGTACGTCCCGAGTTCTTCAAGTCTGGAGAACTTAGGATTTCCATGCCAAGTCTGAGGTTTAGAGGAGCGAAACGCTGTAAGTTATGGAAACGCTGTAAGTTATGGAAACGCTGTAAGTTATAAGAACGTTTTCAGAGGCGCGTCTTGAGCGGATCGCTCTTGTATCTTTCAAAATCCTATACCCTATTAGCCATTATCATTTGCACGGCAGAATTGTATCTATGTCCCTTAAAGCTATTCTCTTCGATTTCAATGGAGTCATCATTAACGATGAGCCGCTTCATGAGCGACTAGTTGAGCAGCTTTTAATTGAAGAAAACTTGCGCCCTAAAGCAGGAGAGTTTCGAGAATTCTGCTTAGGACGGAGCGATCGCGCCTGTCTGCGAGATTTGCTCACCCATCGAGGACGAGTCGTGACCGATGACTATTTAGAAACGCTAATCGCTCGAAAATCTCGTGCCTATGTTGAGCAGCTAGGAGCGATAGAAAAGCTACCGCTCTATGTGGGATTAGAGGATCTGCTGTTTAAGTTAAAAGGGACAGCCTGCAAACTGGCAATTGTGAGTGGAGCCGTTCGGGCTGAAGTTGAACTCGTACTAGACCGTGCCCAGTTGCGACACTATTTTTCAGTCATTATTTCAGGCGATGACATTGCCACGAGCAAGCCTGAACTAGATGGATATTTGTCCGCGATCGCGCGGCTCAATACTGAATTTCCTGACCTCCAATTGCAGCCATCTCAGTGTCTAGCGATCGAAGATACCTTTGCTGGCATCGACGCCGCTAAACGCGCTGGCATTCCTGTTCTGGGTGTTGCCAACACATATCCATTTCACATGTTGCAACGCCGCGCCAATTGGACAGTTGATTACCTCTCTGATTTAGAGTTAGACCGAGTACAGCAGATTTACGAGAAGGTTGCGATCGCGTAGGATCGTAAATTTAGTGAATCTTGCGATAGTATGCGTCAGTTGTTTTGGATCAGCTTTTTTACTGCATTAGTAGTTTTTGGAGCAACGTTTCTAGGAAGCGTTCCTGCACCGTTCGTAGCATCAGACAATTTGAATTTTCTGAAGAGCCAACCCATTGTGTCTATATCATCAAGTGCTAACAACGCAATTGAAATCGATGGCATTCGGTTTGAAACGTTAGTGCCTCAGAACATCGTTCGCTTACCAAAGCGGGGGGAGGAAGTGAATGTTCAATTCAGAGTTCGGATTACGAATCAAACATCCACACCGTATCGCTTTAACTTACAACGATTTTTACCTGAGATGTCGAATTCCCAAGGTCAGATGCTAGTTGTTGGTGGTGGGCGCAATAGTAGCACTGAAATTGAGGAATCGGATATTCCGCTTCTTAAACCTGGAGAAAGTACAGAGTTTTTAATGAATGCAAAATTGTTATGGCGTGAAAAGCGCATTAGCTTAGTAGGCTATGCTTTATACGGAAGTATTGTGGAGTTTTATAATCTCCATTCTGGTCAGTATCAAATTAGATTTGAGTATGAAAATCTCCAGCCAAGGCGGGAAATGTTGCTTATCACGACTGGAAGGACACAAGTTGGTAATTTATGGGTGGGAAAAGTTGTTACCTCTTTCGCAGGAATAACCTTTCAGTAAATTTGCTAGAACCCCAATGATCTATAACGAATGCTTGGAAGAATACGGTTGCATAAGGTAAGTATAAATTGAATTCGTAGATGTTCGGTCTCTAAAGTGGCACATACAGAACCTGAATCTATGCTTTGTGAATTGCCTGAAGATCAAACTTCTAAAGTAAATTCGGCTATTACAAAAGCAGAAGTGGCATAAGCCTACGCAAGCGAAGTTCTGCTTTTCCCATACAGTAACCCCTGCATCTAACACCTATTTATTACAAATGCAGTTCAGTGAGCCTCTATAGATCGGCTCACGTTGTTCGGGTGGTCTACCGCTGTCTAGCCTTTTTCCAATCAACGGGTTTAACTGATGTTCCGTTACGAAAAGGCAGATTTTGATTGTCGTAGCGTTATCGCTCGTCTTTCTACCCCTCGAACACCTTTTAGGAGTTTCACTATGATGTTTCGCTTCTCCAATACGTATGAACAACTATTGCAGGCGCATAAAGCAATCAATTTATCAACACAACCTACAACACTAGACGCAAACCAATTTGAACAGACAAATCAAAGAAGTCTGAGTAGCGATCCCAACACTGGCTTTAGCGAGTTTGAACAGCAAGTTGTAGACCTGACAAATCAAGAGCGTATTAGTCGAGGACTATCCCCGTTAGCGATTAATCCAACGCTCAATAATGTCGCTGAACAACACAGTCAGGACATGACAGTGCAGAATTACTTTAGTCATCAAGGCAAAGATGGCTCCCTTCCTTGGAATCGAATGCAGGCACAGGGCTATGCCTACTCGCGTGCGGCTGAAAACATTGCATTTGGGCAAACAACAGCGCAGCAAGTTGTCACCGACTGGATGAATAGCCCAGGACACCAAAAAAATATTCTTGATCCCAATCTCAAAGAAATTGGTGTCGGTTATTACAATGGGTACTGGACACAGAATTTTGGAACTGCGATGGCCTAACCAGTCGCATAATTAGTTCACCAAAATTGACCTGAAAAAAGGGTAGACATCCCGATGTCTACCCTTTTCAAAACACTCAGTTTAAGTGTTGCGCATTATCTAATTAAACGGCGATCTGATTCGCAAACCCTGACGGAAGTGTGGGAGCGTCGAGTTCAACAACCTTAGCAGAATCATGCGAATGCCATACTTTGCCATCAAGTGCCATTTGCTCAATTAGACTCGCGAGACGCAACGCCTTGAGCGCTTGCACACCCCCCACTGATGGCTGATGTCCTCCCCGAACGCATTGAACAAAATGTTCTAACTCCGCATGGAGAGGCTCAATATTGCTCGTCTGAACTTTTTCAATCAGACCATCCTGACGATACAGCACCTGTCCGTAATCGGTTCGATAGTTCGCCGTCGTCTGACGGTGAATCAAAATTTCGTTTTTGAGAAAATCAGCTTCCGTTAAAGAACTCTTGCAGTGAGCCGCAATGCGACGAATTTTTCGATGTGTCACTTTGCTAGCGGTCAGCGTTGCGACAATGCCATTGGCAAAGCCTAACGTTGCGGTTACATAATCAAGATAGCCAGAATCAGACGCACGGCTTCCACTCGCCGTTAGTTTGCTCACAGGGGATGCAGCTAACTCCAACAGCAAATCGATGTCGTGAATCATTAGGTCTAAAACGACCGAAACATCGTTCGCGCGATCGGAATAAGGACTCATCCGATGAGCCTCTAAGGCCAGCAGTTCCTCAGTTTTGAGAACTTTGCTTAGCTCCTGAAACGCTGGGTTAAATCGCTCGATATGTCCAACCTGAAGAATGCATTGGCACTCCGCTGCTAAATTGACGAGCGATTCTGCCTCTGCAATACTTGCCGCGATCGGCTTCTCAATCAGAACATGAACTCCAGACTTTAGCGCTGCTGAGCCAACTGCATGGTGCAGCCGAGTCGGAACCGCGATACAAACCGCATCGACGCATTTTAGCAGGTCGTGGTAGTCCTCAAAAAATCGGACACGATATTTGCTTGCCGTGTCCAATCCTCGTTCTACATTAATATCAGAAACACCCACTAGTTCTACATCTTTGAGCAGACTCAAGACCCTAGTATGGTGTTGTCCCATATTACCGACCCCGATGACACCCACACGAATCGGATCGAGATGGGGTCGTTGCATACCAAAATTGGAGTACCCAATTGGGATATCACCTTGCACTCTTATTACTCCTCCACCACCGAGATTGTGCTGATAAACAGCTGTAAATTCTCCTCAAACATCCAGATACTAACACAGCAACATTAAATATGAAGAATTTCAAAGATTAGTCTAAGTTCCCTTAAACGATAAGATTTTTGATTTCTTATGCTTTACGTCAAAAGAGGGAGTTTCTAAATTAGGAGCAAAATTTGAGTCGTTTTTAGTGAAAAAATGGAGCATAGAATACGGAATAGCAGGGATCTCTGGAGGTGATGAAATCGGATTTACAGCAAAGAGCAGTTGGGTTAAACCAGCTCTTACACTTAATTGGACGCCGAAACAGAAGTCAAGGTTTAAATGAAGGTGTGTGAATTTCCTAGATTGCATCTCCGTAAACTTCTGGTAAGTCTCCATGAAGATTTCACCAAATATAGACCAGGGCTTGATAGCTCTATTGCTATGCAGAATTTGGCTGGATATGATCTTGGGATCATTGATGGGGTTCTTACGTGGACATGAGACCAACACAGCCCGTGCCGCAAGAAGTTGTGCAACAAGTCGCTGACTATTTCAGTGTGTTGGGTGAACCGATGCGCTTGCGGATTCTTAATTTGCTTCGGGATGGGGAAAAATGTGTTCAAGATTTAGTCGAGGCAACAGAAACCAGCCAGGCGAATGTATCCAAACACTTAAAGGTGATGTTGCAAGCAGGAATTTTAACGCGCCGCACAAAAGGCACGTTGGCCTATTACAGCGTTGAAGATGACTTGGTGTTTGAGCTTTGCAATCTAGTCTGCGATCGCCTTGCCAGTCGGATTGAGCAACAGGCCAAACACTTTCGAGCATTTAGTTTAGCGAGTGAAGAAGGGGGGATGGCATAAAGCATCCCTTAATGGCCCTCCCTACTCACCTTTCTGCCCAAAACCCTGCTCAAATACAGTCCGCGTCAACGGCTGATCAACGATTAGCCCTTCTCCACCCAGCGTCTTCAAGGCGTTACCTTCGACAGACAGAAATACTGGCGCTTTTGGATCAAGGCTTGTGGCCGTATAAAGCACTTGAGCAAGGCGAGTAGACATAGAAAGACTACCGCCACCTGTTGTAAAGGTTTTTGACAAATCGACGTAAATTCCCTTGGGCTGAACTTTGAGACTCCGCAATTGAGTGCCTTCTGGAATGGCAGATGATACGTTTTTGGCGGGTGGCTCGCTAAGAACTGCCTTCATAGCTGCCGTTAGAGCGACTTCAGGTTTCTCAGTTTCTTTGACGTTAATCGGAGAGGAAGTGAGTTGAATTTCAGCCCCTCGATCTTGCAGCCAATACGCTTGAGGCGTTTTCTGAGACACTACTTCTGGCTGGGAAGTGTTTTTATTGGGAATGGTATTGGCGGGCGGAGGGAGCGGAGATGCAGATGGAGTGGGCTGAGTTTGCTCGATCGCAGCATTGGGAACGGGCTTACGTTGTTGAGATTGCTGCCAGGTGAAATAAGCGGTAGCACTGCCCGCCGCTACCATTGCTGCCGATAACCCAACCACAATTCCAACCGGAATTCTACGCTTCTGCTCTTGCATGGAGAAACCTCCCAGAACTAATTCATGATGTGTAATTTGTCGTCGGGAACCTGCCCCAGGAATTACTGAGGTGAACCTTAGGAGATGCTTAAGTAACTACACTATGTTTAGCGCGAATTTCGGAAAGAATGCGAACAAATTTTACTTTCGTGAGGTTGGGCGAAGCTGAACGAAGGTCGAAATTTCCAGATGGCTGGGCTGTACGTTGAATGCTAGAACGCGAGCCGTAATACCTGATTTTTCTAGCGATCGCAGATCAAAGCGATTGGCGATGGTTTCGGTTAGAGCTTGAACGACTGGAGCGGGAGCAGCTTGCCCGTTGGCAGTAACCTGTAAGTTTTGAAGCTGTAGGGTTCGCCCTGCGATCACTTCAGGTTTTGCTTCAGCTACGATCGCGAGTTGGTCAGGATAACCCTGTTCTTGTAACGTCGCTTGAACACGGACGCGATCGCGCTTTAGAGTGATGCGCGGACTTAGAAACGTGTATCGCTGGTTACGCCGCACTAAGTTTTGAAGTTGAGTAGTGATTTTGGGTGATTCCAGCGCCTTATTGATGTCTTCCTCCTTGAGAATCATCCGTACTCCTGCTTGCAGAGGTTTCGCAAGCTTAAGGCGCAATCCTTGTAGGGCAACGGGATCGGTTTCAAGTTCTAAAGTGTCAATGC
>JAHHHP010000143.1 GCA_019359275.1 Myxacorys chilensis ATA2-1-KO14 | reverse complement strand
CTCGAACTGCAAGGTTCTGGGTGACTCGTTGGAGACGAAGATATCTAGGAATTCAAACGATTGTATTGCAGAACTTGGTTGATTTAGGTGTTTTAGAACGACAAGAGCAACGCATTCTTGGACTGTTTCCAACGCAGCGATATTTTCTAACTGATGAATCCATTCAACGCGAGACTGTCCAGCAAGTTCGTGCAGCCGTGTTAGAAGGCATTGGACTGGATTCTCGGATGGCAGCATTGATTAGTTTGATGCAAGCCTCTCATCTGACCGATGCGGTGTTCAGACCTGAAGAACGTCCTGAAGCGCGATCGCTTTAATTCGCGATCGCAAGAGAGGAACTGGTCGGTCAAGCAGTTTCAAAGGCAATTTTAACCATTCAAGCAACCACTTTGGGTGCAATCAATGGCGGATGAAATTGTTAGGGGTTGTATAGAACAATAGTTCGGACAATTTTTGACAGGAAAGTTTTTCTGCCAGAATTGTCCGGAGTGTTGTTGTCATTACATAGCAAGTAAGTTCTAAACATTGATAGTTCAATCGGATGATACTGAAACGAACTTGCTCTTCACCATAAGAATCTGGAAGAAATCAAGCATTGGAATTTAGTACGCTTCAAATCAAAGCAACGAAATTAATGCTAGGAGAAGCACAATGATACTTCAAGATAAAGTGGCGTTAGTCACTGGCGGAACTTCAGGAATTGGTCGTGCAACCGCGATCGCTTATGCCAAACACCAAGCAAAGGTGGTGGTAGTTGGTCGTCGCATGGATGAAGGGGAAGAAACGGTTCGATTGATCAAGGAAGCTGGCGGAGAGGCTATTTTTGTGCAAGCAGATGTCACGAAAGAAGCCGATGTTAAAGCAATGGTTGATAAAGCGGTTAGCGTTTTTGGTCGGTTAGATATTGCCTTTAACAATGCAGGAACTGTCGGCGAAAATCCCTCATTGATTGAGCAAACAGAAGCTGAATACGATCGCATGATGAACGTCAATGTCAAAGGCGTTTGGTTATCGATGAAATATGAAATCGCTCAGATGTTGAAGCAGGAAAGCGGTTCAATCGTCAATACGGCATCTGCAAATGGAGTCGTTGCACTTCCTAGCGTACCCCTCTACACCGCGAGTAAACATGCGGTAGTCGGTTTAACAAAAGCGGCTGCGCTCCAGTATGCCAAAGCGGGGATTCGCATCAATGTCGTTGCACCAGCAGCTATCGAAACAGACATGTTTGAAGCAGCTACAGGTGGGCAGGATGAAGCCAAAGCTTACTTGGCAGGACTTCACCCGATCGGACGGGTTGGAACACCGCTTGAAGTTGCAAATGCAGTTCTGTTTTTATCATCTGACCTGGCATCGTTCATAACAGGTGAAACATTGATGGTAGATGGCGGGTATGTAGCGCAGTAGTCGAAAGGCAGTGCGAAATGTTTGACACAGCACTTCAAGCGACTCACTAAAGCAACACTGAAATCGGTTCGCTAACTCCATAGGAATCTGCAAGAAGTTAAGTGTTGGAACTGACTACACTCAAGTGAACTAAGACAAAGAGAACTTAGGAGTTGATGATTTCTAAAGTGTCTTCTACCTCACCACCACAAAACTAAGGAAAGGAATCGTTACCATGAGTACCCAACCGACCGAAGTGATCAAAGAGTTTTTGGCAAATACGGCAATCGAAAAGGTCGAGGCGGCTGCCCGACGGCTCGTCGCGGAGGACGCAACATACATTTCCCTGACGGATTCAATATAAATTGCTTCACTTTATGTCCCCCAATTCTCGTCGTTCTGTAAGTCTGTTTCCCTGTCTAATAGCTCTACCTTTATCACTGCTGTTTGTGGGTTATATGACAAAATCCTCAACGCCTGCCGAGGTTCACATTACAACATCAACAGGCACTCTCTATGGCACACAGATTATTCCAACGTCTAATCTGCCAGAGCCAGTGGTGCTGATCATCGCGGGTTCAGGTCCGACCGATCGCAATGGAAACAATCCTCTAGCTGGGCAGAATAATAGTTTCAAACTCCTTGCTGAAGGATTAGCGGGTCATGGCATTGCCTCGATCCGCTATGACAAACGCGGGATTGGAGAAAGCGCAGCCGCAGGACCGGAAGAAGCTGATTTGCGTTTCGATACCTATGTTGAAGATGCTGCACTTTGGATTCAGCAATTGCAGGCAGATTCTCGTTTCTCAAGCGTCACCGTAATTGGTCACAGTGAAGGCTCTCTGATTGGAATGCTGGCGACCCAAAAAACTGGAGCAGATGCTTTTGTATCAATAGCTGGAATAGCCCAAACTGCATCACAAATTTTACGAGATCAACTGCAACCTAGATTGCCAGACGCATTATGGCAACAGAATGAGCAGATTCTTGCTGCTCTAGAGCAAGGTAACAGAGTGACCTCTGTTCCACCAGAACTCAACGCGCTCTACAGATCGAGCGTCCAACCCTACCTCATTTCCTGGTTCCGCTATACCCCTGCCCAAGAGATTAGGTGTCTCACTGAACCTGTTCTAATTGTTCAAGGAACAACTGATATCCAAGTGCCTGTCAGTGAGGCGCAAGCCCTGAAGATGGCTAAGCCGGATGCGGAGCTTAGAATTATTGAGGGGATGAATCACGTCTTAAAAGCTGTTCCATTAGACCCTGAACAGCAAAATGCTTCCTATTCTGAGCCAACGCTGCCAGTTGTGCCTGAACTCGTTGAAGGTATAAGTCAATTTGTTCATAGCAGTGAAATGCGCCGTGAGTCTAACCAGTCGCTGCACCGGAACGTGCCAAATTGATTGATTGAGTTTTCAAGGTTATCTGCGTCCGGTGAGCTTGGTTGTTAGGCAGCGAGGGTGAAAAATAGACTTAATCAGAATTAAGAAAAGCAATCAATTCTTAAACCGATTTCAAATCTTCTTGCAGATTGTTTGTCCATTGAGATACCGAGCACTTTATTACCGAGAAGGTCTAATGAAAAGAGAGTTAGCGATAAATTTTTTGTTCTCGTTTGTGGGCGGCGCAATGATCTGGGCCTTGTCACCATCTTTATCCGGGCAGGTCGAGCCGTGGGATGCGGAAGGTTTTTATTATTCTGTAGCACTTCTTATTGTTGGCCTTACCGTTGGCTTTGCTCGGCCTAAACATGTTTGGTCACACTATGCCGGTATTGTTCTTGGTCAACTGACGTATATGCTTTTTATTCCAGTTCTGCCCGGCAGTTCGTTAATTCTTGTTGGAGTCGCTTTTTTAGCGGTTTACTCCATAATCGCTTTAGCAGGAGCAGCAAGTGGGGCCTGGTTTCGTCGCGTCAGCCGGGGTGCGTGGTGATTTTGCTGCCTAACAAGGCACTGCAGCGAACCCGGCTCTCGCGCTCCGGTTGCAATCCACGCCGTCACCACGGGCCGGGTCGCTGAGCTTGGGTCGTTATAGACCGCATGAATCTCGATGCTGGTGTGCGTACCGCAGCAGATCAAAACTTCTACACGCGCAATCAAAGGAAAAGAGATGAAAATACGCTACGGGTTTCAACAGGTCGGCGATGTCGAAGTGTTCTACCGTGAGGCTGGGTCAAGCGATGCGCCAGTGATACTGCTGTTGCACGGCTTTCCGACCGCTAGCCACATGTTCCGCGACCTGATCCCTCTGCTTGCCGATCGCTTTCGGCTCGTCGCGCCGGATCTGCCTGGTTTCGGGCAGACCAAGGCACCGTCACGCGGAACGTTCGACTACACGTTCGACCGCCTTGCCGACGTAATCGAGGGCTTCGTCGATGCTTTGTCGCTCGATCAATACGTACTCTACATCTTCGACTACGGTGCGCCAGTAGGTCTGCGTCTGGCGATGCGCCATCCTGAACGGATATCTGCAATCGTCTCGCAGAACGGCAATGCCTATCTTGAAGGTTTCAGTGACGAATGGGGGCCGTGGGAAACCTATTGGCGCGAACCGAGCGCAGCAAACCGGGAAGCCTGCCGACCCTCGCTCGCACCGGACACAATCCGGAACTGGCAGTATGGTACCGGAGCCGATCCAACCCTTTTGTCACCCGACGGCTACGAACTCGACATCGCCTACATGGGGCGGCCAGACGCGGAGGAGATCCAGCTCGATCTGATCTTCGACTACCGCAGTAACGTTGCGCTCTATCCAGCCTTCCAGTCCTACTTTCGAGAGCACCGTCCGCCGCTTCTCGCCGTCTGGGGTCGTCATGATCCGGCATTTCTGCCCGCTGGTGCTGCCGCTTATCAGCGAGATCTCCCGAATGCAGAGATTCACCTGCTCGACGCCGGACATTTCGCGCTGGAGACTCATGCAGAGGAGGTGGCAACGTTGATCCGCGCGTTCCTCGACAGAACGCTCGGTTCCACGCTGCGTCTTGAAGGTGATTGCACAAGAATCTGACAAAACACCCTAAGAATCTGAAAGAAACCGAGCATTAGGAGTCATTACACTCAGACTATGAAAACAGCAGATAGGAAGCAAAAACACATTCTTCGCGATAAGGGACATTCCATGAAACTCTATCATATGCCCGGTGCCTGTTCGCTGGCTGATCTCATCGTTCTTGAATGGATTGATATGCCGCACGAAATCGTCAGGATGAGTCTTGAAAGCATCAAGTCACCAGACTATAGCTGTAGCCAATTAGATTAGGACACAGATTATAAGTCAAGATAGTTGCCGTAAAACAACCATCATTAATCACGTAACTAAAAAGGAGTTTGATCGTGCAGAAAATCGCACTTGACACTATCACTGAAGCCGTCATTAATCATGGCGATCGCGGCAAATCTCACCCGCGACTCTATGAAATTTACACGAGCTTGGTTCGACATTTGCATGACTTTGTGCGTGAGGTGAAGCTGACTGAATCAGAATTGCAGCAGGGACGTAATTTTCTCAACCAGGCAAGTCATCACACTCAAGAGATTCCCACTGGAGAGATCCATCTGTTAACGGATCTACTAGGGATCTCAGAGTTGGTAGAATTGCTGCACGATGCCCATCGCGGTACAGAAAGCAATTTAGAAGGACCCTTGTATGTGCCGAATGCACCAGAACGGCAGATGGGCGATCGCTTGGGTATTGATACAGAAGGAAATTCGCTTTTCCTGTCAGGCAGGGTTTTAGATTTGAACGGTCAACCGATCGCCAATGCTCTGATTGATGTTTGGCAACCCAACTCCAAAGGATTATATGATATCCAAGATCCATCTCAGCCGTTGGGGAATTTTCGGGGACGTTTCAAAACGAACAAGAGTGGAAAGTATACGTTTGAAACCGTAGTGCCAATAGGTTACAAGGTGCCAACCAGTGGTCCATCTGGCGAGTTGTTGCGACTGTTGGGACGGCATCCCTGGCGGGCAGCTCACATCCATTTCAAAGTCAGTGCCCCAGAGTACACGTCGCTGACAACCCAATTTTTTATTGCTGGTGATCCTCACCTGAATTCAGATACAACCTTTGCAGTGCGATCAATGATCGTTGAATTACAAAAGCACGAAGCGCTAGACGAACTCAAGGCACGGAATCAAAGTAAACAGTTTTACACAACGGAATTTGATTTTGTGTTGAAACCCGTTACTCTCTCTAGCAGAGAATTATAAAGCAACGGTTGCACATTATGTCTACACCATCAATCCAGAACAATCCGCTAATTGGCATTTGGAAGTTAATTTCTGCAACTGCCATTTACGCTGATGGAACGGTGACTCCAGACGTGTATGGAACTCATCCGGTTGGCTACATCACTTACACATCAGATGGTCACATGATGGTGATGTTTTCTAGGAGCGATCGCTCAGCGCTGAGTCAGGAGGTCAGATCACCGCTGACTCCCCAGATGCAATCTTTACCCGTGGAAGAGCTTGCTCAAGCATTTACAACATTCAATGCTTACGCTGGAACTTATACGTTGAGTGGCAACACAGTAACTCACCAGATCAAAATTGCATCAATTCCTAATCGCGTTGGTACAACGTTAGTTCGCACCTTTACTCTTAATGAGAGCCGACTAACGCTCGTGACGCCGCCAGTCTTGAGTGATGGTGTTGAAGCGGTTTTTGAGCTGCTGTGGGAACGCATTATAGCAAGGGGAGTTCGTTGTCGATAACGAAGTAGAGGCAAGTACGATCACTTTTCACTCACTGAAAACGTCGCTATCCTCGGTTATCTCGACGGACGAAACTGGCTCACTGGCGAACGATCGATTGCCGCTCCCTACCTGTTCGTCATTCTGCGCTGGGCGATCAACACTCAGGCTGGTTGTCATTCCCGGCGGGCCGCACGCCATCAACTGGACTCACGCTGATCAGGTCAATCCCGTGTTACTGGACTTTCTTCAGCAGGAATAATCAGTGATCTGCTGCATTTCTGGCTTGTGAAAAAACTCTGTGATTCATCAGCTGAGTCAGGCTCAAATGATACACATATTTGTCTAGTTCTGAAGAGGCAATTCTATGACTGTCCCCACTCAAACGTCTCGAACCGTTGCCGGAGTAATCAACAGCGTTGAAACACTCGAAGGGGCCGGATTTCTAGTACGTCGGCCCTTTCCCAAAAGTAGCTTCTCTGAATTTGACCCGTTTCTCCTCCTCGACGAGTTGGGTCCGATTAATCTAAAGCCGGGTCAGGCAAAAGGTGCACCCGATCATCCGCACCGGGGCTTTGAAATCGTCAGCTATGTCTTGGATGGACGGTTAGAACACAAAGATTCTGCGGGGCACGCCGGGCTACTAAATCCGGGTGATGTCCAGTGGATGACAGCAGGTGCCGGGGTCGTGCATTCCGAGATGCCGGAGTCAATGTTTACCCAAACTGGTGGACGGCTCCACGGCATTCAACTATGGGTCAATCTGCCACAACGAGACAAAATGATGCCACCCCGCTATCAGGAAATTCCAGCGGCTCACATTCCGGTCGCTCAAACCGAAGATAGGTCTGTGACAGTGCGGGTGATTGCGGGAGAAGCGTTAGGGGCAAAAGCCGTAATTCAGACGCGCACGCCGATAACTTACCTCCACTTCACACTGCAACCAGGGGCAACGATAATCCAGCCTGTACCCAAAGAGTACAACGCCTTTGTCTATGTACTGGAGGGGTCTGGGTTGTTTGGGACAGAGCCAGCGCCTGGTGATGATGGGCAGATGGTGCTCTTTTCTCAAGATGGAGAAGATGTAGTGATCTCCAACCCTGCTGATGCTCAGCGTCCTCTAGATCTTCTGCTGATTGCAGGTGTACCCCTTAACGAACCAGTCGTGCGCTACGGTCCGTTTGTAATGAACACTGAAGCTGAAATTACTCAAGCGATCAACGACTACCAGGAAGGAAGGATGGGACAGATTTATGCCTAACACATTTCAATATTGGACTAGTCAACATCAACGCTTGAGTGAGATACGAATCAAACTACTGCATCTGCACAAGCTTTTACTAGAGACTGAGCGTCTTACCTATGAGCAAGTTCGAGGGCAAGTTTCTAGAGGTGAATTGCTACAACTGGTGATTAGTCATAAGCAGTTTGCCTGGTTGCATCGACTCTCAGAATTGATTATCCAAATCGATGAGTTGCGTCATGCCGATGAACCTGTTACATCAGAGGCAATTGAAGCGATTGACAGTGACATTCGTACACTGCTCAGCCCCGACGAATTGGGCGATGAGTTTGCCATGAAGTATAATACGGCGCTTCAACGCCACCCCGATGTCGTGTTAGCTCATGCAGATGTCGTGATGTTGCTGACCTCTGACAGTATTCAACCTCCGAAATTCACAGATTCTGAACTTGCTCCGATTGTGTAATTGCAAACCTCCTTGCTTTTCTCCCAAGCACCTATGAGGCAGCAGCCAACTTAGGACATTGGGATCGAGTAGCCCTGGAGCGTTCCCCAACCGTGTAAGGCTAACAAATTGCAAATTGCTGAAGCGGATGGACTAGCGACCTTGATACAAAGTTTGAGGCGATCTGCTGCCACTTAGAGATACTAAATGGATAGTGGATAACCGGTCAACCATTTTGGCAAATGGCAGTTATACAACGCGGTAAGCAAACAAGGAGCATACGCAAAAATGGTTAAAGGTAGGTTAGAAGCATTCAGTGATGGGGTAATTGCTATTATTATCACCATTATGGTACTGGAGTTAAAAATACCTCATGAGTCAGATTTAGCTGCGCTACGTCTGCTGATTCCAACCTTTCTAAGCTATGTGTTGAGTTTCGTGCATGTTGGTATCTACTGGAACAATCACCATCACCTGTTTCAGGCAGTCCGGCAAGTGGATGGTTCAACTTTGTGGGCAAACCTACATTTGTTGTTCTGGTTATCACTATTTCCTTTTGTCACCGCGTGGATGGGTGAAAATAACTTTGCTGCGTTGCCTGTGGCGCTTTATGGTGTGGTTTTCTTGTTGGCTGCGATCGCCTACTTCACTCTGACCCGCACACTTGTTTTTCACCACGGTCAAGATTCCACACTTGCAAACGCTCTTGGTCGGAACTTTAAAGGCAAGTTATCGGTATTGATTTATGCAGTTGCAATTCCACTTGCTTTTGCAATCTCTTGGCTTGCGTGTGCATTATACGTTCTGGTTGCAGTCCTGTGGCTCATTCCCGATCGTCGTATTGAAAAGGCGTTGAACTCATAAAGTTCCATGTTCGATGCAACAAAAACCAGCTAACAAACCCTCTGCACCAGCATGAATATAGGTTGTTGGTCACAGACAAAGGTGATCTGCATCCGGTGCGCGGGAACATTCTGCCGCTTAAACCTAAGACGGGAAGGTGGCTGATTCTCATACTGCGACATCTGGCGCTTTCGCGGCAACAAGATTGTCGAATTAAGAGCTTTCGTAATCCCAACCGAAGTCAAAGCTGAAACCAGCAACGCAGCGTAAATCGTCCACAAAAGGTAGGAGGTATTCTCATGAAAAACGCAACTTACGTGGAGTCTGCCCGACAAGGTAAGTATCGGGGGTGGCGGTATGTTCTGGGACTGGTGGTCATCCTCTTTGCGTGGCTGGTGGTCGGGACTGGTGCCAGCGTACTCGTCGCGTTCGCGCTCAGCGGCCAGCCGGATTACTACGTGCTTGGTCCTTTCGGGAAGTTCCTGTTTGTTATGGTAGGTTTCCCATTTTTCCTCGCGGGGGTTCTCATCGCCGTTACCCTTATCCACCGCCGTCATCCCCTGACGCTCATCACGGCGCGGAAGAAGATAAGCTGGCGTCGCATCGGTCAGGGGTTTGTGGCGTGGTCCGTTCCAGCGTTTCTGCTAGGCGTGCTGGGACAGTACCTCTTCTACCCTGACAGCTTTTCTTTCAACTTCGACCTGGCGACGTTCGCGCTCTTCGTGCCACTGGCACTGGTCTTCACCGCGATCCAGACCACCACTGAGGAGCTTTTCTTTCGCGGATACATCGTGCAGGGCGCGAGCATGATCTCGACCAACCGCGTTTTTCTGGCGCTCATGGCGGCCGTGGTATTCACCCTGCCGCACCTCTTAAACCCGGAGGTGAGCGCAGGCGGCTGGCTCACGGTCTTCTCCAACTACTTCCTCGTTCCGGGTCTGTTGTGGACCGTGGTCTCGTTGATTGACGGCACCACTGAACTCGCCATCGGCGCACACTTCGCGAACAATATCGGCAGCATACTCCTGTTCAACATAACTGGAAGCGCCCTGCCCACACCGGCTCCGTTCACAATCAGCGAGTATCACGCGACCTACGGGGCGCTATCGGTGCTGGTTGCAATACCCATATTCCTGGCGATCGCCTACAAGGTGTTCAAACGCGACGAGGCATCCGAACCCGTTTTCCAGAGCGATCGGATTGGTCGTCGATGATCTCATCAGTTTGTAAAACCATCAGCAAATGCACCAAAGGTGTTGATCACCATGTCTAAAGTTCCTTCTAACCAACCGCCGGACTCAGGAAAGACCGCCGCCACCTCATCCCGACCTAATAGGGTTCCGCGTCCAGGCTTGCCCGAATGCATTGTTGGTCTTATCGTCTTTAGCGTAGTTGGGTACGGAGTCGGATCACAACTCTCGCGGCTCGGACTCGATCCCGTGGTTTATGGGCTGATCTTCACTGCGCTGTCTGGTGTCGCAGGCATCGCCGGGTTCTCGGCAGCGGCGTTGCTTCGGATTCGTTCCTGGAGTGCCTTCAGCGTCCGCCGGGTCTCGCGGCAATGGCTGCTAATCGGGGTCGGAGCAGGACTCGTCGCGTTCGTCGTCAAGAGTCTGGCGACCCTAGCATATACCGCTATCACCGGAGACAGTTCTACCCCTCAGACCATGTACGCCGAAGGTGGCAGTGGCGGGGTGCTGTCCTTAATCCTGGCGACGTTGTTTCTCGGTATCCTCACACCCTTGGCGAGGAACTGCTTTTCCGGGGCGTGATTGCCAATGTGTTGCTGCGCTATGGGTCAGTTTTCGGGGTTGTGAGCAGCGCCTTGATCTTCGCCCTCATGCATGGCATCAATATCGTTTTTCCCACAGCCCTAGTAATGGGACTCGTCGGTGCTGAACTGCTGCGCCGTAGCGGCTCGGTCTGACCCACTGTCGTTGTTCACGTTGTCATCATCTGCCGACTCCGGCACTGGTAGCCGCTGGCATGGGCTGAAAGGAACCGCAGTATACCTCAATAAGGAATTCATCATGCAATATCTTTCACAGGATTTAATCCTTCTTGCACTCAATTCCCAAACTGGAAAAACTCGCTTCTCTTGGTACTCTGCACTCGACTATGGCTTGGTCGGTTCTTTATTACTAGACTTAGTCCTGCAAGGCAAACTTGAGATCGACAACGACAATCGTGTGATCGGTGCGATCGCAGGCAACACAGGCAATGAATTCTTAGATCAACGCCTCAGTGAGGTTCTAGCATCGTCTCGTCCTCGAACTGCAAGGTTCTGGGTGACTCGTTGGAGACGAAGATATCTAGGAATTCAAACGATTGTATTGCAGAACTTGGTTGATTTAGGTGTTTTAGAACGACAAGAGCAACGCATTCTTGGACTGTTCCCAACGCAGCGATATTTTCTAACCGATGAATCCATTCAACGCGAGATTGTCCAGCAAGTTCGGGCAGCCGTGTTAGAAGGCATTGGACTGGATTCTCGGATGGCAGCATTGATTAGTTT
>JAHHHP010000142.1 GCA_019359275.1 Myxacorys chilensis ATA2-1-KO14 | reverse complement strand
CGACATCCGCTTCACGAAGGGTAATTTGGGAAAGGGCGAGAGTCATGAGTCCTCCCCTGAAACGCTGGTTTTACACTGATTCTAAGCGAAATGCAATTCTAAATTCAACATCTACAACTGTAGTAATAATACAGTTTAATATTTGGATGCTGAAGATTCGCTGAAGCGATCGAGCAATTCTACGGCTCTAGAATTACTATCTAACCTGAGTTCGGGATAAGGAATTGCCAAAAACCTTGATTTCTCGTACCTTTTGGCTTTAATAAACGCAAAGGCATTGTCAATAAAGTTCATAAATACAATTATTGTCAATAGAAAAGTCTATTGACAATAGTGTGTAAGGCAGTAGTTTGGTCAAGTCTTTCAGTGTTTGGTTTAACCCGAAATCAGGTTATGACTACCTAATGACAACCATCTACCACCTACACTTCATAACAGCGGACGAACGGGAACCATTGGTGATGAGTTCAAGATTATCTGCCCCCGCTACATTTTGCCGTTATGCTGCTAGATTATCTACGGAAGATGTTTATCAAGGTTATCTGCCAGCGCTCAGAACCAAGTTACTTCGGAGCTATCTGTAAGACAAGGTTTTGAGACATCTGCTCAGACACACTACAAGATACGAGCTACAAGTGCTTGCGTTGACAAGTCTCTGTCCTCTCCCTAAGCTTGAGAGATGAAGGTGAGGGACATCATCAAACTGATTGAGCAAGAGGGTTGGTATTTGGCACGGACACGGGGCAGCCACCGTCAATACAAGCATCCCAACAAGCCAGGTCTAGTAACTGTACCCGGGAAACCAGGTGATGATTTAGCTCCAGGAACGTTGGATAGCATCTTGAAGCAAGCGGGATTGAAATAATGCAGTACCTTATCGTCATTGAGAAGACAGAAACTGGATATTCTGCTTATTCTCCTGACCTCCTCGGGTGTGTCTCAACCGGGGCAACCCGTGAAGAAGTTGAACAGAATATGCATGAAGCAATGGCGTTCCACCTTGATGGCTTGAAGTTGGAGGGTTTAGAGATCCCACAGCCTACGACCTCATCCGCCTATGTTGAGGTGGCAGCCTAGCACTGCGTTGAGGTAGACGGTGATTATCGATCGCGGAGAGACTGAACCACATCAATGACGCAGTGGGCAGCGCGATCGCACTCTTCTTCCGTATTAAATCGCCCAATTCCAAATCGTAACGAGGCATACGCCAATGCATCTGATAATCCCAATGCTTGCAATACGTGGGATGGTGTAACCTTCGCTGACGTACATGCAGAACCAGACGACACGGCAATCACTGGCTGCAATGCTAATAACAATGCTTGTCCATCTACCCCTTCAATACTCACATTTAGATTTCCCAGCAATCGTTGAGTTGGATGACCGTTAAGATGAATGCCGTCGATCGATTGAAGAGATTGCCACAAGTGATCGCGCAATCCTGAAATCCGCGCTGATTCTGATGGCAGCTCTTCCAGCGCAATTTCAACCGCTTTACCCAATCCAACAATGAGCGGAGTAGAGAGCGTTCCGGCTCGTAGTCCTCGTTCTTGCCCGCCACCGTGAAACTGGGGAGCGATCTGCACACGTGGATCTCTGCGACGGACGTACAACGCTCCAATTCCTTTCGAGCCGTAAACTTTGTGAGCCGTGAGCGACATCAGGTCGATCTTCATTGCTTCCACATCAAGCGGAATTTTACCGATCGCTTGCGCGGCATCGGTGTGAAAGAGAATATTGAGATCGCGACACAACGCTCCAATCTCTGCAAGCGGCTGCAACACTCCAATTTCGTTATTTGCTGCCATAACAGAAACTAAAATTGTGTCGTCTCGCAAAGCTTTTTCTAGCGTATCTACATCAATCAGTCCATCAGCTTGAACTGGCAGAAAGGTAATCTCAAACCCAAGCGATGCTAAATAGCGACACGGATCAAGAACAGCATTATGTTCTGTTTGCAGCGTGATGATGTGTCTTCCTCGACTGAAATACGATTCTGCAACCCCTTTGATCGCTAAATTATTTGCTTCCGTTGCACCGCTAGTGAAGATGATTTCTTCTGGAGTTGCACCAATGGCGGCAGCTAAAATGTCTCGTGCCTGTGCGATCGCGGCTTCCGCTTCCCATCCATACGCATGACCTACACTGGAGGCATTGCCAAAATGCGTTGTGAAATAGGGCAACATCGCGGCTAAAACGCGATCGTCAACGGGCGTTGTGGCGTGACAATCGAGATAAATCGGACGATCCATAGCGGTTAGAGCAGTTTCTTTAATGCGATCGTAAACCCTGGAACCACATCTTCGCCGCTTAATATCGCGTCGGCAGGGTATTGAGTAACTGAGCGATCGGCGCGATACGCATAAGCACAGCGATGCTGACGATCAACTAGCCATCCCAAACGAACGCCATTTTCGATGTACTCTTGCATCTTTTCTTGCAAAACGTCCAACGAATCAGATTTAGAGCGGATCTCAATCACAAAGTCAGGCGCTAATGGAATAAACTTATCTTCTTCCTCATCCCAATTCTCAGCCAGTCGCCCTTTTGCAACAAACGCAGCATCGGGGGAACGAAGCGCCCCATTTGGCAGCCGAAAGCCACCACTTGAACTGAAAACCTCGCCTAGATCATGCTCTTCTACCCAATTCAGCAGGTAAGCTCCCGCTTTTAATTCTCGATTGCTTGAAATTCCACCTGTTGGAGCCATCGCAAGAATTGTCCCATCTGCGTTTTGTTCAAATCGCAATTCTGGGTTTTTAGAACTCATGAGCATCAGTTCTTCATCGGTGACAGTGACGGTTGAATTTCCCATTGCGCTCCCCCAGAATGCAGATTAAGTTGACTATAAAAGATTTCGGCTATGGCACAACGCGCAATTTCTCCAAAATTGAGTCAGGCGCTGATCGCCCTTGGCAGCAATTTAGGCGATTCTTACACCATTTTAGAATCTGCTTTAGAAGCATTGAACCAATCATCAGGAATTCGAGTGGAAGCACAATCGCACTGGTACAAAACTAAACCGATCGGGCCGCCTCAGCCGGACTATCTCAACGGTTGCGCCTTGCTGCAAACCACGCTCACACCTCACGCCTTACTTGCCACCCTCTTCGCAATCGAAGCCGAATTTGGTCGCGAACGCCGTGAACGTTGGGGCGCACGTACCCTTGACTTAGACCTACTCTTATTTGATGATGTGATTCTGCAAACTCCTGATTTGCAGGTTCCCCATCCTCGGATGAACCAACGAGCTTTTGTTCTCGTTCCCCTCGCCGAGATTGCCCCCGACTGGATTGAGCCACGATCGCAGCGCTCAATTTTAGAACTAGCCCGTGCGATCGATACCTCCGACATTCAACCTCTTTCTTCGCGAAGCGGGGCGAAGCTCTCCCGCTTCGCGAAGCGGGGCGAAGCTCTCCCTCATCCCTCATCCCTCATCCCTAAATCAATGCCCCTGGGTTCAGAACCACCCCAACTCCTCGAACATCGCCTCACCTACAAAGGGCGCAAATTCGACTTTGAAGTCAATCGACTCCGTTTGCCTAATCAATCTGAGGGCGACTGGGAATGTATTCGTCATCCCGGTGGCGCATTGGTGATTCCAGTCACCTCTGAAGGCAAGCTTGTTTTGGTCAATCAATACCGCTTTCTCGTGCAAGGACGATTGCTAGAGTTTCCCGCCGGAACCGTGGAAATAGGCGAGAACCCCCTAGAGACCATCCAACGCGAGATCGAAGAAGAAACCGGATATCGGGGCAACCAGTGGCAGAAGTTGGGAGAGTTTTTCTTGGCTCCGGGCTATTCTGACGAAGTGATTTATGCCTTTCTGGCTCAAGATTTGCAGCTTTTGGAGCATCCGCCAGAACAAGATGAGGATGAGGATATTCAAACTGTATTGATGACGCCTGAGGAAGTCGAGAAAGCAATCTATGCAGGCGATTTGACCGACTCGAAATCGATTTCGAGCTTTATGCTGGCACGTCCAATCTTATTAGGCAGTTCGTAGGTGTCAACAGAGCAGAATTTGCTAGGGTAAGGGAACTGCTCGCCCTATGATTTCTAGCCTAGTATGTCTGATTTAGTTTTGTTTTGGCATCGTCGCGATCTGCGAATTTCAGACAATCTTGGACTAGCAATGGCGCGACAGCGCAGCCCCAAAGTCGTCAGTGTGTTTTGCCTCGATCCAGGCATTCTGAATCGCGATGATGTTGCGCCTGCCCGCGTGACCTATATGATTGGCAGCTTACGATCGCTGCAAGAGCGCTATGCCCAAGTCGGCGGTCAACTGCTGATTCTCAACGCCAATCCGCGTCAAGCTATTCCTGCACTGGCAACGGCGTTAGGTGCAAAAACTGTGTTTTTCAATTGGGACGTTGAGCCATATGCCCACGAGCGCGATCGCGCCGTAATCTCTGCCCTGGGCGATGCCAAAATTGACGTTAAAACTTGCTGGGATCAACTGCTTCACTCGCCCGAAGAAATTCAATCGGGTTCCGGTTCGCCCTACACTGTTTATTCACCGTTTTGGAAAAACTGGAGTAGTAAACCAAAAGCGGAACCCGTTCCCGATTTAACGCAGGTAGAAGGATTATCGGAGCGCGAACTAGAAGCGGCAAAAACAGTACGGGTAATTGCGCTGCCCACGGCTAAAGAACTAGGCTTTGGTTGGGACAATCTCCTCATGCTTGCTCCCGGAGAAGAGGCGGCACAAGAGCGATTAGACGAATTTTGTGATCAAGCGATCGCAGAGTACCGAGACCAGCGCAACTATCCCGCTCAGCCTGGAACCTCTCTTTTGAGCGCTGCCCTCAAGTTTGGGGTGATCGGCGTCCGCACGGTTTGGGCAGCGACGGTTGATGCCACGAAACAAAGCCGCAGCGATGAGACAAAAGAGAACATCCGCGTGTGGCGTCAGGAGATCGCGTGGCGAGAATTCTATCAACACGCGCTGTATTTCTTCCCAGAATTGGCAGAAGGCGCATACCGAAAAGTATTAAAAACCTTCCCGTGGGAGAACAACGAAAAATACTTCCAAGCCTGGTGCGAGGGAAAAACCGGATACCCGATCGTTGATGCAGCGATGCGTCAGATGAATGAAGTGGGCTGGATGCACAATCGGTGCCGGATGATTGTCGCCAGCTTTCTGACTAAAGATCTGGTCGTCGATTATCGCTTAGGTGAGAAATATTTTATGCAACGGCTCTATGATGGCGATGTGTCAGCCAATAATGGTGGCTGGCAGTGGAGTACATCGAGCGGCATGGATCCAAAACCTTTGCGAATTTTTAATCCGGCGAGTCAAGCAAAGAAATTTGACCCGGAAGGTGAATATATTCGGGAATGGCTACCAGAGTTGCGGCGGGTTGAAACGGAGAACTTGATTTCTGGAAAGATCGATCAAAATGAGCGCGATCGCGCAGGCTATCCAAGACCAATCATCGATCACGCCGTGCAACAGCGCAAATTCAAAGAGATGTATCAGCAGCAAAAACAAGCAACGGGTGCTGAAGGCGGCGCTTAGGCAATGTCGTCGGGGTTGATGCCCAGCGATCGTAATCGTTCAGCTAATCGATCTGCGCGTTGTCGTTCTTCCTCTGCGCGTTGTCGTGCTTGATTCGCTGATTCGTCTGGCGTAGGAACTAGACTGCCATCGCCGCCAAAATAGCGGAGTTGATTGTTTTTCACCCCCAGAAACAGTTGAAGTTCTTCACTCCAGCGCCAACCCTTCTCATTGAGTGGAATCTCTTGATATTCATGCCCATCTAAGCGCAATCCTACGAACTCAAGCGTAGTGGGTGAAAACCAGAAATATTCTGGGGTACGGAAACGGTCTTGATAAAGCAATTTCTTCAGCGTGCGGTCAGTGTCTTCTGTCGTCGGTGACAGTAGCTCAATGATGATATTGGGATATTTACCGTCTTCTTCCCACACAACCCAAGAGTTTCGATGGCGTCGTTCAGTGGGTTTAACTAAGAAGAAGTCGGGTCCTCGAAACTCTCGATTTCGGAGTTGTTGACGACTAAAATAAACGGTAAGGTTTGCACCAATAAAGAAGTCTGAGCGATCTTGCCAGAGAAACTCTAGACACGCCACAAGTAACGTCAGTTGGGCGTAATGCACAGATGATTCCATTTCTGGCTCGTCGCTTTCAAGGTGAGTAGCATCAGGTAGAAGATCTGCAAATTCTTTTGCAGTTAGGCTCATGGGTCGTTCCTTTGAAGCGCAACTTCAATTCCTTTCACTCTAATCACTCTAAGTCTTGTCAACCAATTATGTGAACGAATCAGCACCAACTTCAACAAAAAAGGGCTTCAACAAAAAAAAGGGACGTTCGACTGAACATCCCTTAGAGTGTATGGATTCTTTAAAGACTTTAGACAAGCTGGCGTTGCTCCGCTTCTAGCAAAGCCAACAGCGCATTATCCCCTTTCTCCTGGGCACTTTGAATGCGACGTTGCAGATTGCGCTCTAGGTTAGCCTGGTGAACCCTTGATAGGTTTCTGGATAAAGCGATCGCAGACACAGTAAGCGGCGTTTTAACACTTTTAGTCGGTTTCGGGCGTGTTACTGTCGTCCGCTCTCCGTTTGGCTGCACTTGGTAGGTGCTGCCTCGATAGGTTAACTGGTAGGCTGAGCGAGGTTGATAGGTAGCTGGAGCAGGCTGCTGATGGGGATCGAGCCGGTAGACACTTCCGCGATAGGTTAGGGTGAATGGCTCTCGAACGTTCTCGAACCGATCGCTGTCTGTACGCTTAGGTTGGGTCGGGTCGTATTCGTAGGAAGAACCGCGATAAATTAGCTTCATAGTCGCCTCTGAGAAAAAGTAGCGTGGGTAGGTAATGAGGCGCGTTCCTTCAGGAGAACTCCTTACTTCCGTCTCGTTCAGCGCAGGCTTACTAAAGATGAACGTACATATCTGTATTATATGTTACGCTTTTGCGCTTTTGTAGAATAATACAAAGCTAAACAAATCCGGGTTTGAGCACAATCTGTCCTGAGACGGTAAAAACTTAGCCATTTAAAGTACTTTTCTATCGAGAGTTAGACTGCGATCGCGGTGGGGATCAGTACCGTAGGCAAGGAAGGTACAGAAAGTAGTTATGGATATTCAAACACCGGACTGGGTCAAGCACGCCGTCTTCTATCAAATTTTTCCCGATCGCTTTGCTCGGAGCCAAGAACCTCATAAGCGATTGCTCGAAGCTGACCGTTGGGAAGATTGGCACGCAGTGCCAACTCTACAAGGCTATAAAGGCGGCGACCTGTGGGGTGTGATTGAAAAGCTTGACTACCTTCAAGACTTGGGAATTACAGCGATTTATTTCACCCCGATTTTTCAGTCGGCAAGTAACCATCGCTACCATACCCACGACTATTACACCATTGACCCTCTATTAGGCGGGAATGAAGCATTTAAAGACCTGTTAACAGCCGCCCATCAGCGCGATATCAAAGTTGTTCTTGATGGAGTGTTCAATCATTCAAGTCGTGGCTTTTTCTTCTTTCACGATGTGCTGGAAAACGGTCCTCATTCGCCTTGGGTAGATTGGTTTAGAATTCACCAATTTCCGGTTAATCCTTACAACGGGGAGTACCCTGCAAACTACGAAGGTTGGGCAGATAATCGAGCACTGCCCGTGTTCAATCACGACAATCCTGAAGTGCGAGAGTACATTATGGAGATTGCCGAATATTGGATTAAATTAGGCATTGATGGGTGGCGGTTGGATGTGCCGTTTGAGGTGAAAACGCCAGGATTTTGGCAGGAGTTTCGCGATCGCGTCAAGGCAATCAATCCTGACGCCTATATTGTGGGTGAAGTGTGGCACGACTCGCGAGAATGGCTCGACGGTACACAGTTTGATGGCGTGATGAACTATCTGTTTGCAGGACCGACGATCGCGTTTGCAGCTGGCGATCGCGTAGCCATGGAACAGGTTCAAAGCCGTGATTATCAGCCCTACCCGCCCCTGTTTGCGGCAGAATATGCCTCTAAAATTGAAGAGTTGCTCAACATGTATCCTTGGGAAATTCAGCTAACGCAACTGAATCTACTGGCAAGTCATGATACAGCCCGCTTAGCGACGATCGCAGATGGCGATCGCACCAGTGTTGAACTTTCTACTCTTTTACTTCTCACCTTTCCAGGTGCGCCCAGCATTTACTACGGCGATGAAGTTGGATTACCTGGCGCGATCGATCCAGATTCGCGGCGCGGCTTTCCCCTAGAAACAAATTGGGACTACAAGATTTACGAGTGCCATCGACAGCTAATTGCGCTGCGTCATGCTCATCCTGCTTTGCGGACAGGAGACTATAGAGTTTTATATGCCGAAGGAACAACCTATGTGTTTGCGCGACGACTTGGCGCTGAGGAGATTATAGTCGCCGTCAACATTGGTACATCTGAGGTAAAAGCTCATCTGAATATCTCGAAGACAGAGTTAAAGTCTCGCCCGAATAAAATTCTTTATGGCTCTATCTCAATGGAATGGGCAGACGATCGCTTAACACTCGATTTGCCACCTCGATCGGGTGGTATTTTGGCTGAAATTTGATCTCTACACGAAGGAAGAGAAGCAATCCTACTTTAGGCAAGATGGCTAGTAACTTGCTCCTGATTATGCTGTTCTCAGTTAAAAATTTTTAGGAGTTATTAATTATGTCAACTGATCCAAACATTGATGTTAGCCGTCAACAAGAAAAAGGGGATGACCTGGTAAATGCCAATCCTCAGCTTGACGCCAATGAGAAACAGCTAGAGCTTGTCAACAAACAAGGCGACGGAGTTGATCAAGCTGATTTAGCGAAGCCCCAGACTTCAGCAGACGTGCAAGCAGCAAAGCGCGATGATGTGGATGAGCAAGGCGCGGACAAACTGCCTTCTGAAATTACCGATAAGCTCATGGACGGTTCTGATCAAGTGTTTATGGCAGCATTCAAGAACGGTCAGCACGATGGTTTAAGCCGTGAAGCTGCTATGCAAATGGCTTGGAACAGCGTGAAAGGAGGATTTGTTCGGAGCGACGATGGAAGCTGGCATCGCAAGTCTGGAGCGGATGATAGAACTATCAATTCCGGTGTAGGTGGAAGTGCAAGCTAAAAGGTAGTCATTGTACGACTTCTTGAGCCAGTAGCATCGGTCATGATGAGTAAGAAGTAAAGAAAACGGTAGAAGCGTGCTACGGCATGTCTCTACCGTTTTTAATGGAGATTAAGGGAATTTAATCGACTCGTTCTAATTGCCACAAGATCTGATTTCCTTCTCTACGCACTCTCGATACTACCCAGTTGCGCCACACCCAGTTATCGCCCCGACTCGTAACCGCACTCGCGTTGATGTCCATCAAATCCGCAAGTTCGGAACTCGTGATCAAATAGCCTTTAGCCGCGATTTCTTCTGCCATGTGCAGCATATCAACTGAGTTGCGGAGGTTAGCAACTCGGACTTCGCGGGGAAGGTTTTCTGAAGCGTCGCTGGACTTGCCGTCTTCTAAAGAAACCGTTTGGGAGAGTTGAGTATCAGCCATATCTACAATAGAACTCTGTTTATGAGGATCGAAGGTTTTTAGTTCGGGCATTCTACCTAAAGAGAAGGCACGAGCGATCGCGTCGCATCGCTCATTTCCAACATCGCCCGAATGTCCTCGGACATAGCGCCACTCAACTTGACGGGAATTGAGTTGGTCTAGCTTCTCCCATAATTCCTGATTCAGCACAGGTTTTCCAGTGGATGTTTTCCATCCTTTTTTCTTCCAGCCGCCAATCCATTTGGTGATGCCGTTCTTGACGTATTCGCTATCGGTGTAAAGAATTATTGGCTCCGTTTGTTCAGATTCGGCCAGGAAATGCAAGGCTGCGATCGCGGCTTGCATTTCCATTCGATTATTGGTGGTTTCTCGCTCCGCCCCACCTAATTCTTGAACAGAGCCATCGGTAAAGTAAACCACAGTTCCCCAGCCTCCTGGACCTGGATTGCCAGAACATGCGCCATCAGTGTAGATCGATTGAATAGTTCGTGCTGTCATAATATATGGACGTAAAGTCGGGGCTTAGCCTATCACGGTTGTTGGTCACAAGGTTTGCTAATCAAGCCAGGTAGCAATGATTTGCCAACGATTAGCGCAAAGTGCAACTCCGAAGAAACCACAAAATTCAGCAATTTTTCATAGCTAGAGCGATCGCAGGAATAGTCGTGGCAAGTTCACCCTCAAGGCTTCAAATTGCTAAGTGCTGCTTTCAAATCATCTGGCTCAAGGTCAGGCATTTCCTCCAAAATCTCTTCAGCACTTAATCCAGCCGCAAACAAATCTAAAACGTCTGTCACCCGAATTCTCATGCCTCGGATACAAGTACGACCGCCACATTGTCTAGGATTGGTTGTGATTCTTTTAAGTAGTTCTGACACTCAAGACATCTCTATAGTCAACTTTCTCCAGTATGAATGAGCTTTACTAGACCCGAAAATAGTGAAGAAGCACAGCCCCCTTCGTTCTTATTACAGCATCCCCTTTCCGAGTAGGAATGCCAAAGCAGTAGCTACAACTTCATTTTGTCCAAAGCCACAAGAGAACAAAAGCATTTCTATAGCAAGGCAACTGGACTATAGATCCTTCTCGCTCACTTCACTCGGTTCCTGCGGAGTTACGCCTTGGCGTTAATCGCAGATTTTGTTCTTAATCAACATCCATTTGTTCTTAGCGCGATCGCATTAAGAACAAAACAACCCGCACTAAGAACAAAACGACATGCACTAATAACCTACGTTTATTCGGCAAGAACTAACACTTTTATTTATGTTATCGAAGCACATTGATTTGTTCTTGATCAACGTTGATCTGTTCTTGATCAATGTTGATCTGTTCTTAATAGACTTGTTTTTGTAATTTTCTCAGCGCAAATACTGACCAAACCAGCGCACCTTCATTCAAGCGATACAAAAAATCTGCGGGTTCTGCGTTCCTAACCTCAACGGCAACTTTGCTAGTGAGTTACGTAGAGAGCATGTCTGTCATACTCATCGCAAAAACTGCTCAGCGACAGATCCTCCACGTAAGAACATCTCAGCGGTGTGTGAGCACAGTAAGCCAGGAGTGCGACGACAACGGCAATTTAAGCCATAAGTAGCTAGGCGGAATTAAACTTAAAACGTTCTAGGGCGTAGCCCATTGCTTCACTTCGCATCTCCATGCCTTTGATCACCGCCATTGCTAAATCATACTCATCTT
>JAHHHP010000141.1 GCA_019359275.1 Myxacorys chilensis ATA2-1-KO14 | reverse complement strand
CCCTACCAATCTGAGGCGATCGATTCGGCCTTGTACGAGTTGGTAGGTTGGGGCATTGTCGATACGAACCTGCAAGTCTTCGACAGAAACGAATTGTTTACGAAGCGTTGATTCGGCAACGCGATCGCTCACGATTCCGAGGGGAGAAACTAATCCAATCAAGCTTGATAAAAGAAGGGTGAAAAATTCCATGAGTTAGTCCCGACTGCCAAGAGATCAATGCACCGCTTTACAAATATCACTGCTCAAAGGGAGGTATTGTCTCTGTTTCTGCGGTGGCAGATTGAAGCCATTCTTGCATGGCAGGCAGCGCTAAGAGCGCATCCGCATAAGCTTGGCAGATTTCATCAAGCGCAACGCCATAGGTTCGGAAGCGCAGCACAACGGGAGCAAACATCGCGTCTGCGATCGTAAACCGCCCAAATAAAAACGGTTCCTTTCCACCATACGCTTGTCGGCAGTCTCGCCAAATTGTAGTGATTCGATCGATGTCGTTTTGCACCTCTGAGCCGAAGTCTCGACCCGGCAGGTGAGCGCGGCAATTCATGGGCAGGTGATGACGCAAGGCAAGAAACCCAGAATGCATTTCTGCACAAATTGACCTCGCAACAGCACGAGCAGTATATGTACCAGACCACCACGATCGCTCTGGAAACATCTCTGTTAAATACTCAAAGATGGCGAGGGAATCCCACACGATGCGGGATTCGTGAATCAAAATCGGAACTTTGCCATTTCCTTGAGGGCAGAGTTGACGAATCTGATCAGTTGCCTCTGGACTGTAGAGCGGGATGCGAATTTCGGTAAAGGGCAAGTCGAACTGCTTCATCGCCAGCCACGGGCGCAGCGACCAAGATGAATAGTTTTTGTTGCCAATCACTAAGGTAAGGGAAGTCATATCGTTGCTTCAGTAATCCACTGCTTTAGGGTTGAGACAACATCTGTGATCGCGACGTTCTGCGTGTCTTTGGTTGCCCGTTTAACCACCTCGACGTTGCCGTCTTTCAGCGATTTTCCAGTGACCACGCGGTAGGGAATGCCGATTAGCTCAGAATCTTTGAATTTGACGCCTGCCCGCTCGTTACGATCGTCGAGCAGGGTTTCGATGCCTGCTTGATTGAGTTCAGCATAAAGTTTTTCAGCCGCTGCGACTTGATCGGCATCGTTCACATTGGGGATTACAACGACGGCGTGATAGGGCGCGATCGCGACCGACCAAATGATGCCGTCTTTGTCGTAAGATTGCTCGACAGCGGACTGCGCTAACCGAGACACGCCGACCCCATAACAGCCCATTGCTAAGGGAATTTCTTCCCCCTGCTCGTTGGTGTAGGTTGCGCCGAGCGGCTTGGAGTATTTTGTGCCGAGTTGGAAGATATGCCCAATCTCAATTCCTCTAGCGGTTTTTAGGGTTTGGGTAGGATCGTGGAGGGCGAGATCGCCAACGGTGGCTTTTCGGACATCGACAAGATTGGGCTTTGGAAACTGCGCTCCCCAATTTGCGCCAACCACGTGATAGCCTGCTTCATCTGCGCCCGTAACGAAGTTTTGCAACTCGGCAACTGTTTGATCGGCTAATCGAATGAATTTCGGAGCAATGTTCTTGCTCGATTGAATGTAGTCGTCACTTAAACCAGGAGAGATGTAGCCGAGCGGTAGGGGTTTCGCTACCCATTTTTGTTGAGCATCGGCATCGGGAACTGTGAGACCAACGATCGTTTTTCCACCGTATTGACCCGCTAACTTGACTAATTCATTCTGAAGTTTGACTTCGTTGACATCTTGATCGCCGCGTATCTGAACCAGGACTAAAGCGGTTGTGCCACTGTCAAACACAGCTTGATAGAGAACGTTTTTGACAAGATTTGTCGGCGAACAGTTGAGGAATTTGCAAACCTTTTCAATGGTTTCGGTTCCCGGTGTTTCCCGTTTTTCGTAACTGCCAAACGGAGAAGGAACAACGTCAGACGGAATCGAAGCCGCTTTCTCGACGTTTGCCGCGTACTTGCCGTCATCCGTATAGAGAATTTCGTCCTCTCCGGCATCGGCTAAAACCATGAATTCTTGAGAGCCTGAACCGCCGATCGCACCTGAGTCGGCGTCAACGGCTCGAAATTTCAACCCGCAACGACGCAAAATGTTGTGATACGCCTGATTCATTTTTTGGTACGTCGCCTTCATCGCTGCTTCGTCCGCATCGAACGAATAGGCGTCTTTCATAATGAATTCGCGACCGCGCATCAAGCCAAACCGGGGACGGATTTCGTCACGGAATTTGGTTTGAATTTGATATAAATTTTGAGGCAACTGGCGATACGAACGGATCATCTCCCGCGCGATCGCAGTAATCACTTCCTCATGAGTTGGACCTAACCCCAGCTCGCGCTCTTGACGGTCGATCAGGGAAAACATAATCCCTTCGGCTTTGGTGTAAGTATCCCACCGTCCTGATTCTTTCCACAGATCAGAGGGCTGCAACTGCGGCAGTAAACATTCTTGTGCGCCTGCTGCGTTCATTTCTTCGCGCACAATTTGCGACACCTTCTGCAACACGCGCCACATGAGCGGCAGATACGCATATACACCACTGCCGATTCGCCGAATATACCCCGCTCGCACCAACAGCTTATGACTTGGAATCTCCGCTTCTGCTGGATCTTCGCGCAGTGTCACCAACAACATTTGAGAAAGCCGCATCGATCGTGCCCCTTTGCGCTTATAAACCTAAGTTGAACAAACCATCCTTCAGTCTAAAGGACAGAGGATGGCAGGGAGCATTCATTCTACCTTTTGGTGACAATTCGCGCTGAGCACACCTATAGAAAACTGTGTTTAGAAGATTTGTGTGAATTTAGATTAGGCGATCCTTTGGAGCTTGGCAAAGCCGATTTCTTTAAAGTTGCGCTTTGCACGAATCGCGTTTGAATCTGAGGCAACAGTTTGGTACCTTAGCAGGGCGGTTTGATTTAAGCAGCAGGTTCGAGCAGGACCAAAGCATCGCTTAAAGTTACTTTAGTGAAGAAAGATTAGGAGAGATTATGTTTGCAGGTAAGCAGCCCACAACTCTAGGCGTTCGCAATGGTCGATTGTCTCCTTGTCCTGCGACGCCCAACTGTGTCTGTAGCCAAGATTCTGATTCAGCTCACCATATCGAGCCGTTGAAATTGAGTTCTCCTGAAACCGCGATCGCTGACCTCAAACGCACCATTGAAGCTCTGCCTAAGACAAAAATTGTCGAAGAGAGCAACGATTATTTATACGCGCAATTCACGAGTAAATTAATGGGCTATGTGGATGACGTGGAATTTTATGTCGATCGCGCCGCTAATGTGATTCACGTTCGGTCTGCATCCCGGCTCGGCAAGAGTGATCTAGGCGTGAACCGCAAGCGGATTGAACTGATTCGCACCCAGCTTGCGTAATACCTCAATTAGCGCAGAGCGCAACTTCAAAGAAATTGGCTCTGCCAAGAAGGCGCAACAGGATTTAACGACTAGCGTTTGGCGCAACTCTAAAGAAGCATCCTAATTTACGATGTTGCCGCTCGGTCTTTATTTTTGAACGTTCTTCGCATGACCCATTGAACGAAATCAGGAAAAAGCCGATTGGACAGAAGCGAAAGATTGGCTGACCCCACAAGCACCTCTGTCCGCTTGTGCTGGACGGCATCCCAAATCGCTTGAGCAACATCGGTCGGTTTCTCAATCACAGGGGCACTTAAAACCTGTTCAAGCTGCTGACGACGAGCTTGCTGGTCCTCCTCATCCTTGCCTTTAAACAGCGCTCGTTCCATGAAATCGCTCTTAATTAGACTCGGATAGATGCCGCAAACCGTAATGCCTTTTGGGGCAAGCTCTGATGCTAAAGATTTTGTCAGCCCAGTGACGGCAAATTTACTCGTCGCATAGGGAACAAGATACGGAGTCGGAACCTGTCCGCCGATCGAGCTAAGATTGACGATCGTTCCCGACCCTCGGCTCACGAAGTGGGGCAACAATTCGTGAATCGTGTGAATGTAGCCCCATAAATTGGTGTCTAGAATCAAGTGCCAATCTTCTAACGAATACTCTTCAGCGGGTCCTGATGTGTAGATACCTGCATTGTTAATCAGCACATCAACCGAGCCATATTCCGCGATCACGCGTTCAACTAAGTGCTTCACCTGTTGCGGATCGCGGACATCCGTTGGCACTGAGATCGCGCGATGGGCATAGGTTTGTAATTCCTGAGCCAACGCTTCTAAAGGTTCGGCATTACGAGCCGCCAAAACCACGTTATACCCATTGCGGGCAAACAACAGGGCAGTCTCACGACCGATGCCTTGAGACGCCCCTGTAATTAAAACTGTCGAAGCCATAGATCTAATTTAAAGAACGGTTTGATATTCCCTCTACGATCGCGGAAATGCCTAGAGAGTACTTCTGTCAAGATAGGTAAATCAAACGTTTGTCGGCTATTTCATCGCTTCTCGCACCAAAATAACCGTGCAGTCACAGCGTCTGGCAATCTCCTCTGGAATGTTGCCTTGAACCACCTGTTGCAACAAACTTTCACGAGTTGCGCCCAACACAATCACATCACACTGGTCTTTCTGCGCTAACGAAATAATCGCCCCAGATACCGAACTATCCTTCACCGGCATCAGGGTAACGGGGCACTTTAACCGATGTCTCAAAAAGGTCATGGCATCTTCTAGGGCAGAAGCACTAGGCAACGAGCGATCGGGATGATGCACTTGACAGAGGCAGATGTTCGGCTGTTGAGACAGTTGCGCTAAGGCAGGTAAGAGCCGGATCGCTTGGCGAGAATTCGGGCCACCCGCGATCGGCACAAGCCAACGATCGAGGTGAGGCTTCCCATCCCCCATCTTCACCAACACCACATCACAACTCGCCTGCCGAATGATCGTATCGACAACGCTGCCGAAAATGCGTCCAGGTGTTGTGGTTCCGCCTTTCCAGCCCATCACGATTAAGTCTACATGACGTTCTTTAAGGGTTTCTAGAATGGCGTGAGACACGTCATGCGTGACGCGCACCTGGGTATGCACCGGAATTTGCCAAGTTTTACCCAACCGGGATGCCCGCTTCAACAGTTGACGACTCACACTGGTAGACACCTTTGTTTCGGCTGGAACTTGATGGCGGGGCACTAGAATCACCTGGAGACACTCAAGTTCGTATCGACGATCGCGGGCGATCGCGGCAGCCATTTGCAACAGCCCGTCAGCCGTTTGAGGATTCGCGATCGGCACGAGCAATCGTCCTCGCCCCGTCGAGGGGGCTTGAGTTTGATAGACCACGTAAGAGGGTTCTGGTCGAGGTCCAAGCTGAGCTGCATCGTCGCCTAGCTTGTCTGATTCAGCTCGAATGATATCAGCGCGAGTAATGATGCCAAGCAGTTTACGATGCTCGACCACAGGCAAGCGGCTGATTTTGTAGCGATTGAGCAAATATAAAACGCGCGTTAATGGAGCGCTAGGACTCACTGTGACGGGTTGCGGCGTCATGATCGTCTCTAACGGCGAATCGTTCGCGAGGTTGCGCTCTTGAACGTGGGAAAGATCTGTCTGGGTCACAATGCCAACGAGTCTGCCATCTTCGACAACGGGAAAACCGCGATGGTGCGATCGCGAGAAGGCTTGCATCGCTTCTTCGACACTGATTTGGCTTGCTAAGGTTTCGACCCGTGGCTGCATAATATCGACGGCAGTCAACCCGCCTAACCTCACCTCAATTCCAGCCTTCTGGTCGAGTTGAATGCCCTTGGATGCCAGTAAATGCTTGTAGATCGAACCACTATGCATAGTTTCAGCCACGAGATAAGCTGTCACAGAGCCAATCATGAGTGGCAGAACTAAATTAAAGTCCGTCGTCATCTCGAAGACAATGATGATCGCAGTAATTGGGCCACGAGTCACCGCACTAAAAAACGCTCCCATTCCTGTGAACGCGGCGGTCGTCACCAAATTTTCACTTCCATCTAGGCCCAATGGAAGGCCAATCAGTTGCAACTGTTGCGCCGCAGTCGCCACTAAATGTCCCAACGTTGAGCCAAGAATCAGCGATGGCGCAAATAATCCACCAGGCGCACCAGCGCCAAATGCGACTAGAGTAAGAATAAACTTTGTGACGAAAATAATTGTGATGATCTGCCAGCTAAATCCACTGGTGATCCAGACTTCCTGCAGACTGTCGCGATCGCGTAGCACATCGGGCAGCAGCGCGATCGCTAAGCCTGAAATTAATCCAGCACAAGCTATTCTCCAAGGCAACCCCCACTGAAAGACGCGACGGTTGATCCGCAAACTGAGCAAAATGCCGCGCCCAAACAAGGCTCCTAGTAATCCCGCCAGAATTCCTAACACCAAAAACAAAGGGATGTCTTGGGCGGTGAAATTGGTGGAGAACTGGAGCAAATTTCTGCTGGCGTTGAGTCCTTGCCCGCCCAAGAGCCGCGACACCACTGCACCCACAAAAGATGCCAGAATTGCCGTTCCTAGCGTCAGTCCTGACACGTCTTGCAGCAGTTCTTCCACCACAAACAGAACGCCTGCGATCGGCGCGTTGAATCCTGCTGCCAATCCTGCCGCCGCACCTGCTGCAATCAATTGACGTCGGTGATCAGGCGAGGTAGGAACCCAAGCGCTCAGTTGGGCCGCGATCGCGGCTCCAATTTGCACCGTTGGACCTTGCCGACCTAAGGTTAAGCCTGACCCGAGCGAGAGTAACGTGCTAAGCAACTTTACGATCGCTACCCTGAGATTCAATGCGATCGAGACACCGCCCAAGGCAGCTTTGACTTGAGGAATACCGCTTCCAGACGCTTCAGGAGCAATCCGTTCGATCAAAATGCCTGCTAAAAAGCCGCCTACGATTCCAATCAAGGGCAAAACAATCCAGGCCGGATACACTTGCGCTGTGTGCAACCGCCAGCCGCTCAGAAATCCTGCTCCTTGCTTCAACAGCACCGCCGCCAATCCAGAGACCAATCCAATTACGCAAGCTTCTAGAACAGCGAGTTGCTTTGGCTGAAAAACACGAGGAATTGGCTTCAAAAAGTCAAAGCGCATGAGGATAATTTGCCTTGGTCGCCGTACACTGCCTTATCTTAGCGGTCAACTTTGATTGCAATGAAAGGAGCCAGCCTCTTGGACTGTGGAGAATGAGTAAAGATTTCAAAAAATAGAGATTTCAAAAAATAAGGTGGGCAATTGCCCACCTTACAAGCCATGATCTATTATCTGATGACCTGTTTTATTAGCTGCCAACTGTCACAGATTGGCTTTGGCGATGCTCCTCAACCATTTTGCGGAATTGGTCTCCTTCGATCGTTTCTTGGTCTAACAGGGTATCGACTAAGCGATCGATGAGGACTCGGTTTTCTCTCACTAATCGACAGGCATCGGTATAGCAGTGTTGTGCGATCGCTTGCACCTGCTGATCAATCTTGCCTGCAAGTTCTTCAGAATATTCCGATCGTGGCATCAAACTTCGTCCCAGAAAGACTTCATCATTTGAGGTCTCTAGCGCCAAGTTACCCAGATCCGACATGCCAAAGCGGGTGACCATCTGACGCACCATGCTCGTCACTTGCTGAATATCGCCGCTGGCTCCCGTCGTGATTTCATCATCACCAAAGATGATTTCTTCTGCTGCCCGTCCGCCGAGTGCACTGGTCACTTGAGCTAAAATCTGCGATCGCGATGTTAAGCCTTGCTCTTCATCGGGGGTAAACCACGTAATCCCAAGCGCTTGGCCTCTCGGAACTAGGGTAACTTTCTGTACCGGATCGTGATTCTTCATCAAGGTCGCGACGATCGCGTGACCCACTTCATGGTATGCAATCAGCCGTTTCCGCTTGCTATCCATCAGGGGCGCTCGTTCCATGCCCGCAATCACCCGATCGATCGCATCGTCAATTTCTAAGGGCGTGATCGCATCTTTGCGCCGCCGCGCTGTCAGAATCGCGGCTTCATTCAGGAGGTTAGCCAGTTCTGCTCCAGAAAAACCAGGGGTACGACGGGCAACGGCATCAAGGGAAATCTCGTCAGAAAGCTTCTTATTGCGAGCGTGGACTTCTAAAATCTTGAGACGTCCCTTGTACGTTGGTAGGTCTACAATAATCTGCCGATCGAAGCGACCCGGACGCAGAAGGGCAGAATCTAGCACATCAGGGCGGTTCGTTGCAGCGATAATGATGATGCCTGCATTGCCTTCAAAGCCATCCATCTCAGTGAGCAGTTGGTTTAGCGTTTGTTCTCGCTCATCATTGCCACCACCAATTCCGGTTCCGCGCTGCCGCCCAACCGCATCAATTTCATCAATAAAAATAATACAAGGGGCGTTTTCTTTGGCTTTCTTAAACAAGTCCCGCACGCGAGACGCGCCGACTCCGACAAACATCTCGACAAATTCGGACCCAGAGATACTAAAGAAGGGAACGCCTGCTTCACCTGCGATCGCTTTTGCCAACAGCGTTTTACCCGTTCCCGGAGCGCCAACGAGCAGCACGCCTTTCGGAATCCGCGCGCCAACCGCCGTAAAGCGCTCAGGCTTCTTCAAAAACGTCACGACTTCTTGCAGTTCTTCCTTGGCTTCTTCAATCCCGGCAACATCGTCGAACAGAACTCCGGTCTTCGCCTCCATTTGGAATCGAGCGCGGGATTTACCAAAATTCATGGCTTGTCCAGGACCGCTCGAAGAGCTACTGGAGCGCCGCAAAATCATTAATAGTCCGCCAATCAGCAGCATGACTAACAGCAAGTTGGCGACTAAGCCGAGGACGAGGCTATTATCGCTGGTCGGTTGAGAATCGAAATCGACATTGCGCGATCGCAGCCGCTCAATTAATTCTGGATTGCGATCCAGAATCTGCACATCGATCGGGGCGTCCTTAGTTTTGCCTTCTAGTCTCACTTTCGCTACTCGTTGAGCCTCGTCAATTTCGACTTTTGAGACTTCCCCAGCATCAATCTTTTTCAGCAGTTCACTATAGCTGAGCGAATCACGGGTTTGTGCGATCGCAGGCGTACTCATAAGAATGCTTTGTATCAGCATCCAGCCCACCATGACTCCTTTCACCACCGTTCCCCGCACGGCGGTGGAACGCTGTCTTGTCAATGCCGTACTCTGCGATTCATTCTTCATATCCCGCGCCTTTTCACCTCAGTGCGACAACATCTTAGACTGCTGTTGAGTGCGAGATGTTGCTATGTTTGCATTCTAGTCTAACTTTCCCAATAAGCGATGGCATGGGAGGAAGGGCTATGGAGGTTAGCCTTAACCTACGGCTGCCCCAACCGTGTACTTCACAATCCGCAAACAGTTGCGTTGTCCCTGGCGATCGTAGCTGACTTCATCGGCTAATCGGCGCAAGAGAAACCAACCGTAGCCCCCTTCCTGAAGCGTTCCTGGCTTAGGTTCTGTCAGGGCAGTTGGATCAAAAGGCTGACCCCAATCCCAAATCTGAATCTCCATATGATCGTCGTGCAAGGCAACTTCGATGTCGATAGACGTTTCTACCGACAATCCGGAGTGGGCATGGCGAACGGCATTGGTAAAGCCTTCCGCTAACGCTAAGTTGAGGCGATGTAGCTGGTGGTTTTGACGGGCAACCAGCGGATCGTGCTGAAGCCAAAATGTCTCAAACCATTTCTGCACAGAGTTGAGTACTGTGAGTTTGCTGTTAACCGTCAGATGGTCTTGGTAGAACATGCTCAGGGTCGTTCGGAGGGGTCGCTGGGTCACACAATCTCACGAATTGGCATAGCCAATCGAAAGAGCGCGATTATCATAGTCGATGTAACAATAATTGCTCTAAGAATATCCGAAAGCGGGCAGATTTCTTTCGACAAGCGCTAAAAATGTTACTCAACGTCACCATCCTGGCCAGTGAAAAATACCGACTGATCACGTGGGTTGAAGCGCCTGCTCTTGTAATTCTAACAATTCTTGGATTCCTTGTTCTGCCAAATCTAAAATTTGCTCTAACTGCAAACGAGAGAAGCTACCCGCTTCTGCTGTTCCTTGAATCTCTATCATATTCAGCGCTTCGTTCATCACAACGTTACAGTCAGTGTCGGCAGCAACGTCTTCTGCGTAGTTCAAATCCAAGAACGCTTCATTTTCGATTAAGCCAACTGAAATAGCGGCTACACGATGAATGATGGGCGATCGCTCTAATTCTCCGGTTGAAACCAAATGAGCGATCGCGTCTTGCAAAGCAACAAATGCACCTGTGATCGAAGTCGTTCGAGTGCCTGCGTCGGCTTGCAGCACATCGGCATCGATCGTAATCGTGCGCTCTCCCAAGGCGTGCATATCAAGCGTCGATCTCAAACTTCGCCCAATCAGGCGCTGAATTTCTTGAGTCCGTCCAGAAAGCTTAAACGACTCACGCTCGTGGCGCTCTGGCGTTGCTCCGGGCAGCATTCGATATTCTGCGGTCAGCCATCCTTGCCCTTTCCCTTCAAGAAACCGGGGAACTTTGGGCTGAATGCTAACCGTACAGAGAACTTGAGTATCGCCGCAAATTGCCAAGACTGAGCCTGCTGAGAATTTGGTAAACCGACGCTCAAAGCGAGTAGGGCGCAGTTGGTTCGGCTGCCGACCATCAGGGCGATACCATGTCATGAGAGAAACCTCAAAGAGTGCAAAGAGTAGTACTCTATCACCTTAGATCTGGTCGGCTAAGGAAAGAATCAGGGACGCAACGCTTTGCAAAGAAGAACCCCAATCAGAAATATTGCATTCGCTAGAACTAGGCAGGGTACATACAGCAAAGGAGCAGATGGAATCGTAAAAAACTCCTCTGCTCCTTGCATAAAATCGACCTTCGTAGCTTGACTGCGCTGTTCTAGATGTTCAACCCCTGATCCAAGTTGATGTTCTAAGCCACCTAACAGAACACAAATCTATGGCTCACTCTGTTTCCGTTTTCTGCCATAACGCAAGCTTGCCAAGCCAGTAAGTAAGATAGCACCAACCGTACCGGGTTCAGGAACCTTTTTAGGAGGGTTGACAGCGGGAGATGGAGATGGCTCAGTCTTGATCTCTGGAATAAAAATTGGGTCTGGGGTGGGTGTTGGAGTCGGTGCGGGTGCTGGAGCCGGGGCTGGAGCAGGTGCGGGTGCTGGAGCCGGAGCTGGAGCTGGAGTCGGTGCGGGAGCAGGTGCGGGTGCTGGAGCCGGTGCGGGTGTTGGAGCTGGAGCAGGTGCGGGTGCTGGAGCAGGTGCGGGTGCTGGAGCCGGTGCGGGTGTCGGAGCCGGGGCTGGAGCAGGTGCGGGTGTTGGAGTCGGTGCGGGTGCTGGAGCCGGAGCAGGTGCGGGTACTGGAG
>JAHHHP010000140.1 GCA_019359275.1 Myxacorys chilensis ATA2-1-KO14 | reverse complement strand
CGTAAAAGTTCAAGCAGTTTGTCCCACAGGTCGTCGCTTAGTAACATTGGGGTTGACATCGCCTTTTAGCTTATTCAGCCCAACTTCACATAATTATCAACACAACCTAAGGGGGCGCTGCGCGAAAGAAATAAGAACTTCAGAAGCTTGAGAGAAATTAGCTGTATCAGTACTGTAGGCATTGAGCCAACATTGATTGAAGGAAAAGAAGCTGTGGGATGTGTTGCAGCCGTTGATGCCTCTTATCGTGATTTTCATTGGGACAGCTAGCTTCCAATGGACGATAAAAAAACGGAATTTGCAAATCGCTAACGACCGAGCGGATCAAGAGACACTTAATTGTTATCTGACCTAGCCTGAGAGCTTCACGGGTAGGTGATGAGGCATAAATTGTGGCAAAGTCAATAGAGCAACCATCGCCGCATTGATTCAATCAGCAGGAGCAAACGTCATCTTACCTCCGTATTCGCCAGAGTTCTCCCCAATTGAAAATTGCTGGTCAAAGATCAAGAGCGTGTTGCGATCGCTCCAAACTAGAACACATCCAGACTTAGTCAAAGCAGGTTTTGCGGGAAGGATATCGCTGAGACATTCGTATTGGTGGGGCGATAGGTCGCTAGGGTAGACTTTACTCATTTGCTCTCTCGGTGCTGTGTACGTTACGATTCGCAGCTTACACGAGTGAGCTTTGTACGACCTCACGAACTTTCCAAGCATCCTCTTAAATTGACAAATTCAGAGTGAAATTCTTTTCATAAATGCTGATCTCAAACCCATGTTAGGACATCAATAATCTGCTGTGCTAGGGTGAGCGGACGAAACGGTTTAGTAAAGACTGCAGCGACTTCTAGATCATTGAAACTCCGCTGCTCAGAAAGTTGCATCTTAGCTGTCATCAGAATAACGGGAATCGATTGTGTCACTGGGTATTGCTTGAGTTGCTGCAAAGTGGCGCGACCATCCATATCCGGCATCATTAAGTCCAGCAGAATTGCATCGGGTTGATGTTGAGCAGCGATCGCAATTCCTTCTGCACCAGAACTTGCTGTTAAAACTGTCCAACCTGCGCCCATTTGAAGTCCGAGGGTCGCGATCGCTCGAACGTCGTCTTCATCATCGACGATCAGAATTTGTTTTTTCATAGTTGCACCCTAGAACGCTGATGTTGACAGGTTAACGCTAAACCGAGGAGAAGTCGGGGAGTAAAGAGGGAAAGGGGAAGCGAATTTTATTGGAGGACGACGTTGAGCGGCAATTCGATGTGAAATGTGCTGCCTTTGCTAATCATGCTTTCTGCCCAAATTTTACCGTGATGCTGCTCAACAATGTTACGGCAAATTGCTAATCCGAGACCTGTTCCCCCTTTCTGCCGAGCATCAGAAGCATCAACTTGCTGAAAGCGCTCGAAGATGGTTTGTAGCTGATTGGCGGGAATGCCTCGTCCTTGATCAGTCACGCTAATGCGAACGCTTGAAGTTCTGTTGTTCAAAGTTAACGGTTGTGCATGCATCCGAACTATTGCTTCGGCTTCTGAAAATTTGATAGCGTTACTTAAAAGATTGGTCAGGGTTTGCACGATGCGATCGGGATCAGCATACAGCAGAATGGGAAGCGGTTCTGTAATCAATTGGATGCACGATCGATCTGCCATTGATTGCATTTCCTCAGTTGCCTGAGCCATGAGTTCAGCTAGATTACACGATTGTTTGCTCATTGTAATCTTGCCAGAACGAATGCGTTCGAGGTCTAGAATGTCGTTAATCAGGCGAATCAAGCGTTCCGCATTCTTCACACCAATATTAAGAACCTGCTGTCCTTGTTCGGTTAAGCTGCCTAACTGTCCGGTGCTGAGTAAGTCAAGTGAACCCATCATTGATGTTAAGGGTGTGCGTAACTCATGGCTGACCAAAGAGATAAATTCATTTTCCAGTCGTTTACGCTCAGTGATGTCGTTCGCAATCATTAAGGCGTAGGTTTCGCCGTTGATTTCAATGTGATCAAGCGATAACAAAATACTTTTTACACTGCCTGAACGGGTGAGCAGTTCAAACTCTAAATTGTGAATGGGTTCATTTGTTTGGAGGCGGCTCAGAAATGCGGCTGAATCGTGACCTAAGTGTAACTGCGCGATCGAATAGCCAATTACAGCATCGAGTGTGTAGCCACTCATACTGAGGAAGCTGAAATTTACTTCGATAAATCGTCCTTCTGGTATCGTAACGATCGCAATCGGATTTGGGCTTTGCCGAAAAATGGCTGCAAATTTTTCTTCGGCATGTTTTCGCTCGCGAATTTCTTGCTGAAGTTGTTCGTTTTGCGATCGCAGTTGATTTTGTAATTGTCGCAATGTTAAATGGGTTTCAATTCTGGCGAGTACTTCTTCGATCTGAAATGGTTTTGTAATGTAATCAACGCCACCTGCCTGAAACGCTTTTACTTTGTCGCTAACCGTTTCTAAGGCGCTAATAAAAATAATTGGAATGTCGCGGGTGCGATCGTCGGCTTTGAGGTGTTCACAGACTTCGTACCCATTCATCTGGGGCATATTCACATCCAGCAAAATCAAATCTGGCGGCATCGTTTGCGCTCCTCGAATGCCCGTAGAGCCTTTGGTGACACTGCGAACCTTGTAACCGCGATCGCTCAACATGGAAGATAAAAGATTCAGGTTCTCCGGAGTATCATCGATTACTAAAATGTCAGCTTTGGGTACGGTCATCTCCATCAAATGTTCGCCACTCGCAGCAAATTATATGATGTTGCTTTAAATACTTAAAGCAACATTAGCAAAAATAAATGATTGCTCTAAGAATTGCTTAAATTTTGCTCAGAAATTACTGACTCTACACAAAAACTCCTCTATTTCTCCCCGATCGCTGTTTATTATGAGCAACATCAGCAAACAGGGAACTGGAACGCACCCAAGCACTCCCTTAAACCTGAATTTGCATAATTGCAGTTTAGTTTCAACCATCATTATTTTCTGAGGTCACTATGCTTCATCACATTTCTGTTGCTGTTAACGATCCGTCGCATGTTGGTAATGTTCTTGCAGAAGTGTTACAAGGTCGTCGGTTTCCCTTTCCGGTTCACGAGGGCAGTTACATGGTTGTTAGCAACGACGATTATGGAACCGCGATCGAGCTTTTACCTGCTGGTACTCAGTTAATTCCCGATTTTCAAGAAGCCGGGTTTTTATCTGGAAATATTCCTCAAACCTTTCTTTCCGTTCATGCCGCTATTTCTGTACCCACCTCGCAAGAAGAGATTGAACAAATTGCCTACCGAGAAGGATGGCTGGTTCGATTCTGCGATCGCGGCCCCTTCAAGGTGATTGAATTTTGGGTTGAAAACAAATTCCTGATCGAGTTGCTGACTCCAGCACTGGTGAATGAGTATCTGCAATTCACAAAGCCAGAAAATTTCGAGGCATTTTTCAATCAGACAGCCCTCGATCTTGTTGAAGCTTAACTATAGCCACTAGACCTTAATGAACTGGAGTCTGAAATCATGTTAGCGATGGAAAAAGTCGAAGTTGCCCCTCAAGAGACAGTACTCAATCTGATTGGTGGATTCTGGACTGCGCGATCGGTGTATCTGGCCGCCAAGTTAGGCATTGCGGATTTGTTTGATGATGAACCTAAACCGATCTCACAACTCGCACAAGAAACGGATTGTGATCCGCGATCGCTATACCGACTGATGCGGGCTCTGGCGAGTGTGGGCATCTTTACCGAACTTGCAGATCAGCACTTTGCGCTCACTCCGCTGGCGGCAACCCTTCAGAGTAATGCTCCTGACTCAATGCGGTATGCAGTGATGGCACAAATGGGCTATGACCATTCTTTAGGCTGGAGCCACGGATTAGACAGTCTACAAACAGGCGAGATTGCCTTTGATACCGTCACTGGAAGGTCAATTTGGGAGCACTACGCTCAACATCCTGAAGATGGAATGATATTCTCGCAATCCATGTCCAGTATGGGATCTGCGATCGCCCAAGCTGTTGTAGCAAGCTATGACTTTTCTAGATTCAATACGATCGTGGATGTAGGAGGAGCACAAGGGAGCTTACTATCTACGATTTTGCGGACTCATCCAAATCTGAATGGAATTTTGTTTGACCTACCCGAAATTATTGCCAACGTTCGCTTGGATGGTGTGAATGCTCAAACTGTTGCAGGAAGCTTTTTTGAGTCCGTTCCATCGGGCGGCGATGCTTACTTGCTGCGATGGATTATTCACGATTGGAACGATGAAAAGGCATCAATTATCTTGAGAAATTGTCATCAAGCAATGCCGGAGGATGGCAAGCTGATGCTATTAGAAGGCATTATTCCAACAGATAATGAACCCTCTCCAATGAAATTTATTGACGTGATCATGCTGTTGATGACGGGTGGACGGGAACGCACCGAAGCAGAGTATCGGACATTGTTGCGATCAAATGGGTTTGAACTCATACGGGTGATTCCAACGTCGTCGCTGCTCAGTATTATTGAGGCAGTAAAAATCTAAGCTGGAATTATTAGATTTCAGCTTGAAGCTAAGTGAACCTACCTCAACTCGTTCATCTCTGGTCGAAAATAGCTATGAAAATTCATCGTACGCTGATGCTATTTACAATTGCTCTTGGAGCCAGTTTAAGCGTCGGTGCATCTCCAGAAAATCACTCTCAGGCCCAGTCAGAAAGCGCGAATCGTCCGATTCAAACCTTACCGAATGTTGAAGGCATTCGCTTTCGAGCCTTGACATACGAACGTTCAGCAACAAGCGAAGCACCAGCATTGCAGCAAGCTATCATTCGCGAACTATCAGGTAATGTTGCTGGCGTTCGCTATCTTTACAATTCGATTGATTTAGATGGTGATGGAAGATCTGAAGCGATCGCGTATTTGACAGGATCATCAGTGTGTGGCACAGGCGGCTGTACGATGATGATTTTCAAAGGAACGGGCTCTGGATCTTACAAGCGGATCTCCCAGCATACGCTCGTGAACAATCCGATTGTGGTGAGCGGTAAAAAAACAAAAGGTTGGCGCGATTTGGTGCTATTTGTTGCAGGTGGCGGTGCGAAGCCAAGCTACCACAGTTTGAAATTTAACGGTTCAACCTATCCCAGCAATCCTTCGACCGCTCCAACGCCGCCGCAGGGAACGATCGTAACAGGGATTGCCGTAATTGCAGATCAAATTTCTCCTGACGTAGGCACCCCTCTTTCCAGACAGCAGTCCTGGTAGAAGTCAACATTCTGTCAGTTCGAGAATTTCATCGAAACAGAATTGCTGAGTCAGTTCGGTTAATACATCTGCTAACTCTTGATTAGCGCTTTGTGCAACTTCGAAAGAACCACAGTCTGGAATTTGCTTGATCAATTGTGCAATTCGCTCTGCATCAACAGCAAGTGCCGCTTGATGCAGTTCTGTAATCCATTCAATGGGCATGTTTTGAAGACTTAAGCGAGCTAAACCAAAAGACGAGGAGAAAGAAGAAGTTTCTCTCTCTTCGTCGCAGATATAAGTAACACCCAAATGCTCGGCAAGCTTGTCAAAAAGCAGCGACTCTCGAAAGGGTTTCGCTACAAAATCATCACAGCCTGCGGCTAGAATGGACGCGCGTTGTTCCTCAAAAGCACTTGCGGTTAACGCAATGATTTTCGTGTGATGATCAGTAGCTTCAAGTGCGCGAATTTGACGGGTGGCTTCATATCCATCGATCACGGGCATCCGCATATCCATCAAAATTAAGTGCGGTTTCCATTGTTGCCACCAAGCGATCGCGTCTTTTCCATGAATTGCCGATCGCGTTTCAAATCCGACGGCTGTTAGTAATTGCTCAACAAGACTGCGATTTTCGGCGCGATCGTCAACCACCAAAATGCGGTAGCTCAACTGATTGGGCGCAAGCTGTAGAACGCGTCGCAGTGGCGATGAGGGTACAACTTCCTTGACTTCTGCGATCGCAACCGGAAGGTCAAAACTAAAGGTAGAGCCTTTCCCCAAGGCTGTCTTAACCTGAATATCGCCGCCCATCAACTGCACAAATCGACGACTAATTGTTAAACCTAATCCGGTTCCTTCCCGGATCTGCAACCCGCTACTGGTTTGAATGAACGGGCGGAATAGACCATCAATCTCGTTTGGAGCAATGCCACATCCGCTATCGTGAACCTCGAACCGGAGAGTTAACGTTAACGGATCAATCGAATTAGCACAGAGTTTAATGCTGCCCGTATCAGTAAACTTAACGGCGTTGGTTAATAGATTGATGAATACTTGACGTAACTTACTTTCATCAGCCGTAATATATTGAGGCAAGTCTGAGGCAATCTCAAAATCGAGCGATAACCGTTTTGCTTTTGTCCGAATGAGAAACATCTCATGTAGGGTCTGCAAAAGATAATGCAAATCGAATGCGACTAGATTAAGCGTCGTTCGTCCTGCCTCGATTTTAGACATTTCCAATACATCGTTAATCAGGCTCAATAGATGTTCACCACTGCGATTAATAATGGCAAGAGAATTCCGTTGTCGATCGGAGAGAGCCACATCGCGTTCCATTAATTGAGCAAATCCCAAAATCGCATTCAGCGGTGTACGTAGCTCATGGCTCATGTTTGCTAAAAAAGTACTTTTCGCGATGTTGGCAGCTTCAGCCGCTTCCTTGGCAATGCGTAAATCTGCTTCGGCTTTGTGTCTTGCTCGCCCGATCGCAATCAGTTCGCCAACAAGTTTGAGGCTCTTAACATCTTCCTGACTCCACGTTTTTTGAAAGTGAACCACATCCAGTCCAATAAATCCTGTCACATCACCTTGATAGATGATGGGCACTCCCAGCAATGATTGAATGGACTGCCGTGTAAATAACTGCCGCTCTGGTCCATCGGGAATCGTCTGAATATCGGTCGTGTACAATACTTCTCCAGCTAAAAATTGTTGATGTAAAAGTGGATATTCAGGAACACTCGATCCTCTTGCTTCGGGGGTGAGAGGGGAAATATTCTCACCACACCATTCATACAGCAATTGACATTCAGCCTGATCGTTGTGGTACTCAAAGAGGCAGCCTCGCTCTGCACCAATATGACGAGTAATCAACGCTAAGACAGCCTGAATCGCGGTTTCTGCATCTTGGTCGATGAACTGCCGGGAAATTTGACTGAGCAAATTATCTAGTTCAGCGCGGCGTTGGAGTGCTTCTTCGGCGGCTTTGCGATCGCTGATGTCTACCATGACAAACTCAAGGCAATCTTCCTCTAAACTCGGACGCAACGAAAACAAGCCCCATCCTGTAGACCCATCCGCACGGTGCAGTTCTGTTTCTAAATCGCGCACCTCGCCGTTTTGCCGTAGCTCGTTTAACATCAGTTGTCGAGCTTGAGGATTGGCTTGAAATTCGCTGGTGAAGCGTTTCCCAATTAAATCGCTAGGCGAGCTGAGATGAAGAATGTCGGCACAGCGTTGATTGGCATCGAGAAAAAGCCCGTCTTCAATGCGCGTGCGTCCGATTCCCACTTGAGAATTCTCGAACAAATGACGGTATTTCAGTTCGCTGCGCCGCAGAGCCTCTTCGGTTTGTTTTCGCGGCGTAATATCGACAAATACCGCTTCTAACAGGTTCTCTGCCAGATTAAGGGAAAGCGTAAACATGCCCCATCGGATTGATCCATCTCGATGGCAAAACTGCATTTCATAGTTCGTGACTTTGCCGTGTTGATGAACTTCGGTTAGCACCAATGCTCGTTCAGCGAGATCAGCATAAAAGTCAGTGGTGTATTTCTTGCCCACAACTTCATCGATCGAGTCGTACCCTATGGCTGCGATCGCATAAGGGTTGGCTTCAAGAATCAGTCCATTTTCTAAACTGATCCGGTAAATTCCAACTTGAGCATTCTCAAACAGATTGCGATATTTCAGTTCGCTACGGCGTAAGGCTTCTTCGGCTGACTTGCGATCGCTAATGTCCCGCACGATCGCTAAAACGTGAGGCTTCCCATTGTAACTGCACGTTGTTCCTTTGATTTCCACATTAATCAAGCTGCCATCTTTATGAATGTCAATGGCTTGACCATAAAATTGTTGCCCTGCTCTCACCGTTTCTATGTACTCTTGGAAAACAGGGAGAGTGCTGGGATGAATATAGGTCGATGGATGGAGCGCTAAAAATTCTTCGTACTCGTATCCATGCATTCTGCAAGCGGCAGGATTAACTTCAACTGGGTTTGTGGTCTCTAGGTCAGTAATATATAAGCCATCCGTAATCGCTTCAAAAATTGTTTTATACTGAGCTTCTTTCTCCTGTAAGGTTTGTTGTTGAGCTTGCAGCAGGGCATTTTGACGCCGCAATGTTTCTTCAGCTTGTTTTTGTTCTGTAATATCGGTTTGCGTTCCAATCCATTTTTGAATGTTGCCTTGGTCATCGAGAAGGGGCACGCCTCGAACGGCAAAAAGCCGATACTCGCCCGATGCCACGCGAACACGCTGCTCATCCTCATAGATCTTTCCAGATTTAACGGCGTCTAGCCAGACCTGTGCTGTAGAGGCGCGATCGTCAGGGTGAACGCTCTCAAGCCATCCCCATCCTTTAGCGCTGTCTTGGCTCCGCCCGGTGAGCGCACACCAAAGCGGGATGTCATCGACGACTTCTCCCGCCGCGTTGGTCATCCAGACGGCTTGGGCAGTTGCGGTCACAAAAGCCCGATACTCCGCTTCACTTCGCCGGAGGGCGTCCTCAGTGGTCTGGCTTTTGGCGGCTGACGGTCTTAGCGACGTGACATCGCGAATCACCAAAACGGCAGTTTCCTGATTGCCGAGGGTGACTCGGTTGCCTGAAATTTCTAACGTTAAACAGCGATTAGCTTGCTGAAACTCATACGCGCTCAGAACCGTTTCTCCACTCAATGCTTTTGCAGTGGGGTAGGCTTGAGGTTCAATCGGTTGACCCTTTTGCAGTAAGGGTAACAGATCACTTAATTTGGCGTTAATCGTCATGGCATGAGGCTGATCGACCAATCGATCAAACGCTGCATTGCACCATGTCACTTTGCCATCTTCACCTGCCCAAACTATCGCATCTGCGATCGCGCTTAAGGCAGCTTCCAGATTGACCAATTCTATTGAATCAGTTGTCATTGACACTCCTCTAACAATGAGTTTGCTAACTATGAGTTTGCTAACAATGAATTTGCCAGTTGATAAAGCGTTCTCACTGTAGAGCTATTGCTTGAGTATTCCACCACAGCAGCATGATAAATGACTTGCAATGAATCCTGCACCGTTTTGAGTGCATCTAATAGTTGGGGTTGAACGACTGCTTTAGGAGTGTCAGCAATTCCAAGAATGAATTCTCCATTTCCCCAATACCCTAAAACTTCACCATTGCAAAAGATTGCTTGTAACCGTTGTCCAGTTTGTTTAAGAATTCGATTTCCAAAGGCGTGACCCTGTTGAACATTAATTTGTTTTAGATTTGCCAGGGATGCGATCGCAAAGCATCCTGATGAAGTGCAATTGATGAGCGCCGCGATCGCTTGACTAGAGTTGAATTGATTCGGCAGTCCGGTAATGGAATCTTTGATCGATAACGTTTGTAGAAGACGAATCCGTTCTAATCGGTTTGTCAGACGAGAAATCAGTTCTTGACCCACAACAGGTTTTACAAGATAATCATCCGCTCCGGCTGCAAAAATTTGCTGTACTGTAGCAGATTCTTGATGAGCGGTGAGAAAAATAATCGGGATACTTTGCCAAGCTGGATTTGCGCGAATGGCCTGACATAGGACAACGCCGCTGAGTTGTGGCATCTGGACATCAAGAATCAGCAAATCTGGATTGACCTGGGAAAGAACAGCCCAAAATTTGAGCGGATTGTCAATCCCAGTGACGCGCATTCCCCAAGGTTCAAGCATTTGTTTGAGTGTAGCTAGAATGATCGGGTCATCGTCTACTGCGAGAACAGTCCACGATCGAATCGAAGCGATCTCGGTCTTCGTTTCTTTCTGCCAAGTCTGGGGAGACTCAGATTCAATGGTCTCTGGGATAGATGGGCTTAGCAGGCTCGCAGATTCTGCAACAGAATCTGCGAGCGATACCTTGTCTTGTCGCAAAATCTCGCCCAAGCGTTGAAGCAGCGATCGCACGATTTGATTTTGTTGCGGTTGTGGCTCAGTTTCAAATATTTTTTCAAGGTGCCGCGCAATCTGCGTTCCTTCATCTCGTTCAAACATTCCCAGAACTCCAGCTAGTTTGTGCGCAGCTTGTTCTGCGGTTTGCCGAAGCTCAGGGGTCAATATGGGAGAATCGATGGCTTGCTGCAATGCGATAAAACGCTCTTCCATTGTTTCGCGATACTGTTCCCAAAGTTCTTCAACCGCTTGATGATACTGTTGCGGTAGCGATTTCTGATTATCTTCCTCGGCATTATCTTCTTCAGCGTTACTAATTCTCTCGCGCAATCGATATCCTAATCCATACACATTCTCAATCCAATCGGTTGCACCGACTGCTTTTAACTTCTGCCGTAATCCTTTAATATGCGATTTTACGCTATCTTCCTGAGGCGGATCATCAAACGTCCACAGATGCTCGATGATGTCTCCACAGCTAAAAACGCGAGTGGGATGACGCAAAAGTAGTTCTAAGAGGCTATATTCCTTTGGAGTGAGCGCAAGGCATTTCTTGGCATACGTCACTTGGCACGATCGCGGATCGAGCCGTAGATGCCCAACTTCCAGAAGCGAATTTGCTGCAACCACTCCCCGTCTTAGCAAGGCGCGAACGCGTGCTTGAAGCTCTCCTAAATTGATCGGTTTGACCAAATAATCATCTGCACCTGCATCTAATCCCCGAATCTGATGCTCACTAGCCGCTTTCGCCGTCATCATCACAATCGGAGTTTCACATCGATGATGACGAAGACGTTGACACAGGGAAATTCCATCTAGCTTTGGCAAGTCCACATCCAGCAAAATCAAGTCATAGGACGTACTTTGAGCGTACTCCCACCCGATTGCTCCATCTTCTGCAATATCTACTGCATAATGATGTTCTTTCAGCGATCGCGCAACCAGGTCTGCGATCGCGATATCGTCCTCAACTAGCAAAACCCGCATTCACTAACTCATCGACAAACACCAAAGAAATTGTAAGATAGCCCGTTTCTTATCTCAAAAGGTCATTACAGAATGCAATAAATAGACCTGCTGGGAAATAAGAGATAATAACTAGGTTGTGTTGATAATTATGTGAAGTTGGGCTGAATAAGCTAAAAGGCGATGTCAACCCCAATGTTACTAAGCGACGACCTGTGGGACAAACTGCTTGAACTTTTACGCTACCAACCCA
>JAHHHP010000139.1 GCA_019359275.1 Myxacorys chilensis ATA2-1-KO14 | reverse complement strand
TGCGAGAACTTATCCAGCGTTAGTCAAAGCAATTGAGAAAGCGTTTGCCCAAGTCTCACCTGAGGATCTACAAGCCTGGTTCACGCATTGCTGCTACTGTACCTGACTAGATCGAAAAAGGCTGTATTCCATTCCACAAATTTTCGGAAAGATAGGATTAATGAAGAAAAGGGAACTAGTGGGAAGAGCCAACAGACATTTGTTTAAATGAGCAGGGAGGCGTCCAAATTGTTTCTGACCAAGTGTTTTTGGCTTAACCTATTCCTGTTACTTCTTCTACCCTCAATCCTGCCCTGATTGGCTGCAAAGTCGCATACATTTATCATGACGCAATCTCTCGTGCCTATTATTCTCGCGGGTGGTAAAGGTGAGCGGTTTTGGCCGCTTAGCCGTAAACATCGTCCAAAGCAATTTTTAAGTCTAGATGGAAGTGGTCGTAGCCTTTTGCAGGCAACAGCTGAGCGATTGCTCAACGTCGCTGGTGGATGGGAGCATTTGTTTGTTGTCACGGCGTCTCATTTAGAAGAGGGAGTGCGATCGCAGCTTCCCCAATTGCCTGCTCAAAATCTATTGGTCGAACCAGAAGGGCGAGACACCGCTCCAGCTGTAGCTTGGAGTACGTTAGAGGTAGCGAAACGCTATGGTGAATCAGTATTGACTGGATTTTTTCCAGCCGACCACTGGATTGATAATCAGGCAGCGTTTGAGCAGACGTTAGAGGCAGCGTCAAACGTAGCACGTCAAACCGATGCGATCGTGACGTTGGGAATCACGCCCACCCATGCGGCAACGGGCTACGGCTATATCGAACAGGGCGAGAAGCTGGGGGTATTTGGCGCGTCTTCCTGCCCTGCTTACCGCGTTGATCGCTTTACTGAAAAGCCTGATCTCGAGACTGCCGAGGCGTTTTTAAAGAGCGGTCGGTTTAGCTGGAATGGCGGCATGTTCGTCTTCCGAGCCGAGGTTGCGCTGAAGGAGTTACGCCACCATGCTTCAGACATTCTTTTACCGTTAGAAGAACGGGGGATCGAAGCCTATTCAACCATTCCGAAGAAGAGTATTGATTACGCTCTAATGGAAAAAACGAACTGCGCCTATGTATTACCCGTAACCTTCGGGTGGGACGATTTGGGAGATTGGGCAGCGATGGAGCGACTGCTCAAGAGCGAGAATCTCAATGTAGAGTTGGCGCATCATGTCGGTTTAGACACGCGAGGAGCGCTGTTTTACGCGACCAATGAAGACGATCTGTTTGTCACGATTGGGCTTGAAGACACCGTGATTGTACGAGACGGCAAAGTCACTTTAATTGTTAAGAAGGACCGGACGCAAGACATTAAAGATGTGCTGCGATCGCTTCAGTCTCACCCTGAATATGAGGATTTGCTATAGATTCAACGGTAAACATTAGAAGGCTGAACGGAGCAGGTCTAATCCGTCCAGCCTTCGCATTTGCTAAAAAATCCGTTGCCAATTTACGGGTGAGAGAAGCTCATTGCTTCGTCTGCGGTACGATCTGAAGTTCGACTCTGCCGCTACTGTCTCCACTGACTGCCACTTGCTGATCGTCTAATTTACCGCTTGCTTTCGGTCCAGCAATGCTAAATGGCGGATTCTGCTGGTTATAGTTCACATTTCCGTTAGCTTCAAACTGTTGAGTCTCAAGAAACCAAGTGACTTGATTGGCTGTTAGTTGAGATTGGTTTTTTTCGCCGATCCCGCGCACATTGCCATCGAGTCGAGCGACATTTTGGGCCAAATCTAAATTGCCTGCATTGGCGGTGATCGTCGTTTGTTGCACCGGATTGACAATCGTGACGGGCTGATTGGCGCTTAGGGTTTCGGTATCAATATTCCAGGTCAACAAGTTACCACTGATATTGAGATTTGAGGCTTTGATGGCGATTTTGGCATTGTCACGGAGGTTGACAGTTTTTGTTTTGAGATCGACATCACCTGCGTTCGCACTGCCTACATCGGTGATCACTTTATTCTGATAGCGCTCTACCTGAATCGGGCGATCACCCACCACCTTTTCTTGTTTGGTATCCCAAATGAGATGCTCAGTTTGCAGTTTCATTTGTGGATCTTTCACCGTGGCGACAATCTGCCCTGAGACATCGACTTTGTTCTCACGGGTTAAAAAACGCCCTTGTTTTGCGGCGATCTGCATCTGTTTGTGATTGCCCGTGAACTTGTTGCGAATAAACATCACATTCTCAGTCGGACGCCATTCGACTTCATTGCCCTTAAAGACCGAGCCATCTTTGACATCGGTTGCAGTGATCTCACCTTTCAGGACGACCGATTTACCGTCTTGCTGAATCTCGCTCTTTTGAGCATCAATTTTGTAAATTGGTTTACCGTCTTGATAGAGTTCACCCTTGGGCTCCACCACGATGGCGTTTCGCTTATCCTCACTGTAGGTGGCTTGTTTTGCCTTCACCTTCCACCACAGTTGCCCTTTTTCGTCGGCTTCTTGAAGCGTGACATTGTTAAAGGTGAGATTGCTATCAAACTTTTGGGCTTCTTGCGCCTCTTGAGCCAGCTTTTCAGCGGACTGATTGCGTTTAGAACAGGCTCCAGCTCCAACCAAGAGTGGGATGAGAAGGAGGGTTAGGGCAATTCTGTTTGGGGTGAATGCTTTGCAGTTGCGCTTCGCGCTAATCGTACGGCTCAAGTTGCAGTCCTCAATCGATAACAACACTCACAAAAATAGTAGAACTCAAAACAATGGGGCAGCTTCCTCTACTCTTCTACTGTAGACGGAATGACTGCCCCAAAAGATCCCGTGTAACGTAGCGCTACAGTCCATGCTCCTCGGCTGAATCGTCCATCAGACTAATTCCAGAAAGCGGACGGTAGGTATAGCTGCGAGCCGTTTTTTGAATGTCTTCTTTGATACCGTCAAGGTCAATATAGCGATCGGCAACATTGATTAAACTATCGCTGGTCATCGATCGCAGGCTAACCACCTCAACCCGGACTCCCCGATAGCTCACGGCATTCACAGCGTAGGCCAGATCGCCATCTCCACTGACTAGAACAGCAGTATCATAAGAGCCAACCAGCGACATCATGTCAACTGCAATCTCAACGTCCAGATTTGCTTTTTTCGAGCCGTCTGGCAGTTGAACCAAATCTTTAGAAATGACTCGGTAGCCATTGCGCCGCATCCACAGCAAAAAGCCTTGCTGTTTCTCGTTCGTGCGATCAACACCAGTGTAAAAGAACGATCGCAGCAATCGAGATCCAGAAGTGAGGCGCACGAGCAGTTTGGTGTAATCGATTTCGATGCCAAGCTGCAATGCTGCATAGAACAAGTTTGAGCCATCAATAAAAATGGCAACTCTGCCCCGATTTTCAAGAACTTGCTCTGGCGAAAATACGGTCTCTGGCTCGTGATTTAAAGGGTTCAACACAGGTGCTATACCTCGATTTTTATGAGTGTTATTGATGCGAAATCTGCAAATTTGACTATTTTGTTGTCTTGTTCTGTGATCTTCAAGATGAGGGAGCATCCGGAAGTTCTAGCTTCTGAAACACAGGCTGGGGATCGTCAAGCGGTTGGCCCGCCTGAAGCAGTCCCCAAGTTTTGTGATGAGCAAAGGTGCTTGCATCGTCGATTGAATTGACGTTGGTTGAATTGGCATTGTTAAAGTCAATGGCATACCCCAACTGTTGGTAAATCGCCGTACTAACCTTTGGAACAATGGGTGACAGAAGATACGCCGCTAAGCGCACCGATTCTAGAACCACATAGAGTACTTGCTCGACGGCGGCTTGGTTGCCCTGTTTATAGAGCTTCCAAGGCGCTTGGTCATCAATGTACTTATTTCCCATCCGCACAAGAGTGAGGATTTCGGTGCAGGCAACGCTGAAGGCGAGAGCGTCGTAAGCCCTAATCACGCGATCGCCCAGTTCAACTCCAGTTGCCTTCAGTGGATTCTCTACTAAAATGCTATCACTGGATACATTGGGAACTTCACCGCCGCAATATTTATGCGCCATTCGCAATGTTCTGTTGAGTAAGTTCCCTAAATCATTTGCAAGGTCAGCGTTGAGAATATTCACAAATCGAGCTTCGTCAAAAACGCCATCTCGCCCAAACTCAATTTCTTTGAGGAAATAGTAACGAACGGCGTCGGAGCCATAGCGCTCGACCAACGCGATCGGATCAATCACATTTCCCATGCTCTTGCCCATTTTGACGCCGTCGCGGACGAGAAAACCATGACCAAAGATACGATGGGGCAACGGCAAGTCGGCAGACATTAGCATAGCCGGCCAATACACCGCATGAAATCTCAGAATGTCTTTGCCAATTAGATGGGTGTTGATGGGATACCACCGAGACAGAGCATTGGCTAAGGTTGGAGCCTGATCGGGTTCGAGGAGGGCGGTGATGTAACCGAGCAACGCATCAAACCAAACATAAATAGTGTGGTTGGGATTGACCGGAACGGGAAATCCCCAATCGACGTTGATGCGGGAGATCGAAAAATCCCGTAAACCTTGACTTACAAAGTTTAGGACTTCATTGCGGCGGCTCTCTGGCAAGATAAACTCAGGATGCTCTTGGTAGAGCTTTTCCAAGCGTTCTTGGTAGTTCGACAGCCGAAAGAAATAGTTTTCTTCGTCGCGCCATTCTGCTTGTTTGTTGACGTGAATCGCGCAGTGGTGATCCTCTAGCAGTTCGCGTTCTTCTTTAAATTCTTCACAAGAAACGCAGTACCAGCCTTTTTGCTGATTGATATAGATGTCGCCGCGATCCCAAACACGGCCAAAAAATTCTTTGACAATTGCCTCGTGCCGTTCGTCTGTTGTCCGGATAAAGCGATCGTAGCGAATGTCTAACCGTTCCCAGAGCGCTTTAAAGCCTTCAACGATCAAATCGCAGTGTTCCTTTGGGGTGCGTCCAAGACTTTCTGCCGTGCGTTGAATTTTCTGACCGTGTTCGTCGCTGCCCGTGACAAACAGCGTCGGCGTCCCTCGCAACCGATTAAACCGCGCGATCGCGTCCGCCGCAATGGTTGGATAAGCACTCCCAATATGAGGCAAATCGTTCACATAGTAGAGAGGCGTCGTAATTGTAAATGGGGTGTTTTCGAGAGCTTCAGAAGTCATAGATAAATTTAAATAACCCCAATGTTATGAAATCTCATAGACGGGGCACATCGTGTTTATAAACACAGACACCAGGTGAAAGGGTTCACTAATAAGATATACCCTCTAAGAAATACGGAACCGTACTTCTAAAATCATCCTTTAGTAGCCTCACCCATTTTAACTACCTCTGCTATGCAGTTCTGATCGAAAATCTTAAATTTTAAGAAAGGTATAGGCTTGGAAACCTTACTTCAAGCCATTGAGGCTTTAGCAACATTCTAGTTAAAGCTTTAGCATACTTGGGGGTTTTGATTAACCTATGACTGTGATTAGAATGATTGTGATTAGAATTTCTTCTTAGTCCAATATTGAAACTCAACTTCTACAGAAGAATTAGTTTTTTAGTGCCTAACCTGTACCTTAAGAAGCTTGTTACGCTTGGTAAAGTACTGTTAACAAGTGAGAGTACATTCTTAGTATTCAACGTATTCAACCGTTTGGATTGGAGTTCATGCCTTTTGACCGTCCGCTTCAGGTGTCGCGATTACTGCTAACAGCGATCGGAACTCGTTTATATACCCACTATGGCGATCGCGTGCCGCGCCAAGGCTCGGTTTTGGTGGTGAGCAATCACCGCAGCTTTTTAGACGCGCCGCTCCTGATGGCAGCACTGAACCGTCCGATTCGATTTGCCTGCCACCACTACATGGGTCAGGTGCCGGTCATGCGAGAAGTGGTGACTGAGTTGGGCGGATGCTTTCCGCTCGAAAGTCTAGAGCATCGCCAGCAGAGTTTTTTTGAGCAGGCGATCACGTTACTCAAAACGCAGCAAGTCGTGGGCTTGTTTCCAGAAGGAACACCGCCGATGATTCACAGCCCAGAGCGGACTGAAGTGGGTCGGTTTCATCGCGGATTTGCCCATTTAGCGCTAAGAGCGCCCGTTCCAGATCTGGCCATTTTGCCGGTTGCGATCGCGTCTCAAGCCGAAACAAGCAACTCTGCCGTTCCCCTGAGATTACTCAGTTTGTTTGATCCCTCCGAACCCTTATTTGCTCAAGATGGATGGCATCCGATGATTTTGTATCAACGGGTGAATCTTTTGATTGGGCGTCCGATTTGGGTCACTCCCGCGCAGCGAGAGAAGTATCAGGGCAAATACGCTAAGTCAATGGTTAAAGACTTCAGCGATCGTTGTCATGCTGAAATCAGTGATCTCCTCCGCCAAGGGTGTTACTAATGAACAAGGAGTAGGGCTTAGGGAACCTTAAATTTAAGCAGCTCTGTTCCGATGTACACGTTGTAACTCTGCACCTCATTCTCTCTCCATCATGCGTCCCACCCCCCCTTGTTTCATCACCCCCAAAGTTCTCAGACCCGAACTTCCTCTGTTTGTGTTTTTGCCCGGAATGGACGGCACAGGTCAGTTGCTTCGAGCGCAGACTACTGGGTTGGAAGCTCGATTTGATGTTCGGTGTTTGGCGATTCCGCCGACTGACCTGACGAGTTGGGAGCAATTGGCAAAGCAGGTCATCCAGTTGGTTGAAGCTGAGGTTGCAGATTATTCAGAACGTCCAATTTATCTATGCGGCGAGTCGTTTGGTGGCTGTTTGGCGATGAAGGTTGCTGTGCTTGCGCCTCAGCTATTTCGCCGCCTAATTCTAGTTAATCCAGCATCTTCGTTTGGTCGTAGGCCGTGGATTGCGTGGGGAGCGCAGATCAGTCGCCATTTACCAGAGCTTGCCTATCAAGTCTCATCGGTGACATTTTTGCCTTTATTAGCCTCGTTTGGGCGGATTGCCGAGGAAGATCGCCAAGCGTTAGTGGAAGCGGTGCAAACGGTGCCGCAGAAAACGTCGGTTTGGCGGATGAGGCTGCTGTCGCGGTTTCAGGTTCCTGTGGAGGAGTTGCAGGCGTTGGATCTGCCAACATTAATTTTGGCGAGTACTAAAGACAGGTTACTACCGTCTTTAACAGAGGCATATCGGCTGAAGGAAGCGTTTCAGGATGCGCGAGTTGTAGCATTGCCCGAGAGCGGACATACCTGCTTGCTGGAGAAAAATGTGAATTTACTTGAGATTTTGCAAACGAGTGGATTTTTAGAGGCGAAAAGTCAATTGCCGGTGTCGTAAGGGCACGGCATGCCATACCTCTACAAGAACCTGTCGCTTAGCCACCGTATACGATTTCGTTGCGAACTGTTGCTCTTAATGTCGATCGTCGCGCCTTTACCCACGCACTCGGTTGAACCATGTCTGCCGACGATTTGCCCCAGTGCTGCTGCAAGGTTTGCAGTAGAATATCCTGCTGTTTTCGCAGTGCGGTGATTTCGGTTCCACGATTAATGATGGCGAACTGGACTAATCCGCGATCGCGCGTAGGCAACACGCCCGCTAAAGCGCTCACTTCGTTCAGCGTTCCGGTTTTCACCACCGATTGTTCTGGCATGGACCGCTCTTCTAACGTTGTGCCAATTCCTTCTAGACCCGCTACCGGAAACAAATCGCCTAAAGTGAGATCGCTGGAGTGAATGGAGCGATCAATCGCCGCAAACAACGCACACGCGGCGTGAGCCGACAATCGATTGTCCATGCTTAAACCGGAGCCGTTGACAAACTGAATCTCGTCGGCACCCAGTCCAGATGCATCTGCCGCTTTTTGCATCATGACTTGAACTCCGCCCATCGTCTCGGTTAGCAGTTGCGACATTTCGTTATTGCTGTGGATGTTCATGTATTTGAGCAAATCCGTCAACGGGAGCGACCGATGGCGCATTAGTACCGTTTGGGTTGGAGGAGGAGACGTAACTCGAACCGATCCTGCGATCGCCACCGTCGGACGCGGTGTTTTGGCTGGCAAAACCGCAAATTCTGCTTCGATTTCGTCATTCCATTGTTGAGAATTCAAACTTTTTTTCAAGTCATTGCCCGACGTGACAGGATTGGGGTCGAAGTTCATCATGAATCGTCCTGTGATGATCAGATCTCCCGTGATTCGAGTGATGCCAATTTTATTGAGAGCATTCCCGAGCGCGATCGCGTCTTCCCACACAAACAAGGGGTCGCCCTTTCCTTCAACGACCAAGTCTCCCTGCAATTCTCCGTTCTGGATCTGCCCCGTTGCCAAGATGGGCGTTTCAAACTGGTACGCGGCTCCCCAGGTCTCAAGTGCCGCCAGCGACGTTGCGATTTTGGTCAGCGAGGCGGCAGGCATCGCCATCGTTCCTTGATTGCTCGCCAGTAGCGTTGCGCCCGACTGAATCCAAATGCCCTGAGACGATGCCTCTAATCCTTGGCTCGTTAGTTGCTTAAGATACTGCTGCATGATCGCATCGGTAGAAGCATCCGTTGAGGGCACGAGTTGCCAATCGAGTTGAGTCGCCGTTTGCCATGGATCGAGCGACGGCGGCAAGCCCGCCATTTTAAGCCATGCAGACACTAAGCCCGCACTAAACAATTCCAGCAAGTCAGCACTCCTGATCAAGGTGTAGGGTATAGAGTGTAGCGTACGGAAACGAGGGCAATGGCGAAGGCTGATCCCAATCGGATTTTGCGACGGATGCCGATCGCAGTGGGCATGTTAGGAGGAATTTTACTGTTGACGAATCGGGTGTTGACCCCGACGTTGACAGGCTCTCAAGCACGAGTGGATGCCCTCGGCGTTATTTTAAGCGCGGTGTTGATTTTAACAGGATTGCTGTGGCAGCAGGTGCAAGCTAGAACGCCTGACAGTGTGCAGCTTGTGGGAGAAGAAGGATTTGAACTCGCTCCATTGCCCGATGACGTGAAAGCAGAACTTGCTTGGGCATCGCATATTTTGTTAACCAACACGGTGACAAAATCGCTCATTATTTGGTATGGCGGTCAGGTTCTGTTGCGACGTGGTGTTTTAGCGCCAACAGCAGAAGTCAAACCCGGAGCGATTCTACAACGAGTGCTGGATAAGAAGAAACCCATCTACCTCGTTGCGCTCAGTGTCTATCCGGGGCGCATCGAGTTTGATTACCTACCCGAAAATACTCAAGGTGTGATCTGTCAGCCGATCGGGTCAGATGGCGTTTTGATTTTAGGAGCCAATGCGCCGCGTAGTTACACCAAACAAGACGAAAATTGGGTTGCCGCGATCGCAGAGAAACTCGACTATGCCCTCGCGCGCGTCAACTCCCAGAACTGATAATCCTCTGACGGACAAATCACGCTACCTTAGTCATAGTTCTAGAAAAGTCGCAATGCTATGGATGCCATGATTGCTTTGTACTGGTTCTTAGTTGCTGTGATGGTCGTAGGGATTATCGGCGCGATCGTGCCGGGCATTCCAGGCATCAGTCTCATCTTGGCAGCCGTTGTCATTTGGGGCGTCGTCAAAGGATTTGCAGCGGTTAGCGTGGCATTGCCTGTTGCGATCGCGGTTTTTGTGGTCAGTTTAGGCGTCGATTTTCTTGCCACTTATTGGGGAGCCAAAAAAGCAGGCGCAAGTAATTGGGGGCAAGTCGGCGCGATCGTTGGATTCATTCTCGGCTTTCTTGGCTTCTTACCGACGATTCCAATTGGTGGCCCAATTGGGGTGATTGTTGGAATTTTATTAGGTCCGCTCCTCGGTGCCATCATCGGAGAATTTCTCTATCGCAGAGATTTGATGATTGCGATTAAAGCAGGAATGGGAATTGTTGTTGGCTCTGTATTGGGGAACTTGCTGCAAGGCATCTTTGCGATCGCAACGGTCGGCATTTTTCTCTACACTACTTTTTCAGCCGCAACTGGCAGTTAACCCAAATCATCTTCAGTCAGTCCAGCATCATGAAAGATGCTCTTCAGAGTTCCTTTTGGAAGATCACGATTGCTATGCACGGGAATTGAAAGAATAGCTTGAACATTCTTTTTAACGTAAATATGATGGCTACCAGTGACGCGCTTTAGCTCTCAGCCTTGCTTCTCAACAATTTTGCCCAAGGTTCTGCCTGAAATCGCTTTCACAAGGATAACTCAACCACCTGCTTTTCTGGTTCAAGCTCTTCCCGCTCACTGGCAACTTCCAGCCAGCCTTGAATTGCATCTTGCAACATTTCTAACAAGTGTTCGTAACTGTTGCCCCAGGTGTGGCAACCAGGGAGAGCAGGTACAGAGCCGCACCAAACGTCGTCTTCCTGCCAAACTACTGCCTTAATCTTCACAATTAAGATCCTCTATGCAAGGCTATTTTCCAACTTTAAAGCATTGTGCTGCCTCGCTTAAGCTATATGAAGCTAACTATCGAGCGCAGCACAATGATCACGTAGCGTTGAGGCTAACCTTCCCATAGCAGATATGGTTGGAAGTACAAGCTTTACATACTAAGTCTTCGCTACCAATTGAACAATCCCAAGGTTTCGTCAACATTCAGCATGAGATTGAGATTTTGAATCGCGGCTCCTGATGCGCCCTTGCCCAGGTTATCCAGGCGAGCTACGAGGAGCGCTTCTTGAGTCGCGTCATTGGCAAAGACAACGATCTGCACGACGTTAGTTCCGATCATTGCCGTTGCGTCCAAAAATGCCCCGTCTCGCAGCACGGAGGAATCCTGAAAGGGAATGACTTGGATAAACTGTTCCCCTTGGTAGTAGTCTGCGATCGCATGGTGAATCTCTTGTCCCGACGGCGGATTGTCTAACGTCCAAAGCGGCAGCGGCACTTGAACCAACATTCCCTGCTCAAAATCTCCTACAGAAGGCACAAATAGCGGCGGCGTGGCTAAGCCAGAATAATGCTGCATTTCCTTAACGTGCTTGTGCCCAAACTGCGTTCCATAAATGCCGTAGGGATAGGCTGACCCTTTAGAACGCTGCGCTTCATCTTGCTGAGTGTGAAATGTGTCGTACTGCTTGATCAGACTTTTGCCGCCACCAGAGTAGCCTGACACCGCATTGATCGTTACGGGAAAGCGATCGCTTAGCAGTCCGCTCGCAATCAACGGACGAATGCAGCTCAAAAATCCAGTTGGATAGCAGCCTGGAACGCTGACAAATTGAGCATTCGCTACTTTCTCGCGCTGCCCTGGATTCAGTTCGGGGAAGCCATAGACCCAGCCCTCAGCCGTTCGATGGGCAGTACTCGCATCCAAAATTTTCACAGTTGGGTTGCTGACAAAGCTCACTGCCTCACGTGCAGCCTCATCTGGCAAGCAGAGGATGGCAACATCAACGGCATTGATTAGTTCTGCTCGCGCCGTTGCATCTTTGCGCTGAGACGGATCTAGACTGACTAGTTCGATATCGTCTCGTTGATTTAGCCGAGCGCAGATTTGTAAGCCTGTCGTTCCTGCTTCTCCATCAATGAAAACCTTGGGTTTAGTCATCTTGCGAGGGATGCCTTCAGTGGTGCAAACGCTTGAATGTGCCAACGTTTAGAGCAAACGAGCTACTCTAGAACTTCTCGATTTTACAGCATTGGTTGACTGCGATCGGGCAAATAGGATACTGCCATCTTGGCGTTGCCCAATAAAGAATGATTCAAGTAGATACTGGAATCCGACGATGCTTGAGGTAGTAGATGAGCAAGCGGACTGAGGCAGTTAACATCTCAACCGATTTGGAATAACA
>JAHHHP010000138.1 GCA_019359275.1 Myxacorys chilensis ATA2-1-KO14 | reverse complement strand
GGCGCGTAGAACGATTTGCTTTTCCAAATCAGAATGGTTGCATGATGTAGTTATTGGTCTGTTCATCAATCGGTACGAATTTGGATTACCCATTTAGCTATCGCTCCACACGTCTAGAACACGACCCATTTTGTATTGAAGGCTTTTATCGATCGCCCGTAAAACTCTATCGACGTTGATCCGTGAGGAAACGGAACGACACGACTCATCTCGCTTGTCTTCTGTAACGGTAGATTAAGATCCTTGCAATAACATTGAGAACACTCTCGCTTCGCTAAGGAAAGCGTTACTTTTAGAGGGATAGTGAGACGTTGAAACACCATGAGTAACATCCAACGATATCAGTTAAAATGCACGCTTTCCTTCGGAGATATTTACGGTCAGATCATCGCTTGGTTAATCGTTATTTTCCTAAGTTTGGCATCCGCAATGGCACTCATGGGAGCAAGCCGCCCGATCTACGCATTAGCAACAGTTGGCCTAGTGTTGGTCTTGTCACTACCGTTCCTGCTATTTGCCTTTGTAACGACGCTGCTAAACCACATTGAAATTGCGGAAGCAGATCCTGTTTCTCAAACCACCTTACCGACAGCGAGCCAGAGACCCGCGACGGCAAATTCGTAGTCAACAAATTCGTAGTTCGTAAGCTACGAGTGATGCCAAACTCCTGGCGTTGACGCTTATCTCAAATTACGAACTACGAATTTGAAATTACGAACTATCATGGGTTGCGTAGAGTTTTGAGGCGATCTTGTGTCAGAAAAGCGGAATCGTTGGCTGATAAATGTGGTGCTGATTGTGGCGACGGTTGGACTGCTGGGGGTAACGATGATTCCCCTGCTAACGTCTGCGCTGAGTGGCGATGCCCAATCGAAAGCCAGCCCTAATCCCAGTCAGTCGGCTTCTTCCGACGGTCGCAAGGTAGAGCTTGAGGCGCAAGCAAAGGGCTATGAGGCCGTGCTGCAAAAAGAGCCAGACAATCAGGTGGCGTTGCGCGGCCTGCTTGATGCGCGGCGGCAATTGAACGATCCAAAGGGCATGGTAGAGCCGCTCGAAAAGCTTTCACAACTCAATCCAGGCATGACGGAATACGCGGTGCTGTTGGCTCAGGTGAAGCAGTATAACGGCGATCACGAGGGGGCCGCGCAAACCTATCGCGAGGTGCTGCAAACGAAGCCTGGAGATCTACTATCGCTGCAAGGATTAGCAGATTTGTTGGTGAAACAACAGCGTCCTGAAGCGGCGATCGGGCTGTTGCAAGACACGCTCAAGCAAGCCCCTGCTGCTAACAAGAACCAAGCGGGAAGTGTAGATACGACAGCCGTACAGGTGTTGCTCGGAAAGGTGTTTGCAACTCAGAAACGCTACGACGAAGCGCTGAATGTGTTTAATGAGGCGATGCGGAGTAACCCAAATGACTTCCAGCCTGTGTTGTACAAAGCACAAGTGTTGAAAGAGCAAGGCAGAGACGATCAGGCGAAACCGCTCTTCGATAAAGCAGCGTCTTTAGCTCCGGCTCAATTCAAAGATCAGATCAATAAATTTGCGGCGGCTCCTCCGTCCTCAGCGCCTAATCCTTCCGCGCCAAGCGATGGATCAAATTCCAGTAATCCTGCTACTGGTAATTTTGCGGCTCCAGCGAAGCCTGAAAGCAGTCCTGTCCCCGCAACGAAGAATTAACTGCGATCGCTCGCAGTGTTTAACAAAGATAGCGGCCAGATTTAGCAGATCTGGCCGCTATCTTTTAAAAAATCTGTTTCTAAACTTTATGCTTGGGAATCTCGCTGCATCAAAGCGTCTCTTGCCTGCTCGCGATCGTCAAAGTGAATCTTCTCGGTTCCCAGAATTTGATAGTCTTCGTGTCCCTTGCCTGCAATTAAAACGCCATCTCCTGGTTTCGCTTGCAGAATTGCGGTGTGAATTGCCGTGGCCCGATCTGCAATCACGGTTGGCGTGATGGAGGCTGGAATGCCTTCTACCACATCGTCTAAAATTCGGGCTGGATCTTCGGTGCGGGGATTATCTGAGGTGACAATAATTTGATCGGACAGCGTAGCGGCAATGTTGCCCATCAAAGGGCGCTTGGTGCGATCGCGATCTCCCCCGCAGCCAAACACACAAATCATTTGGCCGGAAATAAATGGTCGCGCCGCTTTCAGCATATTTTCTAAACTGTCAGGCGTATGAGCATAATCAACAATCACGCTAATGTCTTGATTGGGGCTGACTTGGACTTGCTCCATGCGGCCTGGCACGCCAGAAAAATGAGGGAGCGCTTGCGCGATCGCATCCAGCTCCAATCCCAACTCCAACCCCGCTCCTACGGCTGCCAACAGATTTGCCAGATTGAACTGACCAACTAACGGCGACTGAAACGGCACGTCTCCCATCGGGGTATGCAAAGTTCCGCTGACTCCGGCTGGACTGTAGCTCAAATCGCTTGTCCACAAATCGGCGGGTTGCTGTGTGCTATAGCTCCAAACGGGCTGCTTGATTTGTTCAATCAGACGCTGCCCATAGGGATCGTCGAGGTTCACGATGGCTCGTCCTTTCAGATAAGACGGACTAAACAACAGCGCTTTTGCCGCAAAATAGTCTTCCATGTCTTTGTGATAGTCGAGGTGGTCTTGCGTCAAATTGGTAAACACCGCCACCTCGAACGGACAGCCTAGCACTCGCCCTTGATCGAGCGCATGAGAACTGACTTCCATTACCCCATACTCACAGCCTGCTGCGATCGCTGCCGCAAATTGCTGCTGAAGTTCTACCGCGAACGGAGTCGTGTGAACTGCCGTTTGCTGAAACCCCTTCCATCGTGTGTAAAGGGTTCCGAGCATTGCCGTATCTTTACCAGCTTGATTCAACAAATATTCGATCAGGTGAGTAGTGGTGGTTTTGCCGTTGGTTCCTGTGACCCCAACCAGCTTCAGCTTCGCGGCGGGATGATTGTAAAACGCAGTCGCAAGGTGAGCGCAGGTTTGGGTTATGTCGATCGCCGGAATCACCAACGGCGCATGGTCTGATGCAAACACCGGGTCGCCCATAGCTCGACTGGCAGCTTCGGGAGAAACAATTGCCGCGATCGCACCTGCCGCGATCGCTCCTTGCCAAAAATCGCCCCCATCCACGCGAGTTCCTGGCATTCCGATAAACACATCTCCGGGCTGACAAGCAAGCGAATTGGTTGTTAATCCTTTTACCTCTGCACTAAAGGCTGGATGAGTTGGAAGCTCGCCCAAATTGGGGAGCGTTGCCAGTAACTCTCTAAGCTGCATACATTCACTCCTTGCCTGTGAGGATTGTCGGTCTACTGATTATCAACCTGCTGAGCAATATTTCTGTAACAGGCTTTCCAATTGTTGAACAGTAGCGCGAGGGGAGAGCCGAGGCAAGGGCACAAGCTGGGAATTTGACGGATTTTCTAGAAATAGAACTGGAATTTCGTATTGATAGGCTTGAAACCACTCCTCACGAGTCGTAATATCGCGCATTTCTAATTCAAACGTCGGGTGCTGGACTTGCCCTAGCTTTTCCTGCAGTCCTTCGCAGAGGTGACACCCTGGTTTGCTATAGAGAATGAGCTTCATGATCAATCTTAGAAACGCCTTGCTGTCTTCTATTTTATCTTTGAAGATTTATCTTTGGAGGGGTGTTGCTGATTTGGGTAGAGGATGTGAGGATGAGGGCAACAGCAGTGGGTAAAACGGTAAAGACTGATTTGCTTTCTAAACGCTATGCTTTTGTAGAAAGCAGCAATCGCTCGTCCTACAAACTCCGAATTGGTGAGCGAGAAGTCCGGATCAATAAATGAGAACTCTTCAGCCATAAATGAGAACTTCCTGGTTACAAGTAGGAACTCTTTGGTTACAAATGAGAACTCCCTGGTTACAAATAGGAACCCTTTAGCCACAAATGAGAACTCCCTGGCTGCAAATAGGAACTCCGAAGCAGTAAGCCAGGACTCATTATTTAACGTGAATTCGGGATAAGACGATTAGAGCGGGTTGGGTGGCGTTGCCACAATTCGGGGGACTTTCCCCCCGCGCCCCCGCCTGTCAGGAGACGGAAGCCGTCCCCCGACACCCCCTCGCTAAAGGAAATGAAAGGGGACGGGTCGAGAAGCGAGGGCGGTTGGAACGTGGCTTTGGCACTGATGGCTTAACCTGAATTGACGTTATTTAAGCGCTACTAACTTTCAATGTGAAACGTGTATGGTTGCCGTCATCCTCGCTCTTTAAGATAGCTAACAGGCTTTCCCCGTGTATGAGGAAGGCAAGAGGTGAGGAACAACCCTACCCGCATTCAGCACCGCTTCTGAAAGTTATTCTTGCCGTTTCCAAAGACAAATCAGAACAAAGGTGGTGTGAGAGTCTGTTCCCAAAAATTGCGGCTGCAAAGAGTGATTCCTTGCAGCCGCGATTCTTATAAAGGTCTAGGGAGGCAGACTCACTCTAGCTTGTGGTTGCGGAAAAAGAGCCGGAAGAAGAGTTTCTCTGCCTCGATCCAAACAAACATCAGTAAGCTGACTCCAACGCAAATCAGGAGTTCGGTAGAGCTTAGAAGGTGCGTTCCAAAGAAGTCCCGTAACGGTGCAACATAAATGAGCGCGAGTTGTAGAAGGCTGGTCAGAATGACGGAACCCCACACATAGGGATTGGTGAACGGGTTGAGTTCGATCGTTAGGCGCGTGTTAGAGCGGATTGCGATCGCGTGTCCCATCTGCGCCAAACATAAGGTCGTAAACACCATCGTTTTCCAGCGTTCCGGGTCGCCGCTCTGCTGCGCGTACTGGTATGACCATCCCATCAGCCCGATCGATAGAATTGCTAAGACAATGCCAATTCGGATCATGTAAGCGCCTAATCCACGGGCAAAAATGCTTTCCCCCGGATGGTTAGGCGGACGATTCATCACATCTGGTTCTGCGGGTTCGACGGCTAATGCTAATGCCGGTAGACCGTCGGTGACTAAGTTCATCCATAAAATTTGCAGAGGCGTGAGCGGAACACCGCCCGCCCCCACAACCAAGGGAGACGCGGCGATCGTCAAGACTTCGCCAATGTTCGACCCCAAAATGTACTTAATGAATCGACGAATGTTGGTGTAAACGACTCGTCCTTCTTCCGTCGCGGCCACGATCGTGCTGAAGTTGTCATCAAGCAACACCATATCGCTGGCTTCTTTGCTGACATCCGTTCCGGTGATACCCATAGCGATACCGATATCCGCTTGCTTCAGCGCGGGAGCATCATTCACCCCGTCGCCCGTCATCGCCACAATTCTGCCTTTCTCTTGAAGCGCTTGCACAATGCGGAGCTTATGTTCCGGGGCAACACGAGCGTAAACGCTCACGCGATCAACATGTTGCCCAAGTTCTTGAAAGCTCATTTGCTCCAACTCGCGTCCGGTCAACACCTCGTCTCCCGGTTTAGCAATCCCTAAATCTTGTGCGATCGCTTGGGCCGTTAATTGATGATCGCCCGTAATCATCACCGGACGAATGCCTGCCTGCCGACAGCGCACCACCGCATCGCGAACTTCTGGACGAGGCGCATCCAGCATATCAATCAAGCCTAGCCAAACTAACTCCTTTTCCGTCGCTTCGTCGGTGCCTTCACCAGGAACCGTTTGCAACGGTTTGTAGGCAAACCCCAACACGCGCAGACCGTTTCTCGCCAAGCCGTTGTTGCGATCTAGAATTTGCTGCCGTTGGTTGGGTGTGATTGGCTCGACGCGATCGCCAATTTGAATTTGGGTGCATCGCTCTAACACCAGTTCAGGAGACCCTTTCGTAAACAGCAAATAGGGCATAGATAGAAAATCGGTTTCAGCCTGCAATAATCCGGCGGCATCTTTCACAATCACGCTCATGCGTTTGCGCTCTGAAGAGAACGGAAACTCTCCAACCCGGGAAAGCTTGCTATTCCACTGGTCGCGCTCAAATCCAGCTTTCGCAGCAACCGTTAGCAGTGCGCCTTCGGTCGGATCACCTAGAATTGCCCACTGTCCGTCTTGCTGTTGCAAAATCGAATCGTTACACACGGTACAGGCCAGGAGTAACGCTCTTAGCTCTGGGTGATCGGTTGCAATCAACTTAGCATTTTCTGACGTTGAAAATTCCCCTTCAGGGCTGTATCCGTGTCCACTTACTTTAGGATTTAAGCTAATCGTGTGCAGCGATTGCACAACCATTTTATTTTGCGTTAACGTTCCGGTTTTATCTGAACAAATGGTGGTGACTGACCCCAGCGTTTCAACCGCAGGCAGCTTACGAATCAGGGCTTGACGACGCACCATCCGCTGCGTTCCCAAGGCTAACGTTACCGTAATGACGGCAGGCAATCCTTCTGGTACAACCGCAACCGCCATGCTAAGTGAGGTTTCGAGCAGATCTTTAAATCTGCCTAAATCGCGAGTCACGATGAGTCCGCCAATCACCACGATCGCAACTAAGATCAGTGCCCCGGCGACCAGAACGTTGCTGAGTTGACTCATCCGTTGCTGAAGCGGTGTTGGTTCTGTCTCCACTGCCTGCAACATCGCGGCAATTTTGCCGATTTCAGTTCGCATTCCGGTTCCAGTGACTAAAACCGTTCCCCGACCCTGCACCACTTCTGTGCCTTGATACACCAGATTAATGCGATCGCCGAGTGACGTGTCTTCCGGCAAATGCACCTTCGCATTCTTATTGACCGCTTGCGCTTCTCCAGTCAGCGCCGATTCTCGAACCTGTAAGTTGATCGCTTCGACTAAACGACCGTCTGCCGATACCTGAACCCCCGCTTCGAGCAACATCACGTCGCCCGGCACGAGATCTTTAGAATCAACTTCGATCGTCTTACCATCTCGCAACACGCGCACTCTAGGCGATGCCAACTGCTTAAGCGCCGCGAGCGCTTTTTCGGCTCGACTTTCTTGGAGATAGCCCAAAATGCCGTTGAGAATGACGATCGCAAGGATGGCGATCGTATCTTTAAAGGGAATCTCCCCTGGTTTCAGCGCTCCATTTCTCCAGTCCAACAAGTCCAAAACACCAGAGATCAAGGCGACCGCGATCAGCATGATCAGCATGATGTTTTTGAACTGGTCGATAATAATCTCAAACGTGCTACGTCCGCCCGTTTCTTCCAATTCGTTCAGACCGTATTTTCCTTGACGATCGCTGACTTGCGATTCCGACAGTCCGGTATGCTGATCACTTTGAAGTAGCTCTAGCGATCGCGGTGCTTCTAGAGTGTGCCAAGCAGTATCCAGCTTTGGTTGAGCGTGTGCAGACATAGAACGAGTAGGTAGAGAATGAATGCTTACAGTTCCTCATGATAGTGCTTAACTAAAAAATACAGCACTAAAACTTAGTGCAATTTTTTAACTTAGATTATAGAATCGAGACATCAAGCCCTTTGGTTTCAGCTATCTAAGGTCTGAACTGTCTACAGAGCTCTATTTTCCGTGATGGTTGGAAACCCGTTTAGTTTTAAAGCGTTGGTGGGTCGTCGATTGGAGTTGCGGCAGGTCAGCCAAATTTTGGCTGAAGATGGCGATTTGTTATTGGCAGGTGTTCCAGGCATTGGTCGGCGCACGCTAATTCGAGCGGCGGCAACTGAGGCAAAGGCAAGGGTGATCGAAATTGATTGCCTTCGTGCAACAGACTACAGGCGATTTTTGCAGCTGTTGGCTGAGGCAATTTTGACCACGTTTGAAGCAGACGAAGAAGTTGCCTTTATTCAGCACTGGAGTCAAGATCAGCCGTTTACGTTAAAGCCATCCACTAGTGGGCGTTTGGTGCTAGTTTGGCATGTTGCGCCTAGCAAAGAGTGGTTATTGTTTGAAGCGTTGCTGACATTGCCGCAAGTGTTGGCAGAATGGTTAGATTGTCGAGTTGTGCTGGTGTTTCAAAACTTTCCGCACATTCGATCATGGGATCGAGGCGGTAGATGGGAGCAGTATTTGCGCCAAGAGATTCAGCGTCAGTCTCGCGTTAGCTATGCCCTGATTGCCACGGTTGCAGAACGGTGGACGAAGGATGCGGATGTCAAAGTGATTCCATTAGCCCCGTTGCCAGATCAGGAATTACACGCCTGGGTTATTGAGGCAATGGCAACAAAAGATCTCGCGTTTGATCTCGAAACTCAGGCGCTAGAGCTATTTCTGGGCTGCGTTCAAGGACATTTTGGCGATGCGATCGCGCTGGCTCGCCGTGTCTGGATCGAACTCCTCAACAACCCATCTCCTCAAATTCAACCCCATCATGTTTACCAGAGTGCGATCGCGCTGGTTGAAGATCTCTCCGTTACGTTTGAATCACTGATTCTGCTGTTACCCAGTAGCCAGGTGCGGGTGCTAGAAAGTTTGGCGCTTGATCCAACCGATAGCCCTCATGCGCGGGAATACATTCAAAAACACAACTTGTCTCGCGGTGGCGGATTGCAAGGTGCGTTGGCGAGTTTGGAGCAGAAAGGCTTGGTGTACGGAGCAGAGCAAGGATATCGAATCGCGTTGCCGATGTTGGCGTTTTGGTTGAAGTATCGGTTGGGGTGAGTGGCACGGATCTGGTAACAGTTGAATAGCACTCCTGCTTCATGCCGTAGAACGCTAAGGCACAAACACCGTTAACGCCTTCGGAATCAATCGAAAATGAGCAGGTGTATAGGTTGTGATTTCTCCATCGGTATTAATGGCGCGGGGTTTGCGCGTATAAACAAAAAATTCTTTGCCTTGCCACGTTTGCACCCACTTCGATTTATGTTGCGTGCCTCGACGCATTGGTGGCAACACCAGCAACATTTGCCACCAATGCTCAATTTCTAGGCTGTACAAATCGAGACGCTGATCATCAATCGTCGCATCTTCTGCGACTGCCATTCCACCACCATAGTATCGACCATTTCCCACAGCAATCTGAGCTGTTTTGACCGTTGCTGAGCGGCCTTCCATCCGAATTTCGGCGCTAAAACGGCGGCTGTTGATCAATACCTGTAATGCTGTAGCGGCATAGGCAAAAACCCCCCACTGTTTCTTGGCTTGTTTCGTTAATTTACGGGTAATATCAACACTCAGCCCCATACTCGCCACATTAAAAAAGTATTTCTCATTCACCCAGCCCACATCGATCGCATGGTGCTTTCCGTCAGCAATAATTTGACAAGCTTCGGGCAGAGTTTCCGGGATGCCTAATGTCCGGGCGAGATCGTTAGCGGTGCCAAGTGGAAGAATGCCAAGCGGTAGCTTTGTGTCTACTAGCCCCTCGATCGCTGCATTCAGCGTTCCGTCACCACCGCCAATGATCACCAGATCCGCGCGATCGCGATACTTTCGGATCACATTAGGCAATTGTTTGGGATTGTCAGTTGATTCTTCAAACAACTCAAAATCGAGGGCTTGAAGCTGCGCGATCGCGGCATCCAACGCCTCTTTGCCTTTGCGAGCATGACGATTGACGAGAAGTAATGCACGTACCATAGAACAAACCGGGAAAGGACGACGGATAAGCGTTTTTTGACAGTCCTTCTCTCACAGGAGAAGGATTTAGAATGAGGCAGAAGATATGATTTGAGCAGTTACTGCTCGGCTCCTATTTCATATTCTGCCTTAACGCTCTTTTCAATACATTCTTCGTGAGATAGTCTTCACTATCATAGGTGAAGATGGAAATTCGGTTTGGGCTCTGATGCTCAATGGCATCTCAACAAGGCAGAACGACATGACTAGCTCGATGGATCGCACAGCAAGAAGTCCTCGGACGCTTCGACCCTTTGGGGTATATGCTCTGCACGGCTTAGCCGCGCGGCAAGACAAGCTGATCGCGCTCGATCACGTTAGAGGATATCTTCTACAAATCGATCCGCTCACAGATAATACGATCGTTCTTAATCCCCACCACGTTGAACTGTTTGAAGATGCAACAGGGTTGGCGGTTTGGCAGGAGACGGTTTGGTTCACGAAAGAGGATAGCGTTTACTACTGCGATTTTGAAACGTTCTCGCCTCAACTTTTTGCAACGTTGCCCTACCCTGCCGACGGGGTTGGAATTTGGGAATCAACGGTGTATGTTACATGTCAGAAACTAGGTTATATCCTGGTTTACGAACGCGATACGGGTCGAAAGATTACTCAATTCGCGCTGCCAGGCGTCGGGAGTACCAACCTCACGCTGCGAGATGAAGAACTGTGGCTGTGCGATCGCACGGAACAAACGGTTTACTGTCTAGATCGAGCCACCGGAGAATTGCAGTTCAATGTGTTGACGCCGTTTGAGAGTCCGACTGGACTTGCGTTTGCTCCCGATCCCCTCTCGAACCAAGCAACGCTCTATGTTGCCTATGCTGGAGAAGAGGCTTATATTCGCGACAATCCGAACGAAGATCCGAGCCACGAATTAACCTTTCGCGATCGCACCTTTATTCATCCGCTCTACGCTCACTACAACCAACAAGAGCGCTATGCCCTCTCGAATGGATATTTGCTAGAAATGTCCTACATCGAAGAGTTGCTGCCGCTCGATGCTGTGGATTTGGAAGATTTGGAGTGGCGAATTGCGTTGCCAGCGGAAACCCATCGTCAGAAAGTGCGCCATGTTGAAGCGATCGGGCTGCCGTTTACCGAAGAAATTAAAGATGGGCAACGAGTCGCTGTGTTTAAGTTTGCCGCGCTGAAAGCAAATGAGCGACACATCTTTGGCTGGAAAGCCTTGCTCGAAGTTCGAGGTATTAAATATCAAATTAATTTTGATGATACGCACCGAGCGCCTGAGCTGCCGCCAGACTTTCAGGCCCGTTATCTGGTCGATGATGATGAATTGGCGATGGATAAACCCGTCATTCAACAAGCGGCAAAAGAGGCGATCGGCACTGAGACAAATGTGTTGCGGAAGATTTTGAAGATTCGCAACTTTGTCTACGATCGCTTGTCCTATGGAATTAAGCCCCACATCGATCCACCTGATGTGGTTTTAGAACGCGGAATTGGTTCTTGCGGAGAGTATGTAGGTTTACTGCTTGCGTTAGCCCGTTTAAATGGAATTGCTTGTCGCACTGTCGGGCGCTATAAATGTCCGCCGTTCGGCGATCGGCAAAATATTCCGCTAGAGCCAGACTTTAATCATGTGTGGCTAGAGTTTTATGTTCCTGGCTTTGGCTGGTTGCCAATGGAATCGAATCCCGATGACATTATTGAAGGCGGACCTTACCCAACCCGTTTTTTCATGGGCTTACCGTGGTATCACGCCGAGATTGGCAAAGGCATTACGTTTGAATCGCTGCGAAGTCAAGGAATTCCGGTGGGCGATTTGGTCGATGTTTCTGTCGGAGACCTAGCGATCAATCATATTCGGTTTACGATTTTAGGAGAACTGGAATAGAAGAGGGTGATAGGGCGAACGCATACGTTTCTTCATAATTGCAGCTGAAGAGTTGAACTGATACGGAAGAGGGCATAGAATCCAGAACAATCCTGGCTTCGAGGCAAGTTTTTCCATGATGGATGCCGCTATTATTCCGCTCAAAGAACACTTCAGCTCGCTCGAAGACCCACGGGCACAGCACAGCATTGAGCATTTACTCCTGGATCTTGTCTTGATCACGATTTGTGCGGTGATTTGTGGAGCCGATAATTGGGTTGAGATTGAAAATTACGGTAATGTCTCAGACATGTTGTTTGGGTCTAAATGACTAGTCCAAAGGCGATTCGATTGATGAATAGTCCGATGACCACATCGTGCATCACAATCGACTTGGAGAAACAAATCGTTTTGCGGGCTAA
>JAHHHP010000137.1 GCA_019359275.1 Myxacorys chilensis ATA2-1-KO14 | reverse complement strand
TTAGGTTATCTAACACCCGACGAATACGAAAAGAAATGGAATGAGCAACAGAAGTAGAAATGTGGTAGAAAGTAGATACGCTTAAATCTTTTGTGCTTCTGTCCGAACTAAAGGGGTCACTTCAAAGCATTCCCTAAGAATGCTGTAGATTAAGCCGATGTAACTGAAGCCTTCCCTAGGAATGCCGTAGATTAAGTCGGTGTGGCGCAAACATTCCCTAGGAATGCTGTAGATTAAGTCGGTGTAACCGAAACATTCCCTAGGAATGTCAAGGCGTAAATCGATGTAGACCTAGCGTAAGTCGCTGTAACGGCAGCACTCCTTAGGAATGTTAGGGCACAAGTCGATCAATGCGATGGCTATGCCAAACTCCGAACGATCGCATTCTAGAACAGCTTTCTAGCAATCAATAAGTCAACGTCTGAGGATGAAGGAACTCAGCATCTAATCTCGCTTAGAGATTGATGGTAAAGGTTTGCTGAAGGGATAAGAGTGCTATTTATCTTTGAAGCTATTATGCGGACGGTTTGTTGTATAACACTTTGCATAATAGGGTGTTATACAGATCTTCGTCTGCCTAATCCTCTCTTTTGGGGAGATATACAGATAAACATCTGCGCGACGCTCCGAATCAAGACGTTATGTAGATGTTCGTCTGTCTAAGATTCCAATTTAGGGGAGATAGACAGACTGAAGCGGGCTAGATTCATCTAAGTACAAGTTATACGCTACTTCTATAACTGAACGAATTATGCAAATTACAGAAGCCACCCGTCGAGACGTTATCGACTTGTTCACTATTGAAGAAGCTCATTGGGCAGGTCGCCTAGAGGATACAGAGTTTTTGGGTCGCCTATTTAACCTTGAGACTCTACCCTCTACCGACCACAGGTTTAGGAATGCCGAAGCAGACATCTGGCAGCATCGTGTCAATAATGATGACTGGATGAACAATTGGGTTTTCAATGACCCAAGATTCAACTTGTTGCAATGTGACGATGAGATGTTTTTACGCTTTCTATGCGAAACACTTCATCCTGTTGTTCGCAACGATACAGAAGAAATAAAACGTTTAGAGCAAGCGTTCAATCAATTGCTGCACGATGCAGGTTACGAAATCGTGCCCAAGACGCTATTGTCTGGTCGTGCTGTATATACGGCGAGAAGAATTCAACTTTCAGTTGAGTCAAATATTGCGGATTTGAAGCAAAAGTTCAAAGGTACAGATACTAATTATGTTTTAGGTCAAATCACCCGTATGGAGAGTGCTGTTGATAATGATCCAGGCTTGGCTATAGGCACGGCTAAAGAGCTAATTGAGACTATTTGCAAAACTATTTTGGCTGAAAGAGGTCAGACACTAAGCGGCACACCAGAGTTGCCGAAGCTAGTTAAGCAGACAGTTAAAGAACTCAAGCTTACTCCAGACGACATTCCAAATAAAGCGAAGGCTGCAGATAACATAAAGCTGATTTTGAGCAACTTAGCTACGATTACGAACGGTATTGCTGAATTGAGGAACAGCTACGGCACTGGACATGGTAAAGATTCAAAAGCAAAAGGTTTAGGTTCTCGACATGCAAAACTCGCGGTAGGAGCAGCATCAACCTTAGCCGTGTTTTTATTAGAGACACATAATGAACGTAGCGTATAACATTGCCTGCGGGCACTTCACGAACAATCGCCCGCTTTCGGCTCGCTCCCCGAAGTCGAGTTAAACCTCTCCAAGGCTGCCGCGCGACTTGCGGAAAGCAATGAGCGTTGCTTCTTCGGCATTCGTTAGCTCGGTTCTGATGATGAATGGTTTAGACATTGATGGTGTGAGCGGCTCTGTTTAGGGAGTTATGCATTGATCAAGTACCAACTTCAATTTCAGAAGCTGGCAGGTCTAAGGATTCAACTGGTATCTCATCTCATGCGGCACTCTAAGCACAGTTATTCTTTCATCTCTCGTCTAAAAAGATGAAAAGAGCAGATATCCTGAAATACCTGCTCCTCTGCACCTAGCTCTAGCCTTTAGAATCTATTTCTACACGAAGATTAGATTTGAGTAGCTCCAACCTGAACCTGCTGATCCATCACGCGAACTGAAAACGTAGGCACACTGATTTCGGCGTTGTCTAAACATTCTCCAGTCGCAAGATTAAAGTTTTGCTTGTAAACCGGAGAAGCCACTTTGGGAATGCCATTGCGATCGCCCACAATTCCCCGTGACAAAACATTGGCGTTGCTGAACGGATCATAGTTCGCGATCGCATAAAGTTCCTCTCCGACCCGAAAAATTGCAACTTGTTGGTTGTTCACCAAAGCACAAACGCCCGTATCCGGCAGAATGTCATTCAAGGCACAAACAGTAATCCAACGCGTTGCAGTCGATTGATTGGTGATGGCTTGCATAATTTAGGAGAGATAACGTGTTTAAGAGAAATAATGGTTCTGAACCAGGGCACATCGCTTGAGAAGCACAACGATAGGTAGGGCTATTAGGGCTGACCAATCGTTAAGAGCTGCCGCTCATGCTCATAGGCGGGGCGCAACTGACCCCGTTCTTCTACCCGAATCACATTCGGATCACTCTGATCCGAATTCACAAAGTGACGGAAGCGCTGTAGCTTTCTTGGGTCGTTAATCGTGGCCTTCCATTCGCAATCGTAGGTCGCGACTTGATGCGCCATTTCCGCCTCAAGTTCTGCACAAATGCCCAACGAATCCTCAATGATGACTTGCTGCAAATACTCCATACCACCTTCTAACTTGTTAAACCAAGTAGCAGTTCGTTCAAGACGATTTGCAGTGCGGATGTAGAACATTAGGAATCGATCGATATAGCGAATCAGGGTTTCTTTGTCTAAATCTGCTGCCAGTAGTTGGGCGTGTTGGGGCTTCATGCCACCATTGCCGCAGATGTAAAGATTCCATCCTTTTTCAGTGGCAATGATGCCAAAATCTTTGCTTTGAGCTTCTGCACATTCACGAGTACAGCCCGAAACCGCGCTCTTGATTTTATGCGGGGCGCGTAATCCCCGGTAACGTAACTCCAGTGCGATCGCGAGCGAGGTTGAATCCTGCACCCCAAACCGACACCACGTACTGCCAACACACGATTTCACCGTTCGCAATGCTTTTCCGTAAGCGTGTCCCGACTCAAATCCTGCCTCGATCAACCGTGCCCAAATGTGGGGAAGCTGATCGACTCTTGCCCCAAACAAATCGATTCGCTGTCCACCAGTAATTTTGGAGTACAAGTTGAATTCTTTGGCAACTTCGCCTAAGACGATTAGTTGATCAGGTGTAATTTCACCACCCGGAACACGAGGCACAACAGAATACGTGCCATCCCGCTGAATGTTAGCAAGAAAGGCGTCGTTAGTGTCTTGTAGCCCGGCGTGAGGCGGATTTAGAATGTACTCATTCCACACCGATGCCAAAATGGATGCAGCCGCAGGTTTGCAAATTTCGCATCCTTTCCCTTGACCATGGCGTTGCAACAGTTGATCGAAGGTATGAATCTGTTGCGATTCGCCTTGCGATGAAACAGATGATCGAACTAAGTGATATAACTCTTGGCGTGAGTAAGCGAAGTGTTCGCAGAGATGATTTTTAACTTCGATTCCGGCTTGCTTTAACTTTGCCTTAAACAGATCTGTGACTAACGGAACGCATCCACCGCATCCTGTTCCTGCTTTTGTGCATTGCTTAACGCTGGCTAGATCGGTTAACCCATTGTCGCGAATAGCATTGCAAATATCGCTTTTGCTCACATTGTTACACGAGCAAATCTGTGCTGCATCAGGAAAATTCTCGACTCGCAGCAAGGCATTCTCGCCTCCTGAACGGGGCGGCAAGAGCAGATCTTCTGGATGCGGTGGTAGAGCCGTTTTGTTGTGCATCAGTTGCAGCAAACTGCCATATGCAGATGCATCACCAACGAGAATTCCGCCCAGTAGGGTAGTTGCCGTTTCGTCTACAACTAGTTTTTTGTATGTACCTTGAATGGCATCGCTAATGGTCAGTTCTCTAGCGCCAGACGTTTTGGCAAAGGCATCTCCAAAACTCGCAACGTCTACACCTAACAGCTTGAGCTTGGTAGACATATCGGCTCCATCAAAGCGGCTGTCCACTCCACAGATGTTGTCTGCTGCAACTCCTGCCATAACATAGCCTGGATTAACTAAGCCATAAATTTGGTTTTGGTGAAGCGCGCATTCTCCGATCGCATAAATATCTGGATCAGACGTTTGACAGGCCGGGTTGATCACAATACCACCGCGATCGCCAATCATCAAATCACAGTCTCGCGCTAAGTCATCGCGAGGTCGAATGCCCGCCGAAAATACAATCATATCGGTTTGCAATTCTGTGTCGTCAGCAAACGTCATTCGATGCACTCGACCGTTTTCACTCACAATCTTGGTCGTTGATTTTTGCGTATGGACGCTAACCCCAATTGCTTCAATTTCACGTTTAAGAATCAGTCCGCCTGCATCATCGACTTGAACAGGCATGAGACGCGGCATGAATTCGACGACATGCGTTTCGAGGCCTAAATTCTTCAGGGCGTTGGCGCATTCGAGTCCCAATAAGCCGCCGCCAATTACGACGCCGACCCGACACGTTTTTGCGTAGGCAGCGATCGCTTCAAGATCACAAATGGTGCGATAGACAAACGTTCCCTCGGCGTCTTTGCCCTCAATCGGAGGGACAAAGGGGTATGAACCCGTCGCTAGCACCAACTTGTCATAACTAATGGTGATGCCGTTTGCTGAAGTGACACACTTGCGATCACGATCAATCTTAATTGCGCGATCGCCCATATACATCTGCACCCCATTGTTCTGATAAAACTCAGGCTCAACTAGGGTTAAATCGGCTTCCGTTTTTCCATTAAAAAAACCACTGAGATTAACACGATCGTAAGCAACTCGCGGCTCTTCGCAAAAGGTGATTAAATTCCAATTCTGCGTCGCTCCTTTGGCGATCATTCGGTCTAGGAACTTGTGACCCACCATGCCGTTTCCGATCACAACCAAATTTTGCTTAGCCATATGAGAACTCTTTCCGCTACATTGCTTTGCTTGCTTCAGCCTAGAAGCTCACACAATTAGATTTGTAGTACTCACTACATATTGCTCTCAGTAATGGTAAAGCTGCATGATCCCCATCCGATCTATGCATCGATCAGTTTCAGTTCGCGTTTTAACTTGTTTAAGGTTGCAGTTAACGTTTTAAGTTTGAGTACGATTACAAGCGATATTCAAGCCAACTCTGCGAGCGCTCGTTAGACTCCTTACAAACAGCCAAAACGCCAATTCTCTACCAGTTATCATCCTCTTCGGCTTCGGCAGCACGAGGAACGGCTGGGGGAGGAATTGGATACGCCAGTCGCGGCGGCACTAACTCTAACTGCCGGGGAGATTTCTTTGCCGTATCGCCTCTACGTCGCCGTGAAACCCCTTCTTCATTGGTGTCTTCAGCTACCACTTCATACATCAGTGCTCGTTTGGCTGGGTCTTTGCCTTTACGCAAAATTCGTCCTAAACGCTGGATATATTCGCGAGTCGAACCTGTACCCGATAATACGATCGCAACGCTGGCATCGGGCACGTCTACCCCTTCGTTTAAAACTCGTGAAGCAACCAGCGTTTTGTACTCGCCTTGCTTAAACTTTGTCAGGATCTCATGGCGCTCTTTCACCGGAGTTTGGTGCGTGATCGCAGGAATGAGAAAGTCTTGAGAAATTCGATAAACAGTGGCGTTATCGTCAGTGAAGATCAGCGTGCGATCGGGATAATGACGCCCTAACAATTCGCCTAAAACCCGCAGTTTGCCTTCCGTGCCAAACGCGATCGCTTTGGCTTCTCGGTGGGCTAACATCGCCTTTCGTCCCGCTTTCGACCTAGCACTTGCCGCTACAAATCGCTGCCAGCCTTGAGCGCTGCTGAGATAAAGATTGGCTTCTTTTAAGAAAGCGTTTCTGATTTGAATCAGTCGATCATAGCGTTCACGTTCCTCAAGCGATAGCGTTACCTTAATCTGTTCTACATCATGTTTTGCTAGTGCCGAGCCAGATAATTCTTCTGCTGTTTTACGATAAACTTCTTCACCAATTAGAATTTTTAGATCTTCGTGTTTACCATCGGTTCGCTCTGGTGTTGCACTCAGTCCTAACCGATAAGGCGCGATCGCATACTCAGCAATGACTCGATTAAAGTCACTCGGCAAATGATGGCACTCATCAAATACGAGCAGCCCGTACTGATTGCCCAACGTTTCAGCATTAATCGCGGCACTATCGTAAGTCGCAACTAGAATGGGAGTGCGATCGCGCGATCCACCACCCAACAATCCAATTTCTACATTGGGAAACGTGGTCACTAACTGCGCGTACCATTGATGCATCAAATCTAGCGTTGGCACCATAATTAGGGTGCTGCGCTTTGTGGCCTGCATTGCCAATTGTGCTAGATACGTTTTTCCAGCCGCGGTTGGCAGCACCACCACGCCCGCTCGCCCTGCATTCTTCCAGGCTTCCAAGGCTTCTTTCTGGTGAGGGTACGGCTCCATTGCCAGGGTGGAAACGAGATCAATTTCTTGAAATCCTTTCGCTTTGTCGGTTAACTCTGTCCCTTCTGCCCGTAATGCCAGCACCAACCGACGGTATTGATGAGCCGGGACGCGAAACTTTTCGATCCGATCGTCCCATGTTGCAAAATCCACCCAAATCTTGCCCTTAGGAGGTGGGTGGAGAATTAAAGTGCCGCGATCGTAGGTAATAGTTGGCGTTCGTGCCATCTAGTCCTCCGCATCCGGGTCGATGCCTAAGGCTCTCAAGCGTTCTGCGAGTCGTCCTGCTCTAGCTTCGGCTTTTTGAGCGCGTTCAAACCCAGTGGGAATGACTGCATCCATACGATCGCACCATCGCAACCAGCGATCGCGCTTCCCTTCAAACGTGCCATCCCACAGCGTTAAACCAATACCAATTTCGTCAAACCAAGCATCAGATTTCTCCTGATACCGATTAGCGCGCAGTTCAAATACAGTCAGCAGCTTTTCTCCCAGTTGCTCTAGTGGATCAAACACAGCATAGTAACTGACGCCCATTCGGGCATAGTTTGTCAGCTTACTGCCGAGTTCGTTTCCTTCTTTGTTAGAAACAATTTCAATTGCGACATCGGGTGACTTGCCAAACTCCCAGACAAAATAGGTGCGATTTTTCTTCTCACGCCAGTCTTGAGGAACCTCGACATCCAAGCTGAGAAATACATCGGGAACTAGGGGAGGCTGACGAACGGCATAAAACACACCGACGTTCGCGGCGACTAAGAACGATCGCGACTCAAAAACATCATTGCTATAGAGCGCTTCAGTCAGTAACCGCTGCTGCTTTTCAGAGATCAAATTATTTACGGGCGCATCATCTTCGATCACTAGACGGCTGATATCCGGCGCGATGTTTGGGTCAGGAACGACACTTTGGGACATAAGTACGCTTGTTCCTCAAGCTCTATGTGTAATAGTAACGGCTATTGAGAGCGAAAGGGTAGAAAAGCTAGATTTAGCTCGATTGTATGCAGTCAAGTTGATTTCTACTTGTAGAAAAGTATCATTAAACCCGCTTTGAAGACAGAATGAGAAGCCAAGCCCATCAAGGCTTTCCTACTGTATTACTTTTATTTTTCGAGCAGAACATTCTGTAACGCAATTTCACCAAAGAGGTTAAATATAACTTTGGGGAACACTGGTATCGCAGTTCTCCTCAGCATCTGTCTGAAGTTAGGTCAGAAGCCGTAGTTGTGGCAGAAGCCGTAGAGAAATTACCCATCTACTGCTTTATATAAAAACATTTCAAAATATAACAATCTTTCAAGGGTTATTGCGTCTCAAGGAATCGCCATGCTTAACCTCTTAAGAACCCTTCTAAGTTCAAGTCCCTTTGTTCCTCATGGTCATTGTTACCTCTGGAAAACCGGACTGGTTTGGCTCAACATTATCTCGGATGCTCTCATTGGGTTGTCCTACTACTCCATTCCTTTGCTTCTGGTTTACATCGTTCGCAAGCGAGGAGATTTGCCGTTTGACTGGTTGTTTTTCCTAATAGGCAGCTTTATTGTGGCATGCGGCACTGGGCATTTGATGGACATCTGGACGTTGTGGCATCCGACCTACTGGCTGTCAGGCACAATCAAAGCTTTGACAGCTACGGTTTCTGTAGCAACAGGAGTCGCATTGGTTTCCTTGATTCCTAAAATATTAGCGCTGCCTAGCCCTGCCCAACTTGCAGAAGCAAATCAAAGACTTGAGCAACAAGCAACGGCGCGTCAGCAAGTTGAAGTCGCGTTGCGTCAATCTCAACAAACCCTAGAATTAGTGATTGACACCTTTCCGCAACGGGTGTTTTGGAAAGATCAAAATTTTCGTTACTTGGGCTGTAATCGGTTGTTTGCTCAAGATGCTGGGCTAGAGTCGCCAGAGCAAATTTTAGGGCGCGATGATTTTGACCTAGATTGGAAAGAACTGGCTCATCTCTATCGGGCTGATGATGAGTTTGTGCTGAGCCAGAGAGCCTCTAAAGTAAATCATGAAGAGCCTCGGGTTTCACAAGATGGTACGGCGTGGGTGAGAATGACTAAAATACCGCTTCAAAATGATGCTGGAGACGTAATTGGACTCTTCGGTTCCTATGAAGATATCAGCGATCGCAAGCAGGCAGAAATCGCGATTCAGCAATCTAAAGAAGCTGCCGAAACTGCGCTTCAAAACCTTCGACAAGCTCAACATCACCTTATTCAATCCGAAAAGATGTCTAGCTTGGGTCAACTCGTGGCGGGTGTTGCCCATGAAATCAATAATCCTATTAGTTTTATCTATGGAAATATTGTTCCAGCCAATCACTATGTTCAAGATTTATTTAGTCTTCTAGCACTCTATCAACAGCACTATTCATCCCCTGTCGCTGCAATTCAACAGCGGCTAGACGAGATAGATATTGACTTTCTGAGCGAAGACCTGCCGAAACTCTTGGGTTCCATGCGGGTAGGAGCCGAGCGGATTCACCAAATTGTGTTGTCTTTACGCAACTTCTCGCGCCTAGACGAGACTGGAGTAAAAGCCGTCAACTTGCACGATGGAATTGAAAGTACGATCGTCATTCTCACCCAGCGTCTTCAGGGTATCCGTATCATCAGGCAGTATGGCGATTTGCCTAAAATTGAGTGCCAGCCAGCGCAACTCAACCAAGTATTTATGAATTTGCTGATGAATGCGATCGAGGCTTTGGCTTCCCCGAATTTACCGATTAAAGAAATTACTATTCACAGCGATCGCATCAACGAAACCGAGATTCAACTTCAAATCCGGGACAATGGATGTGGAATGCTATCTTCTATTCAAACAAAAGTTTTCGATCCATTCTTCACCACTAAGCCAGTCGGGCAAGGAACAGGGTTAGGGCTATCGATAGTCTATCAGATTGTTGAAAATCACAGTGGCAAGATTGAAGTAACGTCTGAACCAAACAGCGGAACAGTGTTTACACTCCAGTTGCCTATTACTCAACCAGACCATGTTCAACAAGATCGTCAACACCAAATTGCTCGAACCTCGGTTTAAGTACTAAAGCCCATGGTCACGAAACTTTGAAAAACTGCAAAGCAAACTATGGGGCGAAACGAATATCTCGATCCGCAGTTTTTCGTGCTCACGTATTGACTGCGATCGCAGTCAATAACAACTGTTCAGTCTTCTGTCGATAAACCGATTGTACCTAGCCAGACTATTGCATTATCGATGGAAGAATGTGGCTAATCCAGAATTTACCGCGTGAATCATCGTGTCAGATTGACCAAGTTCTTGATCTGCTGCCCATTCGACTGCCTGCACCCTATCTTCTGGCAGTCCTAAAAGATCTACTAGGCGACGATAAGCAGCTTTTTCATCCGCCGTAATCGCGTCTTCGTCCGGGTTAAGCGTTCCCCCCGCCTGGATAACCATGTATCCTAATTTCAGAACCAGTTCTCGATCTTCAACCGTTTTTAGGGTCGGGACTGACTCTTCTAGAGGAATGTTCTGTCCCAGATAGTCTTGAAACTCCTGTCGTAGAACCTGCTTCTCAGCAACATCGGTTGTAAAAAGGCTAACAAACTGATCTATCATCAACTCTGCTTCTTCAGGAGTTAACTTTCCATCCGACCAAGCCATCGAACAAACGATCCGAAAAACGTTCATTTGCTGTGGAGAAATACTGGGAGGGGGCGGCGTTATCATGAGTTCTTCTCACTTAAAAGCTAGAGGAATATAGTTCTAGATTTGTTTTGCTTAATTAGTAAATAGGCAGGTCAATTAAACCTCTTTTTATGGATAACTAGAAGATTAGGATTGCAACGTTTCCTAAATAATTCAATTTTACCGATCTTTAGGCTAAACCACTAAAATGCTAACAAAACTATTCCAAATGCTACAAGAATTCCATATCTACGGATAGGGCAAACGCACACGCTTCTTCATAATCGAGCGGGACTGGAGGGCTGAGCGAGAACTTTCAGGAGGTAGTTGTCGTCCCAGCCCGCCTTGAGACGCTTGGCGCGAATCCCACCTTCAGCCGACTTTTCTTGAGAGAGTAGGTTCACGGCAAGATGACGAATCACTGCCAAGTTTTCACCACTATAGCCAAGCGTTGAACGGGCTCGGTCTTCTCGAAACGCAAGATCCAGCACCCAATGCAGTTGGTTCTCAATCCCCCAATGACCTCGTACTGCTTGAGCGAATTGCTGGGCATCCAGGGGCAAACTCAGCAAGTAGTAGCGGGTTTGCCAAGTGGTTTTACCCTCGACTTGGCGTTGAGATGGGCATCCAGGGGCAAACTCAGCAAGTAGTAGCGGGTTTGCCAAGTGGTTTTACCCTCGACTTGGCGTTGAGACTCGACACAACCGATAGTCGTCAACTTGGCCCAGTTCTCGGCTCCAATCAGATATTCCGTGTTGCCCATGACCCAGTAGCGGCGGATTGCGATGCGTCCATGTCCCGTGTCTTGCGTTTCGTAGTTGTCGTGTTCTATCCCGCGAAACTGCTGCTGACGGGCGTGATTAAACAACTGCTCGACATCCTCATGCAGACTGCCCTGATTGCCTTTGAGCGCCAGTACATAGTCCCCTTGCTGTTCCACAATTTGCTGAGCAATTGCTGTTTGACATCCCATTGCATCAATACTCACCACGGCTCCTGCTAGGTCTAGCGCCCGCAGCAGTTCTGGAATGGCTGTGATTTCGTTGGATTTCTGATTCACCTTGCGTTGTCCAAGCACAATCCGATTTTGGCTTGCCCAAGCACTCACCATATGAATTATGCCCCGTTTGCTATCTCGCTCATAGCTTCCTCGCAGCGTTTTTCCATCGATAGCAATTAGTGGTCTGCCACTGATTTCAAACACCGCCTGCACCCAGTTCAAAAAACACTGTTGCACTTGTTCTGGCCGCAGTCGGGCAACCAGTCGCTCCATCGTGTCGTGAGAAGGAATCCCGTGCGGCAGTTCCAGGAAGGTTCCCAACCATTCCTGCTTCGCTATCCCATAGTTCTCGATCTCAACCCAACTCTCCGCGCCACAGATCACAGCACAAATCGTGATCATCACAATATCAATCAGCAAATGCTCAATGCTATGTTGAGCACGCGGGTCAGACAGATTTCCAAAATGGGTTTTGAGGCTTGTAATGGCTGATTCGGACATGAAGAACCTCGATTCAAGTTCACAGCTGCCTTGAATCCTAAGTCTTCTACATTCTCCTTGTACTCATTGTTAAGATACGTGTGCGTTCGCCCTGTATCTACGGATACAGCAAGCGCGATCGCTCATGGTAAAACCATCAAATTATGACCCGAACTACTGCACCGCACGAGAAATAGCTCACCTGCTACAGACGGCACAGATACTTGCTATAAAATCATTTGACGAAAGAACTGGTCGAGATGTCTCCTTCTGAGAAGAACATTGACCTAGCCAGGTCTCTCTGTACTGAAATGCTGAATGAAAGATTTTCTGTTTTGCTTTCTTTACCTCATTGATCGCGAGGACACTGAGATTGAGGTGACAGGACAACGAATTGGATGTCACATTGCCGATTCAGGCTCGGACAAGACTATCTTCCCAATGCCGCTTCTCGAAACTCCGCTATTTTCAAAAAAGTCTGTATTCATTCAGCAAAGGAGGGGTAGGTGCTCTCAATCGTTGAGAGCACCTACCCCTCCTTGCAACTATTACCCTGGCGATGCGCTATTTTGACAGGAGGCAACCCTCCCACTATCGTCGCCGCAGATTCGTTTCACACCTCAGTTCGGGATGGATGAGGGTGGAG
>JAHHHP010000136.1 GCA_019359275.1 Myxacorys chilensis ATA2-1-KO14 | reverse complement strand
CTTCATCAGTTGACGACCCCGGTTCCTGATTCACTATGCCGTAGTCGTGAACACAGGTGCGGTGCAATTCGCGTGGCTTGCGGTTGTTTTCTTCTGTTCTCTCAACTTAACCCGCAACTTGGATTATATACCTGTCTCGAAGTGGTATTCCTCTATAGGCATGGACGCTAAAACCATCCGTGAACATTATTGCGGGCTCCCCTTCTGCATGAAGTCGCCCTTCTTCATCAAGGGAAATTCTGGTTGGGCGATCACAAATAAAGCAAATATGCTCGAAGGGATAAACATAGCCACAGCTTTGTAGAAGATCTAACGAAGCTTGCCACTTTTCTAAATGACATTCGCACCCAAGTACAGAAATGTAGAAATCAAACCAAGAATAGTTACCTGCTGAAGCATCAGGAGCAACACAGTTATGAATAACTGACCAAAGTGCATTGATGTTGGGCAATGCAGAAAGCTCTCTATACACTGGATTGTGAATTTGACAACGGCAGAAATCCTCTAAGTTTCCAAACTGCTTAAAAACACGCTTTTGTAAATCTGGTGAAACTTGCTCTTGCAGCCAGAAGAATAAATCGTTGTTTTGCTCTATTTCTGTATTCAGTCCTTCTCCAAGCTCATCAGGTGGCTGAAATTGAGGAAACTCTTGTTTTAATTGTTCTTTAAAGGAGTCAAGCCCACGTTCTAACCCTTCGTTATCCAGCACGCCAGAAAAATGCTGTTGAAACTTCTCTCCGATGTGCTGCTCAAGTGAAGGTGACAGGGTATCGTTTTGCTCTACTGCTGTATTTAAAGTCTCTTCAGCTATAACGCTCAACTGACCAAGTTGCTCGAATAGTCCACTAAGTATGTCATTTGCTTTACCCATTGCTTGAGCAAAATCAGGTGGCTCAGACGTGCGGAGAAACTCTGAAACCTTCAATCTGTAGTCATATGGGCTATCGCAAAATATGATTCTAGGTGGTTGTTTGCCGATCAGAGCATAGGCTCTTTGGATAATTTCAGATGCAGTCTCTTGATCAATCCGTTCTATGGAAAGGGCAATATTACGCCACTTTTCACGATAGGAAGGAATTAAGGCCTCCTGCTCTGATGTCATTTCGGTAATCATATCTGCATACCTGTTGTCAAAGCTGAAATAATTGCAATTTCAGGGATCTCAAAGTTACAAAGCCTGCGATTAGACTTCCCAAACGCTTTGCAGGCTAACAACCCGCTTCACCCGCTGCTAGTGATCTTTCGATCTCAACCAACCACTTTTATACCGTACTGTCCTCGTCAAGGAGTGATCAACGAAATCTCGTCATTAAAATCCTTGTCATCAAAATCTTTGCAAATTTAAGGTTTGCAAGAGATATCACACCTTAACAGGTCAGTTCCTGTCCAAACCTTGTAAATTTGTATAGCCTGTAAAGGCTTTTTGTCATCACACCTCATCCTTTGCCCCAAACCATCTATGGCTACCCTCTCCAGCGAACTCAAGAAATTTTTCTTTGAAAACGATCGTTGGCAGCAACCCGAAGCTAGCGAACTGACTGCCACCCCCTCAAATCTCCCAAGCGATCGCGTCAAAGTCACGCTCGGCGACCTCCTCGATCTTGCAGGGGAACGAACCTTCGGTTTTCTGTTTGTGCTGCTGTCGTTTCCGTCCGCCTTACCCATCCCGGCTCCGGGCTATTCGGTTCCCTTTGGAATTGCCATGTTGCTGTTAGCTGGACAGTTGCTCATCGGGCGGGATGAACCTTGGTTTCCAAACGGTTGGCGGAATCACGGGTTTGAAGTGAATAAAGTTCGCCAGGTACTAAAAGTGGGCTTGCCTTGGCTGCAACGTATTGAGTCCATTTCTCGCCCACGCTTGACTCAGGTTTGCACCAGTCTCCCCGGCCGCACTGTCATTGGCTTAGCGATCGCCCTAATGTCAATTTCGATGATGATTCCGATCCCCGGCACTAATACACTCCCGGCAATGGGGATCTTCGTCACAGGCTTTGGCTTACTGGATGATGACGGAGCAATTAGCCTCGGTGGATTAGCTCTATGTGTCTGTGGTTTTATCCTGTCATCTTCAATTTTGCTAGCGATCGCCTTTGGTGGCAGCAGCCTACTCGATATGATTAAAGGTGCTTTAGGGCGTTAAATCTAGTGGAATTATTCCACTAAGTTGCTAAGGAAACGCTTATGTTGGTTTGAGAAATCTGGATGAGCAACGCCAAGGACAGTTGCTCAAAGCTGAGAACGCCTTGGGGATACTCAGGGGTAATGCTTGTGTTATTGATCAGAATGTCTAGCTTGCCATGTTTCTTGATCACGGATTGAGCTGTCTGATCGAATTATCCCCAGTAGATCTACTGCATAACGACCCAGTTCATCGGTGGTAAACATTTTGAAGCTCAACATCAAGGTTTTAATTCCGCCGTTGCAACGTGCTTGTTAAGCATCAGCCTCAGCCAGTCCTTGCTATGCTTCAAGGCTTGCCCGTTCATTCAACATTCTCTCGCTACCGTTCGGGGAGTGCTTGGTACTGCTCCCAGGTAATATCTCGTCCTGGATATAATACGTTCTTGAAAGGCCACTCGTTAGCAACCCAGTCTTTCACGGCTGCGAGCAGCCTCTGTTCGAGGCCGCCCTGAAGTTCAGACTCCCGCGCCCACAGGTGAACATCGGCATCGTAGTCACGCTTTAGCGTGGGGTTAATGTAGACGCAGCCAAGTACCCTGTCTTCCGAAGGCGTCACTACGGTGTAAGCAAAGGAAGTCCGACGTTGAAACTCGTGTTGATGCCAGCCAAGCTCGATAAGGTTCTGCTCTAAAGTTAGCCCCTCAGGCCACTTCTCACTTGGGCGCAGTTGTCTGAGGTGAGCCGCACTGGTCATGACCGCCTCATAGTCTTTGATGACATCGTGGATTGTGAGCATGCGAAGCCTGAATTCCGAAGTCTCTAGAGTCTTCGGAACCTGGAAATCGAACGGTATGAACGGTCTTGTCGATTGCGGCACGAGATACCTCCATCTCTTTTGTTTCTGTGCTGCCTAACAGTGAAGCTCACCGGATGCAGACAAGTTCTGTATCTCGATGAGAACCTAGATAGATTCCGGTGCCGCAACATTGTTGGACGGCTATAACTCACAGTACATAATGACTCGCTCAGATATTGGTAGTCCGGCTTCACTCTCTTGAAGTCTAATCTGTTGAAAACTAGTCGTTACTTCGGATTCGTCAAGAATGCGAAACCCTAATTTTGAGTAGAAAGGAGCGTTCCAGGGGATGTCTCGGAAGGTGGATAACGATACCACTCGATAACCACGAAGTTTTGCCCAAGAACAGACTTCATCAACCAATGCAGATCCAATTCCTCTTCGCCCGTGTTCAGGAACAACATCTATTTGTTGCAGATAGATTGTGCCATTCACCTCACGAGTAACAGCATATCCAACCACTGCATCATGTGGATCAACGGCAACCCATACCTGTCCTGATTCAAATCTTTGCCATACGAAGTCTAGTGGCAGTGGCTCAGCGTTAACCAAAAAGGAATAGGGCGTATCGAGAAACAGACTAGCAGATGACTGTTCAATGTGAGATAGCAGGGATAATTCTTCAACACGAGCAGAGCGGACTGCGTAACCTGATTCAAGAATTTTCATGAACAGTTTGCAAAGGTTATTCCTTCTAATTGAGCCTCTTTATCTTACTCAATCGCTTAGATCCGTCAGGCTCTGCTAACTAAAGGCAATCGTGTTAAGCCACTGCCTACCAGTCTCGATCGCATTCTCCACAAATATCTCAAAGCAGCCCAACGTTCGTGTTCAGCGGATGTAAGTAACATTGCACTAAGCACCAGAAACTTCACTATATTCCGCGGCAACGCGCTTATTAGCCTGCATTAGCTGCGCCGCAGAGCGATCGAGTCCCATACCATAACGCCACTCACCATTGAGATATAGCCAGGTTGAAACTTGACGCACTAAACTGCGATCGCCTTCAAAACAAACAGTGCCTTGCTTGAGAGCAAGATTCAACGGGGTGTATCCCATCCAAACATGGGTGAACACACCGAGATCGGCTGATATTAAAAGATCGACCTCAAAGCCTGGATTTTTTTGGCACACATCTACTGCACCCGCTTCAAGCACCAACCACCAACTGCGCTGAGTATGACGCCCTTTAGCGAGTCCTCGAAAGTCAAACTGAAGCACTACTTTTTGGGAAGGTAGTGCTTCAAGATTGATGCGTCGCCTCATGCCCCACATCAGTAAAGCATCATCCAAATCCTCTAGAGCAATTTGTTCGCTACCCCATTGTTGTGCCCAAACTCCCATCGCTTCAATGATGGGCCGCAAGGCTTCCCCTGCGGGTGTGAGGACGTACTCGTACCCCTGGCCTGTCTCTTTTTCATGGCTAACGACAACTCCCAACTTCTCAAGTTCTTTGAGGCGTTGCACCAAGAGCGCGCGCGACATTAACGGAACTCCTCGACTAATGTCGTTGAAGTAGCGATTGCCATACAGCATTTCTCGCAGTATCAGCAGGCTCCAGCGATCGCCAATCACTTCAGCAGCCTTTGCCACCGGACAGAATTGCCCATATCCCTTTCTCATAATCCATCTGATAAAAAGGTCAAAAATCAGGTTCAGATATTGAACTTGTAACACCTGATCTGGCACATCAGAATGGGAGCATCACAAGATTTAAAGGAGACAGTTTGATGTTAGAACAGATGTTAGAACAACAGACAGCACCAACTATTCAACCAGCAGAAATCGATTGGTTGTCCCTGGCAGAATCCCTGGGAAGCCAATTTGCCGCAAGAGAAACTGAAGCTGATGAGAGTGATTTGTTTGTTGCAGATAATATTGCTCGGTTGAAAGCGGCTGGACTGGCGGCAGCGGGCGTGCCGATCGAACTCGGTGGTGGCGGAGCTAGCTACAGCGATCTTTGCGCTGTCCTGCAAATTCTAGGACGCTACTCCAGTTCCACGGCGCTAGCGTTCTCGATGCATACGCATCAGGTGATGGTTCCGACTTGGCGCTGGCATAATCAGAATGCTCCCGTAGATGGATTACTCCGACGAGTGGCAAGCGAGCAACTGATCTTGCTTAGCAGTGGCGGCTCGGATTGGCTAGAGAGCGCTGGCACCGCGATCAAAGTAGAGGGTGGATTTGTGATCACCGCTCGTAAACGATTTGCCAGTGGTGCGCCGATCGCAAACTTACTGATGACGAGTGCGGTTTATGAAGATCCACAAGCCGGGCCTACAGTCTTGCACTTCCCCGTTCCTATGACTGCCCAGGGTGTGGCGATCGAACCTACTTGGCAAGCTATGGGAATGCGGGGAACCGGTTCTCATGATGTGGTGCTCTCGGATGTTTTTGTCCCGGATGCAGCCGTTGCTCTGCGACGAGAACAAGGCAAGTGGCATTTTATTTTCCATCTCATCTCGATGGTGGCAATCCCGTTGGTTTATTCGGTTTATGTTGGGGTTGCAGAAGCGGCACGCGATCGCGCAATTCAACTAGCAATGAAGCACCGCTCGGATGAACACCTTTGTTACAGCGTGGGAGGCTTAGACAATGAATTAATGGCTGCAAAGTTAGCACTTCAGCACATGATTTCAACGGCCACAGTGAGTCAACCTAGTTTTGAGACAACGAATCAAATCATGACAGGGCGGACACTCGTTGCTAAAGCCGTGCTGAATGTCGCTGATCTGGCAATGGAAATTGCTGGAGGAGGTGCGTTCTACCGCAAGCTGGGGCTAGAGAAGTTGTTCCGGGATGTGCAGGGGGCCCGCTATCACCCTCTGCGGGAGGAGGGTCAACGCAAGTTATCGGGTCAACTGGCACTTGGGTGGGATATGTCTTCTTTGTAAGGTAGTGCCTTTAACTGCTCTTCCATCATCAACTTTTAAGCCACGCCTGCTGAAAAGTTATAGGCCAACGTTCTGGTTGAGCAGTTGCCAGTCACTTTTGGCACAAACCTGACCAACGTTATTAGTCCGCTCCAACCAGGGGTTAGATGAAAACTCTACGGCCCAAATGCAATGGCTGCGATCGCTTAAATGCGGGCACTCCCAGTTTTTGCTGTGAATGTCGTTACTGCTTGGGAAAACGACATTGTGCAGCCCGTCTATTTAGATCGTTTTGCAAACTCGGAGAGCAACGCTGGAAAATGCTCCGGTGATAAAAATTTGTTAAAGCTATGGACGGCGGGCGTCGTGACCCAAGGCAGCTTTTCGTCTGTATAGGTCTCGATAAATGGACTAAACGATTGGGCATCGTCCATCAGAGTCGCTCGGACGTTAACAAAGTCATCCATCCCTTCTGGGCGTGTGAATAGCCAACTCATGCAGTTTGCACAGAAATAATGACGCGTTGCACCGTGTAGCCCGCCGATGACAGGTTCACCCAACGTTACCTTGAATCCACTGCTTGGGTGAAGTGTGCTCAAACTAAAGGCACTGGCTGTCATACGCTGGCACCCTGTGCAGTGACACACCATAGTCATCAGAGGTTCTGAATTAACTTCAAATTGAACCTGACCGCATCTACATTTGCCAGTCGTGTAAGGATCACTGTCGGTCATCTGTCACTCCTTGGCGTGACGGCAATACTCTTTATATTAACAACCTGGAGCAATATCCCTATGTTTGCAATGACTTGAAAGTAGACACTAACGCACCGTATCAATTTTCATCTAACGTTTGTGTTGAGCGGTCACCAAAAAAGTTCGCAATGCAAGGACTTGAGTAAATCCGCTCCAACACAATTGTTAGGCGTTGCGGTCATTGCCAGAGTTGAGTTCCAAGGTCATCAGGTGCTCGTCGTAGAATTGTCCATCTCTCGAAAAGGTCTCTGGCTCGGTACCGTAAATGTGGAAACCGAACGACTGATAAAGGCGGATTGCTACTTCTTGTTGAGTCACAACAGTTAGGTTTACTCTCCTGATGCCCGAGATGTTCGCTGCTCGACTCAACGCTTCGCTAACAAGCACTCGTCCATAACCACGGCAACGAAACTGGGGAAGGACATAGAGACCCGCAATGTAAGCACGATGCTTCTCATTGGGTGCTGAATAACGAGAAAGTCGAATGATGCCGATGAGTTGCTCATCTTGAAACGCTCCGAAGAAGCAACACTCATCACTTTCCGCAAGTCTCGCAGCAGTCTCGGAGAGGTTTGGCTCGACTTCTGGAACCGAGCCGAACGCGGGTGGCTGTTCATGAAGCGCCTGCAAGCGCACAGAATGATATGCCTCAGCATCAGCAGGGGTAAGCAGGCGCACACCAACTAGACTGGTGCCCTGTGGAGATTCCATCATGATTTACCTTTCGTTCACAGAAGAAGTGTAGCAACGCCTAATGACTAAACTCACCCGCCGCAAATGGACTTGAAAAAACAACAGCTCACCTTTATCCGGTCGGCGTGCATTGGGATTGTTATGCAATATTCTGTTCATCTAGTATCATCGAACATTCTGCTTAACCCACTGAAAAAAAGGATCATTCGATTCTAAATTCTCTATTTCTGATGGGTATCTTACAATCTCACTAGCAGTGGTTGGAATGTTAACAGAAAAAGTATCCCTTACCCATTGTTGATACTTCACATTTGGATGCACAAAGCAGGCTCCATCAACAAAGTTAGCATTAGGTGGGCTTGAGAACTCCTGGTTCCAACAGATTTCATCGTATCCGATAGCTAATAATCTCAAGAAATCAACAGGATTATCAGCTAACACACAGACCAGTGTAGACCCTGACCCTGATCCGAGATGTACAATTTTCTGCTTCCCCTCAGAATCTAACCAAAAAGCTGCCCTCGACCCATCAGCACCAATTTTCGCAAAGACACACACTCGACCATCACTTCCGGGGTGTCATGCCCGAACCAGTCTTTTAGGTTGATGTTGCCTTTAGCAAAGAACTCGATGATTGTTCCTCCGGGTCGTTCTGTGTCCGTCCACTTCGACTCCAACTCATCTTGCGGAGACAAGAAACCAATTCGCTGTCCTTCGTCAGTATCAATGAAGAGTCCATTGCTTTCGATCCACCCAAATAGAAGTTCGAGCGCTCTTGGCATACTCATACCGGGAAGTAGCGTTCGGCTAATCTCATCTTGAAGTCGTGTCATCTCTATAAAAGTGAATTTTGTTGCATAACGACCCCGTTCACCCGCCGCAGATAACCTCTCAAACTTAACGAAGAAACTCTCAGCGGTCTGTGTGCAACGGGATTGTTAGACAGTGTTTGATACATACGCATCAATTTCATATTTTCTGATTAAACCAAGAAAATCATGATCTCTCAAAATTTTATTAATGTTTTTTCCTTGATGAATTTCTTTGAAATAATCCAAATTCCCCAACACATATTTTCCAATGAATTGCGGATGATCATATATCGGTCTTTTAACACCATCAAAAGGACGTAAGACGCATTCAAACCTATCGTTGATCTCGTCGTACTGTTCGACATATCGTAAAAACTGATACAAATATTTCTTTCTGTGTGCTTCACTAGCATAAAACCTATATACATGTTGCGTACATGAGATAGCCATGTGTCCCCATGGGATAGTAACCAACTCATTAAAATATCGAGATAATTCCGGCCAATTAGGTCCCACCCTCTGAAACAGCAATCTCGGCAACGTAAACATATTGAAGTACTCTTGACCACCAAGCAGCGGATTTGGACCATCTATGACAATTAGATAGTTGCTGTCTTTCAACTCAATCAAAGGAAACTGGTCTACCGCCTCTTGAATAGGCACGTTCTTCGTTATTTTAGTGGCAACCTTTGAAATAACCTTTTTAACGTCACTATATTTTCCGTGGAAACAGGATGGGACTTCCATCTTTTCTCCAAATTTATTTTGTAAGCTAATTGCTTGGTGCTGTCTAACTATTATTTAGATAGATCTAGCCCTTCCTATTCTGTCTATCTCCCCTGAATTGGGCTCTTAGATAGATCACGAGCCGTATAACACTCCATATCAGCATGTTATACAGATCTCAGTCTGCATAACACCCCAGAATAGGATCTTAGGCAGACTGAAATTTGTATAACATCCCGAATCGGAACGATCGACAGACCGAGAGCTGCATAACACCCCAAACTGAGCGATTAGACAGACAGAGATCGCTCCTCCCTCCTCTTCTAGATAGATCGCTGCCTCGTCAAGATGCTCATCACCTCAGTCGAGTTGGGCACAGGCAACACCGGACTCCATGCCCCCGCTTCTGCATATCCCAACACATGCAACGTGTGGATCGTTTCGGTTACTCCTTCCCGTGTTCCAATCGCTAACAATCGTAATCGATCGCCATTCACGGATTCGTTTTCTAATCCTGGCAACAAACCTTGCGAACTGTAATTCATTTTGGGTTTCTCCTAGTGTTGGATGAGAAGAAAGCCCAAAAATCTAGCCACCCCCGAACCGCAGCGAAAAGCAGGGGTGGCTAGTGAGATGCTATGATCCCTCGTTAGCCCCCGCGCTGGTAACCTCAGCGTTGGGCGGTTAGTCGTTCATTGCTGCTCCAACAGCTTTGGACGACGCTAGATTTTTGGACAACCGTTGTCTTCGCTTCACAGAAATGGACGAGACAACTTAATTTGTGAGCGTAGAGGATTTACCAAGCTGCCGTCAAGTCAATCGGGGTCAATTTTTGTGAGTAAACATGAAGGTAGGGATGAAGGATGAGGGATGAAACAAAGCAATCCTGTTTTTTCGTCCTTCATCCCTCCTTGCGAAGCGTTGCCGCAAGCGTTCTTATCCCTCATCCTTCATCCCTCATCCCTCATCCCTCTACTTCCACCGTCTTACTCGTCGCCTTGCCATTCGTTTCTGCCTTTGCCAAACTAGGTGCAGTCTCCTCAGGAGTCGTCTTACCTTCCGCCTTACGACGCTGTGGATTATTAGACCCTCCTGCTTCGCCATACTCCCAACTGGTTTTGCCATAGCGAGCCGCCACACACATCAACATCTTGCCAGAGAAGCTCTTTAGCTCCTGCTCTGCCAATGTAATTTCACCCGTTAGCTTATCCAAAGCACCGAGTAGGTTGTTGTAAGTAGACACTTGAGAATCGAGTGAAGCAATCTTGTTATCGTAGGCGTTTAAATTCAGCCCATCTCCAAAATCGAGCGTTTCACTGATGGCGTGCATTCCAGCCGCCCGTTTTTGCGCTTCAGTCACCACCATAGAGCCACGTTTAGGACGCGTCATTGTTTTATTTCTCCTAAGGTTGTCTGCCAAAATCTAACGAATCCAAACAGAAATTTCCCTGAGAACAAATAAGTAAACTTTGAGCAACCCAGCAAAGCAGCCAAAATTCTCTGGTATTTCTACTCAAGGCATTTGACTGAACTATTTATCTTTCAGGTTGCGATCGCGTTCACTCGTGCAGTTGACGCGATCGATCGTGAAGTTGGAGCGATCGATCGACGAGTTGCCGCGATCAATCGACGAGTTGGCGCGATCGATCGACGAGTTGCCGCGATCGATCGACGAGTTGGAGCGATCAATCGACGAGTTGACGCGTTCACTCATGAAGTTGACGCGATCGATCGTGAAGTTGGCGCGATCAATCGTGAAGTTGGCGCGATCAATCGTGAAGTTGGAGCGATCGCTTTGTTAGGCCACGCCCTATCTGAGTCGCCCATGCGCAGAACGGCGAAACAGCCACGCCGATCCGGCGAACAGCGCAACGAAGAACCCATTTAGAACCGAAAGCTCTAGCGGTCCGCTCCACGGGTCGCCCAACCTGGCAACCAGCGCGATCGCGGCTACCAACGTCTGAGCGATCGCTGTAGCGAACAGCGCGCGGGCCATCCCACGGGGCCGGAAGCGCGCAATGAAGGCACCGATGATTCCGACGGCGAGCACCCCAAGGTACATCAGGTTAGCAGGGTCGCCATCCCTCCCGATGATGCCGACGCCGAGGCTCAGCCAGACGAGGATGAATGCTGCCGCGATCGCGACGCCGACGGCGAATCGGTACGTGGGGTTGTACGTGTTCATCGTTCCTCCTGGGTTGATGGATCCTGGATTGATGGATAGTGTAGTGCTGTGTACTTTATTCAGCAAAGTGATGCAAGATTCCGCAAAGTGATGCAAGCGCAGGAACAGCACACTGAACAGCAGGTGGAGCCGAAGCGGTTGGGTGCGGCTCATGGCGCACGGACTCCATCCCTCTTCCCCTCACCCTAGCCCTCTCCCGCTCCACGCTACCGTGTACACACAAGTCGAGCGATGAGTCATTGCCGAGATCCTTCGCCCCCTAAATCCTCCAAAATTGGGGGACTTTGAACCGTTACCATTCTTCGGACGCTAGAGATCTTTCTTTGTCAAAGTCTCCCAGCATGGGGGATTTAGGGGGCAGAAGGCGACCCAAACGAAGCGACATCGACTTGTGTGTACACGGTAGCCGCTCCACGTGGAGCAGCGCGGCCTAACGCCCCGATTAATCAGGCGCGCGAATGGCACTGCAAAGATGCCTAAGAATCACGCTTTGCGCGCTCCAGTCCAACCGACTATGGGGTGTTCTTAATAAGCGCGACCATCTTTGTACGTTAAAGCCCATTCGCCATTCGGCAATTGTGTTGCTTTAAGATCATCATTCGGGTATTCGACCTCATCTCCTTCTGTGCGTTTAGCGCAAAGCGCAACTGCGAAGCAACCGCCAATCTCCAGGTATGTCACATCCTCTTCAGACCGATTGATAAGTTGATGGGCTATTCCTGTACCTGCTGTAAAGCCATAGCAGTCACCAGGATTCAAAGTGAATTCCTGTTCTCCAAGAACCAGAGTTGGGGTTCCTTCCAGTACAAAGATGAATTCATCCTGCTTCGAGTGACTGTGAGCAAGGGCAGATATTGCGCCTGGTGAAAGATGAGTTAAATTGACCCCAAAGTTAGTCAGCCTGAAGAACTCGCCAAGTTTGCGTTTCAATCGACCTTTGACAAGTGAAGCATACGGCTCTGGATAGATTGTCTTGCCCATTGACGCTGGAATAGATTTTGCCAAAATCGGCGATCGCTTCACGGTATCCTCCTACCCGTCACGTAACGTTGCTGCTCAGCGGTTGCAAGCCAGCTTTATCACCTTACGAGCCAGAACCAACAATCCGTTGCAACAGCATTATTAGCCTGCTGATTTCATAGGTAGAGTACACACTCAATCTGGGCCTATCTCATAACTTAACCATTCAAGTGCTTCTTGTACAGATGTGACATCAGATCGCATACAAACAAATTCGACTTGACCTGTAGCTGAGGAAATTGTTTTTAGCAGAATAATTGGGTCTTCTTTAACCTCACTATTATCAACATTGTTCTCTTCGCCTTGATTCACCTCAATTTTGAACAGTTTAGATTCTTGCAAAGAGTCAAGCTCTTCTACTTCCAATTCTTCGCAAATGCAGTCAAACCCAATACGTTGAATTAACCGTTGCTTATTTCCATCATCGTATTCTCGCAATAACCATTGGGCTTGCAAAACATTTTGAGGAAGTGCTTCTAAAAGGGCACGTCTTAAATCTGAACTAGGCTCTTCTAGATACCATGAGCTTTGCCAATGGCGCGGATGGGTATCTATATAACTTAAGTTGCTAGTTAGAAGCGGCAGGGGAAGCAAAGCAAATAAAATCTCTTCAAGGAGTTGGACACCTCAAAGAGAAGAAAAAATGCTTAACGACCTTATAGCGATTTACGCCA
>JAHHHP010000135.1 GCA_019359275.1 Myxacorys chilensis ATA2-1-KO14 | reverse complement strand
CTTGAGAGTACGCGCGATCGCGTGTTGTCAGACGCAAGAGAAGCGCAAGAGCGGGTGCAATCTCAAGCGCAAGAACTGAGAACGAGGGTTGAAGACTACCTGCGGAACACTCAGAAAGAAGAACTCAATCCAGAGGGCATTGAGCGGGAACTCAGCGCGTTGCTCAACGATCCGCAAGCCGGACTGAGGGCACTGCGAGAACGACTTTCGCAATTTGATCGCGATACCTTGGTGCAACTGCTGAGCCAACGCCAAGACCTCAACGAAGAGCAAATCAACCAAGTGTTGAATCAGATCGAATCGATTCGCGATCGCATTCTTCACGCTCCAGGACAAGTTGCGGGCAAAGCGAAAGAGCAGTACCAGCAGACCATTAGCGCGATCGCAGATTACCTTCGCCAAACGAATCTAGATGAACTTGATCCAGACGGCATTCAACGGGATCTCACCACATTGTTGAATGACCCGAAAGCAGGAGCATCTGCTCTGCAAGGTCGCCTTGCTCAAGTCGATCGAGATACGCTGGTGCAACTGTTGACTCAGCAGGGGAACCTGAGCGAGGAGCAAATTAACCAGACTATTGATCAGGTGCAAACCGCGATTCGCAATACTGTCAAGGCTCCTCGTCGTCTCGCCAGCCGTGCCCAAAAACAGGCAGTGAATTTTGAAGCAAGTCTAGAAGACTACTTGCGGAACACTCAGAAAGAAGAACTCAATCCAGAGGGCATCAAACGCGATCTGCAACTCTTGCTTCAGCATCCGCAGGCAGGACTAGGCAGCTTAGGCGATCGCGCCTCGCAGTTCGATCGCTCGACGTTTGTCGCCCTGCTCTCTCAACGAGAAGATCTCTCTGAAGAAGAAGCTAATCAGATTGCAGATCAAATCGAGTCTGTCTTCAAGTCGATCGTTGGACAGATCCAAAAGGTGCAGCAGACTGTTCAATCCAGTGTGGACAGAGTGTTCAGTAGACTTCGGGACTCTCTCAACTCGCTAGAGCGCCCCGAACTCAACTACGACGGCATTAAGCAAGATTTCAGTACCTTGTTTGATGACCCTCAAGCTGGCTTTGAAGCCCTGCGCGATCGCTTGAGTGCGTTCGATCGGGATACCTTGGTGTCAGTTTTGAGTGCCCGTGAGGACGTTTCGGAAGCAGATGTTAACCGAATTATTGACCAAGTTGAAGGAGTGAGAAGCAGCGTATTACACCGTGCTGAACGCATCCAGCAAGAAGCTCAAAACCGAATCAAGTCGATTCAACATCAAGCCAAAAAGCAGGCCATTGAAACTCAAAAAGTGGCAGCAGGTGCAGCGTGGTGGCTGTTTAGTGCCGCCCTCTCGTCCCTAGTTGCCTCTGCGATCGCAGGCTTCATTGCAGTGTAGTGCCATAACAAATCGTCTAAAGCGATCAAAAATTATTCATTTTTGATCGCTTTAGTAACGCTTTCAGCAAAACATTCAAATTAAATTAACAACACCTAATACAAGGAGACTAATCATGTATACAGAAACACCAGAAACTGAAACCGTCGCTCTTCAGAACGAATCTCTATCCCTGAACTCGGCGTCAGACCTAGAATCGTCAAGCAGCCAAGATGTAACACTTGAGGCATCGCAATGGTGGTCACACAACAAGCATAAGATCTCAGCCTTCTTTAGAGATCCTTTCAGCTATGTTTCTAGTTTTTGGCAGCAGTACAAGCCTATTTTCGTCATGCTGGGTTGGATTCTGCTCGCGATCGTGGGAGTTCAGCTAACCTTGGCTCTATTTAGTGCGCTGCTCGATGTGGCTGCAAGTGTTCCTTTATTGTCACCATTGCTTGAGTTAGTCGGCATGGGCTACACAGGTTGGTTTGTCTATCGCTACTTGCTCAAAGCATCTAACCGCCAGGAGCTTTCTCAGTACTTTGGTCAGGTTAAAACCGAGATACTAGAAAGCTAAGAAGTGAGGCTAAAAGAGCGGTGAAGCTTAATTTAGCAGTACTTGATTTCAATATCTAAAGGTTGAAGCTCACGTTTGAAACGGTCTGCCACCACTATCCTTGTACTCCCTGTAGGTCAAGCCAATGGGTTAGCGTCCGAGATCGCAATCCATTGGCTAATCACTCTACCGGCAGAGCTTCAAACGTGTCGCAATACAGAGACACTTCTACGTCGAACTTTGTATCAATGGAGTCGCATGTCATCAGGCATTGCTCTACACGCTCTAAACTCACGATTTATACTTTAGGAGAACTAAAATAATGGTTTTTAATCAGCGCAACGAACTTGCAGGCAATCACAGACGAGCGGTTGGCGTATTTTCGAGCCGTCGGGATGCTGAAAATGCTCTTCACGAACTCAGTGCTTCCGGGTTTAACATGGATCATGTTTCTGTTGTTACCCGCGACACAGATCATCGAGATGGCCTAGCAGGTGCAGAGGTCAAGGAGCGGGTAGGAAACAAGGCAGATGAGGGTGCAGGCGTTGGTGCAGTATCAGGAGGCGCGCTAGGCGGTTTGACTGGGCTGCTGGTTGGTCTAGGAACACTTGCTATTCCTGGAGTGGGTCCGATCATGTTGGCAGGCGCAGCAGCAACCGCGATCGCAACGACTCTAGCAGGCGGCGCGATCGGAGCGGCAAGCGGCGGATTACTTGGCGGACTCATTGGGCTAGGCGTTCCTGAGAAAGAAGCTCGGCATTACAATGAGCGAGTTGAGAAAGGTGACTATTTAGTGATTGTCGATGGTACAGCAGACGAAATTCATCGGGCTGAAACACTGCTTAAGCGTCAAGGCATCCGAGATTGGGCGGTTAATGATATTCCCGTTGCAACCGCCAACCAAAGCCAAACCGCTGTCGATCGCACATCGCCAGCCGTAGCTCCTCTTACGTCGAGCGACGCTACTTTAAACCAACGCGATCGCGCAACCAGAGACGAATCGGTCAAGCTGTACGAAGAACGCTTGGTGGTAGACAAAGACCGTGAGAAAGTTGGGGAAGTTGCTGTCAATAAGCGAGTTGAGACTGAAACTGCACAAGTATCTGTTCCCATCGAAAAAGAGCGGGTCGTGATCGAGCGCGTCACGCCGACCGATGCAGCAGTAGCTTCAGGTAGCGATGCCTTTCACGAGGGCGAAGCAGTGCGAGTGGAGGTCTATGAAGAAACTCCGGAAATTCGCAAAGAAGCTTTCGTGCGTGAGGAAGTAGATATTCATAAAGAAGTCACTCAGGAAACAGTCCGGGCTGAAGAAACTCTACGTCGGGAAGAACTCAATATCGATACCCAGGGTCATCCTACCGTTAATGATCCTAGAAATACGAACACTCGCGATCGCGCGTAAACAACTTGCGAAGTAGTCACACGCAATCGTCTCGAGTTGATTCAGCTTGTCGATTGTGCTGCTACTCTCGCTCTATTTCAAACACATTAATAACTCAAGGCAATGAAAAAATTGACTCTAGCGCTACTTGGTAGCATTTTAGCGGCAGGCGTAGTGGCATGCGACAACGCGGCAAAAACAAGTAGCAGTGCCCCTGATACAGTTGAGTCCAGCAGCCCCGCTCCAGGAGCAGCAAATAATGCTGAAACGCTTGACAAATCTACGGCTAAAACGGGTCAAGACGATGCGGTAAGCGAGACTCGCCGTAAGCAGTTGAATGCTGATATTCGCGCTCGTGAACAGCGCGACCAGGCGGGTGGCGATGACGGTCAGCGAGCCGATGGCGATCTTAAAAGCGAGGTGAGATCGAAACTAGAAGCGAATTTACCCGCAAGTGCTCTTGCGGTTGATGCCAAAGATGGAGCTGTTATAGTCACGGGAACTGTAGTTGATGACAAACAACTACAGAAAATTGAGCCTTTGGCAAAGCAGATCAAAGGCGTTAAAAGTGTTGAGGTGAAAGCCGCGCTTGCATCTGCTGCAAAACCTGAACCACCAAAGTCTGACACAAAGGAACCCATAAAAGACCAGACCAATAAGCAGTAAGTCCTTCGTTAGCAGATTATAAAAGTGTCCATAGTTTCTACACTGTGGACACTTTGATTTTTGTATCGCTAACGTTGTAGACCTGTTAATCAGCTTCGATATCGCGTCGCAAAAACGTGATCAATAGCGTCTTGACAAGGGCGATGCAATCTTGTCAAACCACAGGTCTACAACATGGGTTGATCTAGTGGGTAGCGATATAGTTACTTTCAGAGAGATAGTCGCTGCTATTTCCTCAGCACTTCCAATTCTGGAGTTTACCTTTCGCTCTGCCACACTGAATTTAAAGAATGGACGACATTTTCTAATATTTTTTCTAATGCTATAGTACAAGTATTCTATTTATGATTTTGCAGAGGAAGCAGACTGTCTGCATTAATGAGCATGACTCAATCAGTTAAGTTTCGCTTATTTGGCAATGGAGATTCAGGTCAAGGAATGCTGTTTGGGCAAGCCGCGATCGTGTGTGGAGACCTTCTGAGTCAGCCAGATCGGGTACAGCGAACGCGGGATGGCGACCCTTGCATTCGCCTAGAATTAGCCGAACTTCAAATCCTCCAGTCGGCTTTAGAAGCGCAAGGCTATGAAATTTCAATTCTTAGAACGAAACGTGCCCCGATTGGGCTAGGAAAAAAGACCGCTTCTCTCATGGGTGAAGCGGCTCCGATCGTAGCAGAGATGCTAGGACTACCGCTCTCGCAGACTCAAAAATCGGCTAAGCCATTAGTTCGATTTCCAAAAGAACGAGTCGCTGAAGTGCAACAACTGTTAGAAGCCGATGGGTTTGTCGTCACCGTGGCCGAGATTCAATCCAATCTTCCACCCAAAGCTGTCTTTCGGCTCAAGGAAGACGATGACGGAGAGGAAACCTATTTTCTGTTTGATGCCTCTGCCCAGAACGTAGCCGAGGCGTTGGGATGCGCATTATCACAAACGCCGGGAGGACGCCCCAAACTGGTGATGACGCGACAAGAGTACAAGCGTGCTAAAGCGCACTTAGTCCAACTGGGGTTTGATATTTCCCTCAAAGATCTAAAGCTGAAAGCCAAACTGCTGGTGTCGGATTCGACTATGCAAAGTGCCGTCTTGGTGGGTGATGATGCGCTAGAAGCTGCCGCGCTTTTAGATAAAGAGTTGCGCTACACCGCACCGACAGCTAAAACAGGCGCTCCTCTACCCATGCTTGTCCTTTTATCCTCAGATGATGTGCATCGCGCCCAAGCGGTGCTGGAGTCTAACGGCTATGAAGTAGCGCTGGAATTTCGGGAAGCTGGCAAAGTTGCAAATGTCTCCATTTACAGCAATGGTGGAATTGTGTTTGGAGAGGCCGCTGCGATCGTGGCTGACCAGTGCAATTTTCCGTTAGAAGTGGCGCAAGCGACCGGAAATCAAATGGTTAAAGTACCAATGGATCAACTGGGGGCAGTGCGATCGCATCTGGTCAATCAGGGATACAAAATCAACGAATCTCAGCGCCGTAGACAAACTCATCAGTTATCGCAAGCTGACTCGCGAGTTGCCAAAATTACAGTCTTATCTGGAGATTTTGTCCTGTTCAAGACTGCGGCAGAACGCACTGCTGCTTGGTTAGAGACATCCGTTCAGAAACAGGGAAATCAATCGATCTTAAAGCTACCCATGACTCAGCTTCAGTCTGTCAAAACGTTTTTAGAAGCAGAAGGATTTGCAGTCGAGGAGCGCCATATTGCTGCACTGCCTGTATAGTTCAGCAAACGAGGATAGAGAATACGATGCCGTAAAGGTTACGATTAAACCGCTTGACCCTGTTAGGAGTTACACCCTTATGATCATGCAAGCTCAAGAGAAACGCAGCTATACAGCCGAAGAATATCTTGAATTTGAAGTCAACTCAGAAGAGCGACATGCCTACATCGACGGTGAAATTACTCTTATGGCAGGCGGACTTCCCAATCACAACAAAATTGCACTTAATCTTAGCAGTAGCCTCAACGTCGGGCTAAAGCGTCAGCCTTTTGAAGTCTACATGACTGATCAGCGTCTTTGGATTCCTGAAAAGCGCATTTATACTTACCCTGATGTCATGCTCATGGCGCAGCCTATTCAATATCAAGAGGGTCGCCGTGATACTCTCATTAATCCGCTTCTAATTGTGGAAGTGCTATCTCAATCAACTCGCAGCTACGACAAAGACGAAAAATTCACTGCCTATCGCACCATTCCTTCGTTTCGAGAATACCTCCTCGTCGATCAAGATAGAATGCATGTTGAACACTACATTAAAACTGCTGATCGAGAATGGATGTTTCGGGAATACGAAGCCGAGACGAAACCAATCGAAATTGCCTCTGTACCTTGCCAAATCGAACTAGCCGATCTCTACGATAAAGTCGATTTCAGCAGTTCAGAAGATGCTCAAACTCAGGAGTGAAAGACAGCACAGATCGACACGGTTAAACGGATCGATCCAACTCTCTCAGCGCTTGTCGAAATGCTTCAAATCCGGTCGTGGAATGTAGTTTGAGCGGCTCGGTTGAGAAGACATAGTACACATCTCCGGTATCAGTCACTTCAAAATCGGCAAAGCATTCTCGCGCCCACAGATCGAGATAACGGCGCGCGATCGCAGGCTCTAACCGCGCCACACTCGCAAACTCAACCAGCGAAATTCGTCCCTTATTTAATTGCAACAAGCGAAAGAAGCGATCTTGAATCGAACGGCGTTTGGCGATCGAACTCATATAGAGCAACAGTCCTCCGATCGCAGAGGGCGCTAAACCAAAAAAGATCAGCAGCGTGTAGAGAATTGCGATCGCCCATCCTGGCGGATGACTCAACAGCAGTGCCATTACAATTCCAACCGACACCGTTCCACCACTAACCAGAAACAAACTGCCCGCAACTTTTCCAGCGACGCTCCAAATTCGATTCATAGCCGCATCCTGCCCGCTCAGCAAAATCGATAAATTCACCCCCACCCTAACTTGTTTTACCGCCTTTGAGGGGGACGGTTGTTACGGCGGTTTACCCCCCTACCCAAACGCAAGCCGCGACCTGGTTTTCTGTCTAGAGAACAATTCCATCCTCGATCATCTGGATTTAAGCTACGGTGAGGAAAGATGCCGACGAAGCGTCGTATAGTTAGCTTCCTATTATTGCCACCTACCTCACTGCCACCAATATGTTTTCACGCCTTGTCCAGACCAGTTCCCGTCAAGGAGAAATTGTTGAAGTCGTTCTCCGCAACGGTTGGGACTACATGCGACGCCTACTCACAGGCGGAAAAGTAGATGAGCCTAAACTGCCGCCCCCTGCGGTGCTGCGAAACATTTTGGTGGAATTAGGTCCGGTTTACGTCAAGTTAGGTCAGTTGCTCAGTACTCGTCCTGACTTGCTATCACCAGACTATATTGAGGCGCTTTCTACACTCCAAGCAGAAGTGCCGCCTGTCGATTGGGCAGAAATCGAAGTTTTGCTGCGGAAACAACTGCGATTATCGCTAGAAGAAACATTTGCCGCCATTCAGTTTCAACCTGTAGCGGCAGGGTCGATCGCTCAAACCCATCGTGCGACGCTAAAAGACGGTCGTGAAGTGGCGCTCAAAATTCAGCGTCCTGGCTTATCGGCGGTGATCGAACAAGACATTACGCTGATTCGCTTTATTGCTCGGCTGGTCGCACAAACCGACTTTGGACAGTACTACGATATTGTGGCGATCGCAGAAGAATTTACGCAAGCTCTCAGAACCGAACTCGACTTTACGCAAGAAGCTCACTATACCGATCAACTCCGCCACAACTTAAGCAACACCCGATGGTTTGACCCAACCCGGATTACCGTTCCAGACATCTACTGGGAATACACCACCGACAAACTGATCGTGATGGAGTGGCTTGACGGCGTTCCGCTGCTGTCTGCCACGTTTACCAACCCAGCGTTTGATGGAGATGCCGCCCGCGAACGAGAAGAAATCTCAACCCTGCTGCTGCGAGCGTTTTTTCAACAGATCTGCTTGGATGGCTTCTTCCATGCCGATCCGCACCCTGGCAATTTGTTCTATCTCCGGGATGGCCGAGTTGCCTTGTTTGACTGCGGCATGGTTGGACGCATCGACCCCCGCACGCAGCAAATTTTGTTGGAATTGGTGTTAGCGATCGTCAATCTCGATGCGCAGCGCTGCACCCAACTCGTTTTGCAACTTGCGCCTTCGGTTAACCCAATCAACCGCGTCAAACTCCAAACCGAATTTGATCAGCTACTGCGCCGTTACTACAGCTTAAATATTACTCAAGTCAACTTCAGCAAGCTGGTGTACGAAGTGCTGCAAGTGGCGCGAAACAACAAGATTCGGATTCCAGGAAATTTGGGACTGTGTGCAAAAGCGATCGCGAACCTAGAAGGCATTGCGCGGGCGCTTGACCCAAACTTCAATATCCCGAACAAACTCCGCCCGATGATGACCGAGGTATTTCAGCGGCAAATTATTGGCGAAGCGCCTTTAGTAGCGTTGCTGCGAACTGCGTTAGATTTGAAGACTCTCTCGCTTCAGTCGCCGCGTCAGGTAGAATCTTTGCTCGATCGGGTCACGTCTGAAACGCTGCAATGGAACCTCTCGGTTCGAGAAGGAGAACCAATCCGGCGAACAATGGAATCGTCAGCAAATCGATTGTCGTTTAGCGTGGTTGTGGGTGCGTTGATCATCGGAGCCGCGACCATTTCGGCTAACACTCAATCGAGCCAGGTGTATTGGCTTAGTGATGTTTTGTTTGCGGTGGCAAGCTTTCTCGGGCTTTGGCTCGTGATTAGCATTCTGCGATCGGGTCAACTGAAGTAGTGCGCCAATGTTTATGGCTGTACGGAAGCATTTAAAGTAGGAAACTGAAACGTAAAACATGGAAACTAATGGTCACATTGCTCTTAGAGGCATTCATTAAGCTGGTAAAGCCGTTTGTTGAAATCTGGTTTCAAAGTGCATAACACCCTCTAGGCAACCAAAAGTGCTACGGAGAGTGCAGCCAAGACTAGTCAGTCTGATATCTTGTCACAGAAAATCAGGGAATGATTGAAGCAATGTCAAGAATCAAGCCCAGGGGATCCGTACATGAGAGCAGCGTTTCCAAGCAATGAAGACCAGAGAATTGCCAAGCTACTTAGCTATGGCATTCTCGATACAGAATCAGAGCCTGCTTATGATGATCTGGCTATCCTAGCTTCTTACATTTGCAAAACTCCAATTGCTCTGGTGAGTCTGGTTGATGCTAAGCGGCAGTGGTTCAAATCAACCGTTGGGCTAGATGCCGTCGAAACCCATCGGGACTTGGCATTTTGCGCTCATGCCATTTTGCAGCCTGAGGTCTTAGTGGTTCCTGATGCTAGAGAGGACGATCGCTTCGTCAATAATCCTTTAGTGACAGGAGAACCCTACATCCGGTTTTATGCAGGAGTTCCTCTAATTACCACAGACGGCTTTGCGTTGGGTACGCTCTGTGTGATTGATACCCAACCTCGAACGCTGGATTCTGAACAAATCAATGCGATCGCGGCCCTCGGTCGACAAGTGATCAGCCAGATTGAGTTGAGGATGAGCCACCAAAAGCTCACACAAGAAATCCTAGAACACGAGCGTATTGAAGCCGAACGGCAACAAGTAGAAGCAAACTTGCAGAAAGAACGAGAACGTCTCAAAGCGATACTGGACAACCTGACAGACGGAATTGTTGCCTGCGATGAAACCGGGCATTTGATGCTGTTTAACCACGCGACTCAGGTCTTTCATGGCTTGCCTGACTCGCCTCTGCCACCCGATGAGTGGGCAGCACACTTTGATCTTTACTTGGCAGACGGGAAAACGCCGATGCCAGTAGAAGATATTCCGTTGTTTCGGGCATTTCGGGGAGAGATCGTGCACGAGGCTGAAATGGTCATCGCGCCAGTAAAGCACGGTCGAACCCGTACTTTACTGGCGAGTGGACAGGCGTTTTTTGATGCGGCGGGGAAGAAACTGGGTGCAGTTGTTGCCATGCACGACATTAGCGATCGCAAACAAGCGGAGGCTGAGCGCGATCGTATGGAAACAGCCTTACGTCAGAGCGAAGCCAGGTTTCAAAGATTAGCTCAAAATCTACCCGGTACAATTTTCCAGTTTCGGATGGCGACAGACGGCACGGCAAGGCTGCCGTACATTAACGCTTTTTGCAAAGACCTATACGAAGTAGAACCTGAAGCCGCCCAGCAAAATGTCAACCTGATTCTCGATTGTGTTCACCCTGATGATTTCGGCTCGTTCTACACGTCCATTCAAGTATCTTGGCAAACCCTTGAGCCGTGGGATTGGGTCGGGCGGTTTATCATGCCTTCTGGTCAGGTCAAGTGGCTGCACTGGATTTCTCGTCCAGAGCGCCAGGCCGATGGCTCAACCCTTTGGGATGGACTGCAATTGGATGTTAGCGATCGCAAACAAGCCGAAACCGCTCTGCAAACAGCACTGCAAGAAACCGAATATCAGTCTCGCCTATTGCGAACCGTGCTTGATTCTACCCAAGATTGGATTTTTGCCAAAGACCAGGATTTCCGCTATGTCCTGGTCAATAGCAGTTATGCAGAAGGCCTGGGGCAACCTGTAGAGGCGATGCTGGGCAAAGATGATCTGGAGCTAGGCTTCTCGCAAGAGCTAGTCTTCGGTAACTCTGAGAAAAAGATTCAGGGATTTCGCTCTGACGATCAAGCAGCGCTTGCAGGTGAAAAGATTCACAATTCCTATGATCTAGCGACTACTGCAGATGGCTCGCTACGAATATTTGATACCCGCAAAACTCCACTGCACAGCTCAGACGGAGACATTTTTGCAATGCTGGGATTTAGCCGTGACGTGACCGAGCAGTATTATGCCCAAGAAGCACTGCGTTGTTCTGAAGCCGACCTGAAAGAGAAAGCAGAGGAATTGGAGCAAACGCTGCAAGAACTGCAACGTACGCAGATGCAAATGATTCAAGCCGAGAAAATGTCTGGTTTAGGTCAGCTAGTAGGAGGGATTGCTCACGAAATTAACAATCCAGTTAACTTCATTCACGGTAACATCACTCCCGCCTGGCAGTACGCTCAAGAGCTATTAAACTTACTGGCTCTCTATCAAACTCAAGTCCTCAGCCCCCCTCCGGCGATTCAAGCACTGGTTGAGAACCTTGACCTGGAGTTTATTCAGAAGGATCTGCCAAAGCTATTTGCCTCAATGAAGATGGGAACCGAACGAATTCGAGAAATTGTGCTGTCGCTAAGAAACTTCTCCCGCCTTGATGAAGCTGAGATGAAACACGTTGATTTACATGAGGGCATCGACAGCGCGCTGGTCATTTTGGATGGTCGGCTGAAAGCAAAATCAGCCCAGCAGCCAGGAATTGAAGTTGTTAAGCAGTATAGCTATCTGCCCTTAGTTGAATGCTACGCTGGACAGCTAAATCAAGTGCTGATGAACATCTTGAATAACGCGATCTATGCCTTGGAAGAACTCGCCACCAGCCGAACGCAGCAGGAAACCAAAGACCAACCTAGTCGCATTAAGATTCGGACATTAGTTATTAATTCAAACTGGGTGAGCATTGCGATCGCTGACAATGGACCAGGAATGTCAGAAACGCTTCAAAGACAGGTTTTCAATCCGTTCTTCACAACCAAGCCTGTCGGTAAAGGAACAGGCATGGGTATGGCAATTAGTTATCAGATCATCAGTGAAAAACATGGGGGTAAGCTGGAATGCTTTTCAACACTTGGAGAAGGGACTGAATTTGTGATTCAAATCCCTATTTGTCAGCCCTCTGGAGCAGTCTCCCTATAACTAAAACGGTTGAGGACAAGCGAATGGAATCAGTCAAGAGGATAACCTAGTCCTATCAACAGCTTCGCCAAGATGTAGAACGCGGAAAACCCATGATGGATCGGCTATGGAGCAACCGCTAGTGCATAACGCTGAGGTTCAATCGGTACAAACCGAGGAAGTGAGTGCAGATGAGTTGTGGTCATTTGTTTCAAAAAACAAAAGCAGTGTCTCCCAGCAGAGGTAGAAACGGGCGATTGTTGAATTGCAGCCAGTTTGGCAGATTCAAGCGGATTGATTTTGGCAGCAAGAGTTGGAGAACACACCGATGAATTGATTGAGGAGTTAGTCGTTAGTAGTGAAGGAAAAACTGCCTGTAAACATTTCAATAGCGATGCTTGGGGCGGTTACGAACGAGTCTTACCTCTCGAAATTCTCCATCGCATTAGCAAGGACAAGACACAACGCTTAGAGCGAACGAATGGCATTATCAGTCAACAAACCGGACGATGGCATCGCAGACAGAACAAGATTGGCAAGGTATGGGAGCAAACGAAGGTGACAACCCGATTGGTGGTGAGTTATTTCAACTGGATTTGGCAACATAGTCGCTTGAAGACGACGGCAGCGCAACGAGCAGGATTAACGCTACAACCTTAGACTTGGCATGAACTCGTTACTTATCCCACTATAGTTTGATGCACTCCCGTTTCTTCTTGGGTAAGATTTTAAGCAACAGGGGTTCAAAGAGGTCCCATTCCTCATCGGTGAGGTCGCTGGAATAGGGCATAGCATCTAAATTAGGCGAGTTTGCGTTCCTAATTCCTATTCTAAAAGATCTCAAATGGGTTCTACAGCCTTTTCCAGCCTAATGAGGTACAAGCTAGAGTAATGTAAAGTGCCATCTCTAAGCTAGCGATTATGCAACCCTACTCGCCCGACCTCCGCCAGAGAATTGTAGACCGGGTCGTGTTCTAGACGTGTGGAGCGATAGCTAAATGGGTAATCCAAATTCGTACCGATTGATGAACAGACCAATAACTACATCATGCAACCATTCTGATTTGGAAAAGCAAATCGTTCTAC
>JAHHHP010000134.1 GCA_019359275.1 Myxacorys chilensis ATA2-1-KO14 | reverse complement strand
TCGTTAGGTTATCTAACACCCGACGAATACGAAAAGAAATGGAATGAGCAACAGAAGTAGAAATGTGGTAGAAAGTAGATACGCTTAAATCTTTTGTGCTTCTGTCCGAACTAAAGGGGTCACTTCAGATATCACTCTCCTTGCAACTGGTTCTAGTTGAATTGACAGTTTAGACACTGCTTGTAGATGGCAGAAGTGCTTAGGCTGCTTGAGAAACCATCTTAGTGCTTCTACTCCAACCCCTGTGGAAACTGTTTTAGAAATTTCCAAACATACGCTATTGGGATCAGCTAAGAGAACTTCCGTCCAATTACGTAATAGGTAAGCAATTAAGAGGTCTCGCTCGCGCCCATAGTAGAAATCTATAGATGGCAAACTTCGACCACTAAACACTTTCGATAGTAGTGCCGCTTCAAATAAACCTATCGGCAAGTCATTTGTAGCTGGTAATGCCCATAACTCTCTCGCTTTTATTTGACTAACTGGAGCATCTTTGGTAAACATTTCATTGACTAAGCTGATTAAAAGAGTGATGACAACATCTTGATTCATTTGTCTTACTCGTTCAGCTTTTAAGTATATTATTTGCTCTAACAGTTCAGGCTCGTCTAATATCTCCGGCAAATTCTTGTCTTTGAAGATCTCCATTCTGATTCGTAGAATGAACGGATTATCAATCGTCAAGTGCGCTGATGGAACTTGCACATTGTATACACGAGCATACACCTCGTAAGCTTTCTGAACCTCTGTAATGTCGTACTTCTGGATTTCAACAGTGCTGAAATCTTTATTCAGTTTTTCAGGTGCTATTTCAAAAAGTGGAATTGCCGCTTTTTCAATGGAAGCCGCATCTGCGATGTAAGAGGGGTTTCCCACATCATCAAGTAACAATCGATTCGCAGATGTATTGGTCAAGCTAATGGCAATTTGAATCTCATCGCAAGCCAGCCTCTCACTCCCTCTATCAATTGCACGAGCTAATTCTTGACTAGCCTCATTCCATCCATCAATAAAAATAATTAGTCTTTGTCCAACTCGTTGAATGATTCGAGTCAATCGATGAATAATCTGATGCGCTGCACTATTATCGTGAATAATCCACTCAAAGTCCTCGCGAATCTCTTCTAGTAAATCTTGTTGTATCCTGATCGCTGGATAAAACAAGCAAGGGATTCCACTCTCAAGCTTCTCTTCCACAGCACGACAGACGAAATTTGTCTTTCCAACTTGGGGTTCACCTGCCAAAACCACCACTCTCCGTTTTTCGCGGTCGATGCGTTTAGCAAAATCTTGTTTAGCTTGATTCCGTTCAATGTAGAGTGCAGGAATATACTTTTTCCCACTGTACGGATCATCATCCCGCAGAGGGCGCATCCGATAGGCAACTTGAGCGCGGCAAAACTCGATTAAATTGCTTGGGGATAACGAGACAAAGGTTTCCAATGCTGCTGAACGTAAAGCGATGTCATCAGTAGTGACACGAAAACCATTTTGTACGTAGGGATGGCTTGTAGGAACTTGAATATCGTTGATTAGTTCGCTTGAGATGCTGTCATAAATTCGAGTTTCATTACCATTAGTCAACACGACAAAAGGTGCAATACCGCCCACACGTAATAAACGTGCATAGGATATTCCTTGTTCCTTTGCGCTTTCATCTAATGGTTCACCTGGTGCTTTCACTTCAACGATGAGTAGATTTCTACCATCACAGCTTCGCACTACAATATCTGCTCTTGGACGAAACACAGGTGAACGGACGGGTTCATCGGAGCCAACCCGCAGAATTCCTCTTCCTAAACGAATCTCGAAAGAAAATTCAACTGAGATGCTTTCCGCAGTAAAACCATGATCTGCTAACCAAACGGCTACGACTCTGGTTCTAACATCTTCTTCAGATAACAATACCTGCCGTGGAGCTTGCATTCTCGATTCAGGCTATCAAGTAAGATTGGCTACATCAATTATATTGATCTAACAGTTTGATGAGATTTGTCATTCCCTTCTTTGTCGGCGTTCCCTCTGGCGTGAATGCCCAAACTTCCTGCTTGTGTTGCATTCCGTAACTGATGTGAATCGGTCGATCGCTGCCATAGAAATACAACGAATCAAACGGCAATCGCTGTTCCAGAATCCACTCTACGAGGCGATCACTCTCCAAATCCACAATCCGAAAATCGCAGGCAGCCCCTAGGCGATCGCAGTAGTACCTCCCATTCCGATTCACCTCATGCGCCATATGCTGATCTCGACTAGGGTCAACTCGTCCATTCTTAATCCCTGTCTCCGGGTCTTTCTGGCTTAAAAAGCGTTTCAGGTCTTTTGAGCAGAAACCGTAGGTAAGCTGGAATCGCTCTTTGCCAAAATGGTCGATGATGGGGTCAAGCAGATGCTGACAGAGTGCTTGCAATGCTGGAATCGTTTCCTCTGTGTTTTGAGGATAGGGGTTGATGCGAGCACGTCCCCGTGTAGCGAAGCTATCGACAAACTTCCGGTAAGTCTTAGTACAGGTACAAAAATCTTCCAGGCTAAGATAGCGACCTAGCATCATAGGCTGCATTATCAATATTTCCGTTGCAGGGGTTTTAGTTCACCTTAACAAGCTCTGACGATTGCGTTTCATAACCTGAGTTCGGGTTAAGCCGGAAGGGAGCATCCCAAATGTGCAAACTTGAAGCGAATGGCATAAGGTGAAGGGATTCTCATGTCAGGAGTAGAGCCAATGACTCCAGATCAACAAGCCCTACTGAAAGAAAGTGTCAGAATTAAGACTTAAATCTTGAGCGAAATCCACGTCTTCTGATCGTGTGGGAACTGGCTTGAAACTGGACACCCATCCTGATTTGAGAATTGTCCCCACTGTCACTCCGCGCTCACCACTCAACTCAAACGCCCCACCCGCCTCGGCTATCACACGTTCTACTGTCGGGAGTGCCTGTCGAGCTTCAATGAACGCGCAGGCACGCGGTTTAACTTTCTAGAAGTGCCGACTGACATCGTGTTTCAGGTCTTGATGTGCCGATTGCGTTACAAGCTGAGCCTGCGGGATGTGGCAGAATTTTTTCTGCTGTGAGGGTTCGAGTTCATGCCTGAAACGGTGCGGCATTGAGAAGAGCGATTTGCACCTCTGGTTGCCGAGCAATTGCGGACAAAGCGCACGGGAACGATGGGTGAAACCTAGCACGTAGACGAAACCTACATCCGAGTCCAAGGCAGGTGGTGCTACTTGTATCGAGCGATGGACGAAGACGGCAACTTAGTGGACTCGCTGCTGCGAGAGCACCGGGACATGGAATCGGCACAAGCGTTTTTCGAGCAAGCTTTAGGAGTGGCACAAACGGCACCACATCGAGTGGTGCCAGATGGAATGGCATCCTACCGGCGTGCCATTCCAGAAGTTCTGGGTGAAGCGGTCATCCCTGAACCGGGGAGTTGTTTAGACAATCCAATCGAGCAAGACCATCGGGGAATCAAGCACCGTTATTATCCGATGCTAGGCTTTGGGACATTTGAGTCAGCAAAGCGATTCTGTGCTGCGTTTGAGGAAGTGCGACAGTATTTGCGCACACGCTCTGCGTGAGCCGAAGGCATCGCGTACCCAAATGACAGAATTCGTGTCTCTATCTGTGCGACGAACTTTGTTCGTTGAGCGAGTGCAGGCGTTAGAAGTGATGTTCCAATCGACTTAATCGAAATAGTTCAGAAAGCATTCCTTTTCTTGCAAATGCAGCCTTGTTTTTAGATCTTTTGTAGCTTCAATTCTGACACTTTCGCATAAAGTATGAGCGTAGCTGAATTGCTCCTTCTGCAAATTAATATCCATGCAGTGGCTCCCTCCGAAAAACTCTTTCAACTGCACGGCACTCGAAAATCGATCGCAGCGAAAACTGACGGTCACTTTACTACAGATCGGTTTGCTCAGAAATCTCAGATTTAGGGATTGGGGTAAATTTGGGGTAAAGGGGTGATCAGTGCGCTAGAATCCTTGCAAGATGAAGTTGGAATACACCTTGCCCAGGTGTATATCGACCAAACAGGAAAGATTAAATCGAATCGCACTTCATCACCTTAATCGAGTCGCGTTTATTCGAGTTGCTAAGATTGACCTCTGCGCCGTGAGACTGCTTGGGTTTTGCCTTGCACTCATAGAATGCGAGTGCATGCCGTTAGCTGTCATTCGGTTCATCAGACTCGACCAACATCAACTCTACGTTCGGGTACTTGCCAATAATTTCTACAATCCAGTCATACACGGTCGGTCCCTGTTCTCGCAGCGCTGGGCGCAATGCCCAAGCCGTCTTTATTAGCACAGTGGGCGGACAATCGCGTAACCGTTGTGTGAGCTGACGAACCGTTTCAGCATAGCCTAGCCTGGTTCGGGCAATGTCCACATGGTACCAGACCAATCGGAACGTCGGGGGCAGCAGTCTGTGATTGCCAGATAGAATTTCATCAAGGTCATCGAGACTCTCGCCCCAAGGTTGCCTATCCAACAACACTTGACCGATCTCGCTGTAGAACAGTTCAAGCGTCGTGGTATGACGACCATCCAGGACATACTTAGGTTTCACAGCGTTTCGATCAACAGCAATACGAGGGTTAGATCGCAGCATACCGAAACTTTGACGACTTGTGTGAATCAGAAAATAATTTGTAGTCATCGGTGCTACTGCATCAAAATGCCTGACGATCGTGGTAATGACAAGCAGAGGGAATGATCGGATGACATGGCGTACAAGCTTGGGCGAGCGAGTGCTCGAAGGGGTCGAAGCAGCGCTGTACTTGGCGGCAATGCAAGATGCAGTCAAGTCGCTGCAAGAGACGCTCGATTTGGAAGAATTAGAAGTCATGAGCGGCGATGACACGTTTGACTTCGCCACCGCTGAGCAGAAGATCGTCCTACTTCACGCTTGTTTGGCGGCTCTGCTCAAATCAGGAATCGAGCCACCCAGCTTGACAAACACGCTCGAAGCCGCCGCCTATTTTCCGTTTGCTTTCCTCCGGGTACGACTCGAAGACGAGATTCTGGTGAATCGAGAGGGTTGGTTTGACGAGGAAGGTGCCGATCTCAAATATCACTATCGTCGGCTTGTCTGGAGTGCGATCGAGCAGTACGTGTTGCCAAGATGGAAAGCGGCTGAGGAGGAGTATGGAGAAGATGAGGCTGTCGCGACGTTTAGCATAGCTTCCGACAATCTCGAATTGTGGCATGACGCGATCAAGGAACTGGTTGATCGTAGTTTCTGGGACAGAGATTGGATGGTGAATTCGGGCGATGCTGAAGGTTTGGATGATGTGGATGACTCGTTAAGCGAAGCGGTCGGGTTAGAGGATTACTTCACCGATCGACTTCCAGCCGTTAGCGCAGAACAGGTGACTGCTGCCCTAGCTAAAATTCAAGGCTGGAAAATAAAAGAATCGTCTTGAGTGAAGCTTGAGTTTAAAGATTCTCTTCCGCAATCTTCCTTTACAGAAATATTTCCTATAAAGCTATCTCTCTGCGAGATAAAATAGCGTTTGCCTCAAATTCCTCCAAAATTTGTCAATAATCCCTGAAAATTCAGGATTGGGGTAAGGATTGGGGTAAAGTTGTTTAGACAACGAGAAGCAAAGCTTAGAAGTATTACAGGGTAAGCATTCTAAAAACTAGACCTACTGATTTGTAATCAGCCGGTCGCAAGTTCGAGTCTTGTCACCAGCTTTCAGGAAATGTTGTACGTTCGCACATTAAATGTCGCAATTCGCAAATTGATGTCGTTCTTGGCAATTTTTGGCACCTTGACTGTAATTTCGCACATTAATGAATGTCGCTGATCGCTGAATCCTTGCTATTCGTAAATTCAATGTCGCATTCTTCCAAGAAGGACGTTAGTCTGTGTCCAATCTCGATCAATACTCAGTTACGAATCGAGTTAGATTAGATCTGTTGGGAAACAAGGGATAATAACCAGCAGTGCGCGATGTTCTACCCATGCTGAATCTAGACTGCATTTTCAACCAGGATCGCCTACTACGCGCAATGACAGGTCTAAACTGCAAAGCGTTTGAGGCACTCCTGCTCGATTTTGCACAAGCTTATGAGCAAAGTCGAGTCAAACCGGAGGTAAACCGCAAGCCTGCTGTTGGAGGCGGACGAAAAGCAACATGACGAATCAGTCGTGAAAAGTTGTTTTACATCCTGTTGTACTGCAAATGTTATCCCACGTTTACTTGATGAGTGTGTTGTTTGACTTTGACCGCTCCTGTGCATAGGACTGGGTGGACGGACTGTTGCCTGTGTTGGAGCAGACGTTAGGCGACAAACAGGTTTTGCCAGAGCGCAAGTTGCGAAACCTGGAGGAATTTCTCGACCGCTTTTGCGAGGTCAAAGCAGTCATTTTAGATGGGACAGAACGACCGATGCAGCGTCCAAAAGACTCAGCACAGCAGCAGGAGTATTACTCTGGCAAGAAGAAGCGCCATACTCGTAAGCCCATCACAGGGAGCACGCGAAAAAAGCGGGTGATTCTGCTGACTCAGGCAAGAGGTGGCAGGATGCATGACAAACGGCAGTTGGATAAAGCAGGCTTGGTAGAACACATCCCGGATGAAGTTGCGATCGAGGGAGATTTAGGATTTCAAGGATTACAAAAGGAGTTTAACAACGTTCATCTGCCGCACAAAAAGTCGAAGGGCAAGGAATTGAGCGAACAACAGAAGCAGGAGAATCAAGAATTGAGTCATCAGAGTCAAATGTGAACATGCCTATGCAGGCATCAAGCGATATCGGGCAGTAACGGATGTCTATCGCAATCGTGTGCCTGATTTCGATGACCGTTTGATGCCCAATGCCGCAGGCTTGTGGAACTTCTATCTGGATGCCGCATGAATTGGAGGAGAATTGGAAAAACTTTGTCCCAAAGCCAGTTTATTTCCCAACAAATCTATTGAGAAAAAGGAATGACTTCTTAACTTAGCCTGCAAATATCTACTGTGCTGTTCTCGCCTAAATCATTCACTAACTAGGCAACGACGTATCATTAAACCTCAGTAGATGATGAGCGTTGAGGATTGGACAGTTAGATATGAAAAAAAAATCGATGGCGCTGGTACTGCAAACCGGAGTTGCGCTGAGCCTAGGACTATTGCCCGTTGCATTATACCCAAAGCCTGCTTCTAGTGCAGAGCGGCTGACTTTTTCCTATGCACCACTCGAATTTTATGTTTTTGTAGACGATTTAGAAACGTTTGCAAACAAGGGAACCGTAACGAGCGAATTTGCCTTTATTGCTCGTCGCTTGAGTTCAACCCAATTAGCAGAACTCCGCCAAGCCTTACAGCAACGGTTGAATTACGGCCCAGTAGTCGTCTCTCGTGCGGCTTATACACAAATGGTCGAAACGCTCATTCAGCGATTGGGCAAGGTTATCCTCAGCGATCGCCAAAGTAATGGATTTCATGCCATTCGAGCAGCGGTAATTTTGGCCGCTGCCGATCGAACAAATGGGTTAACCCTGATCAACGTGATGCGGCACTTCCCCAACCGAGAGATTCGCGTAGACATCAGGGCAGTGCTTCAGTTCACCAAGGAGTTTGCTGAGCGATCGCGCTACAGAGATAGGGTGGTGAGCGCGATCGCTCAACAAGCGGATCGAGAAGCAGCAGCCCAAGCCTCGGTTGATTTTTCTCGCATGTCAGACTTGCGCCAACCTGGTTTGAGCAAGGTGATCAAGAAAACATTGACGTTCACGATCAACGAGAGTCGGCCTACACCGCTAGGCGTAACGAAGCCCTACCCACTCTTGGTTGATTTCTATCTACCTGAAAACAGTTCTCAGCCTGCTCCTCTTGTTGTCTATTCTCATGGTTTTGGGGCAAAGCGATTCAATAACGAGTATGTCGCCAGACATCTCGCATCCCACGGAATTGCAGTTGCGCTTCCTGAACACATTGGTAGCAATTTAGAATATCGTCGAGCGTTTCTAGCAGGTCAACTGAGTGATGTGATTAGCCCGGTTGAGTTCATCAGTCGAGCATCAGATATTACCTATTTACTGGATGAACTAGAGCGTTTGGTAATAACTGATGCAGATTGGAAGGCAAGACTCGATTTACAAAAGGTTGGCGTGATGGGAGCTTCCTTTGGTGGCACAACCGCACTCTCGATCGCGGGAGCAGAAATCAACGAGGCGCAGTTAAAAACAGAATGTCAACCTGAAACCTTTTTGTTCAGCGCGTCTTTGCCGCTTCAGTGTTATGCAAAATCATTGTCCCCTACCCAGAAAAGCCTCCGTGACCCACGGGTGAAAGCAGTGCTGGCGGCATACCCACTTACAAGTGCGATTTATGGAGAAGAAGGGATGGGAAAAGTGGCAATTCCTACCCTGATTGTATCGGGGAGCCATGATATTTTGATGAGTCCTGCGATCGACGACCAAATTCACCCGTTTGCGTGGGTAAACACACCTCAGAAATATCTGGCGGTGCTGGTTCCGGGGACTCATTACTCTAGTAGCGAGGATCAGTACATCGATAAACTACCAGACTTTATGCGCGGCCCAAGTCCCGCCACAGGTCGGGATTATCTTAGAGCGTTAAGTGTCGCGTTTTTTCAGGTACATTTGAGCGATCGCAAAGCTTACCTGCCGTATTTGAACCAGGCGTATGCCAAAACAATTACCCAGCCCGAGCTACGTCTTAGCATCATTCAATCCCTACCTTCAATAATCTGCAACCGCGATCGCTTTAATCGATCGGTAAAGTACTGTGTTCAGGAAACGCAGTCCGCAAAAGAACCCTAAGAGCAAATGGATTAGAACCTCACCTGTCCCCGTTCTGCTGGGCTTTGTGATCTTGTAGTTTCTTGTCTGTGTGATTTCTTGTGTGATTGTTTAAAGGTTAAATAATGGAAATTCAATCAACGCTTCGCAGCAGTATGAAGGAATTAACTCCTGCCAATGTTCAGCATTTCTTGCATCAAGATAAACCAGTTTGGAATGCGATCGCATTCCTGTATACCTTTGGAAGCTATGCTGGTGGAATTGCGCTAGTCCTTCAGGATAACGGCTGGTTCAATGCTGTAGGCGTTTTGTTACTGATGCATAGCCTGATCATTTCTGCCTATTTAACTCATGAACTAATGCACGGAACGATCTTTGACAGCATGAAGTGGAATGCGATCGCGGGCAATGTCATGCTGTGGCTGAATGGTGGTTGCTATGCTCGCTTTCAAGACTTAACCAAGCTACATATCGATCACCATATTGCTCGCGTTGATTTTTGCCAATTTGATCTAGCAGCATTCTTAAAGGCTCTACCTGCGTTTATCCGAATGCTATTGTTAGTATTGGAATGGATGTATATTCCTGTATTAGCATTTTTGCCACGATTCCAAGCGATTTCTGCCCCTTTCCGGATTTATGAACGCAAGCCTGAACGAACGCGAGTTTTATTAACGTTGATAACGCGAGTTGCGTTATTCATAACGTTAGGATTAATATCTCTAAAAGCATTGCTGTTCTATTTTCTAGCCTACATTGGTATGATTACGGTACTGCGATTTGTAGATGCTTTTCAGCATACTTATGAGGTTTTTCCGATTGGAACTTCGTTACCAAAGCGCGATCGCGCTCATGAACAAACAAATACATTCTCGAATCTGGTTTCTCAGCGCTATTGGTGGTTAAATTTGTTGTTGCTCAATTTTGGCTATCACAATGCTCATCATGCATTAATGAAGTGTCCCTGGCATCGTTTACACGAACTCGATCGCGACCTCTATTTTGGCAACGAGGTGCATTACATCACCTTGCCTCAACTGTTGAGGAACTACCATCGCTTCCGGCTACAGCGCATTTTTTCAGGACAAGGAACAGTCATTGACGATCAAGGACATCCTAATTTAGAAACATTCTACGGTGGAATTGAAGTTTCTTTTTTAGTGTTGCCATCCTGAGTTTACTCGATTAGCTGCTTTGGAGGATTGCTAACTCTTTGGATTAACAGATTGGATTAACAGATTGGAGCAACAGATTGAAGTAACAGATTTGAGCAACAGTCGATGCATCCAAATTCAGTGATTCAATTTGTCTCTACTCATTCATCTCTATCAATTCATCTCTGAACGCGGCACCTATGAACAAGTCATTCAAACACAGTCAGTTCACTCGACAGTTCACCCGAAGACAAGCGCTTTGGTTTGCCACCAGCGCGATCGCGAGCGTTGGTTTGCACGCCTGTCGTTCTTCTACCTCTTCAAGCACGGCCTCGTCTCCTAATTCTTCTACGACTGCGCTCACCTTGGGCCTTAATACTTGGATTGGTTTCACTCCTCTATACATTGCTCTAGCGAAGGGATTCTTCAAAGACTCAGGGCTAGATTTGAAACTGCAAGTCCTTGAATCTACCTTCGCCGGATTTCCAGCGTTTTTGTCAGGAAAGCTAGACGGACTTGCTCTCGTGTCCTCAGAGGCCATCACCTTGGCTGCTAAAGGAGGAGAGTTCAAAATTGTGACGGTTGGAGATACCTCTGTCGGTGCAGATGTTGTTTTAGCACGCAACAGTATTGCCAGCATTCAAGACTTTAAGGGCAAAAAAATTGGTGCAGAACTCGGCGGAATTGGACATTTCTTCGTGCTGCAAGTTTTAGCAGAAGCGGGCTTGAGTGAGAACGACGTGACGATCGTCAATGTTCTTCCCGATGCAGCGGCGGCAGCGTTCCAGAAGGGCGATCTCGACATTGCCTACTCGTTTTCTCCATTTAGCGATCAGGCACTGAAAGCACAGAAAGATGGGCGAGTAATCTACAGTTCTAAGCAGAAGCCGACCGCGATCGCAGATTTGTATGTTTTCAGCAATCAGGTGATCCAGTCCAACCCAAACGCAGTGGCGGCGTTTAATGAAGGTCATTTCAAAGGCGTGGAATTTCTTAAAGCCAATCCTCAAGAAGGGCTGGCGATTATGGCAAAGCAACTCAACGTGACGCCAGATGAGCTAGCACAGCAACTTCAAGGCATTCAAATTCCTAATCTGGCAACGAATCTAACCCTGCTAGAAAATTCCAGTAGTGATGCGTCATTATTGAAACCACTGACCAATTTAGCGACATTTCTGAAGAATCAAAACAAGGTTCCAGCCGTTCCTGATATGTCTAAGTTTATCGATCCGCAATTTGTTACAGCGTTGAGTGCAAAAGCGAAATGAGTTCTAGTGTGCTAATTCAAACTCGTCAACATCCGTTTGCGATCGCGCTTGATCGCACGGCTCTACTGGTGATCGATCTGCAAAATGATTTTTGTCATCCCGACGGATTTTGCAGCAGTGTCATGGGTGCTGATATTGCAGCCGTTCGCAACGTCATTCCCCGAATTCAGACCGTGATCGATTGGGCAAGACAGCATGGAGTGTTAGTGATCTACACAAGAGAGAGTCATAAACCTGATCTTTCAGATGCCGCGCCATCCAAAAAACTGCGCTACGAGAATGCAGGCTATCCGCTCGGTGCTCCTGGAAAATTAGGACGATTTTTGATTCAAGGAGAGCGAGGATGCGCTTTAATTGACGAGTTGCAGCCCCTAGAGACAGAACTGCAACTCGATAAACCTGCTCACTCGGCGTTTGTTTCAACAGCTCTTGAAGCGGTTCTTCGTCAGCATGACATCACTCATTTGCTGTTTACAGGAATCACCACAGAATGCTGTGTTTTGGGAAGCTATCGACACGCCAGTGATTTAGGATTTTATGGCTTATTATTGGAAGATTGTTGCGCGGCTTTGAGTCCCCAGGAGCATCAAGCGGCGATCGACGTATTGCTCGGCGAAAATGGAGCGATCGGTTGGGTCACGTCCTCCGATCGCGTGTTGGCATTGCAGTAGACTGTAGTAAACAATTGCTTTCTGATACTTTCTGATTAATTTTAGAATTGCGACTGTTAAGGAACTGACATTCGTTTGAATTCGATGGGATTAATCGTAGTTCAACGTGTCATGCAATACTGGCATCAGCGCTATAAGGATTACGTTAGGATCTTTTGGTCAGCCGTAAAGACTGCTTTTATCGATCGATCATGAGGGGTTGCGAGAATGAAGGAAAAGCGTGTCAGTCAATGCTGGTTTTCTACCCAAAAAATCAATGACTTACTCTACTTGATCACCGAACCCCATTACTACTGGTGGAATCGAGCTAACCTTTGGTTGATCAAAGGACGCGATCGCGATCTGCTAATCGACACGGGGTTAGGGGTATCCAGCTTACGTCAGCATATTGCATCTCTGATTGATAAACCGTTGTTAGCGATCGCATCTCACATTCATTTTGATCATGCTGGTGGAATGCACGAGTTTGAGCATCGCGCCATTCACGCTGCAGAAGCCGATGCTTTGCGAACCGGAGACGACTACGAAGCGCTATGTTCCTCTGCACAAGGCTTTGTTTTAGAGGAGCATTTTGATCAGTTACCGACTCCTGAGTTTACCGTTGAGCAATACACGCTTCGAGGAGCAGAACCCACCCAAATTTTACAAGAAGGCGATGTGTTGGATTTAGGCGATCGCGCGTTTGAGGTGTTGCATCTGCCAGGGCACTCTCCTGGATGCATCGGATTATATGACTCGCAGGCTCAAGATCTGTTTTCTGGCGATGTGATTTACGATGGCGATTTATTAGACGAACTTCATTGCAGTCACATTCCCACTTACATTTCAAGTTATGAACGTTTGCAAAATCTTTCCATTGAAACGGTGTATCCAGGGCATTACCAAATCTTTGGTAAAGAGCGCTATCAGCAAATTCTTGTGGAGTATTTAGAGGCAAGAAGAACACCTGGTTGCCCCTCCGATCGCATCTCAAAAGATGGCGGTGTTGCATAATAGAGGATGATGCATCAAGGAGGATTCCTGATGACCTGCCCTCACTGTGCCAGCGATAAAGTGGTTAAGAATGGACATCGCAATGGCAAACAAAGCTATCTCT